>NZ_JAXBQL020000006.1:0-52355 GCF_047520565.2 Stenotrophomonas sp. FR012
GGGAGTGTCCGCGGCATGGATGCCGCGGCCAAGCCCCCATGGATGGGTTTACGGCGTCTCCCGCAACCGGACCCACCCCGCCATCCCACGGATAGATCGCTGTTGCTGTTGCTGTTGCTGTTGCTTGGGCCGTTGCTCTGGCTCGTAGCGGGTGCAGGGCGCAGCCCTGCAGACAACACCCCCTTCCCTGAGCATTCCACGCAGTGGTTTGAGCGCCGTGCGCACGCCAGTCACGGCACGCTAGGCCAACGGAACCGCCCATCATCCACCGAGAACCCTCATGACCCTGCGCCATCTGCCCCTACGCACCGCCCTGCTGCTGGCCCTGTCCTCCCTGCCGCTGGCCGCGTTGGCCGAAGCCACCTCGCCCGCTCCCACCCAGCAGGTGCCCGGCGTCTACCACCAGCGCGTCGGCGCGCTGCAGGTCACCGCCCTGTTCGACGGCGTGGTCGCGCTGGGCCGGCAGGAAGTGGTCGACGTGCCGCCGACACTGGTCAGCCGCCTGTTGGAAGGCCGCTACGTACCGGAAGACAAGAAGGGCCTGCAGACCGCAATCAACGCGTTCCTGGTGCGCCAGGGCAACCACCTGACCCTGGTCGATACCGGCACCGCGCAGTGCTTCGGCCCCGGCCTGGGCCAGGTGCTGGGCAACCTGCGCGCCTCCGGCGTGGACCCGGCCGAGGTGGACGAGGTGCTGCTGACCCACGCCCATCCGGACCACCTGTGCGGGGTGCTCGATGCACAGGGCAAGCCGGCCTACCCGAATGCCACGGTGTGGCTGTCCAGGGCCGATGCCGACTACTGGCTCAACCCGGCCAGCGAGGCTTCCGCGCCGAAGGGTGTGCGCTTCGCCTTCCCGCTGGCGCGCAACGCGGTGGCACCGTACCAGGCCAGTGGCCACCTGCGCACGTTCAACCCCGGCGATGCCCTGCCCGGCGGCGCGGTGGCGATGGACACCCATGGCCATACCCCCGGCCACGTCTCCTACCGGTTCGACAGCCAAGGCCAGTCACTGCTGGTGTGGGGCGACGTGCTGCACTTCCATGCGGTGCAGTTCGCGCACCCGGAGGCCGCGTTCGAGGCCGATTCGGACCGCAAGGCGGCCATCGCCAGCCGTCGCGGGCTGCTGCAGCAGGCCACCGCCAACGGCTGGTGGGTGGCCGGTGCGCACCTGCCGTTCCCGGGCCTGGGCCACGTCCGCAGTGAAGGCCAGGCCTATGCGTGGGTCCCGGCGGAGTATTCGCCGTTGTGAGGGTGTGCCGACCAAGGTCGGCACCCACCCGATCGGGTAGCGCCCGGCTGCCAGCCGGGCGACCGGCAATACCTTATTCCAGCCCCAGCCAGCCGCCGATCACGGCGCGGGCTTCGTCCACGCCGGTACGGTCTTCGCCCGAGAACACCTGCACGCTGACGCTGTCACCGTAGGCCGATTGCAGCTCCTTGCGCACCTTCTGCAAGGACTGCATCTGCTGGCTGCGGCTGAGCTTGTCGGCCTTGGTCAGCAGGGCATGCGCCGGCAGGCCACGCTGCACGGCATAGGACAGCATCTGCCGGTCGTAGTCCTTCAGCGGATGACGGATGTCCATCACCACCACCAGCCCCTTCAGGGCCTCGCGGGTGCGGAAGTACTTGTCGATGAAGGCCTGCCAGTGCGCCTGCAGGTCCAGCGGCACCTTGGCGTAGCCGTAACCGGGCAGGTCGACCAGATGCGCCTCCGGGGTGACCTGGAAGAACACCAGCTGCTGGGTACGGCCGGGGGTCTTGGAGACACGCGCCAGGGCGTTCTGGCGGGTCAGCGCGTTGAGCGCACTGGACTTGCCGGCGTTGGAGCGGCCGGCGAAGGCCACTTCGGCCCCTTCGTCGGGCGGCAGCTGCCGCACGTTATGGGCCGAAAGGTGGTAACGGGCGCGTTCGATGAGCAATGACATGTGCCTAGGATCGCATGTTGCGGCGCCGCGCGCCCGTGCCGGCGGCCTTTGCGGGCATTTTGCTGCACTGCTGCGTTGACCGTGCGCGGAAACGGCGTTGATAATCCGGGCGATGCCGGCCGCCACCGCCCGGCCCGGTCCATACGGAGCTTCAGCATGCGCCACGCTCGCGTTCTTGCCGTATCCGCCCTTGCCACTGCTGTAGTCGTTGCCGCTGCTGCGTTCGCGCAGACCACGTTGACCCCGCTGCCCGACAATGGGCCGATCAATACCGCCTCGCTGGAGGTGGATTTCAGCAAGACCCACTGGGGCGATGCGAAGGCCGGGCAGACCAAGGCGACGGCCTGCGCGGCCTGCCACGGTGCCGACGGCAATTCCACGGTGGAGATGTACCCGTCCATTGCCGGCCAGAGCGAACGCTACGTGGCCCAGCAGATGGCCCTGATCGCCAACGGCCAGCGCAGTTCCGGCGCGGCGGTGGCGATGGTGCCGTTCGTGCAGAACCTCACCCCGCAGGACATGCGTGATATCGGCGCCTACTTCGCCACGCAGAAGGCCAACGCCGGCATCGCCGATGACACGGCGGTCGCCGACGGCCCCTACAAGGGCATGAAGTTCTACGAGATCGGCCAGCAGCTGTACCGCGGCGGCGATGCCAAGCGTGGCCTGCCGGCCTGCATGGCCTGCCATGGCCCCAGCGGTGCCGGCAATCCCGGCCCGGCCTATCCGCATCTCGGTGGCCAGCACGCCAGCTATGTCGCGCGCCGCCTGCTGGAGTACCAGGCCGGCCAGACCAACGAGACCGACAAGGCGCACTTCCAGATCATGGCCACGGTCGCGCAGAAGCTCAGCGAGCAGGAGGTGCAGGCGCTGTCGAGCTACCTGCAGGGCCTGCACAACAAGGCCGACGATGTGGCCACCACGGCCACGCCAACACAACCGGCTGCCGCCCCCTGACCACCACTGGTCGGCCCGGGCCGCGACGCCGGCCTACGGCTGCGGTATGTTTCCTTCACGCCGGCGGCTGCGCCGGCGTTGCTTTTTTCAACGGAGATGCGTGTCGATGAGGTTGATTTCCCGCCTGCTGTTGTCCGTGCTGGTGCTGCTGCCGCTGGCAGCCTGCGCCGCCACCCCCGCCAATGCCCCGCTGGTCGAGGGCAAAGACTACGAGCGCATCGCCCAGCCGGGCCCGTTCCAGCCGCTGGCCGGCAAGATCGAGGTGGTCGAAGTCTTCGGCTACACCTGCCCGCACTGCGCCCATTTCGAACCGCAGCTGGAAGCCTGGGCGGCCAAGCTGCCGGCCGACGTGCGCTTCACCCCGGTCCCGGCGGCCTTCGGCGGTGCCTGGGATGCCTGGGCACTGGCCTACTACGCCGCCGACGAAGTCGGCGTGGCCAAGCGCAGCCATGCCGCCGTGTTCAAGGCCCTGCACGAGCAGGGTTCGCTGCCGATGCAGAACGTCTCCGCCGATGAGCTCGCCACCTTCTACAAGGCCTACGGCGTGACCCCGGACCGCTACATCCAGGCCCTGCGCGGCGATGCCGTGCAGAAGAAGGTCGAGGCCGCGCGCGCGTTCGCCCAGCGCACCAAGATTCCGGGCACCCCGGCCATCATCATCAATGGCCAGTACCTGGTGCGCGGCAACAGCTTCGACGACCAGCTGCGCATTGCCTCGGCGCTGATCGCGCAGGCGCGCGCCGCCCGCGGCCGCTGAACCAACACCCACCACCGACACGGCGTTGTCGCCGCCGCGTGTCATCATTTCCCCTTGGCCGGCGCCTGCCGCCGGCCCCACCTTTCCAGATGCTGGAGACGTTTCCATGAAGATCCGTTACGCCCTCGCCCTCGCAGCGCTGCTGCCGATCCTGGCCGCCTGCAAGGCCGACGACGGCAGCACCAACACCACCGCGGCCCCCGCCGAACCGGCAGCAACCCCGGCCACGACCACCGAACCGGCTGCCGCACCGGCGGCGGGCAGCGAAGGCGCCGCGCCGGCTGCCGCTGAAGGCGAGAAGACTCCGGCCGAAGCAACTCCGGCCGCCGCGCCGGCCCCGACCACCGCCGCACTGACCGGCCCGGCTCCGGTGGAAGGTGCCGACTACCAGGTGATCCCGAACGGCCAGCCGTTCCAGCCGGCCGCCGGCAAGATCGAAGTGACCGAGATCTTCGGCTACGTCTGCCCGGCCTGCGCCGCGTTCCAGCCGCTGGTCGGCCCGTGGAAGGCCGGCCTGCCCAGCGACGTGAACTTCGTCTACGTGCCGGCCATGTTCGGCGGCACCTGGGATGACTACGCCCGTGCCTTCTACGCCGCGCAGACCCTGGGCGTGCAGGAGAAGACCCACGAAGCGCTGTACGCCGCCATCCACTCGCAGAAGACCCTGAAGGGCGAGCGCGGCCGTGACTCGGTGGAAGACATCGCCAAGTTCTACGCCGCCTACGGCGTCGATCCGAAGCAGTTCGCGGCCACCATGGGCAGCTTCGCGGTGAACGCCAAGACCAACTCGGCCAAGCAGTTCGCCCAGCGCAGCCAGATCAGCGGCACCCCGTCGATCATCGTCAACGGCAAGTACCTGGTTAAGGGCAAGAGCTTCCCGGACATGCTGCGCATCGCCGACCACCTGATCGCCCGCGAACGCGGTGCGGCCCAGGCTCACTGATCCAAGAGAAGCATTTCCCGGCCGTGAATTCCCCCCGTACACGGACCCTGCGCTTGCTGACGGCCAACATCCAGGCCGGCTCAAGTACCCGCCGTTACAGCGACTATGTGACCCGCAGCTGGTCACATGCGCTGCCGGCGGGTCGCAAGCGCAGCAGCCTGGACGCGATCGCCACCCTGGCGCGCGAACATGACATCGTCGGCCTGCAGGAGGCCGACCCGGGCAGCCTGCGCTCGGGCTTCACCAACCAGACCCATTACCTGGCCCAGCGCGCCGGCTTCAACTACTGGAGCCACCAGCCGAACCGGCGCATGGGCGGGGTCGCCTCCAGCGCCAATGGCCTGCTGAGCAAGCTGGAACCGGTGGAAGTGCAGGACCACGCCCTGCCCGGCCGCATCGGCGGGCGCGGCGTGCTGCTGGCCAAGTTCGGCGATGGTGCCGACGGCCTGGCGGTGGCGGTGGCCCATCTGTCATTGGGCGCGGGATCGCGGATGTCGCAGCTGGGCTTCATCGCCGAGCTGCTGTCCGACCACCCCAACGCGGTGCTGATGGGCGACTTCAACTGTCTGGCCGAACGCCCGGAAATGCAGGTGCTGTACCAGAAGACCCGACTGCAACCGCCCGGCTGCATCGTGCCGACCTTCCCCAGCTGGCGCCCCGACCGCGCCATCGACCACATCCTGGTCAGCAGTGGCCTGCAGACCCGCACCGTGGAAGCCGTGCCGGCCGCGTTCTCCGATCACCTCGCCCTGGCGATGCAGATCGACGTCCCGGCCGACGCCCTGCGCTGAACCGCCCCCCTGGTGGGTGCGGACCGTTGGTCCGCACGCTCTCTGCCGCTACCCGGCCTGGACCACCGGCACCTTCAATCGCCGCGCGGTCATCGTGCTGCCCACCGAAGCCAGCACCGTGCAGCCGATCGCCAGCCACTGCAGCCCGTGCAGGTGTTCGTGCAGCAGCAGCATCGCCCACAGCGCGGCCACCGCCGGCTCCATGCTGATCAGGATGCCGAAGGTCTCCTTTGGCAGGCGCTTGAGCGCCATCATCTCCAGTGACATCGGGATCGCGCTGGACACCAGCGCCACCAGCAGCCCGGCTGCCAGGATCTTCGGGTCGAGCAGCGCGGCACCGGCATGCACCACGCCCACCGGCACCACCACCAGCGAAGCCGCCAGCAGCCCCAGCGACACCGAATGCCCGGCGTGCAGGTGTCCGGCACGCTTGCCGAATACGATGTAAAGCCCCCAACACGCCGCTGCGCCCATCGCATACAGCACGCCGGTCGGATCCAGCGCCCGGCCGCCGCCCAGCGGCAGCAGCAGCAACAGCCCCACCGCCGCGCAGCCCACCCAGAGGAAATCGATCGGGCGCCGTGATGACAGCATCGCCACCGTCAGCGGCCCGGTGAACTCGATGGCCACCGCGATGCCGAAGGGAATCGTGCGCAGGGCCATGTAGAACAGCAGGTTCATCAGGCCCAGGGTGAGCCCGTAGCGCAGGAGGGTGATCGCATCCGCGCGGCCGGTCTTCCAGCGCCACGGCCGCCAGAACAGCAGCAGCAACAGCGCCGAGAAGCCCACGCGCAGCGCGCTGGTGCCCTGGGCGCCGATCAGCGGGAACAGGTGTTTTGCGTAGGAGGTGCCGATGGCCAGCGAGGTGACCGAGCCAAGCACCGCCAGCGCCGGCAACATCGGCGCGAGTCGTGAGGTCTGCATGGGCAAAGTCTATTGCGCCCGCGCCGAGCACTTGGCTCAATTGACAGCCCGTTCGTGCAACTTCTGCTCACCATGGCTACCGCCCCCGTGCTCGACAGCTTCGACCGCGCCATCCTCGGCCTGCTGCAGCGGGACAACACCCTGCCGCAGCGCGAGATCGCCGAGGACGTGCACCTGTCCACCCCAGCCGTGCAGCGCCGCATCAAACGCCTGCAGGACAGCGGTGTGATCGCGGCCAACGTGGCGGTAGTCGCCGCAGCCAAGGTCGGGCGACCGCTGACCATCATCGTCGAGGTGCGCGTGGTCAGCGAGCAGCGCGAACGCGTGGCGCCGTTCAAGCGCCGCGTGCAGGACGACCCGGCGGTGCAGCAGTGCTACTCGATCACCGGCGACGGCGATTTCCTGCTGCTGGTGTCGGCCGCGTCGATGGAAGAGTACGAGGCGATCACCGAGCGGCTGTTCGGTGGCGATGACAACATCGAGCGCTTCCGCACCTCGGTTGCACTGGGAACGTTGAAGCGCAGTTTCGAAGTGCCACTGGACCCGGTTCTGTAGCGCTGAGCCATGCTCGACTGCGCTTTGACCGCAAAGCAACAGCCGCCGAGCATGGCTGGGCGCTACAGTCGGAGACCATGAACACATCGCCCTCCCCCGCCCGTCGCCTGCGCCGCTGGCTGCTGCGCGGCCTGTGGCTGGTCATCGCGATCGTTGCCGCCATGGCACTGTGGAACAGCCCATGGGCCGCTGCACCGAAACTGCTGTGGACACTCTCGCGGATGCCTCCGGCCACCGAGCTTCCGGTGCCGGTGGAAGGTGTGCGGCCCCGCCAGATCGCCGATACCTTCGGCGCCCCACGCGGCCGTGACCGCTCCCACGCCGGCATCGACATCTTCGCCAGGCGCGGTACCCCGGTGCGCAGTGCCACCGCCGGCGTCGTCGTGGATGTCAGCGACCGCGGCCTCGGTGGCCGCCAGGTGTGGGTGATCGGGCCCGGGCGTGAGCGCTACTACTACGCCCATCTGGACGACTGGGCCGAGGGCCTGGCGCGCGGCCAGGTGGTCCAGGCCGGCGACCTGCTTGGCCACGTCGGCGACAGCGGCAATGCCAAGGGCACGCCGCCGCACCTGCACTGGGGCATCTACGGCACCGACGGCGCGCGCGATCCACTCCCGCTGCTGCGCTGACCCAGCCCACACCCGGATCATCGGATCGATTCGTTCATTATTTGTAAATAGGAATAGTTCGTATTACGATTTCTTTCGTTTCCGGTGGCGCCAGGACGGCCTGCCCGCCCTCCCCCTACCCGTAGCGCCTCGCCTTCTGGATGCCGGCCGAGCGCGCGTGCTCGTCCAGGACCCCCATGACCCGTTCCGCCTTCCGTACCCCGCAGCCGCAACGGCTGTTCGTTGCCGTGCTCGCCGTTCTCTGCGCCGTGGCCCCGGCCGCCTTCGCCGACACCGCCGCCGATCCGACCACCCTCGACAAGGTGGTGGTCAAGGGCGAACGCGCCGAAGGCTATTCGGTGCGCCGCACCTCGGCCGGCACCCGCTTCGACCTGGCGCCGCGCGAGATCCCTCAGTCGATCAGCATCATCAGCCACCAGCGCATCGAAGATCAGAACCTGGACGACATCATCGACGTGCTGGCCAACACCACCGGCGTGACCAGCACCCAGTCCGACAGCGAGCGCACCGAGTTCTACGCGCGCGGGTTCTACATCGATGCCTACCAGTTCGATGGCCTGCCCACGCAGATGGTGCAAAACTGGAGCTATGGTGATTCCGGCCTGGACCTGGCGCTGTACGACCGCGTGGAAGTGGTGCGCGGCGCCACCGGCCTGCTCAGCGGCGCCGGCAATCCGTCCGCATCGGTCAACCTGATCCGCAAGCACGCCGACAGCGCCGAGCTGGCCGGCAGCGTGTCGGTGAACGTGGGCAGCTGGGGCCGCACCCGCACCACGGTGGACGTGGGCAGCGCACTCAACGCCAGCGGCACCGTGCGCGGCCGCGTGATCGGCAGCTATCTGGACACCGACGGCCAGATGGACCGCTATAACCAGCGCAAGACGCTGGGCTACGCCGTCATCGACGCCGACCTGACCCCGGACACCCAGCTGAGCGTGGGCTACGACTACCAGCAGAAGCGCGCCAATGGCGCGACCTGGGGTGGCTTCCCGATGCTGTACTCCGATGGCTCGCGCACGGGCTACGACGAATCGTTCAACGCGAGCCCGAAGTGGACCTACTGGGACACCACCAGCAAACGCGCCTTCGCCACCCTGCAGCACGCCTTCAGCAATGGCTGGAAGTTCAAGGTCGGTGCCACGCACGATGAGACCAAGGCTGACGACAAGCTGTTCTACCCGGCCTACAACGACTGGACCACGGGCGCATCGAACTTCGACAAGACCACCGGCGCGGGCATCTCGCCGTCCGCGGGCTTCTACAACACCGAGCGCAAGGTCACCGGCGTCGATGGCTACGTTGATGGTCCGTTCCAGCTGTTCGGCCGCGAGCACCAGTTCATGGCAGGCCTGAGCTACAACAAGCGCGAGTACGCCAACTACGGCGACTACCAGGTCGGCGGTGCCGGCCAGACCTGGGATCCGTTCGCAAGCTATCTGAACTGGACCGGCAACATCAGCGAGCCGAACTGGAACCCGCTGGCACTGGCCAGCGAGGGCACCATCACCCAGAAGGCCGGCTACGCGGCCGCGCGCCTGTCGCTGGCCGATCCGCTGAAGCTGATCATCGGCGCCCGCTACACCGACTGGAAGAGCGAGGGCGAAGGCGCCGACCGCACGCACAAGGTCACCACGCCGTACGCCGGGCTGGTGTTCGACATCAACGGCACGTACTCGACCTACGCCAGCTACACCGAAATCTTCCAGCCGCAGACGCTGAAGGACCGCAACGGCAGCTACCTCGATCCGGTCGATGGCAAGAGCTACGAAGTGGGCGTGAAGGGTGCCTGGTTCGACAACCGACTGAATGCCTCGGTGGCGGTGTTCCGCATCGAGCAGGACAACGTCGGCCAGTCCACCGGCGAGCCGGTCATCGGCGGCACCGGCGGCGAAACGGCCTACGTGGCCGCGCGCGGCACCGTCAGCCGTGGCTTCGAGTTCGAAGTGAACGGCGAACTGACGCCCGGCTGGAACGCTACCTTCGGTGCTTCGCGCTACGTGGCCAAGGACATCAACGGCGCCGACATCAACACCAACCTGCCGCAGACCGCGCTGAAACTGTTCACCAGCTACACCCCGCAGTCGCTGCAGGCACTGACCGTCGGCGGCGGCGCCAACTGGCAGAACCGCATCTACTACGCGGTGCCGGCTTACGGCCGCATCGAACAGAGCGGCTACGCCCTGGTCAGCGCCTTCGTGCGTTACCGCCTGTCGCCGGAATGGAGCGTGCAGGCCAACCTCAACAATCTGCTGGACAAGAAGTACTACTCGCAGATCACCGGCTACGGTGCCTACGGCGATGGCCGCAATGGCTCGCTGACGTTCACCTGGGCGTTCTGATCAGACGCGGGGTACGACCGCCCCGCACCTGTAGAGCCGAGCCCATGCTCGGCTCAGAGAATCAGCCGAGCGCGGACTCGGCGCTACATCCGCAAGGCAGCGCCGGAACTGACCGGCGCTGCCCCCCCTCACATCAGAACCGCAGGTCCGCGCGCAGGTACCAGTAACGACCGCGCGGGATGTCGTAGGTCGAAGCGTCATACCCGTTCAACGAGCACGACAGGCAGATCGGCGGATCCTTGTCGAACACATTGTTCAGGCCCGCGGTCAGCTGCAGCCCCTTCATCCAGTCGATCTTGTAGCCCACCTGCATGTCGTGGAAGGTGGTGGCCGAGAGCGTGTTGGTGCCGGCTGCCTGGTTGCTGCACACCGGGAATGCCACGGCATCGCCGCAGTTCTCGGTCAGTTCGGAGATGTGCCGCACCGTCCAGTTCGCACTCCAGCGATCCATCGTCCAGGCGATGCTGGCGTTGCTGGTCCACTCCGGAATGGAGCTGTCGGCCACTTCCACGCCCGGCTTCTGCGGCTGCTTCTGCCCGGCCGCGCCGGTGGCTTCGTAACGACCGACGAACGTGTTCTTCCAGGCCAGCTTGAACTGGCCGAAGGAGGTCTGCGGCAACGTCCAGAACAGGTCCACGTCCCAGCCGTCGGTCTTGATCGAGCCCAGATTGGTCAGGCGGTTGTTGAAGCTGCTGACCGCACCCGTGCTGGCGCGGGTGATGCCATCGCAGTACACCGGGTCAAGCGTGTCCACGCACAGGTCCAGCTGGGTCTGCGCGTTGATGGCCTGGATCGCACCATCGATGGCGTGGCGGTAGAAGGTCACCTCCACATCGAAGCGCTCCGACCACGACGCGTTGTTGCCGAACCACGGGCTCCACACGAAGCCGGTGCTGAAGCTGCGCGAGCGCTCCGGTTCCAGATCACGATTGCCGCCGGTGGTCACCGAGATCTGCGAGTTGGCCTGCTGGAAGCCGGCCGGCACGCCCAGCGCGGCACAATTGGCGGCACTGCCACGCGGCGGCGTACCGCCCAGGCCCACCGAGCACGGATCGAACAGCTGCAGGTCGGCACGTGCGGCCGAGCCGTACAGTTCGCCAATGGACGGTGCGCGGAAACCCTCGGCGTACGTGGTGCGCAGCACGAAGTCATCGGTCACCTGCCAGCGCAGGCCGTACTTGGGCGTGAACTCGCCACCGAAAGTGGAGTAGTCCGAATAGCGGCCGGCCAGGCTCAGGTCCAGCTTCTTGCCGAACGAGGAGTCGGCGAAGATCGGCACGCTCAACTCCAGGTAGGCCTCGTTGACGTCGTAGGAACCGGAGGTCGGCTGCGACGGCACGCCGTTGTAGTGGCCGATCACCGTCAGCGGATCCGGCTGGTACCAGCCCTCGTACTTGCGGTACTCGAAACCGGTGGCGAAGGACACCGGGCCGGCCGGCAGCGAGAACAGCTCGCTGGACAGGTTGGCGGTGAACAGGCTCAGCTCGTTCTGGCTGCGGTCGTGCACCACCGGCTGGATCCACTTCAGCATGTCCGGCGTGATCGAACCGACGCCACCGAAGATGTTCAACGGCACGCAGCCCGGGGTTGCCGCGCACACCGCCGGGTCACCCAGCGCCATGTTGACGTTGTAGATGTTGTAGCTGCCGTAGTTGGTCTGTTCGGCCTTGTTCTTGCTGTACATGCCGTTGACGTCCCAATACCAGCTACGGTCGGCGGCCTGGAAGTTGCCGACCAGGCCGGTGGCCACGTAGGTCGTGTTGACCTCCTGCTTGAACACGCGCGCACCGCCTTCCACCGGGCGACGGCCGATCAGGCTCATGTTGCCCGAGGACACCAGGTCGAAGCCGAACGGGTTGTACGGATTCAGGCGCGAGACCACGATGTTGTCGGCCAACGGATTGCCGGTGGCGCCATCGGGACCAAAGAACAGCGGCTCGGGGCCGGCCTGGTTGGTCGACTCGCGGCGGTTGCCCAGTGCCTTGATGTACCACTGCACGTTGTCAGTGATGTCGAAGCGGAACTGACCGAACAGGCCTTTGCGCTCGGACGGCGTGAGCACCATGTTGTATTCGGCGAAGTTGAAGCGGTCGGCGCTGGTGAAGCAGTGGTAGTCATCGCTGCGGTTGCAGCCGGCGCTGCCGTCGTAACGCGGGTTGGGCACGCCGCTGTTGGGCACGATGTCCTGCTCGGCACCGGTGTTGGGGTCGACGAAGGCGAAGCGGCCCTGTGGAATGCCGCCGCTGCCGAAGGCCAGGCCGGTGCCCGGAATCGGGAAGCGCGACTGCTCGCGATCCTTGGCGAATACCGGGTCCTGCTTGGTCCAGCTGGCGCCCAGGAACAGGCTGAAGCGGTCGCCGCTCTTGCCCCACGCCAGGTCCACGCCCTTCTGGGTGCCGTCGCCCTTGCTGTACTCACCATAGTTCAGGGTCACCTGCCCGCCATCGAAGTCGCGGCGGGTGATGATGTTGACCACGCCGGCGATGGCATCGGAGCCGTACAGCGACGACGCGCCGTCTTCCAGCACCTCGATGCGTTCGACGATGGCCAGCGGAATGGTGTTGAGGTCGGTGGCCGCACCGACACCCGATGCGGACGACTCGTTGACCCAGCGGATGCCGTCAACCAGCACCAGCACGCGCTTGGCACCCAGGTGGCGCAGATCGACCTGCGCCGAACCGGCACCCACGCCACTGCCATCGGGCGGGAAACCGAAGTTGCCGGATGAGTTGAACTTGGCGTTGAGCGCCGAACCGGAACCGGTGAGCTGCTGCAGCACTTCGCCGATCGAGGTCAGGCCGGTGCGTTCGATATCGCCGCGCGTCAGCGTCTGGATCGGCACCTGGCCCTCCACCTCAGCGCGCTTGATGCGGGTACCGGTGACTTCCACCGCATCCAGGTTGGTGGTGGATTGTGCAGCGGCACCCAACGGTGCCAGGGTCATCACGCACAGCGCGACGGCAACCGCCAAAGGGCGGTGGTGCAGGTGATTCATTCGCTCTCTCTCCAAAGGAATGTCGGGACATGGGCTGCCGCCCCCCCCCTGCATGGCGGCAGCGTCTCCTTTGTAAACAAGCGGTAAAAATCACGGCGTGACGATCGACACTCTTTCACGCGAAATTGACGCAATTGCATGACATTTACGTCAGATGAGTGCCGTTTAGAACCGGACGGTAATGTTCCTCCGCCTTCGCTTTGATGCTGGCCGCGACAGCGCGCGCTGGAAACTGCCGCGCGCATGAAAGTGCCTTTGCCGAACCATTTCAGGAATAGTTTGAAATTCCTTCATTCAGAAGGCCCGGTTGATCGACCCGGTGCAGACTCGCATCTCCAGCCATTCGCGAGAGGATCGATCATGAAAGCACTAACTGCCGTGCCGAGCGTCATGATGGTGATCACGCTGCTTCTTCCTCTGGCAGGTGAATCGAGGGCAAGCGGCGTGATCGAGTGCAACAACTGCCTCTCTCCCAGCGATGCGGCCTCGGCCTCAGGAGAGGGGTTGACGGTTGTGGTGGATTTCGAGAGAGCCGAGTTGACCGCTTTCGACGTTGAACATGACCCTGAGATCGGAAGGTGGCGAGCACATCCGACCCCGGTTCCGGCGCAGATTGAGATGGCTTTTCTGCGGATCCTGGACGCGACACTGTCAGCAGGGCAAGCGCCGCTCATGCAGCAATCACCGCATGAGCGGCAGTGAGGCAACGCTCTATCGCACGAAGGCAATCCGCTCCATACCGGTCGCCTCGGCCGCGGCCAGAATCCTCGCCATGCCTTCGTACTCGGCCGACGGATCGGTGGCGATGCGCAGCTCCGGCAGGTTGCCGACATTTTCGTCCACCTGCGCCTGCAGGCGCGCCTGCAGATCGTCGATGACCATCGGCTGGCCATCCCAGCTCAGCTGGTTCGAGGCATCCAGGCGCAGCTCGATCGGAGGCGGCGGTTCGGGACGGTCGACCACCCGATCGGTGGCCTGCGGCAACTGCACCGCAATCGGCCGGGCCACGATGGGCGCGGTCACAATGAAGATGATCAACAGCACCAGCATCACATCCACCAGTGGCGTGACATTGATGTCCGCCAGCGGGCCGCTTCTTCCTGCGCTACTGAACGCCATGTGCCGCTCCCTGCAGCCGGGCCGTTCGCCCAAGGCCGACGTTACGACGCCTGCAACCCCGTGCGGCAGGGCCTGCGCGGATTCATTCAGCTGTCGTTGCCGACGCCCGGCGTGCACGCAATGCGAAACTGAATTCAGCCATTGCCCGCTATGCTGCCCGCCATGACCCGACGCACTTCGACCGCCCTGTCCCTGCTGCCCTTGGCCACCACGCTGCTGATCGGCTGCGCCAATGCCCAGTCCCTCGATGCCCAGAATGCGCAGCTGAAAGCCGCGATCGCAGCCGCCGAACGCGGCCAGTTCGATCCTGGCCAGGCCGCTGCGCTCAGCCGTCACCCGGCCTATGGCTGGCTGGAGTACGCCAACCTGCGCCGCAACATCGATACCGTCGATACCGCGCAGGCGCAGGCCTTCCTCAAGCGCTACGACGGCCAGGCCGTGGCCACCACCTTCCGCAGCGTGTGGCTGCCCTCGCTCGCACGCCGCCAGGACTGGCCGACCCTGCTGGCAAACTGGGCGCCCACCGAAAACACCGGCCTGCGCTGTGCGCAGCTGACCGCGCGCCAGGTGACGGGCAAGGTCGATCCGCAGTGGATCAGTGAAGCGCAGGATCTGTGGCGCAAGAACGGCAAGTCGCTGCCGGACGGCTGTGATGCCGTTTTTGCCGTGCTGCAGGCACAGGGTGGCCTGAGCGACGCCCTGCGCTGGGAACGCATCGATGCCGCCGCCGATGCCCAGCAACCGGCGGTGATGCGCAGCGCTGCACGCGGCCTGCCTGCCGCCGACCTGGCGCTGGCGAACAATTACGCCGCCTTTGTCGACAAGCCCAATGCCAGCGCCCTGAACTGGCCACGCAACGAGCGCAGCCGGCGCATCGCCACCGATGGCCTGGCCAAGCTGGCCAAGGCCGACCCCGGCGCCACCGAGCAGCAGCTGCCGCAGTACGCCCAGACGCTCGGCCTGAGTGCCGACCAGCAGGGCCAGGTGCTGTACCAGATCGCGCTGTGGACAGTGGCCTCCTATCTGCCCGATTCGGCACGCCGCCTCAACGCGGTGCCGGAGTCGGCCTATGACGAACGCCTGCACGAGTGGCGCGTGCGCGAAGCGATGTCGCGCGGCGACTGGCCGGCGGCGCTGACCGCCATTCGCAAGATGGGCAGCAAGCAGCGCAGCGACCCGCGCTGGCGCTACTTCGAAGGCCGCATGCTGGAGAAGACCGGCCAGGCCCAGCAGGCGCAGCCGCTGTTCCGCGAGGCCGCGCGCGCGCCGACCTTCCACGGCTTCCTCGCCGCCGACAAGCTGCAGCAGGGCTACACCCTGTGCCCGTGGAAGCCGAACGACAGCGCACAGGCACAGGCGGCGATCGCGCGCGACCCGGCCATCCAGCGCGCGATGGCGCTGTACCAGATCGACCGCGCTGGCTGGGCCGTGGCCGAATGGAACAGCGCGCTGTCGCGCTTCGATGACACCCAGCGCCGCCTCGCCGTGCGCGTGGCGCAGGACAATGGCTGGTTCGACCGCGCCGTGTTCGCGCTCGGCAAGCAGCCGCAGGAACAGCGCCTGTACGACCTGCGCTTCCCGCTGCATCACGACGCCACCATCCGCCGCGAATCGGCACGCAACGCGATCGACCCGGCCTGGGTGGCCGCGGAGATCCGCGCCGAGAGTACCTTCACTCCCCGTGCGCGCTCGCCTGCCAATGCCATGGGCCTGATGCAGGTGCTGCCGGCCACCGGTGCCAGCGTGGCCAAGTCGATCGGCCTGACCGGCTACGGCGGCGCCGACAGCCTGTACGACCCGGACACCAACATTGCCATCGGCACCGCCTACCTGCGCCAGCTGATGAACAAGTACGACGGTCTGCCGTACGTGACCATCGCCGCCTACAACGCCGGCCCGACCCCGACCGCACGCTGGCAGGGCCAGCGCCCGGGCTTCGATCCGGACCTGTGGATCGAGACCATCAGCTACAAGGAAACCCGCGAGTACGTCGCCCGCGTGCTGGCCTTCAGCGTGATCTACGACTGGCGCCTCAATGGTGATGCGCTGCCGCTGAGCGACCGCCTGATGGGCCGCCTGGTGGACAAGCGCAAGAAATTCAGCTGCGCGGCCGACGCTGAGCAAGGTGGCGATTGATCGCACTGCGGTCGTGCCGGCTTCTGGCTGGCACGACCTGGTAGCCATTTCCCGGGGAGGGGAACGCAATGAGCCTGTTGGCCTGGATCGGGATATTCGCCGCCTGGAGCCTGTTCGCCACCTGGGTACTGCGCTGGGGTGGCGCGGCCTGGATGGAAGGCTGGAAGTCGCTGGCCTTCGTCGACAGCTGGGGCAGCCTGTGGGACGAAGCCCAGATCAAGCTGTACGTCCTCTGCCTGTGGATCGTCTACTGCCTATGGTTCCTGGCCGGCCTGTTCGTGCCGGAGTGGCGCGGCCTGCCGTGAGGCCTCAGCATCGGTCGTGCCGGAACATCTGCGCCGGCCATGCGATCATCCCCCCATGAAGATCTATCTTGTCGGCGGCGCCGTACGCGACCGCCTGCTGCAGCGCCCTGCCGGCGACCGCGACTGGGTGGTGGTCGGCGCCACGCCCGCGCAGATGGAAGCACAGGGCTACACCGCAGTCGGCCGTGATTTCCCGGTGTTCCTGCACCCGAAGACCGGTGAGGAATACGCACTGGCGCGCACCGAGCGCAAATCCGGCCGCGGCTATCGCGGCTTCGTGGTCGATGCTGATCCGGCGGTGACGCTGGAAGAAGACCTGCAGCGCCGCGACTTCACCATCAATGCGATTGCCTGTGACGAAGACACCGGCACGCTGGTCGATCCCTATGGCGGTGTCCGTGACCTGGAACAGCGCGTGCTGCGCCATGTCGGGCCGGCCTTCGTCGAGGATCCGCTGCGCGTGCTGCGCGCGGCGCGCTTCATGGCCCGTTTTGCACCACTGGGCTTCAGCGTCGCCGAAGAGACCATGGCACTGATGCGCGAGGTCGCCGCCAGCGGTGAACTGGACGCACTGGTGCCGGAACGCGTCTGGCAGGAACTGCGCAAGGCGCTGGTCAGTGAACGGCCCTCCGCCTTCCTGCGCACGCTGCACGATGCGCAGGCACTGGGCCCGATCCTGCCCGAACTGGAAGCACTGTACGGCGTACCGCAGCGTGCCGAATTCCACCCGGAAGTCGACACCGGCATCCACCAGGAAATGGTCAGCGACATGGCCGCGAAGCTCGCCCCCGGCGATGACCTGGTCGGCTTCGCTGCCCTCACCCACGATCTCGGCAAGGGCCTGACCCCGCCGGAGGAATGGCCGCGCCACATCATGCACGAGCAGCGCGGCATCAAGCCGTTGAAGGCACTGTGTGCGCGGTTGAAGATTCCAGCCGAGCACCAGCAGCTGGCTGAAGCGGTGTGCCGCGAGCACTTGAACGTGCACCGCATCGACGAACTACGCGATGCCACCGTGCTGGAACTGCTGGGCCGCTGTGATGCGCTGCGCCGGCCGGAACGCGTGGCCCGCATCGCGTTGTGCTGCGAGGCCGACAAGCGCGGCCGGCTCGGTTTCGAGGATGCCGACTACCCGCAGGGCGAAACGCTCAAGCGCCTGCACCGGGCAGCGCTGTCAGTGCAGGCGCGGGATCTGGATACCACGCATCTGAAGGGCCCGGCCATCGGTGAGGCACTCGCCAAGGCCCGGGTGAAAGCCATCGCCGCTGCCCGCTGAAGCATCTGGTGATGCCGGCTGCTGGCCGGCACCTTCACATCGCCCGTCTAACGACGGCGCTTCCGCGAGAAATGGTCGACAGCATGAGCACCCAACATGATGGGTTGCATCAAGAGGAACAGCCATCCACCCAGCCGGAGCGTCTCCACCGGATTGAACCGGGTGATGAACGCAGCTGCCAGAGTCAAACCCACAAGAAGGCCGATCTCATAGACCCACAGCGATCGGTTAGAACGCTTGCCCACGATGCTCCTCCCCATTGAACAGGACGCGCTTGCAAGCCATCGCAGCCGTCCTGCACCACGGGTAGTGCCGGCCGTTGGCCGGCAACCACGCAATCGCTGGATTCAGTGCGCCATGCCGCGGGTAATCGCCGCCGCACGCTGCTTCAGCTGGGCCACGGCATCGGGAATCATCTCCATGCCCACGTCCAGGCCCGGGTTCAGGACCAGGCCGACGCCGTCGCCGATACCGGCCAGCAGCGCGTGCACCGCGATCGGCATGGCATGCGCAAACTGCGGCAGCTGCTCGTGCCACAGGCCCGCGCGCTCGGGGGCAGTGAACACCGCGAACATCGGCTCGCCGCTCTCGCTGGTCAGCACCAGCGGCGAGATGCTTTCGTCCCAGGCGCCATCCTCACCAATGGCCTTGTCCAGCAGCACGAACGCCGTCGAAGTCAGCAGGCCGTCGAGGAACTGCGCTGCGGTCAGCGTACCGTCCTGGGCCTGCAGCAGGCGCACCTCGAGGTCGTTGAGGGGTTCGAACGGGGTGTCGTGGTCCATGGTCGGTTCCGGTACGTGGTTGCAGGCTGCAACTTTAACAGGCCGGGAGTGAGGCACGGCAGCGTATCGGTAGGGGCTTCAGCGGCCGATGAGACTTTCTGCGGGAATGCCCAGGTTGCGGTGAAGCTTCCGGATCATTTCAAGAGTCAGACCGCGCTTGCGATTCAACACTTCATAGACACGGTTGAGCTGGCCGATGGAGGGCACCAGATCCTTCACGGTCAGACCGCCCTGCTCCATGCGGAAGCGGATTGCATCGATAGGATCTGGCGGCTCGATCGGGTAGTGCTTCGCTTCGTAGGCTTCAACCAGCGTTACGAGAATTTCAAATCGATCGCCATCTTCGCTGCCCGGCTCCGGCTCGTTGTCGACATAGGCCGAAATCATGCGCAGCGCGTTTTCGTAGTCGCTTTCCGTACGGATGGGATGGATGTTCATAGAAGCTCCACAGTGTCGGCGTCGATCCGGTCGTACTCGGCGTGGGTGCCAATGAACTTGATGTAGACCACTTGAAACCTGTAACCCACAGCGACGATGAGCCGGTAGCTGTTGCCTTTTATGTTGAACACCACACGACTATTCGCCACGAAACTTGCGCTTGCGTAACGTTGGCGTACGTCATGCGGTGTGTCCCAGACGGCGTGCCTCACTTCGTCATACCAGGACCTCAGCGCTGCTTCCGAATCAGGGTGACGTTCCCAGAATCGTTTCAGCGTCGCCAAAGCAACCACTTTCATTCGGATATCCTAGTCCCAATTTGGGATGTAAGCAACCGTGTCATCTCCATCAGCGGCCGATGTATCCGTGCCGCCACATCCATCCGGCCACCGCCAGCGCGGCGCCCCCTAACAGCATCAACGGCAGGCCGAAGCGGTGCCGCCACGGGATCGGCACCCCACCCAGCTGCTGGTCCATGGTCTCGGTATCCAGCACCCAGCCGTGCTCGCAACGGGTACAGGCCAGTTCGTAGCGGCGCTGGTAGGTGAAGCCGAACAGCAGGTAGATGCGCGCCATTTTGTAGCGCAGCTGCGGGGCGAATTCGGTTTCGGTCTGGCAGCGCAGGCAGTGGTGGGCTTCGGTGGGGCCGACGATCAGCACCCGTTCCTGTTGACCGATCAGGATCATGACCGGGTGCCTTGGCAGGCGGGCTGGGCCAGCAGCCAGGCTTGGGCGGCGGCCACGGTGGCGGCGTCCCCGTCGACGCGCTGGTCGGGCTCGATCTTCAAGCCATCACCACGATCATTGCGGTCCCGCATCACGCTGGTGGTCAGCAGCAGGCGACTGCCATCGGCAAGCGTGTGCACGACATTGCCAGTGGAGACACCCGCAGTAGGCTGACCGAAACTCCGCGTCTGCGGACGACCACGCCACGCCAGCACCGAGGCCTCGCCCGAACTGCCGGTGCGCGGCCCGAACAGCACCGCCACCGGCGCGCCGGGCTGCCGCAGCACATAGCCGGACTGGCCGAAGTCCAGCACCGACTTGCCTGCACGCTGTACAGCGGTCGCGGTCAACGTCCAGCGCTCCGGCCCCTGTGCGGCTTCGAACGCTCCCACATCTTCGTTGTTCACCACCGAGGTGCGCAGCAACGGTGCCATGCCCAGCAGCATCGGCCACATGTTGCCACCGCTGTTGTCACGCAGGTCGACGATCCAGCCACAGCGCATGCCGTCGTCCTTGCTACGGATTACCTGCTGCCACCGCGCGGCGCGCTGGATGTCCTGGCGGAATTTCTCCTGCGGCGTCGCGCCGGGCATAGGGGCATAGCCCTCGATGACCACCCAGCCGATGCGCGCATCCACCGCATCGACGGCCTTGGCCTGGTCCACGGCGGCGGCACCGGCCTGCTGCGCGCGCGCAAGGGATTCACGCTGGCGCTGGGTCGTGGTCCATGCACCATGGTGGCCGGTGCTGAGCGCAATGGCTTCGCGCAGAACGGCCAGCCGTTGCGCGGGGTCGCCCTGCGCCGATTGCAGGCGGATGCGGATGGCGGGCCAGTCCACCCGATCGCGATACAGCGCCTGGCGTTCAAGCAGGCTGAGGATCTCGGCCAGGGCCTCCGGCGAGGGCACCTCGACCGTGCTTGGCGTATCGGCCATGCCGCCGGTCGCCAGCAACACGAACATCAGCGCGCCGATGCGACGCACTCCCTTGCGAACCTGCATGCGACGCTTCCTTGTCGTTGAGTCAGGACCGCAGCATAACCGGGGCATGATCGCTTGCGCCACGCGCGAACTGTCGTATCCGGCCCGGTCGCGGGTTGCAGCAAGGCGGCTTGCGTGCAGTCACCACATTGCAACTTTGCCCATGTCATCGCGGCGCACAACGCGCCAAGGTGGCCTCCGTCGGCGCGTCCTGCGCTGACCGGGATTGGCGTCCTGAATGAAGCTTTTCACGAGCGGGCTTGCAACGTCGTTGCCGGCCCGAACAATGCACCGTCCGTCGTTCTGCGGCGGGCGGTGCGTGGGGATCCCCGGATCCGCCGGCGTCATTCCTCGTGAAGAGCTTCACCGGCACGCCAACCCGCACCGCCCGCCACCTTGCATCCCGCAGGTGGCCTTGCCTTGTGAGGTTGCTGCCATGAACACGCCCTACCCCACCTATCCGCGCCTGCAGGCACTGCTCGGTGCTGCATTGCCCGACCTGCAGCTGTCCACTACGGCAGCCGAAGCGCTGGAAGATGCGCTCACCGAAGCCGACGAACAGGCGCCGCAGTCGGCGTTCTTCGCCCGGTTGCGCGGCATCGCACACAGCCACGGAGCCGACGGCCAGGCGTGGCGCGAGCGGCAACTCAGCGAGGCGCGCGGCCGGGAACTGGCCGAGGCGACGCGCTGTCTTGCCGCATTGTCCGCCTGCGGCGGTGTGTTGCTGGCGGCGCAGTCGGCGCGCGAGATGGATGATGCGCAGGTGCAGTGTCCGCCACAGGTGGAGGAAGGGTTGCTGCATGCGGTGGTGGTGTTGGCCGATCATGCCGGGGCGTTGGTGGAGCCGGATGCGTGCGCGCCGTTGTCGTAGAGCCGAGCCTATGCTCGGCTGCACTGTGCTCGTGGCGTCGGTAGGTTCAGTGCCGACCAAGGTCGGCACCTACCAGAGCAGGGTCCCCCGAGCGCAAGGGCGCTACCAGTCCGCGCGCAGCCCGATGTTGCCTTCGATGATGCGGCGCTTCTCGTTGCGGTCGCCGCCCAGCTCGCGCGTGTAGTCGGCCACGGCGTACGCACTGATGGTGCGGTTGAAGCGCCCGACCACACCCACGCCGGCTTCCAGCGCGCGTGAACGCTGCGAATTGATGATCACGTCGTCGTCGAAGCGGATGCGATCCTCGCCGGAACGACCATGCCAGTAATTCAGCTTGAAATACGGTTGCCAGCCGTTGTCGGCCAGCTGGTAATCGCCGGCCAAACGCAGGCCCACACGGCCGGTCCAGGCGTTGTCGTTGTCGAAGCGCACGCTCGATATTTCATCGCGACGGTCATCCAGCGAAGTGCGTTGCCAGATCACCTGCACCTGCGGTTCCAGCCACCATGCGGACTGCCCGAAGTGCAGCAGCGGCTTGCCAGCCTCCACCGACACACTGGTGCCGTCGCCGCTCAGGCCGAAGCCGAGCCCGCGCGAGGAACGCGCGCGGCCGTCGTAGCGGCTCTGCATCGCCACGGCGTCGATGTAGGCACCGCTGCTGTCGGTGAACGTCCAGTACAGGCCCACGTGCTTGTCGTCCAGGCGGTTCTGGCCCACCTGTACGTTCTCCCAGCCCAGTGCCAGGCCGGTGGTCTTGCCCTGCGCGCGGGTGCGGCCGACGAACACGCCGATCTGGTTGCGGTGGTTGTCCGACGCCGCAGCCCATACGTCGAGGCCGGCCTGCAGGCCCATCACGTCGCCATCAAAGCCGGGCTGTGCATCGCCCTTCCAATGGATCTCGCTGCTCTGCCCCACCAGGCGACCCCAGGCGGTGCGGAATGCGCCCTGGTTGTACAGCAGGCGCTGTTCGCCCTGCCGCTCGTGGAAGGTACCGAGGCTGGCCAGCGAGGTCTCGCGCAGCAGCGGCGGCACCACCGCGTAGGCGGCGGTCTCCACGCGGTACAGCGGTACCACCGCGCCTTCGGCCGGGCGTGCACCCGGCGTCGGCGGTGCACCGGTACCGGGCAATGCACCGCCGGCCATGGGCACATCCGGCACGGCCGGATCGCTGGGTGGCGCCACCGGCGCGGGTTCCGGTGGCGGTGGTGGCGGCGCGGTCTCGCCCGCGGTCAGGTCCGGATCGGTGGCGCCTTCGGGCGGCGGTGGCGGCGCCGGGGTAATGGGAGGCGGTGGTGCCACCGGCGGCGTCGGCGGCGGCGGGGTGGCACTGCCACCACCGTTGGGTGCCGGCGTCGGCCCGCTCACCAGCGTCGAACGCAGGTACCAGTTCTCGCTGGTACCGGCACTGACACCGCCCTTGAACAGGAAGTACTCGTAGGCACCGGCCGCGACCGGTGCGAACAGCGAGAACGCGCCCGGCGCGGTGCGGCCACCATTCAAGGCCTGCACCACCAGGATGCCATCGGCCAGCGTGGCCGCGCCGCTGCCACCGGCATTCAGCACGCCGATGCCGGTGGTTCCGGTGGCGGTACCGCCATCGATCACCAAGCGATCGCTGGGTGAGTTGTCCGCGCCCAGCACGGTGCGCAGGTACAGGCCACCACCGTCACCGCGGTAGTTGCCACGCACGATGAACACGTCGCCGGCGCCGGTACCGGTCAGGTCGATGCGCCCGGCATTGACCATCTCCACCAGTACAGCACTGTTGAACGGGCGGATGGCATGGCCGCCACTGCCCGCGTAGACGGTGCTGGTGTCGTCCACCGTGAGCGTACCGGTGCCGGTTGCGCTGTCGCCCAGCACCAGGTCGCCATCGAAGCTCAGCTCCGTGCTGTTGGCCAGGCTGATCGCCTCCCAGTTCTGGAAGCGGCCCACGCCTGCGGTCTTGACGTTGCTCAGGTTGAGCTGGTCGATGCCACTGCCCCCGTCGAACAGCGGCACCGCACCCAGGTTGCCCTGGTTGAGGTTGCTGAGGTTGGCCACGTCGTTGTCCGGGCCCATGTCGATCGCACCGTAGACGATGCCACCGCCGTTCCAGTTGAAGGTGTCATCGCCGGTGCTGAGCAGTACCTGCCCTCGCACGGTGCCGTCGGTGATGGTCACGCTGTCGTTGCCGCCGCTGACGCTGATGTTGCCGCCGATGTAGGCCGTGCCCGAAATGATGATGGTGTCGGTGTCGAAGCCGGTCACCACGTTGCCATCCACGGTGCCGCCGGACTGGTCCCACAGGTTCTTGTCCAGCTTCATGTTGACGCGGCCGATGCGGCCAGCGGTCATCCAGGCTTGGTCGCCATCCTCGAACGCGCCGATGATGCGACCACCGCTCATGCGGAAGGTATCGATGTTGTCGCCCTGCTGCAGCGCGCCGATCGTGCCGCCACTCATGACGAAATCATCGCGGCCACTGCCCTGCGCTACCAGGCCGGTGACGGTGCCGCCGGTGACGGTCATCTGGTCATCGCCACTGCCCTGGTCGACGCTGTCGATGGTGCCATTGCCCAGCAGCAGCACGTCGTTGCCATCTCCTTGCAGGACGCCGCCGCTGATGCTGCCGGCCTGCATCTCGAGGCGGTCGTTGCCCGAATCGAACTGTACGCCAGTGCGCCCGCTGATCGTTCCACGGTTGACCAACACGCTGTCGCCGGCGCCAACGAACTGCAGCGCGATGTTGTTGCCGGTGCTGATGCTGCCCGAATTCTCGACACGGCTGCCGCCACCGAGCTGGACCGCCACACCCCCCACCGAACTGATCGTGCCGAGGTTGGACAGCAGGTGCCCGCCGGCCCCGACCAGCGAAATCGCACTGCCACCACCGCTCTGCTGCAACTGGGCACCGCTGGCGACGTTGACGGTGATGCCCGCTTCGCCGCTGGCTGTGATAGGCACCGTCTGCGGATTCGGCGCGTTGGCATCGCAGGTGACCGTCTGGCCGGTGACCGGCGCGACGGTGCTGCAGCCAGCCCAGGCGGCGCTGGCGGTCAACAGCACCATGGACGGGACAGCCAGTGCCTGAAGCACGGAAACGGTGAGGCGGCGCGGACGGAAAGCGCGCGGGACGGCACGGGTCATACAGTTCTCCTGGACAGGGAATCAGGAACTGCAAATGCACACTGCTGCGTGTGCAGTCTGGCGTGATGTGAACCGTTTCGATAGGTGAACTTGCGTGCGGGAAATCACATTTCGGATGTGAAATCGCCGGGCCCTCACGCCAATGTGATGTGGCTGAAATCGTTCATTTTTCCGGCATCCGGAATCACGCGCAAAGCATCCACGCATGGCGTGGATCTACTGATCCTGCATCGCCAATCGATTCAATCGTGGCACCTGGTAGATCCACGCCATGCGTGGATGGCGTTGGCGGATGGGGTCAGATCTTCAGGTAGATCTTCCGCCGGTCCAGCCACCATGCCACGCCCCACCAGAGTGCGACGAACGCCAGCGCCTGCAGCATCGATGCCAGCTCGAGCGCCTGCGGCATCGGGGCGGCCAGCTGCTGCCAGATCCAGCTCCAGGCACCGCTGGCCATCAACGCCACCGACATCACCGAGGCCCCCAGATACGCGGTGATCGCATTGACGCCGAAGCGCCGGCCCAGCGCCGGCCATCCCTTCAGGTCTATCAGCACGTGGCCCAGCCACAGCGCCAGCGCGGCCAGGCCACCGGTCCACAGCACGTAACTGGGCGTCCACAGCTGCTTGTTCAACGGCAGCACCCCGGCCAGCAACAGGCCCAGCACGGCGGTCGCCACGGCCAGCCCGGCCAGTGCCGTCGAACGCCCGCTGCGCAGCAGGCCACCGGCCAACAGGCCGAGCACGGTACTGGCCAGTGCACCCAGCGTGCTCAGCAATCCTTCCGGGTCATGGCCGAGGCGGGTATCGGCATGCCATTGATAGATCCACGGTGCGAACAGCGTGGTGTCCAGGCGGCTGGCCGGGTTGGTCCACGGCGCCAGGTCACCGACGCCCAGCAGCAGCACCGTGTACCCCACCAACAGTCCAACAAGCATGCCGGCCTGCACGCGCGGCCGCGCGTAGACCGCCAGCACGCCCACCAACGCCGCACACACCGCGATGCGTTGCAGCACGCCCCAGATGCGGAAGTGATGGGTATCCAACGCCCACCAGATCAGCAGGTGCAGCAGCGCACCGGCCACCAGGATGCGCAGCGCGCGCTCCAGCACACCGCGCGCCAGTGCAGGACGCGCAGCGGCATCCAGCGCGCGCGGTGCCACGCTGAAGGCCATCGACACGCCCACCAGGAACAGGAAGAACGGGAACACCAGATCGGTAGGCGTGCAGCCATGCCATTCCGAATGGCGCAGCGGCGCGAACACTGCACTCCAGTCGCCTGGATTGTTGACCAGCAGCATCGCCGCCACGGTGATGCCGCGCAGGGCATCGATCGAGCCCAGACGGCGTGGCGGCGTACTGTTCATCAGGCGGCCTCGTACTGTCCGGCAATCCAGGTGCCACGTACCTGCAGGGCGTCATCCAGCAGCACCAGGTCGGCCTGGTAGCCCTCGGCGATGTGGCCCAGGCGGTCGTCGACATTGAGGAACTGCGCCGGGTAGGTCGAAGCCATGCGCGCGGCTTCGGCCAGCGGCTGGCCGAGCAGCTGCACGGTGTTGCGCACCGCCGTGGCCATGTCCAGCGCCGAGCCCGCCAGCGAACCGGCGGCATTGCGCACCACGCCGTCGATGGCGGTGATGGTTTCGCCGTACAGCACGTAGCTGGGATCGTCGGCACCGACCGGCGGCATCGCATCGGTCACCAGCAGCAGGCGACCGCGCGGCTTGGCCGCCAGCGCCACCCGCAGGCTGGCCGGATGCACATGCACGCCATCGACGATGATGCCGATCCAGCTGTCGCGGTCTTCCAGCGCAGCGCCCACCGCGCCAGGCTCGCGGCCCTGCAGCGGTGACATCGCGTTGTACAGGTGGGTGAAGCCACGCACGCCGGCATCCAGGCCGGCGCGGATCTCTTCGTAGGTGCCTGCGGTGTGGCCGGCGGCCACGATCACGCCACGTTCGACCAGCGCGCGGATGGTCTCCAGCGGCACGCGCTCCGGTGCCAGGGTCAGCAGGGTCACCCCGTTGTCCAGCGACGCGGCCAGCGCGATCTCTTCTTCGTCCGGCACGCGGAACTTGCTGGCATCGTGCGTGCCCTTGCGCGTCGGCGCGATGTAGGGCCCTTCGAGATGGATGCCGATCACGCCCGGCACGCCCTGCGCGATCGCCTCGCGCATCGCACCGATGGCTTCGCGCATCACCGCCACGTCATCGCTGATCAGCGTGGGCAGCATCGCGGTGGTACCGAAGCGGCGGTGAGCCTGCGCGATGGTACGCAGCGAGGCAACATCGGGCGTGTTGTTGAACAACGCGCCGCCACCGCCATTGACCTGCACGTCGATGAAGCCGGGCAGCAGCCAGCCGCCGCCCAGGTCCACCTGCTCGGCAGCATGGCCAAGCTGTGGTGCGGCGTCGGGCAACAGAGCGGTGATCTGCCCGTTTTCGATCACCACCGCCAGGTCATCGCGGAAATCATCGCCGGCGAGAATGCGGGCGTTGCGCAGCACCGTTGCCATCACACCGTCTCCGTAACCTTGTTCAGATGCGGCGGCAGATCCGGGTTGAAGCCACGACGCAGCGCCAGCGCATTGATCGCGCGGTAGAAGCTCTGCACGGTCAGCAGCGGTGCGCACAGCGGGTGCGGTGCGGCCGCCACCGGCAGGTTGCCGCCGGCCCCGGCCAGCCACACCTGCGCGCCCCGTGCAGAAAATTCCTCGACCACCGCGCGGGTGCCGGCGCCGGTTTCGTCGGGCTGGGCGAAGGCCAGCACCGGGAAGCCGCGGTCGACCAGCGCCATCGGGCCATGCTTCACTTCGGCCGAGCTGTAGGCTTCGGCGTGCAGGCTGCAGGTTTCCTTGAACTTCAGCGCCGCTTCCTGCGCCGCGCCCAAGCCCAGGCCACGGCCGAGCACGAACAGGTTGGTGGCCTCGACCAGGCCTTCGGTCACCGCACTCCAGTCGCACTGCCAGGCTTCACGCATCGCGTCCGGCAGCAGGTCCAGCGCGTTGCGCAGGCTGCTGTCCTGCTTCCAGTAGGCGGCCAGCTGCAGCAGTGCAGCCAGCGAGGCCAGGTAGCTCTTGGTCGCCGCCACGCTCTTTTCGGCACCGGCATGCAGCGGAATGACCGTGTCGGCCAGCTGCGCCAGCGGCGAATCCTCGACGTTGACCAGCGCGATCACGCGTGCGCCAGCGGCCTTGGCCGCCTCGGCGTTGCGCAGCAGGTCCGGGCTCTTGCCCGACTGCGAAATGACGATGAACAGCGCACCGCGCAGCTGCAGCGGTGCGGCATAGACCGACCCCACCGACGGCGAGGCCGACGCAACCACCAGGCCCAGCTGGGTTTCCAGCAGGTACTTGCCGTAGGTGGCGGCATGGTCGGAGCTGCCGCGTGCACAGGTGACCACGAACGGCGGCGGCGCCGCGCGCAGGCTGGCGGCCAGGGTTTCCAGGGTGGCGTGGTTGCGCGAGAACTGGCGGGCAACCACGTCGGCCGCTTCGGCGGCCTCGGCGAACATCAGGGTGGACGTGGGGTCTGACAGCGACATGGCGGGCTCAGGCAGGATCGGAAGGAAGGGGGCGTGCGCCGGCCGGGCGCATCGGCGCGGTCGAGCCGCGCACCACCAGCTGCGGCACGAAGCCCTGGTTGTGCAGCGGTGCCGGCGCATCGTCGTAGGCGTCGCTGCGCAGTTGTGCGATCAGCAGGCGCGCGGCGTGGCGGGCGATGTCCTCGGTGGCCTGCTTGGCGGTGGTCAGCGGTGGCCACGACTGGCGCGAGAACGGGCTGTCCTCGAAACCGGCGATGGACAGGTCGTAGGGCACGTTCATGCCGGCCGACTTGGCGGCGGCCAGCACGCCGGCAGCGATTTCGTCGTTGGAACCGAAGATGGCGGTGGGCGGTTCGCGCAGCGCCAGCAGGCGGCGCGCCCCACGGAAACCATCGTCGAAGGTGTAATCGCCCTGCACCACCAGGTGCTTGTCCACGGTCATGCCGTAGTCCTTCAGCGCCGCTTCGTAGCCGGCATAGCGTTCGCCCGAGGAGCGGTGCGAGCTGCCGCCCCAGAGGAAACCGATGCGCTGGTGACCGAGCTGGATCAGGTGCTCGGTGATCTCGTAGGCCGCCTCGCGGTCGTCGACGAACACGCAGGCGCCGTCGGCCGGGTCTTCGGTGGCGGCGATGATGCGCACCAGCTTGATGCCACGCGCGGTCAGCGCCTGGATCAGGTCTCGGCGCTCGGACATCGGTGCGGTCAACACCAGCCCGGCCAGCCGCGAGCGCTGCACCCAGTCGGCCAGTTCATCGGCCAGCAACGGCGAGCTCGAATCACAGGGATGGATCTGCAGGCCGAAACCGGTCTCGCGGCACGCGGCCAGCACGCCGTTCTGCACGCCGATGATGTGGTACGGGTTCGGGTTGTCGTAGACCAGCCCGATCACGAAGGTAGTGCCGCTGCGCAGGTTGCGCGCGGACGGATCGGGCTCGTAGTCGAGCTCGGCGATGGCACGCAGCACCCGCGCACGGGTGGCCTGCATCACCGAGGGCTCATTGTTGATCACCCGCGAGACCGTCTTCAGCGAGACCTTGGCCTTCTCCGCAACGTCCTTGATGGTCGCTCTGCGCATGGGTTTTCCCTGGGGTTGGCTACAGTCCATCATCGCCGATCAGGCCTTGTCCTGCGGCAGGCCGGCACGATGGCCGATCACCGAGTAGAACAGGATGTACAGGTAGCACGGCACCATCAGCAGCACGAACACCAGCTGGAAGTCGATGTGCTGCTTGAGCACGGCGAACAGCTGCGGAATGATCGCGCCGCCGGCGATGCCCATCACCAGCAGGGCCGAGCCGGTCTCGGTGAAGCGGCCCAGGCCGCGGATCGCCAGCGGGAAGATGGCCGGCCACATCATGGCGTTGGCGAAGCCCAGCAGGGCCACGAAGGCCACCGAGACGTAGCCGTGGGTGGCCCAGGCGCCCAGGCAGAACACCACGCCCATCACTGCCGAAATGGTCAGGTAGCGCGACTGCGAGACCAGGCCGGGGATCGCCAGCAGGCCGACCACGTAGCCGGCCAACATCGCACCCAGCGTCAGCGAGGTGAACATCTTGGTCTGGTCCAGCGGCAAGCCGAAACCGTGACCGTAGGTTCCGATCGCATCACCGGCCATGACTTCCACGCCTACGTACACGAACAGGCACAGCACGCCCAGCCACAGATGCGGGAACTGGAAGATGCTGCGGCGCTCGGCCGTTCCCGGTGCACCTGACGGCGTTGCATTGGCTTCGGAGGACTTGATCTCCGGCAGAGGCGAGAACAGCACGGCCACCGCCAGCACCACCAGCAGCGCGGCCATCGCCAGGTACGGCGCATGGATCTTGGCGGCGAATTCGTTGAGCAGCGCGACCTTGGTGACCGCGTCGGCGGCCTGCACCTGCTTGTCCAGATCGCCGATGCCGTGCAGCACCAGGGTGCCGATCAGCACCGGCGCCAGCATGCCGGCGATCTTGTTGCAGATGCCCATCAGCGCGATGCGGCGTGCCGCCGTTTCAATCGGGCCGAGGATCGAGATGTAGGGGTTGATCGCGGTCTGCAGCAGGGCGAGGCCGCTGCCGATCACGAACAGACCGCCGAGCGCGCCCGGGTACCAGCGCTGGGTGGCGAATTCACCGAACAGCGCGGCCCCCCCGGCCATCACCAGCAGGCTCAGGCTCAGGCCCTTCTTCATGCCGGTGCGGCGAAGGATCCAGGACGCCGGCAGGGCCAGGAAGAAATAGGACAGGTAGAACACCATCAGCACCAGGAAGGCACCGACCTCGCTGAGTTCGAAGGCCAACTTGACGAAGGTGATCAGCGGGCCGTTGAGCCAGGTGAAGAAGCCGATCAGGAAGAACAACACGCCAACGATGGCGATGGAGGTGGCCACGTTCGGGCGCGCGCTTGCAGCGGGGACGGCGGACATCAGGAGGGCTCCTGCGGCGACGGCCGCAGAACGCGGCGTCGGAGAGTGGCTGGGAACAACGTTGTCACATTCTTTCGATGGACAACGGCGGTTTGTCAACTTCCATGCACGCCTGCCTGAACCTCGTGCTGCACTGCGCAAGTCCGCCGCGGTACGCCCCGCTGAATGCGCGGCAGGCCTAGAGCCCCGTGCACCAATGGTTCCCACGTGAAACCCGCACTCACACCGTGTAAACGTTTACTGCGCGCCGCATTCGTTGCGACGCAGCAACGAAAGTGTCACGAACTCGTTGACATCGTTGTCAGCGCGGTTACAGACTCCGCCCCAATCGCCGCCCCCGATCCCCGGGCCGGCCCACCTGCAGCAGGAGCCCGCGTGATCGCCAGCCACCCCGCCCCGTCGCATGTCCTGTCCCGCGTCGCGCCCTCGTTCCTGGCCGCCGACGTCGGTGGCACCCATGTGCGCGTGGCCCGGGTCCAGGCCAGCGGTGACGCCACCCATCCGGTGCAGGTGCTGGAGTACCGCAAGTACCGCAATGCCGACCATGCCGGCCTCAGCGCGATCCTGTCCGACTTCCTGGGCGAAGGCCCGCGGCCCACGCATTGCGTGGTCGCCAGCGCCGGCTATGCCCGCGAAGACGGCACGGTGATCACCGCCAACCTGCCGTGGCCGCTGTCGGCGCGCCAGGTGGAAGCCGAGGTCGGCCTGCAGCGGGTCTACATCGTCAACGATTTCGAAGCGGTGGCCTACGCCGCCGCGCAGGTGGACGCCAGTGGCGTGTTGCACCTGTGCGGGCCGGAGACCGCCGCGCGTGGCCCGACCCTGGTGGTCGGCCCCGGCACCGGCCTCGGTGCAGCGCTGTGGATCCCCACCGCGCACGGCCCGGTGGTCCTGCCCACCGAAGCCGGCCAGCCGACCCTGGCGGCCAGCACCGAACTGGAAATGGCCATCGTCCGCCACATGCAGCGCGACCGCGCGCACGTGTCGATCGAGCATGCGATCTCCGGCCCCGGCCTGATGAACCTGTACCGTGCGGTGTGCGCGCTGCAGGGGCAGGCGCCGACCCTGGCAAGCCCCGACGCAGTCACCGCTGCGGCCATGGCCGATACCGATGCGCATGCGCGCCAGGCGCTGGATGTGTTCTGTGGCCTGCTCGGCAGCACCATCGGCGACATGGCGCTGTTCTACGGCGCCCACGGTGGTGTCTACCTGGCCGGCGGCATCCTGCCGCAGATCCGCGAATACCTGCACGCCAGCACCTTCGTCGAACGCTACCTGCAGAAGGGGCCGATGGGCGAAGCGCTGGCACGCATCCCGGTAAAGGTCGTCGAGCACGGCCAGCTGGGCGTGGTTGGCGCTGCCAGCTGGTACCTGCAGCAGTCGGCCGCCTGACACCGCAACAGGCTTCAACGCAATCGCAGCACGCAGTACGTGGCACGCCAACGCACGGGACTTCGCCGCCGCCCCGCGCATGTCATCGCAACCGTAACCGAACACCGCCGCCGGCACCCAATCGAGTGATGAGGAGAGACATCATGAACACCCGCAAGACCCTGCTTTCGGCCGCCATCGTCAGCTGCATCGCCTTCAGTGCGCACGCGCAGCAGGCGGCCCCGACCGCCACCGATCTGGACACCGTGACCGTTACCGGCATCCGTGGCTCGATGGAGAAGTCGCTGGACACCAAGCGCGAAGCCAATGCGCGCGTGGAAGTGGTCACCGCCGAAGACGTGGGCAAGCTGCCCGCGCACAACGTTGCCGATACCCTGCAGCGCCTGCCCGGCGTGAACATCAGCTCGTCCAGCGCCGACGAAGGTGGCTTCGATGAAGCCGACCGTGTCAGCCTGCGCGGCACCAGCCCGAGCCTGACCCAGACCCTGATCAACGGCCACACCGTCGGCTCGGCCGACTGGTTCGTGCTCAGCCAGGGCAACAACGTCGGCCGCAGCGTCAGCTACTCGCTGCTGCCGTCGGAACTGGTCAGCTCGGTGGAAGTGAACAAGTCCTCGCAGGCCAAGCTGCAGGACGGCGGTACCACCGGTACCGTCAACATCATCACCCGCAAGCCGCTGGAGTTCTCCAAGCCGTTCACCGCGGAAGGCTCGATCGGCATGGTGCGCTCGGACCAGGCCAAGTCGAACGACCCGCAGTACTCGGCACTGTTCAACTACAAGAACGAGGAAGGCACCTTCGGCGTGATGGTGCAGGGCTTCAGCCAGAAGCGCGAGCTGCGCCGTGAAGCACAGGAAATCCCGGGCGGCTTCTTCAAGATCGGCGCCGGCGATCCGGTCGCCAAGACCAATCCGGACCTGATCGGCGTCAATGTGCCGGGCCTGCTGGGTTCGACCCTGTTTGAGCAGACCCGCGAGCGCAAGGGCGGCCTGGTCTCGTTGCAGTTCAAGCCGAGCGACAGCCTCACCCTGGGCCTGAATGGTTTCAGCTCCGAGCTGAAGGCCAACAACTACAACCGCAACTTCATGATGTTCGGCAACAGCTTCGCCAAGTCGCAGGCGCCGGATCCGGGCTATGTGGTCAAGGACGGCGTGCTGACCAACGCCAGCTACAGGGGCGTGCCGGGCACCGACTATGCGGTGTACGACATGATCTACCGCGAGTCGAAGGCCAAGTCGAGCTATGTCACCTTCGATGCCGACTGGCAGATCAGCGACAGCCTGACCGCCACGTTCCAGGCCGGCAGCACCAAGGGCACCGGTGAGACGCCGCGCCAGTACATCGCCGAGGTCACCCTGGCCAACGGCGGCGGCGCCAGCTGGGCCACCCACGGCAATGGCTCGCCGATCGACTGGAACGTCGGCGGCGACCTCTCGCCCAACGGCGTGACCAGCTTCGGCACCTGGGGCAACCAGCAGGTCACCGCCGAAGACAAGGAGAAGTGGGCCACGCTCGACTTCAACCAGTACTTCAACGATGGCGGCGTACTGAGCTCGATCGACTTCGGCCTGCGTTTCGCCGACCACAAGCGCGAAGCGCTGTCGCCGGAAGGTGCAACCCCGGGTGACATCTGGAGCGCGCTGAAGAACGGTGCCACGGCCAACTACCCCAGCGGCTTTGCCGGCGACATCGGCGGCACCTTCCCGCGCAACCTCTGGTACTTCACCCCGGGCGCGCTGAAGGACGCGGTGACCAACAATTCCACCTGGCTGGCCGGCAATGATGGCCCGACCGGTCGCCACAACTATGGCGCCGAGTGGAAGGTGAAGGAAAAGAACTTCGCCGGCTACGTGCAGGCCAATTTCCGCGGCGACTGGTGGAGCGGCAACGTCGGCCTGCGCTACGTCAACATCAAGCAGGACATCGACACCTACAACGCCGTCAGCAAGGCCGCCGATGCCGATGTCAGCAGCCTGTTCGGCATGTGGGAGCGCCTGGCCTTCCAGAACAAGCGCAACCGTGTCCTGCCCAGCGCCAACATCAAGTTCGACCTGGACGACTCGCTGGTGCTGCGTGTCGCCGCCTCGCAGACCCAGACCCTGCCGGACTACTCGGCACTGGGCGCGTCCTCGTACGGCTCGGACCTGAACCGCACCGGCGGCGGCGGCAATCCGAACCTCAAGCCGACCCTGTCGACCAACCTGGATGCCAACCTGGAGTGGTACTTCATGCCGCGCGGCCTGCTGTCGGTGGGTGCGTACCACATGAAGCTGAAGGACTACATCGCCTTCGACGTGGTCTCGCGCCAGCTCTACAGCGAACTGACCAACCAGCTTGAGACCTACCAGATCTCCACCCCGATCAATGCCGACGGCAAGGTCACCGGCGTGGAAGTGGCCTACGAGCAGCCGATCGGCGAGTACTTCGGCATCAATGCCAACTACACCTACGCCAACGGCACCACCTCGCACACCTGGTCGGATGGTTCGCACAACCTGCTGGGCACCTCGAAGAACACCTACAACGTGGGTGCCTACTTCGAGAACGAGCGTTTTGGCGCCCGGGTCAGCTACACCCGCCGTTCCTCGTTCCTGATCAGCCTGTCGGGCACCAACCCGTATTACCAGGATGATTTCGGCACGCTGTCGGCATCGCTGAGCTACAAGGCCACCGATTGGCTGAGCATCAGCCTGGATGGCCTGAACCTCAACAACCCGACCTACAAGTACTACCAGACCGCGGCCATCCCGACCTCGTTCTACAGCAACGGTCGCCAGTACTACCTCAACTTCCGCTTCAAGTACTGATCCAGCGGCAGCAACATCGCCGAGTCGTGCACGCACGCCGGGCCTGGGTCATTCCGGGCCCGGCGTTTTTCATGTATAGCGTTCATCGCACCGTTCCAAGGAGTCGTTCCGATGGTCAAGCCTTCCCGCGCCCGGATGCGCAGCGCAGTGCTGCTGGGCAGCCTGCTCGCCCTGTTGCCGGCACTGCCCGCACTCGCCGCCGATCCCACGCCGGCCGCTGAAGCACCGGGTCCGCAGCTGCGTGCCGGCAGCCTGATGCTGATTCCCGCCCCGGCCACGGTGCAGCCCGGCCTGGGTAGCGGCATCACCGTACGCGCCGATACCGCGCTGCACGCCGAAGGCGAAGCCGCGCAGCGCGTCGCCACCCAGTTCGCCGACCTGCTGGCCCGCAGCGGCGGTCCGCGCCTTACGCCGGCCCAAGGCAAGGCGGCAGGCACGTCGGGCAGCATCCGCTTCCAGATCATCCCGACCTTCCGCGACAGTGGTGAGAGCTACACGCTGGAAAGCACCGCGCAGGGCGTGCTGGTGCAGGCCGGCAACGAAACCGGCCTGTTCTACGGCGCAACCACGCTTGCCCAGCTGGCCACGGGTGGCAGCAACGGCGTGCTGCCGGCGGTGCAGATCCAGGACGCGCCGCGCTTCGGCTGGCGCGGTTTCATGCTCGACTCGGCGCGGCACTTCCAGAGCCTGGACGAGATCAAGCATGTGCTCGATGCCATGGCCGCGCACAAGCTCAATACCTTCCATTGGCACCTCACCGATGACCAGGGCTGGCGCATGGAGATCAAGCGCTACCCGAAGCTGACCGAGGTGGGCAGCTGCCGCCTGCCGGCCGGCGACAGTGGCATCGATCTGGCCAGTGGCAAGGAGCATCCTTACTGCGGCTTCTACACGCAGGAGCAGATCCGCGAAGTGATCGCCTATGCCGCCAGGCTGCATATCCAGGTGATTCCAGAAATCGATGTGCCCGGCCATGCCACCGCGGCGATCGCCGCGTACCCGGAACTGGGTTCGATCAACACCCCGCTGAAGCCGATCAGCGAATGGGGCGTGTTCCCGAACCTGTTCAACGTGGAGGACAGCACCGTCACCTTCCTCGAGAACGTACTGGAAGAAGTGATCGCGCTGTTCCCTGCGAAGTACGTGCACGTCGGCGGCGACGAGGCGGTCAAGGACCAGTGGGAAGCCTCGAAACAGGTGCAGCAGCGCATGCGTGCGCTGGGCATCAAGGATGAAATGGCCATGCAGAGCCACATCATCAAGCGCCTGGAGACCTTCCTGGAGCAGCACGACCGGCGCCTGATCGGCTGGGACGAAATCCTCGAAGGCGGCCTACCACCGCAGGCCACGGTGATGTCGTGGCAGGGCACCGAAGGTGGCCTGGCTGCAGCCAGTGCCGGCCATGACGTGGTCATGTCGCCGGTGGGGTACCTGTACCTGGATTACCTGCAGACGGCCTCGCCGAATGAACCGCCGGGCCGCCCGACCCAGGTCAACCTCGGCAAGCTGTACAACTTCGAGCCGGTGCCGGCCGAGCTGGCGGCCGACAAGCGCCAGCACATTCTCGGCCTGCAGGCCAACATGTTTACCGAGCACACGCGCACCTACGCGCGCCTGCAGCACAACCTGTTCCCGCGCCTGGCCGCCGTGGCCGAGACCGGCTGGAGTACGCCGGAACATCGCGACTTCCGCGATTTCCTCGCGCGCCTGCCCGCGCAGCTGCAGCGCTACCGTGCCTGGGGCCTGGCCTACGCGCAGACCCCGTTCGAAGTGGGCGTGGACTACACCGATGATCGCGCGAAAAACTCCGTGACCCTATCGCTGGCCAACCCGCTGGGCTATGAAGTGCGCTACAGCACCGATGGCCAGCCGGTGACCGGGCAGTCGCCGTTGTACCAGCAGCCGCTGACCGCGACGCTGCCGACCACCGTGCAGGCCGCCGCGTTCTACCAGGGCCAGATGCTGGCCGCGAAGCCGACCATCGCCACGTTCACCGCGCAGTCGCTGCTCAGCCGCCGCAGCGATGCGCTGCTCAGCTGCGTGGGCAAGAAGGGGCTGGTGCTGCGCCTGGAAGACGACGGCCCGCGCGAGGGAACGCGTGCGGTGTTCAACGTCGACATCTTCCAGCCATGCTGGCGCTGGCCGCAGGCGCAGCTGGACGGCATCGGCAGCGTGGAGGTCCGCGCGGGCCGCATTCCGTACTACTTCCAGCTGGCCCACGATGAACCCAAGCGTCGCTTCGAAAAGGCCCGGAGCGCACATGGCGAAATGCTGATCCGCCGCGGTGATTGCACGGGCAAGGTGCTGGCTCAGGTACCGCTGCCGGCCACGCCCGATGCCGGTGGCTTCGTGACCCTGCGTGCGGCGCTGCCGAAGGGCACGCAGGGCACGGGTGACCTGTGCATCAACTTCACCGGCGATACGCGCCCGGCGATGTGGGTGCTGGATGAGGTCACGCTGAAGAAGTAACCGCAAGCCTGTCCTGGCGCAATCCATCCACGCATGGCGTGGATCTACTGTAGAGCCGAGCCCATGCTCGGCTGCCTTTCGGGAGGGAGCCGAGCACGGGCTCGGCTCTACAGGAACCTCAGCCCCGCCAGCGCATCAGCAGATCGCGCAACGGGGTCAGCGCCGTGGCCATGCCGGCCAGCACGCCGATCGTGTTGGCCAGCGCATCCATCGGGTCAGCAGTGCGGTTGCTGGTCAGCGCACCCTGCGCGAACTCGATGCCGACGCCCATCAGCACCAGCCCCACGCCCACCCACAGCAGCGGGCGCCCCGGCCGGAACAGCTGCACCGCGCTGCCGGCCAGGATGAAGTAGGCGAGGAAGTGCTCGCCCTTGTCGCTGTTTTCCGGCAGCGGGATCGGCGGTGGTGGGATCAGGCAGACCACGATCACCAGCAACACCGCCAATGTCCAAAGCGCGGTCCACAGCCGCTGCCGCCGCAGCGGCTTGATCAGCGGCAACGCATTGCTCACAGGCGCCAGCTCAGGTCGCCCAGTTCGAACGCCGGCTCGAAATCGACACCACGCTGCAGGCCGATGGCCTGGAAGCGCTCGCCCATCTCGGTCGGCAGGGTCAGCTTCTTCACCTGGTCACGCAGCTGGATGCGGCCGACCTCATCCGTACGCTCTTCGGCCAGCAGCAGCACCTGGTCCAGGCCGTTGCCGAGCAGGAAACTGGCCTGGCTGCAGTACCCCGCCAATTCGAAACCACCGTGCATGCCCGCCTCGGCCATCGCGGTGAAATCCACCGACGCGGTGATGTCCTGCAGGCCGGGCCAACGATGCACGTCGTTATGCACGTGGTGGCGGTAGAACGCGCGGACCGTGCCATCGTCGCGGTCGTGCTGGTAGAACTCGCTGCGGCTGTAGCCGTAATCGACAAACAGCATCGCACCACGCTGCAGGCCGCCAGCCACTGCCTGCAGCCAGTACGGCAGCTGCGGCAGCACCTCGGAGCGGTAACCGTCGGCAAAGGGCTTTTCCAGGTAACGCTCGATGTGGCGCACCGCACCGTTGAGCAGGATGTCAGCGGGCTGCGCGCCACGGATGAAGTTGCCTTCGCCATCAAGCTCGACGGTTTCCTCGTAGACCTCGCCGTCCCGGATCAGGAAGCGCGGGGTCGGCAGCGCGTCGATCACCTCGTTGGCGAACACCACGCCCTCCCACTCCTCCTCGAACGGGCGGTCGATCCAGTCCACGCGCGCGGCCAACTCGGCCGGCAGGTTCTGCTGCAGGCGCTGCTGCTGGCGCTCGCGCAGGTCGGCGCTGGGTTCGAGGATGGCGTAGCGCGACGGCAGCGCGTCCAGTTCGGCCAGGCGCAGCAGCACGGCCTCGGCGAATGCGCCGGTACCGCCCCCCAGTTCCAGCATGCGGGCCTGCGCGCCCAGCTGCGCGAACACCGGCGCCAGCGCATTGGCCACGCTGCCGGCGAACAGGCTGCCGAGCTCGGGTGCGGTGGTGAAGTCGCCGCTGCCACCGAACTTGCTGGCGCCGGCGCTGTAGTAGCCCCAGCCGGGGGTGTACAGGCACAGCTCCATGAAGCGCGAGAACGGCATCGCCCCGCCCTGCGCAAGGATTTCGGCACGCAGGGCGGCCGCCAGCTGGTCGCTGTGGGCCAGGGCATCGGCTTCGGGCAGGGGGAAGGTGGGCTGCATGGCGTCTTCGAATGCGGTGACAATGGTGCACAGGATAGCCGAGCCTTGGAGGACCCTCGATGAGCGATACCCACCCCGTGGTCCTGATCACCGGCAGCGCGCGCCGGATCGGTGCGGCCATCGCCCGCCAGTTCCACGCCTGTGGCTGGTCGGTGGTACTGCATGCCAACACCTCCAGCGCCGAACTGCAGCAGGCCGCGTTCGATTTCGACAATGTGCGGCCGGGCAGCGTGCTTGCGCTGCAGGCCGACCTGCGTGACGCCGACGCCCTGCCCGACCTGGTGGAACAGGCCGTTACCCACTTCGGCCGCCTGGACGCGCTGGTCAACAACGCCTCCAACTTCTATGCCACCCCGCTCGGCCAGGTCACGGCCGAGGCGATGGACGAGCTGTATGCGGTCAATGCGCGCGCGCCACTGCTGCTGTCACAGGCGGCCGCGCCCTACCTGCGCCGCCAGCAGGGCTGCATCGTCAACCTGACCGACCTGCACGGCACCGATCCGATGCGCGACCACATCGCCTACACGATGGCCAAGGCCGCGCTGGAGATGGCCACCCGTTCGTTGGCGCTGGAGCTGGCGCCGAAAGTGCGGGTCAATGCGGTGGCGCCCGGCGCGATCCTGTGGCCCGAACAGGGCAAGGACGATTTCGCCCGCGAGGCGCTGCTGGCGCGCACGCCTTTGGCGCGGATCGGTACGGTCGAGGAGATTGCCGAAGCGGTGTACTGGCTGGTGGCCGAAGCCAGCTTCGTCACCGGCCACACATTGCGCGTGGATGGCGGGCGCACGGTAAGTTGAGGCGCTGCCGGGATCCACAACAGGGTCAGATCCCTTTTCCCGCCGGGAAAAGGGATCTGACCCCATCACTCAAGGTCAACCACCTCGAACGCCTCGCCAAACTGCGCGTGCGCGCGCCACAGCGTGGCCAGGTCCAGCCCGCTGACCGGATCGATGAAGTCTGGCGCGATGTCGGCCAGCGGCTTCAGCACGAAGGCATGCTTCAGTTCGGGACGGGGAATGCGCAGGTGGCCGGGACCTTCCACCACCAGGTCGCCGTAGAACACCACGTCGATATCCAGGGTGCGGTCGGAGAAGCGCGGCCCGCTGCGGTCGCGGCCGTGCGCGTCTTCCAGCGCATGCAGCCAGTCGTCCAGTTCCTGCAGCGGCAAGTCCGTCTCGATCGCCACCGCGTTGTTGAGGAAGGCCGGGCCGTCGAAGCCGACCGCGGCGGTACGGTAGGCCGGCGAGACCTGCAGCGCGCCGAAGCGCTCGCGCAGGGCCGCCACCGCGGCGTGGAGGTAGCGGCGGGGCTGGACATTGCTGCCCAGGCTCAGGAGCACGGTCGTCATGCGGTTCAGGTGGCAGCGATGGGGGCGTGGACATGCCGTCGTCACGGCGGCCTGCCTACAATCCGGGACGCACATGATAGGGCACCGACATGACCTATTGCGTTGGAATCGAGGTGGACGAGGGCCTGGTCTTCGCTGCCGACACCCGGACCAATGCCTCGCTGGACGATGTACGCGTGCATCGCAAGCTGCACGTGTTCGAATATCCCGGCCAGGCAGCCTACGTGCTGATGGCGGCTGGCAACCTGGCCACCACCCAGTTGCTGGTGTCGCGCCTGGGGCGCGATGCCGACGAACGGCGCTCACCCAACCTGCGCGACATGACTCACCTTTTCGAGGCCGCCGCGTACGTTGGCCAGTTGCTGGTGGACAGCCAGGTGCACAGCAGCCACAGTGAACATGGCCACGATGGGGTCAATACCCAGGCCACGCTGATCTTCGGCGGCCAGATTGCCGGTGAGCGGCCTGGGCTGTACATGATCTACCCGCTCGGCAACGCCATCGCCGCCTCACCGGAGACGCCCTACCTGCAGATCGGTGAATCCAAGTACGGCAAGCCGATCCTCGACCGCATCCTCAGCCCCGCCACGCGCCTGGAGGATGCCGCCCGCACGGCGATCGTCTCGTTGGACTCCACCATCCGTTCCAATCTGTCGGTAGGCCTGCCGATCGACCTGGCGCTGCTGCGCGACGGTGAACTGCGCATCGGCCAGCAACTGCGGCTGGGCGCGGATTCAGCGCTGTACGCCGATATCCACCAGAACTGGTCACGGCGCCTGGAACAGGCGGTGGACGCCCTGCCGCGGTTCCCCTGGGAAACGCTGGACCGGTAGTGCAGGCCGCTGGCCGGCAACCGCAATGATCCCACCGCACGGGGATGCCGGCCAGCGGCCGGCACTACCCTTTGTCAGCCCAGCGCCTCGGCCACTGCGCGGAACACCTGTTGCATCTGCAGCGGCTTGCGCAGTACATGGACGTCCACGCCGGCCGGGAAGGCATCGGCAGGCACCGCCACCGCCGCATCCTCCAGCACCAGCGCCGGGCCGCGATAGCCCAGCGCAGCCATCTCGCCCAGCAGCTGGCTGGCCGGCAGCAGCTTTGAGCCGGCGTCTGCAATCACCAGCGCCGGCATCGCCTCCTGCTGCATCCAGCGCAGCGCCGCCGGGCCATCGGAGGCCAGCTGCAGCTGATACCCCTGGCTGGACAGCGCGTTGCCGAGCAGCGACAGGCGCGTAGCTTCGCCGTCGACCACCAGGATCGACTGGCCACTGCCCAGGGCCACCAGCTGCTCGATCGGCTCGCTGCCGTCGCTGGCTTCGTGCATCGGCAAGCGCAGCTCGAAGCAGGTGCCCTGCCCCGGCTGGCTGCTGACATGGATGCTGCCGCCGGCGCCTTCGACGATGCGCTTGCAGGAAATCAGACCCAGGCCGGTGCCATCGGCCTTGGTGGTGAAGAACGGATTGAACAGGTGCGACAGCGTGTCCGCATCCATGCCGATGCCTTCGTCGGACACGCAGATCTGCATCCAGTCCACACCATCGCGCTGCCCGGCATGGCTGGCGGTCAGGCTCAGGCGGCCACCGTTGGGCATCGCCTGGATCGCGTTGAGCGCCAGGTTCAGCATTACCTGCTGCAGTTCGGTGTAGTTGGCGTCGACCACCAGGCCTTCGTCCAGCACCTGCAGTTCCAGGCGCACGGCATCGGGCACGTTGCTGCGCAACAGCAGCGCCACCGCGTCGAACAGGCCGTCGATCTCGATGCGCTCGCTCGGCTTGCGCGAACCACGCACGAACGACAGCATCGACTCGGCCATCTCATGGCCGCGGCGGCCACACTCGGCGATGACGTCGGCCAGGTGGTGCAGCTGCGGATCCTCGGTGCGGGCCTTCAGCAGGTCCGGCATGATCAGCAACGGCTGCAGGATGTTGCGCAGGTCGTGGCTGAGCCCGGCGGCAAGCAGGGACAGGCTTTCCAGGCGCTGCGCACGCATCAGTTCGGTTTCCACGCGTGCGCGCTCGACCGCACTGCGTGCATCGCGGATCGCACGCGCGACCGCCGAAGGCAGGCGCGCAGGCTGGTGCTTGATGATGTAGTCGTTGGCGCCCTTCTGCAGCGCCGCTACCGCATTCTCCTCACCCATCGTGCCGGAGACGAAGATGAAGGGCACCTCCGGTGAGGTCTCGCGCACGATACGCAGCGCGTCGTCACCGGAGAACCCCGGCATGCTCAGGTCGGACAGCACGATGTCCGGCTGGAACACAGCCAGTGCCTGGCGCAGTTCCGCCTCGCTCTCCACACGCTCGAAGCGGGCCTCCAGGCCCGCGTCGAGCATCTGTTCGGACATCAGCTCGGCATCTTCCGGTGAGTCTTCCACCAGCAGGATGCGCAGCGCCCCCAGGGCGGGACCGGTCAGGGGCATGGGCTCACTCGAGTTCCGGTGCCTGGTTGATCAATGCCCAGAACTTGCCCAGCGTCTGCACCGCGCCGAAGAACTGGTCCACGTCCACCGGCTTGACCACGTAGGCGTTCACGCCCATGTCCCAGCTGCGGGCCAGGTCACTTTCCTCGCGCGAAGACGACAGGATCACCACCGGCAGGCGCTTGAGTTCTTCGTGCTCGCGGATCTGCCGCAGCACTTCCAGGCCATCCATGCGCGGCATCTTGATGTCCAGCAGCAGCACCGCCGGCAAGCCTTCCTCGCGGTTGGCGAAGGCGCCGCGGCGCAGCAGGTAGTCCATCACTTCCACGCCGTCCTCGACGTGCACGATGGGATTGGCCAGACGCGCTTCTTCCAGGGCGTCGATCGCCATTTCGGCATCCGCCGGGCTGTCTTCGGCGAGAAGAATGGTGCGCAGAGTCGTCATGCAGAGGGACCTTGTTTGTCCGCGTCGGTCGCGGGGGGCAGGTAGAAGTGGAAAGCAGCGCCGACGTCCGGTTCGGCCTCGGCCCAGATACGGCCACCATGGCGGGTCAGCACGCGGCGCACGCTGGCCAGGCCGATGCCGGTCCCCGGGTAGTCACTGGCCTTGTGCAGGCGCTGGAACACACCGAACAGCTTGCCGGCGTAGGCCATGTCAAAGCCTGCACCATTGTCGCTGACCGTGAACTGATGGCCGCCGTCGGGCTGCTGCTGGTAGTCAACGCGGATCTTCGCCGGTTCGCGGTTGCCCGAGTACTTCACTGCGTTGCCGAGCAGGTTGAGCCAGACCTGGCGGATCATGTTTTCGTCGCCCACCACGATCGGCAGCGGCGCGATGCTCCACTCCACCTGGTGCGCATGGCCGCTGTTCTCGGCCTCGGCCTGCAGATTGGAATCGAGCATGGCGCGGGTGTCGGCCACCAGCGACTGCATGTCCACCGCCTGCTGCCGCATCGCCGCACGGCCAAGTCGCGAGTAGACCAGCAGGTCGTCGATCAACGCTGCCATGCGCCGGGCCGAACTGGAAATCACGTCCAGATAGTGGCGGCTCTTGTCATCAGCCTGGTCGCCGAGGTGGCGCGACAGCTTGTCGGAGAATCCTGCCACGTGGCGCAGCGGTGCACGCAGGTCATGCGAGACCGAATAGCTGAAGGCCTCCAGCTCGCGGTTGACCTCGGACACCTGCGCAACCTTGCCTTCCAGCTGGCGGTTCAGCTCTTCGACGCGCAGCTGCACTGCGCGCTGCATGGTGACGTCGCTGATGGTCAGCAGCACCACCTCGTCATCGCTGTCGGGCAGCGGCATGCGCCGCGCGTTGAGCAGCATGTAGCGCACCATGCCGTCGGCGGTGCGCTGCTCGTGCTCGAAGTCCCACAGTTCGCGACCGCGCGACAGTACGTCGGCCAGGCGCTGCCGGACCACCGGGTCCTGCCATGCGTTGTCGCCAACGTTTTCCAGCAGCAGGCCGTCGGCGCGCTCGTCCTGCAGGCCGTACAGCTCAGCGAATGCTGGATTGTGCAGCTGCACGCGCAGGTCGCGGTCGAGCAGCACGATCGGTTCGCGCACGGTCTGCAGCACCGACGCCGCACGTGCAGCCGAGCGCAGCGATTGCCGCTCCGCATGCAGGCGACGGCCGATCTGCCGCTGCAGCAGCCACAGCACCAGGCCGAGCAGCGCCAGCTGGATCACCAGCGAACTCCACGACACCAGTTCGGTCTGCTTGCGCTGGCGTGCCGCCTGCTCGGCGCGCAGCGCCAGCAGCTTCTGCTCGCTGGCCTGCAGTTCTTCCACCAGCCCGCGGATGGGATAGCGCGTACTCAGGTCCTGCACCAGCTCGCGCTGGTCGCTGTTCGGTTCGGACCTGGCCAACTCGCGGGCAAGTGCCATGCGGCCTTCCAGCATCGATTCGATCCGACCGATGCGGATCAGCTGGTCGGGATTGTCGCGGGTCATCCGGCCCAGTTCGGCCAGGCGCCCGGGAATTTCATCGGCCCGGGCCATGCGTTCGCGCAGGCCGGGGGCATCCACGCCCTTGGACAGGGTCAACGCGGCCGATTCGACATCGCGCACATCGGCCTGCAGTTGCTGCAGTGCCACGCCCACGGCCTGGGTGTGGTTGACCCAGGCCATCGCTTGTTCGCTGTCCTGCTGCAGTTTACGCAGGGTCAACCACGGCACCACGATGATCGCGGCGGCGGCCAGCGCCAAGGCCGGCAACCGCCAGCGGTCCCAGATGTCGTCACTGAAAACCAGCGCCATAGTTCCTCGTCAGCTCTGCCGCGACGCGTTGGCCGGGTCGAGCCCGGTTGCGGCGGAACCGGCAATATAGCGCAGGCGGTCACAACTCTGGAATTTCCAGCGCGGTCGGCTGAACGGGTTGGCAATCAGACCTGTAGGGCCAAGCCCATGCTCGGCTGCCTTGGAGTGCCAGCCGAGCATGGCTCGGGTCTACAGGTCAGCGGGCGCCCCACGCGGGGCGCCCAACCGGTTCAGCGCTTGGCGGCAGCGCTGACCTTCAATGCGGCGGCATCGACGCGGGTCACGCCCTTGATGCCCTTGGCGGTGGTGACCGCCTTGTCCTTCTCGGCCTGGGTGGCCACGGTGCCGCTCAGGCTGACCACGCCGTTCACCGTTTCCACCTTGATCTCGGTGCCCGGGACGTTGCTGCTGGTCAGCAGGTCCGCCTTCACCTTGGTGGTGATCCAGCTGTCGGTCACCGGTTCGTTGGAATCATGGCGATCCGCGTGGGTAGCCGGATGTGCGCTGGTGGTCGGCGGGCTCTTCGCGGCCGGGTCCTTGGCGAATGCGGCCGAGGAGGACAGTGCCAGGCCCAGCGTCAGGGCAGAAGCAATCAGCGTGCGAGTGGTATTGCTCATCGTGTCGTTCTCCTTCGGGATGTGCTGCCAGTCTGGACAAGCGCACGTGGAGCAGGCGTGGCGTCGTGGTCATGCCGCCGTGAATCGAAGCGTTTCCAACGGCAACGGTTCAGTTTTGGGCTGTCCGCATCTGTCGTTTACCCTGCCCTTCCCCCCTGCCGGAGCTCTGCCATGCGCCCCGACCTGCACCTGGCCCTGATCGGCTACGGCCTCGCCGGCCGCGTCTTCCATGCCCCTCTGATCCAGCACACGCCCGGCCTTGTCCTGCACAGCATCGTCAGCTCGCAGCGCGACACGTTGCTGCGCACGTTCAGCAACGTACACGTGCGTGCAACGCCACAGGACGTGTTCGACGATCCAGCGGTGGATGCGGTGGTGATCGCCACGCCGAACGAACAGCACGCGCCGCTGGCGATGGCCGCGCTGGCCGCCGGCAAGCACGTGCTGGTCGACAAACCCTTTGCGCTGGATGTGGCCGAAGCGGAAACAGTACTGGCCGCAGCACGCGACGCCGGCCGCATCGCCACCGTGTTCCAGAACCGGCGCTTCGATGCCGACTTCCTCACGCTGCAGGCGCTGCTGTCCGAAGGCACGCTGGGCGAGGTGGCCGAATGCCATGCGCATTTCGACCGCTACCGGCCGCAGGTGCGCGACCGTTGGCGCGAACAGGACGGGCCAGGCAGTGGCCTGTGGTACGACCTCGGCCCGCACCTGCTGGACCAGATGCTGGTGCTGTTCGGCTGGCCCGACGCCATCGATGCGGATCTGGCCGTGCAGCGCCAAGGTGGCGCCGGCATCGACTACTTCCACGCCGTACTGCACTACCCACGGCATCGCGCCATCGTGCATGCCGGTTCGCTGGTGGCTGCCCCTGCCCCGCACTTCAGCGTGCATGGCAGCAAGGCCAGCTGGATCAAGTACGGCCTGGATGTGCAGGAGGCCCAGCTGCGCCGCGGCGTAGCGCCGGGTGCGCCCGGATGGGGCATCGATCCCCGGCATGGCGAACTGGTGCACTGTGATGCAGAAGACAATGTTCTGCGCAGCACCGTCGACAACCTGCCCGGCGACTATCGTCGGTTGTATGCGCAGTTCGCAGCGGCGATGCACGGCGACGGCGAAGCGACGGTCAGCCCGATGCAGGCATTGCAGTTGATGCGGCTGCTGCAGGCCGGCATGGACAGCGCGCGCGAAGGGCGGCGGATCGCGTTGCACTGACCAGTAGATCCACGCCATGCGTGGATGACGTGGCAACGATCGGAGACGGCTTTTGTAGAGTCGAGCCATGCTCGACTGGCTGTATGGGGTCAGAACCCTTTCCTGCGGAAAGGGATCCCACCCTGATCTGCCCGGGGTCGGATCCCTTCGGCAACGCCGAAGGGCTCTGACCCCACCGCAGTGCTTACGACTTCTTGATGGCGTGGCCGCCGAATTCATTGCGCATCGCCGACAGCAGGCGGTCGGTGAACGAATTGGATTCCCGCGAACGCAGGCGTTCCAGCAGCGACAACGTGATCACCGGTGCCGGCACGTCCAGTGCGATGGCTTCGGCCACGGTCCAGCGGCCTTCGCCGGAATCCTCCACGTATGGCGCGATGCCATCCAGCGACGGATTGCGCTTGAGGGCTTCGGCGCTCAGGTCCAGCAGCCACGAGCGCACCACGCTGCCGTGACGCCACACCTCGGCTACCTGGGCCAGGTCCAGCGCCATCTCCTGCTTGCGCTCCATCAGCGCGAAGCCTTCGGCATAGGCCTGCATCATCCCGTACTCGATGCCGTTGTGGACCATCTTGGTGAAATGGCCGGCGCCGGATGGACCAACACGCGCCCAGCCACGATCTTCAGCCGGTGCCAGCGTGCGCAGCAGCGGTGCGATCTGCTCCACCACCGGCGCTTCGCCACCGACCATCAGGCTGTAGCCTTCCTGCAGGCCCCACACGCCGCCGCTGGTGCCACAGTCGACGTAGCCCAGATCGTCCTCCGCCAGCGCCTTGGCGCGACGGATCGAGTCCTGGTAGTTGGAGTTGCCGCCGTCGATGACGATGTCACCCTCGGCCAGGTGCGGGGTCAGCTGTCCCAGCGTCTGGTCGACGGTTTCACCCGCCGGCACCATCAGCCACACCACGCGCGGCACCGGCAGCGCGGCCACGGCGGCGGCCAGCGAATCAACCACCTCCAGGCCGGCCTCTGCAGCACGCTGGCGCGCACTTTCGCCCGGGTCGTAGCCGACCACGCGGTGGCCGCCGCGATGCAGGCGCTGGGCCATGTTGGCGCCCATGCGGCCGAGGCCGATCATTGCAATATCCATTGTTTCACCTTCAGTTGGGGTCTAGGGTCAGGCTGCCTGGCCTGCCGGTAGCCGCGCAGTGGCGCAGCTGCGCCTCGCGCCAACGCCGGTAGAGCGTGGTATGCAGATTGTGCACCGCCAGGTCGATCGAAAACGGCGTTCTCGGGTTGCGATCGAGCAGGCGGACGATGTGGTAGCCGATAGGACGTATACCGCGCGGATGCACGTAGATCACGAACTGCTGGTAGAACGGATCGTCCAGCAGCTGATCCATGCGCACCAGAGCCGCGTGGTAGCGCGGTGCCAGGCGCGCGCGCAGCTGTGGATCGCGCTCGAACAGCAGGCGCTCGAAATAGCGCTGGCCGATGCGCGGGATGTCCTGCGCCAGTTTCCAGAGCTCGGCATTGCGCTGGTCGTACCAGGCCAGGCCAGCGTGCAGTGCCAGCGCCTGCGCAGCGCCCTCGCCCACCTCGACCACCACGAAGTTCTCGGCCTGGTTGCTCAGGTCGTCCAGCGTGCCTTTGTCGTACACATGTTCGATGAAACCGGGCACGCCCACGAACGCCTGCCGCCCCATCGCCGAGGTGCGCACCGCCTTGCCATCGGCGAAGAAGTCGCCCGCATGCGCGCCGAGCAGGATGCTGTCGGTGTCGTGCAGCGCGAGGAAGGTGCCGATCGACAGTTCCTCCGCTGCGAACCCTGTGTCGAACGCAGCATCGCCATACAGCTCGCGCTGGGTGGCCAGCTGTGCGACCTGGCGGCCGACACCGCATTCGGCACGCACGGCACCGCTGTAGAACGCCTCCAGCGCATGGCTGTTGCCCGCGCGGGGCACGAAGCCACGACCGAAACTGCGTGTACGCTGCCAACCCTGTGCCGGTGCGCCCTGCAATCCGAAGCCGATCCATCCCAGCTGCGGGCCGGAGAAGCGGAACGTGGGATTGCCCTGCAATGCCGAAGTCGCGCGCCGCGTGGCCGCCCCCAGCTCAAAGGCATAGGCGCAGACGGTGGCGGGGTCATCCAGCAGCTGCTGCAGAAGTGCGTGCCGAGCAGCAGCGGGCAACGCCGTCGGCCACCGCACCTGCAGGTCGCCGGCCGCTTGTGAATCAGCCAGCGAGGCACGCGTACATACGGGACCACCGCGCACCTGCGGCGCGGTGAGGGACGCTTCTTCGAAGCGCCACCCCAACCGCTGCAGCAGGCCCTGCGTACAGTCCGGGGATGGCGCTGCCACGACCCACGCGGGCGCCAGCAGCAGGGCTGCAATCAGCCACCTGCCGCGCACTCTCAGCCCTGGTCCGTAACCGCCGGTGCGGGTTCCGGCGCCGCGGCCGGCGATGGCGATGGCGTGCCCGCCGCGGCCGGCAGATACTGCTGCAGGCGCTGGAAGAAGCGACGATAGAACTCGGCATCCGTGACCGTGCTGCTGGCCACCTTCACCAGCGAGTCGTCGTTGCTGCCGAACGGCAGCGACACCGAGCCCAGCGCACCCACGCCGACACTGGCCGAGGTCGGGCTCTTCTTCAGCGCGTAGCGGTCCTGCACGGCACTGACGAATACCAGCGTCTGGCTGCCGCGCGGGGCGCACGAGATGCGCAGCACCAGCTGCTCATGGTCATCCTCGCGCGGCTGGAAGTTCTTGCTGCCCTCCACCTGTGCATCATCGGAACGGGCGATGGCATAGCCTTGGCTGAGCAGCGTGCGGCGCGCGGCCTCGCAGGCTTCGCCGGGGCGTCCCTCAACGGTGCGCGAGAAGGTATCGCCGGAATCGAAAGACTCGCGCAGCACGGTGCTGTCGGCGGCGCGGCCACCACAGGCCGAAAGGATCAAGGCGCTGGCGCACGCCACGGCAGCGCTGGAAAGACGGGAGGCCCGCATGGGTACTCCTGCGAGAACGGAAGCACCAAGGGTAGTCCCGCCCCCGTGTGCGGCAGGTCGATATGGCCCCCCACGTTGCTCCCGGTTCATGCACGTAAAAGGGGACGGAGGGGATCAAGTCGTTTGCGGCACTTCACTGGTCCGGACATGGCCCGGCGCGACCGGGAATGGGCTTCCCAAACAAGAAGGGGCCGGCAATGCCGGCCCCTGCGAATGTCGCGCGCCGTCTCCGGCTCAGTCCGCCCAACGCCCCGCGCCGGTGGACTGCGGCAGCACCTGGGCCGACAGCGGACGGTCATTGGCCAGCAGGTTCACCGCGTCGGCCAGGATCGAGGCCGACTCGCGCAGCAGCGGGTCCGGACGCTTTTCGGCGGCCTTTTCGCGGGCGGCATCCTTCACGATGTCGCGCTCGTTGCCGGTCAGGCCATCATCACTGCTGTCATCGGCCAGCGGGTCCAGGGCCAGGCCCAGCTCCTTGCGCTGCAGCTGGCGTTCCTTGCGCTGGGCGTCCTGGCGCTCGCGTTCGGCGCGACGGGTGGCCTCGTTGAGCGAGATGTACTTCTTCGCCGCCTCGGTCCGGAACTGCTGCACGTCCTCGTTCCACCACTGGAATTCCTTGTCGGTGGCGATTCGCGCGTCGTGGCGGGCCTCCAGCTTCGGCAGCAGCGGCGCGAAGTTGCCGTACTGGGTGTGCGGCACGGCGGCGATGCGGGTCCACGGCAGGGCGTTATCGTAGGTGCTCTCGCCGAACTCGGTGGCATCGACGCTGGCCGGGAAGGCCAGGTCCGGCACCACGCCCTTGTGCTGGGTGCTGCTGCCGCTGATGCGGAAGAACTGGGCGATGGTCAGCTTGACCTGGCCGAAGCGCTGGGTCTCGCCACTCGGCCAGCGGTCGAGGTCGACGATGTTCTGCACGGTGCCCTTGCCGAAGCTGGTTTCACCGATCACCAGGCCACGACCATAATCCTGGATCGCACCAGCGAAGATCTCCGAGGCCGAAGCCGAACCGCGGTTGATCAGCACCGCCAGCGGGCCATCCCACGCCACGCCCTGGTTGCGGTCGCTGTTGACGGTGACGCGGCCACCGGACTCGCGCACCTGCACCACCGGGCCCTGCTCGATGAACAGGCCGGTCAGTTCGATGGCTTCATCCAGCGAACCGCCGCCGTTGTTGCGCAGGTCCAGCACCACGCCGTCCAGCTTGTCGTTCTTGAAACCAGCCAGCAGCTTGGCCACGTCGCGGGTGGCCGAGGCATAGTCGGCGGCGTTGCGGCGGCGGCCTTCGAAATCCTGGTAGAAGGTCGGCAGCTTGATCACACCAATCTTCCGTGCCGGCTCGCCGTTGGCGGCCGGAATGGTCATGGTCTCGCCCTTGGCGGCCTGTTCGGCCAGGCGCACCTTCTGCCGGGTCAGCACCAGGGTGTGGTGCTTGCCATCGGCACCTTCGGCAGCCGGAATGAACTCCAGCTTGACCTGGGTGTCCTTGGCGCCGCGGATCTTGGCGACCACATCGTCGATGCGCCAGCCGATCACGTCCTCGACCTGGCCAGACTTGCCCTGGCCAACGCCAACGATGCGGTCACCCGGCTTCAGCGTGCCGTCCACCGCAGCCGGGCCGCCGGCGATGATCTCGCGGATCACCACCACGTCGTCCTGGCGCTGCAGCTGCGCACCGATGCCTTCCAGCGACAGCGACATCGCCTGGTTGAAGTTCTCGGCCGTGCGCGGGGTGAAGTAATCGGTGTGCGGATCAACCGCGCTGGTGTACGAATTCATGAAGAACTGGAAGACGTCTTCGCCCTTCAGCTCGTTGACCGACTTTTCCAGCGTCGCGTAGCGCTTGTCCAGCGTCTTGCGGATATCGTCCGGCTTCTTGCCTGCCAGCTTCAGGCGCAGCCAGTCGTTCTTCACCGACTTGCGCCACAGCTCATCCAGCTCGGCGCTGCTGGCCGCCCACGGCACCTTCTTGCGGTCGTACTCGAAGCGCTCGTCGGTGGTGAAGTCCGGCTCCTGCTTGAGCAGCTTGCGCGCAAAGGCCACACGTTCGCCGACACGCTGCTTGTAGACCGCGAACACCTGGAACGCCGGTTCCAGTTCGCCGCCACGGATGGCCGAGGAGATGTTGGCTTCGAAGGGCGCGAAGCGCGCCACGTCGGCCTGGGTGAAATACTGCTTGGCGCCGTCCAGCGTCTCCAGATAGCGCTTGAACACGTCCTTGGAGGTGGCCTCGTCCAGCGCACGCGGGCGGTAGGCGTAACGACTGTCGGACAACAGGCCATACACCAGCTTGGAGGTGGTCACCTGATCGGCAGTCGCCGCAGCGGGCAATGCAGGCGAGTCGGCCTTGGCCGCCAGCGCCAGCGGCGCGACCAGCGCCAGGGCCATCAGGAATGCGGGGGCTTTGAATTTCATTGACGTGCTCGAAGGCGCCTTGCCAAGGGGGAGACTGCAGGGTGTTCAGACACCCCGACAGTGCCGAAAGTTGCCGGGTTTGTCACCCGGCCGCGCTCGGTGGAAAACCAGCCTAGCGGGGCCGGTGTAGCAAATTGTGAATGCATGTAGAGCCGAGCCCATGCTCGGCTGGCCGGCAGCAAGCAGCCGAGCATGGGCTCGGCTCTACCGCAGGCAGAGGTGTGGGGGCCCCCCCGCCCCCCCCCCCCC
>NZ_JAXBQL020000006.1:52365-143586 GCF_047520565.2 Stenotrophomonas sp. FR012
GTGCGGACCAACGGTCCGCACCCACAGGAGAAGCAGCTCCCACCCACCGGGAGGGTGTCAGGAAACCCCTGCGCCCTTGGCCTGAACGTCGGCGTGGTACGACGAGCGCACCATCGGGCCGGACGCCACGTGGCTGAAGCCCAGCTCGTAACCGTAGTCTTCCAGTGCCTTGTAGTCGTCGGGGGTCCAGTACTTCAGCACCGGGTGATGGTGCGCGGTCGGCTGCAGGTACTGTCCGATGGTGATCATGTCCACATCGTGCGCGCGCAGGTCACGCATCGTGGCCTTGATCTGTTCGAAGTCCTCGCCCAGGCCCAGCATGATGCCGCTCTTGGTTGGCACGTCCGGGTGCTGCGCCTTGAAGTTCTTCAGCAGGTTCAGCGACCACTGGTAGTCCGCACCCGGGCGCACGTTGCGGTACAGGTCCGGCACGGTCTCGATGTTGTGGTTGAACACATCCGGCGGGTTCTGCGCCAGGATCTCCAGCGCACGTTCCATGCGGCCCTTGCCGCGGAAGTCCGGGGTCAGCACTTCGATGCGGGTACCCGGCGACTTTTCGCGGATGGCGGTGATGCAGTCGACGAAGTGCTGGGCACCGCCGTCGCGCAGGTCATCGCGGTCGACGCTGGTCACCACCACGTACTTCAGGCCCATGTCGGCCACGGTCTGGCCGAGGCTGGCCGGTTCGTTGGCATCCGGCGGCTTCGGGCGGCCGTGGGCGACGTCGCAGAACGAGCAGCGCCGGGTGCAGACCTCGCCGAGGATCATGAAGGTGGCGGTGCCGTGGCCGAAGCACTCATGGATGTTCGGGCAGCTGGCTTCCTCGCAGACCGTCACCAGGCGGTTCTCGCGCAGCTTGGCCTTCAGGTTCTGCACGGCATTGCCCGAAGGAATGCGCACGCGGATCCAGGACGGCTTGCGCAGTACCGGCGCATCGGCGAACTGCACCGGCGAACGGTTGATCTTGTCACCGCCCAGCTGCTTGACCCCGGCCTGCAACGGCGCGGTGGACGGAGAATCGCCCTGCACGATCTGCAGGGGAATGGAACGGGCGGTGGTTTCAGTCATGGCAGTTCCGGGGGGCGGTCAGGCGGCCGCAGAAAGATCGGGCAGTTCGGGCGTGTGCTGCAGCAGCAGGCCAAACTGGCGGGCCAGGTGGTCCAGCAGCACTGGCTTGACGGCCTCCATCCCGGAGGGGCCGCCCAAGTCCAGCACCGAGGTCACCTGCAACCCCTGATAGCCACAGGGATTGATGCGGTGGAAGGGTTCCAGGTCCATGGCCACGTTGAAGGCCAGCCCATGGAAGGTGCAGCCGCGGCGCACACGGATGCCGAGTGCGGCAATCTTGGCACCACCGACGTAGACGCCTGGGGCGCCCTCGCGGCGTTCGGCGCCGATGTTCCACTCGGCCAGGGTATCGATGAGCGCCTGCTCGATGCGACACACGTAGTCGCGCACACCGATACCCAGCCGTGGCAGGCGCAGCAACGGATAGATCACGATCTGGCCGGGACCGTGATAGGTCACCTGGCCGCCGCGGTCCACGTGCAGCACGGGGATGTCGCCCGGCGCCAGCACATGCTCGTCCTTGCCGGCCTGGCCCAGGGTGAACACCGGATCGTGCTCGACCACCCACAGCTCGTCGGCATCGGCGTCGCTGCGCTGGTCGGTGAAGCGCTGCATGGCGCGCCACACCGGTTCATACAGCTGTCGGCCGAGGTCACGGACCAGCGCCGGACGCGGCGCACGGTCCTCCGGGGCGGCTTCGGCCGGGCAGGAGTCGGCTACAGCGTCCACTTCACTTCCGGGTGGTCACGCAGCGCCTGGTGCGCCAGGTCGTACTGTTCGCGGCTCTCGGCCTTGAACACGATGCGGACGGACACGTACTTGCCGTTGGAGGAGTGCTTCCAGCTGATGCGTTCGTTCACCACATCGATGCCGGCGGCCAGCAACAGGCGGGGAAGCTCATGCTCCAGGCCGCGGTTGGCCGGGCCCATGGCGCTGAGCTCGAACTGGCCGGGGAACTGGAAGCCGTGGTCGGGGTTGTCGGACTTGATTTCCATGGCCCCATTATCGGGCCGCAGGGCAACAAACCCAAGAGTATTCATCAACGCCAGGACCGCACCGGCGGTCTGCTGCGTTGCAGGCGGCCCAAAGGGACGGGCCTGAGGCCCAACGGCAGCTGACTGCAATCTCCTGACCATCACCAGCGCGAACATCGTACGGGCGGCCCGCGACCGCCTTCACGCCCGGCCTGCGGCGCGTACGCGGGTAACAAATTGTGCCCGCCGGACAATGTTGTTTTCGGAACAGACAAGTGATCCGGACGTGCTCGTTCCGACGCGCGGGCACGAGTACCGTAGCGTTGCAGAAAACGACTGAAAACCGCCCCCTTCCCCATGAGCATTCCATCCATGCGTAGTGTCGCAGCTCTCGGGCTCGCCGGCCTGCTGGCCTCTGCCCTCCCCCTTGCCGCCCAGGCGGCCGAACAATGTGGCCCGGACGCCATGCGCGACCACCCGCCGCAGGTCAATTTCCGCGTCGACAACGACCTGTTCGGCGGCCGCCACCAGGATCAGGGCTATACCAACGGTGCGCTGTTGACCCTGGTCTCCCCCAATCTGGTCGATTACACCGACGACCCCTGCCTGCCGCGCATGGCGCGCTGGGTGAACCGGTACCTGGAAGGGCTGCATCCGGGCAAGTTCGAACAGCAGAACATGATCTTCAGCATCGGCCAGGGGATCTTCACCCCGACCGATTTCACTCGCAGGGACCTGATCGAGGACGACCGCCCTTACGCCGGCGTGCTGATCGCGAACTTCGGTTTCAATGCGCGCAGCGGCGACCGCCTGCAGACCACCCAGCTGACACTGGGCGTGGTCGGCCCCTGGGCACAGGGCAAGCAGGTGCAGAATGCCGTGCACGACGTGCTGGGCGACGAAAAATTCAAGGGTTGGGACAACCAGCTGCACAACGAACCACTGTTCATGCTGACCCATGAGCGCATGCGCCGCTGGCCGGGCGATGCCAGCGTCAATGCCGACGGTTGGGGTTGGGACGCGATCAGCCACTACGGCGGGTCGATCGGCAACCTGGAAACCAAGGCCAATTTCGGCGGTGAAGTGCGCTTTGGCTGGAAGCTGCCGGACGACTTCGGCAGCACGCCGTTGCGCCCGGCCGGTGAGAACACGGCGCCGACCCGCAGCGGCCGCCCCGGTGGGTGGTCCTGGCACCTGTTCGCGACCTCGGACGCTGCCTGGGTGATCCGCGATATCACCCTGGATGGCAACACCTTCCGCAACAGTCACAGCGTGGACAAGCGTCATGTGGTGGCCTACGGCGGGTACGGCGTGGCGGTGATGTACGGCCGCTGGAAGTTCGCTGCCGCGCGCTACCACAGCACGCGCGAATTCAACGGCCAGCGCGAGGCGCCGGTGTTCGGCAGCTTCACCATCAGTCGTGCGCTGTAGGCCCAGCCTCGGTTCCGCCGGGTGTTGCCCGGCGGACACCTCGCGTGCCTACCAGCTGAAACCCGCGCCGGCAGAAACGCTCTGGTCACTACCACTGAAGGCGCCACCCAAGGACACCGAGACGTTCTTCTTCTCGCCCAGTATCCGCTGGTAACCCACGGCCAACGCCGAACGCCCGTTCTGCGAACCGACACCCGCACCCACGCGGTTGTCGCCGCTCAAACCGGCGGTGTTGATTGCCATGCCCGCATAGGCCGCGCTGATCGCCCCCATGCGGTCAAGCCGCGTGTCCATCGCGTTGAAGCGGCCATCGGTGTACTCACGCTCGGCCTTGAAACGATCATCCATCTGCTGCACGTTCACCGCATCGGTCGGGCGTACGCCGGCCGCGACATTGCTGACGACGCGCTCATTGCCTTGGGAGCCCACCGAGAACTCACTGTCGCGGTCAGCCGTAGATCCGGCACCGACAGCAACCGAATTGTTGCCCGTCGCACTGGCGCCTTCGCCCATGGCCACCGAGCCCGTACCCGAGGCCACACTACCCTCGCCCACGGCCACTGCGCCCACGCCGGACGCCGCGCTTCCATTGCCAAGGCCGATCGCGCCCTTGCCGGAAGCATCGCTCCCTTCGCCAATGGCCACCGATCCCTCACCGGTACCGGGGGAGACACCCGGATTGCCCGTGCCGGGATTTCCGGTCCCCGGGCCACCAATGGAACCATCCTCGATCCCACGCTCGATCGAACCCAGCCGGTCGTCCATCTGTCGCCATTGGGCTTCCCAGTTGGCATTCATCTGCCACAGCTGGCTGCCATTGACGGCTTCCATGCTGAACTGGCCAATCTGGCCGGCGGCGACCTTGTCCAGCACCGTGCCACCCGTTCCGCCGAGCGAGGCCCGGGACAGACTTGCATCGTCGTAAGTGAGCACGCTCAGCGTCTCACCACTGACGGGATCAATCGCGCCAGCCGCCCGCAGCTGCGCGATGGTCACCACGTCATCTTCGTTGACGCCGTTGGCCACGCCGCTCAGGCGCCGGTAGCCATCCCCGCCTGCGAAATCCACCACAGTACCGCCCTTGCCGGCAGCCACGCTCACCACGCCCGTACCGGAATCATGGGTGACGATGCCGGAGGAGCCGTCAGCAAGGCCCGCGACGTCATCACTCAGCGTCTTCAGCGAGCCTTCTGCGCCGGACATGCGCGTCTGCAATCCGCCAACGTCGCTCTCCAGCGAACCCACCTGGGCACCCAGCTTCGAGGCATCGTCCTTGATCGTGTCGATGTCACTCTCCACCCGCCCAACGCGCTCATTGGTCGAGAACAGCTGCGCACCGGTGATGGCATCGGCACTGCCTGCAGCGATCACACCGTCAGCCATGTTGGTGATGCGGCGGTTGTCAACGCCATTGCCCACCGATACCGTGTTGGCCGCATTGGTGGTCGCCCCGGCTCCCAAGGCGACGCTGTTACTGTGGCTGGCGGTCGCATCGTAGCCCACCGCTACGCCACCTTCGGCCGAAACAGTACTGGCATTGCCCAGGGCTACTGCCTTCATCTTGGTGGTTGGGGCCCCGAGCACGCTCGCGCCCCCGCCCATAGCCAGCGATCCTCCACCCACGACCTGCGCACCGGGTCCGATCGCAATCGAGTAGTCCGGCGAATCAGTGCCCGGCGAAAGTAAGCTGTCCGTCCTTGCTGAATTGCCGATGGCAATGTCGCGCGCGCCCCCCGCTACGGCGTCATCGCCCAGTTCAACCTTGGTGGCAAGCACACTCGACCACGTCACCCCCTGGTCACTGGTGCAGCGCTCTCGCTCCGCATCGGTTGCTTCATTGGCGCAGTCCCCCCTGTCCGCTGCTGCAGCCAGAGCTGCTGGCAGCATCAAGGCACCTGCCAACGCCAATGCCAGCGGGGTGCGGCGCGCAGTGCAACGCGTCTTTGGAGAAATCACGGATATCAGCGTGCGAATGGTCATTGGCATGTACTCCTGTGGAATGGGACGGAAAGCCGCAGTGCCCGGCAGTCCTGTTGCGTACATGCTCGACCTGACACGCCGGCAAACCCATCGGACGTGTACCAATTCCACGCGCCGGACCCGGCCCGACAGCGTCGATACAGGCAAAGAAAAAGGCCGGCATTCGCCGGCCTTTTCGTTCACCACGCCGGGGCGTGGATCATTCCGATTCCCACCACATCCAGAAGCTGTCCCACAGGCGCTTGAAGAAGCCGGCCTGCTCAACGGCGGCCACGGCCACCAGCGGCGCTTCGGCGACGACCTTGCCATCCAGGGTGACCTTCACGGTGCCGATCTTCTGGCCGGCGGTGAACGGTGCTTCCAGGGTCTTGGGCACATCGATGCTCGGCTTCAGGTCGTTGTAGCGGCCGCGCGGCACGCTCACCAGCATCGGCTGGGCCACCCCCAGCTGCACCTTGTCGGTGGTGCCCTTCCAGACCTTGTGCTCGGCCACGGCCTTGCCCGGTTCATACAGACGGTGGGTCTCGAAGAAGCGGAAGCCCCAGTTCAGCAGCGCCAGGCTGTCATCGGCACGCTGCTTTTCCGACTCCCCCCCCAATACCACGGCGATCAGGCGCTGGTCGCCACGCTGCGCCGAACTCATCAGGCAGTACCCGGCTTCGGAGGTGTGGCCGGTCTTGATGCCGTCCACGCTGCCGTCGCGCCACAACAGCAGGTTGCGGTTCGGTTGCTTGATGTTGCCGACCTGGAATTCCTTGATCTTGTTGTACGCGTAGGTTTCCGGGTAATCACGCACCATCGCGCGGCCCAGCAGCGCCAGGTCGTAGGCGGTGCTGTGGTGGCCTTCGGCGGTCAGGCCGTGGGCGTTGACGAAGTGGGAGTTCTTCATGCCGATCTTGGCGGCGTAGCTGTTCATCAGCGACGCAAAGGCTTCTTCGCTGCCGGCCACGTGCTCGGCCAGGGCGATCGCGGCATCATTGCCGGACTGGATCGCCATGCCCTTTTCCATGTCTTCCAGGCGTGCGGTCTGGTTGACCGGGAAGCCGCTGTAGCTGCCGTCGGTACCCGCGCCGCCTTCGCGCCAGGCGCGTTCGCTCATCATCACCTGGTCATCCGCACGGACCTTGCCGTTCTTGACCTCGGCGGCGATCACGTAGGACGTCATCACCTTGGTGATGCTGGCCGGGGCCAGCTGCTCGTGGATGTTCTCGCCGGCCAGCACCTGGCCGGTGGCGTAGTCCATCAGCACCCAGGCCTTGGATACGCTCGGCACCGGCGCCGGCGGGGTGGCAACGGTGACCGGGGCGGCAGCGGCGGCGGGCGCCGGCGTGGCCGGGGTCGGCAGCGGGGTCTGGGCGGAAGCCAGGCCCACCACCAGGGTGGCGGCCAGGGCGGTGGCGGCGGAACGGAAATTCATTGGACAGCAGGCTCCAGGGGACGGCCAGGAATGGAGGGTGGAACGTAGTGGCCATTGTAAGGCCGGGGCAGCATGGGCCGGCAGCACCGGCCCGGGTGGGTCAATCCTTGACGATCTGCGGCGAACCCAGGCCCAGACCGGCAATGCGGCCGACAAGTTCCGCGGCACTGGCATGGTCGCTGGCGGGAACGCGCAGGCGGAACAGGGTGCGGCCACCGGCGGCGATGTCGCTGATGGTCGCGCCGACGATGCCGGCGGCGTTGAGCTGGCCCATTGCGCGGTTGGCATTGTCGCGGCTGGAGAAGCTGGCGACCTGCACCATCACCGCGCCCACTACCTGCTGCGACAGGCTGGGGGCGGTCGGTGTGGCCGGCGTTGTACGCGCCGGCGCCGGCGTGACCGCGCGCGGCGCGGCGCTGGCGACGGCAACCGGTGCCACAGGGGCGCTGCGCGCCGGCGGTACGCTCGGCGGCAGGCTGCTGACCGCCACGTCCGGCACGGCGCTGGCCACGCCCTGGGTGGTGGCCGGCTGGCCACGCGCAGGCATGGCGTCGGCCGGCAGGCGCTTGACCAGGCGATCAATGTCGCTGTCGGCGGTGGCACGCGCAGCCGTTACCAGGCGCGTACTGGCCGCCGCGACAGCCGTTTCGGCGGCACGGCGCTCGCGGCGCGACGGCTTTTGGGCCAGCAGGTTGCTCTCGCCCGGTTGCAGCGCACGCACTTCCACGTTGCCGGTACCGCGCTGGGTGATGCCCAGCCGCACCGCGGCGGCATAACTGAGGTCGACCACGCGGCCATCATGGAACGGGCCACGGTCGTTGACGCGCACGATCACCGACTCGCCGTTGTCCAGGTTGGTGACGCGGGCGAAGCTGGGCAGCGGCAGCGTCTTGTGCGCGGCGGTGAACTGGTACATGTCGTAGACCTCGCGGTTGGAGGTCAGGCGGCCGTGGAACTTGGCGCCGTAGTACGAGGCCGTACCGCGCTCGACATAGTTGCGGGTGTCGTCGAGCACCTTGTACGACTTGCCCAGCACCACGTACGGCGACTTGTTGCCGATGGCCGAACGCTCTTCGGCGGTCACTTCCGGCTCGGGAATGCAGGCGACGTTGGGAATGTAGTCCGGGGTGCTGTCACGCACGCCTGGCTTGTACAGCCCCCCGGCGGTGTAGTTGCCGCGCGTGTTCGGGTCTTCCTTGGCCGCAGCATAGGGCGAGCCCTCCGGGCAATGCGCCGGGCGCGAGCCGCGACCCTGCACCACCGTGCCGCTGGGCTTGCCACCGTGGCCGGTCGTGGCCGGCTTCTTCGGCGCACTGCTGCAGGCAGCCAGCGCGAGGACGATCAAGCTCGGGACCAGCCATCTGATGTTCATGCCGGGGGCAGCTCCTGTCCGGCGATGGCCTGCGACAACTGGAACACGGCCATCGCGTACATCTTCGAGAGGTTGTAGCGGGTGATCGCGTAGTAATTCTGGAAGCCCAGCCAGTACTGCTTGCCGGTGCTGCCCTCAAGCGTGATCGGCGTTGCGGTGGCGCCCGGCTGCACCGCAGCGCTGGGCTGGTAGCCGCGCTGCGCCAGGTCGGCCAGCGACCAGGTCGGCATCCATTCGGTCGGGTTGAACTCCTCGCGACCCGGCGCCAGCGTGGCCGGTACGGCCACCTGGCCACCACGGACCCAGCCGCCCTTCTTCACGAAATAATTGGCGATGGACGAGAACACATCGTCGTAGCTGGTGAACAGGTCGCGACGGCCATCGCCATTACCGTCCACGGCGTAATCGAGATAGCTGGACGGCATGAACTGGCCCATGCCCATCGCACCGGCATAGCTGCCCTTGAGCGTGGTGATGTCCAGCTTTTCCTCACGGCCCAGCTCGAACAGCTTGGCCAGCTCATCGCGGAAGAACAGCTCGCGGCGCACTTCGCGTTCCAGCTTGGCCGGGTCGCCACTGCGCGGGTAGTAGAACGCCAGCGTGTACAGCGCATCGAGCACGCGGTGATTGCCGGCATTTTTCCCGTAACTGGTCTCCACGCCGATGATCGCCACGATCACTTCGGCCGGCACGCCGGTGCGCTGCTGCACGCGATCCAGTTCGGCACGATGCTGGGCCAGGAACGCGCGGCCGCCATCAATGCGTGCCTTGCTGATGAACATCGGCCGGTATTCGTTCCACGGTTTGACCCGTTCGGCCGGGCGCGACATGGCGGCGATGATCGGCTGGCGCACCTGCGCCTGATCGAGCACGCTGCTGATCTGCTCCGGCTTCAGCCCATAGCGCTTGGCCGTATCGGCAACAAAGCGGGCCCGTGCGACCTCGAACGGCACCGGAGTGAGATCGACCGGCGGCGCTGTAGCAGCGGCCGCTTCGGGAGCGGCTTCGGCCGGGCCGTGGGCCTTGGTGGCGGGCTGGCGCGGCGTACTGCTGGCCTGGGGCGAAGACGGTGGGGACTTCGGCTGGGTCGCGCAGGCGACCAGGCCGAGGGTGAGCATGCAGGCCAGAGTGCTTCGAATCATCGTCGCAGGTTAGCAGGTCATGGATGAATTAAAACCCCTAACACCATGAATCACAACGATTTGCCCGCGTTCAGCGGGAAATGTGAAGACGTCGTGATCGAGCTTCCCCATTCAGATAGAGGTGGCCGGTTGCGTCCCCATCCCCGCAGACGCAACCGGCGACCGGATCCGGTCGGTACCTGCGCGGCTGCCGCTCCCCAGTGGCAGTTCCCCGCGCTCCCTGTACCCGTTGGATCAGTACTGCTCCCGCCCGACGCCCCCTCGCGCTGCATCGATTGACGGCGCGCCGTGCCGAACGGGCCGCCATTGTGCAGGCCGATTACGACAAGTCCATTGATCAAGATCAACGCAGTGTAAAAATGTGAACCAGATAACGTTTTTCGCGGACTTTGGTCGGAGAGCGTGTTGCGTCGCATTGTTGTGAGAACGCTTCCACAACGGGCATTGCGCAGCGCCAGGAAGTCTCCGGCCAACGGCGCAGCCCCTCGTGGGTGGTGTCTGGGTGGTCGCAGAAAGCCGGATTGCTGAGAGCTGACCGGGTGGGTGGGCAGTGCGGGGACGCCGTGAACCCATCCATGGGGGCTTGGCCGCGGCATCCATGCCGCGGACACCCCGCACTGCCCACCCACCCGGCCGCTGACAGTTTTCGGGCGCGTTCACCCACGGAGAAGAAAAGAGAAGATCAAAAGCAAAAGCGGTTTGGCGGGTCGCTTCATTGCCTTGTGCGGAGCCGAGCCATGCTCGGCTCACGAGCAAGCGCAGCGCCGTGACCCGCTTTTGATTTTCTCTTGCTTCTCCGTGGGTGGCAGACCGCCAAAATCTGTCAGAGGGCGGTCGGGTTGGGTACGCGGGGGTGTCAGCCGCATGGATGCGGCTGCCAAGCCTCCAGGGACGGATTCACGGCGTCCCCCGCGTACCCAACCCGACCGGCCCACCCGCCGCTTCTGCTTTCCGCGACCCCCCAGACACCACCCACGAGGGGGCTGCGCCGTTGGCTGGAAACGCTATCCCCCGTGCACGGGCCGATGCCCGCGTACCGCCATCACCAGCCCGATGCCGGCCAACAGCGAAACCGCCGAGGTCCCGCCATAACTGATCAGCGGCATCGGAATGCCCACCACCGGCAGCAGGCCGGAAATCATTCCGCCGTTCACCAGCACGTAGACGAAGAACGCCAGCCCCAGGCTACCGGCCAGCAATCGCGCGTGCGTGTCGCGCGCGTGCACCGCAATCCACAGGCAACGCCCCACCACGAACAGGTACAGCGCGAACAGCGTCGCCACGCCGATCCAGCCAAACTCTTCGGCCAGCACCGAGAACGCAAAGTCGGTGGTGTACTCGGGCAGGAAATCGAGCGTGGCCTGTGTGCCCTGCCCCCAGCCACGTCCTTGCCAGCCCCCGGAACCGATCGCGATGCGCGATTGCAGGATGTTCCAGCCGGTACCAAGCGGGTCGGCCGCCGGGTCGAGGAAGGTCAGCACACGATCCTTCTGGTATTGCCGCAGCAAGCCGAACCACGCCAGGGGTGCAGCCACTGCCAGCCCTGCCGCCCCGGTCGCCAACCAGCCCCAGTGCAAGCCAGCCAGCAACAACGCGAACACGCCACTGGCAGTGACCAACGTGGCGGTGCCGAGGTTGGGCTGCATGAGGATCAACACCGCCGGCACGCCGATCAGCAGCGCGGCGGTCAATACCGTGCGCGGCGAGGGCGGCAGTGGTTGCCGATGCAGGTACCACGCCATCATCAGCGGCAGGCTGAGCTTGAGCAGCTCGGACGGCTGCAGGTAGAACACGCCGAGGTTCAGCCAGCGCTGCCCGTACTTGCCGGTGCCGATGACGTACACCGCCATCAGCGGCAGCATCGACAGCGCGTAGATCGCAGGGGTCCACGCACGCAATCGCAGCAGCGAAACACGCGACAGCAGCCACATCGCCAACAGGCCACCGGCAAAGCGTGCCGCCTGCCCGGCCACCGGGCCGGACACGCTGTGCAGCACCGCCAGGCCGGCGCCCATCAGGATCAACAACGCGCCCAGCAACGGCAGATCGATCGTGCGCAGCGCCTCACGGCAGCCGCCAGGCAGTCGTTTCCATTTCACGCGGGCACGGTAGCAACGGGGGCTTGCGTGAAGCTGTCAGGGTGCTCCTGCTCTCCGTAGCCGAGCTGCGGGGTCAGATCCCTTTTTCCTGTGGAAAAAGGGATCTGACCCCGACGCCGGACTCAACCGTAGCCGCCGTGCACTGGATTGTGGCTGCGCACCGCCATCACCAGCCCGAAACCGGCCAGCAGCGACACCGCCGAAGTACCACCGTAGCTGATCAGCGGCATCGGCACGCCTACCACCGGCAGCAGGCCGGAAATCATCCCGCCATTCACCAGCACGTAGACGAAGAACGCCAGGCCGGTGGCACCCGCCAGCAGGCGCGAATAGGAATCGCGTGACTGGCTGGCGATCCACAGGCAACGCCCGATCACCACCAGGTACAGCGCCAGCACGGTGGCCACGCCGATCCAGCCGAATTCCTCGCTCAGCACCGAGAACGCGAAGTCGGTGGTCTGCTCGGGAATGAAGTTCAGGTGCGACTGCGAGCCTTCGCCCCAGCCCTTGCCATCGAAGCCGCCGGAACCGATGGCGATCTTCGACTGGATGATGTTCCAGCCGGCGCCAAGCGCGTCCATCTCCGGGTCCAGGAACATCATGATGCGGTCCTTCTGGTACGGCCGCAGCAACCAGAACCAGGCCACCGGCGCGACCGCAGCCACACCGCCCACGCCCAGCCCAACCCACCACCACGGCAGGCCCGCCAGCAGCAGCACGAACACGCCGCTGGCGGCGATCAGCACGCCAGTACCGAAGTCCGGCTGCAGCATCACCAGGCCGGTGGGTACGCCGATGATGATCAAGGCCACGAGCACGGTACTGAAGCGCGGCGGCAGCGGCATCTTGTGCAGGTACCACGCCACCATCATCGGCAGGCTCACCTTCAGCAGCTCGGCCGGCTGCAGGTAGAAGAATTTCAGGTCCAGCCACTGCCGGCCATATTTACCGGTGCCCAGCACGAACACCGCCAGCAGCGGGATCATCGAGATCGCGTAGATCATCGGCGTGGCCGAGCGGATGCGCAGGATCGGCACCCGCGAGATGCCCCACAGTGCGGCCATGCCCACCGCGAAACGCGCGCCCTGCGCCATCACCAGGCTGTCGCCACCAGCGCTCTTCAGGGTCGCCAGGCCAATCACCATCAGCGCGCCCAGGGCCAGGCACAGCACCCAGTCCAGCGTGCTGAAAAAGCGGCGCAGCATGTCGCCGGCCCAGCGCAGGAACACTCTCATCGTGCAGGCTCCGCAGGGGCCGGGCGCGGCGTGGCTGGCAGCGCGGCGGCCGGCGCACCCGGCTGCGGCGCAGGCGCCGGCTCGGGTGCGGGTGCACCAATCAGCACCGGATGCTCTCCCACCTGTGCAGCGGCGAGGTCACCGGCCTGGCGCGCGCCCGCGTCTTCGTTGTCGAACGCGGTGGCGCCGATGGCGGTGGTGCCGCGCTCGCTGTCCAGCGGCTGCATGCCTTCGGGCATCTTGCCCAACAGGTAAGCGTCGAACACCTTGCGTGCGATCGGTGCCGCGGCCGAACCACCATAGCCACCACCTTCCACTGCCACCGCAATTGCGATGACCGGGCTGTCCGCCGGCGCAAAGCCGACGAACAGTGCGCGGTGACGCAGATGCATCGGCAGGCTCTTCGGATTCACGGCGGCGGTGCCCTTGCGGCTGATGACCTGTGCGGTACCGGTCTTGCCGGCCATCACGTACGGCGCACCGACGGCCACGCGCCAGCCGCTGCCGCCGGGCCGCATGGTTGCCATCATGCCCTCGCGCACGGCCTGCACGTTGTTGGGATTGGGGCTGACCGGCTTGCTCTCGCCGGGCGGCATCGCCGTCCAGTCGCTGTCGAAGCCTTCGCGCTGCTGGATCACCAGGTGCGGGGTGCGCAGCTGGCCGTCGGCCAGGCCGCTGACGCCGCGCGCCAGCTGCAGCGGGGTGACCTTCCAGTCACCCTGGCCGATGCTGATGTTGACCGTATCGCCGGGATACCAGGCTTCCTTGCGGCTCTTCCGCTTGTAGGCGGGCGACGGCAGGATGCCGCCGATCTCGCCGGTGAGGTCGATGCCGGTCGGCTGGCCGAAGCCGTAGTACTCCATGTAATGGTCGAAGCGCTCGATGCCCAGGTCCAGCGCCAGCTTGTAGTAATAGGTGTTGACCGACTCGGCGATGGACTTGCGCAGATCAGTCCAGCCGTGGCCGCCACGGTGGGCGTCACCCCAGCCGCGCGAGGTGCCCGGCAGGTAGAACATGCCGGTGGAGAGCACCTTGTCTTCCGGGCGGCGCACGCCGGAGTCCAGTCCCGCCAGGCCGATCAGCGGCTTCAGCGTGGAACCGGGAGCGACGCCACCGAGCACCAGGCGGTTGAACTGTGGCCGCGACGGGTTTTCGTTCAAGGCCTTGAAGTCGGCATGGGAAATGCCGTTGACGAACAGGTTGGGGTCGTAGGACGGCAGGCTGACCATCGCCAGCACTTCGCCAGTGCGCGGATCCATCGCCACCGCCGAACCCTCCTGGTCGCCGAACGCGGCCACCATCGCGCGCTGCAGGTCGGCGTCGATCGACAGCCGCAGGTCGGCACCGGACTGCGCGGCGACGCGGCCGATGGTGCGGATCGCGCGACCCTGCACGTTGGTCTCGACCTGCTCGTAGCCGACCTTGCCGCGCAGCTGCTGCTCGTAATAGCGTTCCAGGCCGGACTTGCCGATGTGGGTCAGCGCGGCATTGCCTTCGCCGAGGATCTCCAGATCCTTGTCATCAACGCGGCCGACGTAGCCGATGATGTGCGCGAACAGATCGCCATAGGGATAGCGCCGGGTCAGGTAGGGTTCCAGCTCGACCCCCGGGAAACGCCAGCGGTCGACGGCAAAGCGCGCCATCTCCTCGTCGCTCATGCGCAGCTTCAGCGTGACCGGCAGGAACTTGCGGCGCGCCTTGCGCGACCTGTTGAATGCTTCCAGCTCTTCCGGGCTGATGCTGATGATCTTCGCCAGCCCTTCCAGGGTGGCATCCATGTCCTTGACCTTGTCCGGAGTGACGTCCAGGCGGAAGGCCGGCACGTTTTCGGCCAGCAGGCGACCGTTGCGGTCGTAGATCATGCCGCGCCCTGGCACCACCGGCCGCGGCTTGATGCGGTTGGCTTCCGAGCGCGTGGCGTACACGTCGTGGTCCAGCACCTGCAGCTTGAAGTACCAGCCGCCCAGGCCCAGCAGGCAGACCAGCACGCCCAGGAAACCCAGCGCCGCACGGCGGCGGAACTGTTCGGCTTCGGCGTGCGGGTTCTTGACCTGGCGGCGCGGGATCATGGCTCAGCGCCCGCGCTTGCCGAAGCGCACCGCGTCCAGCAGCACGAACACCAGCGGCCACAGGCCCATGCCCAGCAGAGGCGCCCACCAGTACGACCAGGGCAGGGTCGGCTCATCCACCACGATGTGGACCAGCGCGCTGACGATGCGATCGTTGAACAGCAGGCCGCCGATGGCCAGCATCTGCTGGGACATCGGGAAGAAGCGGATGCGGGCACGGAAGCGCTGCAGGATGAAGGCCAGCATTACCAGCCGCAGTGCCTGTTCGCCCAGCACGCCGCCGTACAGCAGGTCGGCCACCACGCCGCTGGCAAAGGCGATGCCCAGGCCGACGCGCTCAGGAGCTTCGATCACCCAGTACGCCAGCACCAGCGCCAGCCAGTACGGGCGCAGCGGCTGCAGCAGCGCCGGCAGCGGCAGCAGGCCCAGCAGCAGCGCCACCACCAGGCTGGCCGGCAGCACCCACGGGTTGTCGCGCAGGCGGCTCATCGCTGGGCCTCCGGCGTGGTCGGTTGCCGACCAGCGGCCGGCACTACCGTGGATCCAGCTGGGGGAGAGCCCCCCTCTTGTTGAGGCGCGGGGTTAAGGGAGGATGCGGGGGCAACAGTCCTCGTCTGCGACGAGGGCTGTTGCCGGCCAGCGACCGGCGCTACCGGGGAGCTGACCGGAGCTGGCGTCGTTGCCGCTGGCGCGGCTCCCGCAGACACGCTGGCGCCGGTGGCCGGGCCCCCCGGGGCGGTTTCTTCCAGCTGCAGGCGCAGCTCCGGCGGAATGCGGATCGCCGCGCCCGGGCGCAGCAGCAGCACGTCGCGGCCGCGGTCGAGCTGGGCCGCCGGCTTCAGTTCGCCGACCAGGAAGGCGTGGGTGTCGTCCGGGCGCAGGCCGGTGATGGTGCCGACCGGGAAGCCGGCCGGGAAGCGCCCGCCGAGGCCGGAGGTGACGATCTCATCGCCCACTTCCACGCCGGCGCTGAGCGGGATGTCGCGCAGTTCCAGCGTGTCGCCGCGGCCATAGACGATCAGGCGCACGCCGTTGCGGGCCACGGTGACCGGCACCGCGTGGTCGGGATCGGTCAGCAGCAGCACGGTGGAGGTGCCACCGGTGACGCTGATCACCTGCCCCATCAAGCCGCCGGCGTCGATCACCGCCTGGCCGACGTGCACGCCCTCGCGGCTGCCTGCGTCGAGCACCAGGCGCTGCTTCACCGGGTCCAGGTCGATGTCCAGGATCGGCGCCAGCTGCACGTCCAGGCCACTGCGCTCGGCCACGTTCAGCAGTTCGCGCAGCTGGGCGTTGTCCAGCGCGGCGGTCTGCAGGCGAGTCAGGCGCGCGTTGGCCAGCAGCAGCTGGTTGCGCAGTTCACGGTTTTCGGTGACCAGCTGGGTATGGCTGGCGGCGGAATCCTTGACCTGGTTGCCGAGCTTGCCGGGCAGGCCAGCCAGTGCCCACACCGGCTGTACCAGGCTGTTGGCCTGCTCGCGCAGGCGTGCCAGCCAGCCAGCCTGGTCATCGAGCACGATCAGGGTGATGGCCAACGCGAGATAGGCCAGCAACCGCAGGGGGCTGGCGGCATCACCGGATCGGGAGGCGACGGGAGGACCGGCGTAGGGCGGCACGGCAACGATTCAACTGGCAGAAGGCGGAAGGGAAACACGCGGGCGCCCCGCCGGTGCCGGCCCGCCATCACGGCGGGCCGCACCCCGGAAGGGCGCGGCGGGCAGGAACGGCCGGGACGGCTTATTCCGGCGCAAAGAACTCGTTGCCGTGCATGTCCACCAGCTCCAGCGCACGACCGCCACCGCGCGCCACGCAGGTCAGCGGGTCGTCGGCCACCTGCACGTGCAGGCCGGTCTCCTCGGAGATCAGGCGGTCCAGGTCGCGCAGCAGGGCGCCACCACCGGTCAGCACGATGCCGCGCTCGGCGACGTCGGCGCACAGTTCCGGGGGGGTCTGCTCCAGCGCCAGCTTGACCGCGCTGACGATGCCCGACAGCGGTTCGTGCAGGGCCTCGAGCACTTCGTTGGAGCTGATCTTGATCATCTTCGGCACGCCCTCGGCGAGGTTGCGGCCGGAGATTTCCATCTCGATCACTTCCGCCTGCGGGTAGGCGCAGCCCAGCTCGACCTTGATGCGCTCGGCGGTGGCTTCACCGATCAGCATGCCGTGGTTGCGGCGCACGTAGTTGGTGATGGACTCGTCGAAGCGGTCGCCGCCGATGCGGACCGAGGCCGAATAGACGATGCCGTTGAGCGAGATGACCGCCACTTCGGTGGTGCCACCGCCGATGTCGATGACCATCGAGCCACGGGCTTCGGTGACCGGCATGCCGGCGCCGATCGCGGCGGCCATCGGTTCTTCGATCAGGAACACGTCACGGGCACCGGCTTCCTCGGCCGATTCCTTGATCGCGCGGCGCTCGACCTGGGTCGAGCCGGCCGGCACGCAGACCAGGACGCGCGGGCTCGGGCGCAGCACGCGCGACTTGTGCACCTTCTTGATGAAGTGCTTGAGCATCGCCTCGGTATAGGTGAAGTCGGCGATGACGCCGTCCTTCATCGGGCGGATGGTGGTGATGTGGCCCGGGGTACGGCCCAGCATCTGCTTGGCTTCGGCGCCGACGGCTGCCACCGAGCGGGTGCCACCGATGGCACGGTCCTGGCGCACGGCCACGACCGACGGCTCGTTCAGCACGATCCCCTGCCCGCGCACGTAGATGAGGGTGTTGGCCGTGCCCAGGTCGATGGACAGGTCGTTGGAGAACATGCCACGGAGTTTCTTGAACATCTGAGGAAGGAGTCCTGAGGGGTGTCGTGCCCGCCGCGGGATGGCGAAAAAATGGGCAGAAATCGAGGCCGACAAGCCTAGCAACCCGCCTGCCGCCGAGCAAGGAAAAAACTAGCTGAACCCGCGTCTTCACAGGCTTTCGGCCTGATCGGGTCTCACCCGGTTCTGGCCCTGAGCGGCACCAGCGGGTAACCTTTGCGCCGTCGGGCGCCCAAGGGCGCCGTTTGCTTGCCCGCTGAACCGGGCCGGCCCACCCCAAAATTCACCGCATAGGCTTACATCGATGTCCGCTCTGATCTGTGGTTCTCTTGCCTTCGACACCATCATGGTGTTCCCGGACCAGTTCAAGAATCACATCCTGCCGGACAAGGTGCACATCCTGAACGTGTCCTTCCTGGTGCCGCGCATGCGCCGCGAGTTCGGCGGCTGCGCAGGCAACATCGCCTACAACCTGCACCTGCTGGGCGGCCAGCCGATCCCGATGGGCACCGTGGGCTCGGACTTCGGCCCGTACCGCGAATACTTCGAAGGCCTGGGCATCGACCTGTCGCGCGTGCGCGTGATCGATGAGCTGTTCACCCCGCAGGCATTCATCACCACCGACCACGACAACAACCAGATCACCGCCTTCCACCCGGGCGCGATGATGCGTTCCTACGAGAACCACGTGCGTGGGGTGCCGGGCGTCACCCTGGGCCTGGTCGGCCCGGACGGCCGCGAAGGCATGATCCAGAACGCGCAGGAATTCCACGAAGACGGCATCCCGTTCATCTTCGACCCGGGCCAGGCCATGCCGCTGTTCAACGGCCCGGAACTGCGCGCCTTCATCGAGCAGGCCGACTACGTGGTGGTGAACGACTACGAGTCGAACCTGCTGCAGGAGCGCACCGGCTGGGACGAGAAGGAGATCGTCAGCCGGGTCAAGGCCTACATCACCACCCGTGGCCCGAAGGGCGCGGTCATCCACACTCCGGAAAAGAGCTACGACATCCCGCCGGCGCACGAGCGCCGCGTGGTCGACCCGACCGGCTGTGGCGACGCCTTCCGCGCAGGCCTGATCTACGGCATCCAGAAGGGCTACGACTGGCTGACCATCGGCCGCATGGGCAACCTGATGGGCGCACTGAAGGTCGAGCATCCGGGCACGCAGAACCAGCGTTTCACCTTCGATGAGTTCAACGAGCAGTTCAAGCAGCAATTTGGCTACGCGCTTGGCGCGTAACCAAATTGCTCGCGCATTCCACCTTATCCCCGCGCCTTCAGCGCGCCCCCTTGAACAACAAGGGGGCTTTCCACCCGATGCACTACTGGCAATGCTGTGGGTAGGTGTCGACCTTGGTCGACACTGCCGGCCAGCGGCCGGCACTACCGGAACTTCCGACCGACACGTTGCCTGCTCTCTGTAGAGCCGAGCCCATGCTCGGCTTGCGCGCGCCGGTCATGCGGCCTGCCAGGCGGCCAGCAGCGCGCGGCAATCGGCGAAATGCCAGTCGGCGCGGCCCGGCCAAGGGTTCTCTGGCAGGTTGACCAGCACGGTATGCGTGCCGGCCGCACGGCCGCACTCCAGGTCGTAGGCGTGGTCACCCACCATCACCGCCTGCGCAGGCCCGATGCCCCATCGCCGCAGATGCTGCTGCAGGCCCTCCGGCGAGGGCTTGGGCACCGCTTCATCGCGACCAATGATGTCGGCATCGTCGAACAACGCCCCGACCCCGATCGCCTCCAGCGTCAGCTTCGCCAGCGCATGATCATTGCGGGTCAGGATGCCCAGCCGGCAGCCAGCCGCCGCCAGCGCGCGCAGCAGCTTCACCGCACCCGGCGCCGGCAGCGCGTCCTCGGCCAGCGCGCGCTCGTGATCCAGCAACCACTCACGCTTGGCCTGCGCCGGTGCATCCGGCAACGCCGCGATATGGTCGAGGATGTCTTCCTCGGCGGCGATCTCCAGTGCGCGGCGGATCGCGGCGAAATCATGCACGGCCACAGTCAGCGTGCCGTCCATGTCGAACACCCAGTGCCGGATCGCGGACAACGCGTGCACCGCGCTGCCCGTCGCGACCATCACTGCCACCACTGCGGCATGCGGCTGGCGTCGACGCCGCCGGTCTCGAACACCGCCGTACGGGTGCCTCCGGCCTTGACCGGGAACTCGATGCTGATCGACTTGCCCTTGCGCGCCAGTTTCCACAGCGCTTTCTGATCGGTGATGAACAGGGCGATGGCTTCATCGGTCTTCGGGCGCCACGCGGCCATCGACACCGGCTTGCCGTCGTCCACGGTCACTTTCACCGTGCACTGCGGGCAACGGAAATCGCCGGCCTGCAGCACCAGGTAGGCATGCCGCTTCCACTCCGGATGATCGCGGAACACCAGCTGCACCGGCTTGGCGCCGCTGCCATCCACGTCCACCCGTTCCTTGCTGTAGATCTGCGCCGAAACCTGGTTGCCCTTGCTGCCCACCGGGATCTGGTTGTACTGCCACAGCGCCTGCATGCGCCGCAGGTCGCGCGCGGCATCGCCCTTGGCCTTGACCTCGTCGAAGCCCGCGGCGATGCGCTCGGCGGCGGCGGTGTCCTTGTACTGGTCCAGCAGCGAGGCGCCGTGCAGGCGCGCGCGTTCCCAGTCCTGCGCGGCCACGGCCATGTCGTACTGCTTGGCCACGTCTTCGGCCTTGGCCTCCTTCTGCGCCTGCACGGCGGCTGCGGCGGCTTCCTGCGCCTTGCGTTCTTCCTCGGGGTTGCTGCAGGCGGCCAGCGCCAGGGTGCAGGCGGTGAGCAGGATCAGTCGTTTCATGGCGGAGGTCCTTGGTGTTTTCGCTTTTCTGTAGAGTCGAGCCATGCTCGACTGCTGTTGAAAAGCCAGTCGAGCATGGCTCGACTCTACAAAAAAAAGCGCCGGGGGATGCCCGGCGCTTCTGCTTACTTGGCTTCAGCCTTGGCCAGCATGTCCTGGACCGAGGCGGTGGTGATCGGGTGGTAGCCCGGCTTGGCTTTTTCGAAGGCCTGCTTGGCCAGCTCCAGCCCCTTCGGGGTCTTCACCAGTTCAGCGTAGATCGGCAGGATCAGCTTGCGACGGCCGACGCGCTCGATGAATGCCGCCGCGCCTTCATTGGCCTGCTCGTAGCCGCTGCGGATCGCCAGCGGGTACCAGCGCATGGCGATCTCGCCATTCGGGGTGCCGGTGAAGTGGAAGGCCTTGTCCAGCGTGGCCAGCTTGTCCAGCGGCTGGGTCGCGCCCAGGCCATCGATGAAGCGCACCCATTCCTGCGTGCTCCAGTCGGCGATGACCTGGCTGCTCGGCACGGTGCCGGCGCTGGCGAAGGCGATGCGCGCGGTATCGACGCTGCTGAAGTTGCGCGACTGCGCCTTGGCCGCGAACGCCGGGATACCCGGCTCGTCCAGCCATGCCTTCAGTTCGGCCTCGGTCACGGCCGACGGATTCTTCGGCAGCAGGTTCTTCTTCATGTAATCGACGAACTGGTCGGTGTTCGCGCTCTGGAAGGCATGGTCATCGAACCAGCCACGCAGGAACGGATCGAAGGTCTCGCGGCCGAAGCGCTGTTCCAGGAACTCCAGGAACCACGAACCCTTGACGTAGGCCACCTGGCTGAGGGCTTCGTCGGGATCACGCTCGTTCAGCGGCGGCAGCGCCAGCGCCTGGTCGGCCGGGCTCATGTCCTTCACTTCGGCCAGCAGGTCGGTCTGGTCGATCTGCTTCTCCATCTCGGCCATTTCCTTGCCGTACAGAGCTTCGGTGATGCGGCCCTGGACGTAGGTGGTGAAGCCTTCATTGAGCCAGATGTCCTTCCAGCTGGCGTTGGTCACCAGGTTGCCCGACCAGCTGTGCGCCAGTTCGTGGGCGACCAGCGAGACCAGCGACTTGTCGCCGACGATCACGGTCGGGGTGGCGAAGGTCAGGCGCGGGTTCTCCATTCCACCGAATGGGAACGACGGCGGCAGCACCAGCATGTCGTAGCGGCCCCAGCGGTATTCGCCGTACAGCTTCTCGGCGGCACCGATCATCTTCTCGGTGTCTTCGAATTCCTTGGCGGCCTTGTTGACCATGGTCGGCTCGGCCCAGACGCCGGAGCGGCCGGAGATCGGCTCGAACACCAGGTCGCCGGCGGCGATGGCCAGCAGGTAGGACGGAATCGGCTGCGGCATCTTGAAGGTGTAGTCACCATCACGCGCGGCCTTCGGATCGTTGTCGGCGCTCATCAGCACCATCACGTCCGGGCGCGAGACCACGTGCGCGCTGTAGGTGAAGCGCACGCTCGGGGTATCCTGCAGCGGCACCCAGGAACGGGCATGGATGGCCTGCGACTGGCTGAACATGAAGGGCAGCTTCTTGCCCTCGGTCATCGACGGCGCCAGCCACTGCAGGCCCGAGGCGGTCGGTGCGGTGTGGTAGGTCACTTCCACCTTGGCCGGCTGCTCCGCAGCCTCGATGGTCAGCTTGCTGCCGAACACCTTGTCGGCCGGGGCCAGTTCGAACTTCAGCGGGCTGCGCGCGCCGTCGGCGGCAACGGCCTCGACCTTGGACACGGTCAGCTCGCGGGTGTCGAGCACCAGCTGCCTGGCGTCCTTCTGTTTCCATTCCAGGGTGTAGGTGGCGGTACCGCCGATCTGCTTCTGGTCGAAGTCCAGCTTCAGATCCAGCGCGATGTCCTTGATGACGACCTTGTCCGGCTCGGCGTACGAGCTCTCGTCGTGGCTGCGGTTCTCGGCGTTCACGGGGGCGGCAGGGGCCTTTGCGGCAGTCGGGGCGGCGGCGGGCGCGGCCGCCTCCTGGGAGCAGCCGGCGGCCAGGGCCACGGCCAGCGGAAGGAGCATCAGCGGATTACGCATGAATCGGGACCGTTACGGGGATCAAACCCCAATGGTACCTCCCTCGGGCCCGGCAGGCGTTGCGCGGTGCGGGGTAATGGCGGGCACAGCGCCGGCACTACCGGAACACCGGGCCTACAGCTTGTAGCCGGAGTGGATCGAGACGATGCCGCCGGTCAGGTTCTTGTAGTGGCAGCGCTCGAAGCCGGCCTGCCCCATCATCGCCTTCAGTTCGTCCTGCGGCGGATGCTTGCGGATGCTCTCGGCCAGGTACTGGTAGCTGTCCGAATCGTTGGCGAACAACTTGCCCAGCCTGGGCAGGATCTTGAACGAGTGGAAGTCGTAGATCGGCTTGAACCAGTCGGCAGTGACTTCGGAGAACTCCAGCACGCGGGCCTGGCCGCCCACCTTCAGCACGCGGTACATCTCGCGCAGGCCGGCGTCCTTGTCGGTCACGTTGCGCAGGCCGAAGGCAATGGTGACCAGGTCGAAGCTGTTGTCCGGGAACGGCAGGGCTTCGGCGTTGCACTGCACGTAGTCCAGGCCAAGCACCAGGCCGCGGTTGGTCAGGCGGTCGCGGCCGACCGACAGCATGCCGGCGTTGATGTCGCCCAGCACCACCGAGCCCTCGGCGCCGACGCGTTCCTTCAGCAGGGCGGCGATGTCGCCGGTGCCGCCGGCCAGATCGAGCACGCGGTCGCCCGGCTTCACCTGCGCGGTCGCCACGTAGTAGCGCTTCCACGCCCGGTGCACGCCCAGGCTCATCAGGTCGTTCATCAGGTCGTAGTTGCGCGCGACCGAGGTGAACACCTGGCCGACCAGCTTCTGCTTGTCCTTGGCGGCGACGTCGCGGAACCCGAAATGGGTGGTACCGGCTTTGTAGGGGGATTCGCTCATGGCCCCGATTATCGCACCGCCGGGGGCCAGCGGCACCCCCTGCCCGTATCATGGCGGGCCACGACTGACCGGAGCCCCCGCATGATCACCACGCCCGACTACCAGGCCCTGCTGCAGACCGCCATCGCCGAAGCCCGCCAGGGCCTGGCCGAGGGCGGCGTGCCGATCGGCGCGGCGCTGTACCACAACGACGGCCGCCTGCTCGGCTGCGGCCACAACCGCCGCGTGCAGGAAGGCGACCCATCGGTGCACGGCGAAACCGACGCCTTCCGCAAGGCCGGCCGCCAGCGCCGCTACCAGGACACCATCATGGTCACCACCCTGGCGCCGTGCTGGTACTGCTCGGGTCTGGTGCGCCAGTTCAACATCGGCACCGTGGTGGTGGGCGAATCGCGCACGTTCCAGGGCGGCATCGACTGGCTGCGCGAGAACGGTGTCAACGTGATCGACCTCGACAGCCAGGAATGCGTTGACCTGCTGGGTGGCTTCATTGCGCAGCATCCGGAGATCTGGAATGAAGACATCGGTGAATAAGCACCGTGCAACGTGTCGTTGAACCCGTTTAATGAACGCTTCAGCGCGGGCACGTTCTAGTGCCCGCAGCGTTTGCGGCCGATGCCGTGAACCCGTGCACAGTCAGCTGCGCTGCGTGCATACACTGCGGTAACACCCCACCCGGCCGAGGCGCCTAGGGTGGGGTTACCGGGGTCCCTTTCCCCGGCGGAGCCAGCCATGTGCGCGCACGCCGTACGTCCCCCGCCCGACCCGATCCTCGATGCCATCCGCGAGCGCCTGCAGCAGCAATATGCACTGCACCGGCGCGGCGCGCTGTTCTGGACTGCCTATCAGCACATGCAACTGGAGCTGGTCCGCCGCCACCCGCTCGACCAGGAGCGCCTGTGCAATGCGATGGCCGACATGGCCGAGGACCTCGGTGCGGTCGAGCATGCGCAATTGATCGGCAATCGCCACGCCGGCTCCACATCCCGCTGACGCGGCATGCACCGCCACATACGCCACACTCCGATGAACCCCCACTCCCTTTCCACTCAACCGAACTGGATTGTCATGCACGCTGAAGTCCCCACCATTCCTCCGGTCATCAACGTAGACGCCGAGCTTGACCACTGGCGCCGCCAGCATGCCGAAGGCGCACTGCCGCACAACTCGTTCGGCTCGTACGTGCCGTGGATCAAGTTCGCCTGCGATTCGCTGATCACCCAGCCGCGCGCCAGCGAGGCCGAACGTGACGAGATGTTCCAGACCCAGTACGCCCTGCAGATCATGCCGCGGCTGAGCGAAGCCCAGGCCCGTGAGTTCGTCGACCGTTGCTGGCAGCACGTCTACCAGAGCAGCCCGGTGCGCAGCCTGCAGGCGCCACGACTGCAGCGCATGCGCGCCTGACCGGCGCTGCACGGCACCTGCACGGGTCACTGCCGATCATCCTCGTCACCTGAGTGGGCACACGACGACGATGAAAGCACGCAACCTGTTCAATACGATCGCCAAGAAGGCCGCGACAGCCACCGGCTCACCGTGGACCTTCCTGGCTGCAGTAGCGATCGTGGTGATCTGGGGCATCACCGGCCCGGTGTTCGGTTTCAACGACACCTGGCAGCTGGTGATCAATACCGGCACCACCATCATCACCTTCCTGATGGTGTTCCTGATCCAGCACACGCAGAACGCCGACACTGCCGCGATGCAGATCAAGCTGGACGAGCTGATCCGGGCGACGGCCGAAGCCAACAATGAACTGCTGGATCTGGAAGAACTGGACGAAGCGCGCCTGGAAGAGATCCGTGCCGAGTACGAGCAGATGGCCCGCGAAGCAGGCGATGCGCTGGCGCGCGTCCGTGCCTGCCATGCGGCGCGGCGCGACGATGAAGCGGTGTAGCAGGCCCCGGAATGACAATGCCGGCCAGCGGCCGGCACTACCATCGATCATCCAGGTAGAGCCGGCCGCCGGCCGGCTTTCTTTCATCCGCGCTCGTGCCAGCCGCCGCCCAGCACCTTGTACAGGGTGATGCGGTTGGCCTGCTGGGCCAACTGCGCCTGCAACTGGGTCTGCTGCGCGTTGTAGGCAGTACGTCGTGCGTCCAGCAGGGTCACGAAGCTGTCCAGGCCGGCGTCGTAACGTGCCTGCGACAGGCGGTTGGCCTGTTCGGCCGCTTCCACCAGGCGCTGCTGTGAACTCACCTGTTCATCCAGGCTGACATTCAACGCCAGCGCATCGGCGGTTTCGCGGAAGCCCACCTGGATCGACTTCTCGTACTGCGCCAGTGCGATATCACGATCAGCGTTGGCGACGGCCAGGTTGGCGCGCAGCTTGCCGCCCTGGAAGATCGGCAGGGTGATCTTCGGCAGGAAACTCCATACGCGGGTGCCGCTGTCGAACAGGCTGGACAATTCGCTGGAGCCACTGCCAATGCTGCCGGTCAGCGAGATGCTCGGGAAGAACGCGGCACGTGCCGCGCCGATGTTGGCATTGGCGGCCAGCAGCTGGTGTTCGGCGGCCATGATGTCCGGGCGCTGCAGCAGCACATCGCTGGGCAGGCCGGCCGGCGGAGGCGCCAGTGCCAGCAACTGCGGTTCGATGCCGTCCGGCAGCAGCGCCGGATCCAACTGGCCACCGGCCAGCAGGGCCAGCGCGTTGCGGTCCTGGGCCAGCTGGCCACGCAGGCGCGCGGCGTCGGTACGCGCGGTTTCCACCAGCGTGCGGGTCTGGGTCAGCTCCAGCGCCGAGCTACCACCACGCTCGTGGCGGGCCTCGGCCAGGCGCAACGAATCCTCGTAGGTCTTCAGCGTGGCATCGGCGATCTTCAGACGCTGGGCATCGGCACCGTAGGTCAGCCACGCCGTCGCTGTCTCGGCCACCAGGCTCAGCTGCGCGTTGCGACGATTGGCAGCTACGGCAAAGTACTGCTGCAGTGCCGCTTCGCTGAGGTTGCGCACGCGGCCGAACAGGTCCAGCTCGAACTCGGCCACGCCGACACCGGCGGTGAACTGCTCGGTGACGCCGGCGTCGGTGCCTTGGCGCTGCATCTGGCCGGTGACGGCCACACCGGGCACGCGGTCGGCGCGCTGTACGCGGTACTGGCCGCGCGCGCGTTCAACGTTGAGCACGGCCACGCGCAGGTCGCGGTTGTTCTGCAGCGACTGCTCGATCACCTGCTGCAGGCGCGCATCGGTGAAGAAGTCGCGCCAGCCTACGGCGGCGACATCGGCCGCCTGGCCCTGTACAGCCTCGGCCGGCCACTGCGCCGGAATTGCCGGAGCGACGGCGGTGTTCTTCGGCACCAGAGTGGAGCAGCCGGGCAGCGCGAGCGCGGCGGCAATGGAAAGGAACAGGGATGCACTTTTCATGGGAATGACTTCCATCGGTACTGCCGGATGGCAGGAGGTAGTGCCGGCCAGCGGCCGGCACTACCGTTTCGATCACGTCGTGGATTTGCGCTTGAACACGCGCTGCACCACTACGAAGAACAGCGGTACGAAGAACACGCCGAGCACGGTGCCGACGATCATGCCGCCGAGCACGCCGGTGCCGATCGCCTGCTTGGCGCCGGAGCCGGCACCGGTGGAGATCGCCAGCGGTACCACGCCCATGCCGAAGGCCAGCGAGGTCATCACGATCGGGCGCAGGCGGTCGCGCACCGCATGCATGATCGCCTCGATCAGGCCCGCGCCCTTCTCCAGGTTTTCCTTGGCGAACTCGACGATCAGGATCGCGTTCTTGCTGGTCAGGCCTACCGTGGTCAGCATCGCCACCTGGAAATAGATGTCGCGCTCCAGGCCCTTGAAGGTATTGGCCAGCACTGCGCCGAGGATACCCAGCGGGGCCGCCAGCAGCACCGCCGTCGGCACGCTCCAGCTTTCGTACATCGCGGCCAGGCACAGGAACACGATCATCAGCGACAGCGTGTACAGCAACGGCGTCTGCGAGCCCGCCTGGCGTTCCTGGTAGGACATCGCCGTCCACTCGATGCCGAAGCCCGCGGGCAGCTGCTTGGCCAGTTGCTCGATCTCGGCCATGGCATCGCCGGAGGCAACACCCGGGGCCGGTTCGCCCTGGATTTCCATCGCCGACACACCGTTGTAGCGCTCCAGGCGCGGCGAACCGTAATCCCAGTGCTTGGTGGCGAACGCGCTGAACGGCACCATCTCGCCCTTGTCGTTCTTCACGGACCAGAGGTCGAAGTCCTCCGGGATCATGCGGAACGGCTGGTCGGCCTGCACGAACACGCGCTTGACGCGGCCACGATCGACGAAATCGTCGATGTACGAGCTGCCCCAGGCAGCGGCCAGCGTGCCGTTGATCTGGTCGATCGACAGCCCCAGCGAGGTCGCCTTGGCCGCGTCGATGTCGATGCGGAACTGCGGCGTGTCTTCCTGGCCGTTCGGGCGCACGTTGGCCAGCTTCTTGCTGCCGGCGGCCAGGCCGAGCAGCTGGTTGCGCGCGGCCACCAGTGCCTCGTGGCCCTGGCCACTGTTGTCCTTGAGGAAGAAGGTGTAGCCCGAGGCGGTACCCAGTTCCGGAATGGCCGGCGGCGGGAAGGCGAAGATGAATGCATCCTTGATCTGTCCCAGGGCTGCCATCGCACGACCGGTGATCGGCATCACGCCATTGTTGGCGTCACGCTCGCTCCAGTCCTTCAGCTTGACGAACGCCATGCCGGCGTTCTGGCCCATGCCGGCGAAGCTGAAGCCCTGCACGGAGAACACCGAATCCACCGCATCCTTCTCGTTCTGCAGGAAGTGGTTCTCCAATGCCGCGATCGATTCCAGCGTGCGCTCCTGGGTGGCGCCGACCGGGGCCTGCACCAGCGCCATCAGCACGCCCTGGTCTTCGTTGGGCAGGAACGAGCTGGGCAGGCGCACGAACAGCACGCCCATCAGCACGAACAGTGCCGCCACGATGCCCATGAAGCGCCACGGACGATGGATGATGCCGCGCACACCACGCTGGTAACTTTCACTGGTGCGGTCGAAGCCACGGTTGAAACCGTTGAAGAAGCGACCGGCCAGGCCGCGGTGGGCAACATGATGCTCGCCCTTCTTCAACGGCTTGAGCATGGTCGCGCACAGTGCCGGGGTCAGCACGATCGCCACCAGTACCGACAACGCCATTGCAGAGACAATCGTGGCCGAGAACTGCCGGTAGATCACGCCGGTGGATCCGCTCATGAAGGCCATCGGCACGAACACCGCCGACAGCACCAGGCCGATACCCACCAGCGCACCGGTGATCTGGCCCATCGACTTGCGGGTCGCTTCAAGCGGCGACAGTCCTTCCTCGGACATGATGCGCTCGACGTTCTCCACCACCACGATGGCGTCGTCCACCAGCAGGCCGATCGCCAGCACCATCGCGAACATGGTCAGCATGTTCACCGAAAAGCCCAGCATCGCCAGCACGCCGAAGGTACCCAGCAGCACCACCGGCACGGCGATGGTCGGGATCAGGGTGGCGCGGAAGTTCTGCAGGAACAGGTACATCACCACGAACACCAGCACGATCGCTTCGAGCAGGGTCTGCACCACGCCCTTGATCGACACGCGCACGAAGGGGGTGGTGTCGTACGGGATCTCGGCCTTCAATCCGGCCGGGAAGAAGCTCTTCATGTCGTCCAGCGCAGCATCCACGCCGGCAGCGGTATCCAGCGCATTGGCGCCGGTGGCCAGTGTGACCGCCAGGCCGCTGGCCGGCTGGCCGTTGTAGCGGGTGACGAAGTCGTAGGACTCGGCACCCAGTTCGACGCGGGCGACATCACCCAGGCGCAGCTCGGCACCGTCCTGCGCGCCGCGCACGATGATGTTGCGGAACTGTTCCGGGGTCTGCAGGCGCGACTGCGCGTTGATGGTGGCGTTGAGCTGCTGGCCCTTCACCGACGGCGCACCGCCGAGCTGGCCGATCGCCACCTGGGCATTCTGCGCCTTGATCGCCGCAGTCACTTCCGCGACGGACAGGCCATAGGTATGCAGCTTGTTCGGGTCCAGCCAGATGCGCATGGCGTACTTGCCACCGAATACCTGGATGTTGCCCACGCCCGGCACGCGGCTGAGGCGGTCGACGACATTGGAACCGACGTAGTCGGCGATGTCGTTGGCGTCCATGCTGCCGTTCTCGGACACGAACGCGATGACGTTCAGGAAGCCCGAGCTGGACTTGGCCACGTTGATGCCCTGCCGCTGCACTTCCTGCGGCAGCAGCGGCATGGCCAGCTGCAGCTTGTTCTGCACCTGCACCTGGGCGATGTCCGGGTTGGTGCCGCTCTCGAAGGTCAGGGTGATGGTGGCTTGGCCGTTGGACGAGCTGTTGGAGGAGAAGTAGATCAGGCCATCAAGGCCCTTCATGTTCTGCTCGATGATCTGCGTCACCGAGTCTTCGACCACCTTGGCCGATGCACCCGGGTAAGTGGCGCTGATTTCCACCGCCGGCGGTGCGACGTTGGGGTACATCGAGACCGGCAGCTTGAACAGGGCCAGGCCGCCGGCGAGCATGATGATGATGGCGATCACCCACGCGAAGATGGGTCGATCGATGAAAAAGCGTGCCATGGGGTTCTCCGCTTACTTCGCGTCGCCGGCCGGGGCGGCAGGCTGGGCGGCGGCGGCCGGCTTGGCCGGTGCGTCGCCCTTTTCGGTGGCCTTGACCGGCATGCCGGGGCCGATCTTCTGCAGGCCTTCGACGATGACCTTGTCACCGGCCTTCAGGCCGTCCTCGACCAGCCACTTGTCGCCGACCGTGCGACTGACCTTGACCGGGCGCACTTCGACCTTGTTGTCCTTGCCGACCACCATCGCCGTGGTGTCGCCCTTCGGATCGCGGGCGATGCCCTGCATCGGCACCAGCACTGCATCACTGCGCACGCCGCCGCCGATCACCGCACGCACGTACATGCCCGGCATCAGCAGGCCGTCCGGGTTGTCCACCTTCACGCGCAGGCCGAAGCTGCCGGTGGTCGGATCGACGCTGACTTCGGAGAACTCCAGCGTACCCTTGTGCTCGAAGGTGCTGCCGTCTTCCATCAGGATGCTGACCGGCAGGGTCTGGTTGTCCTGCAGGCGGCCGGCGGCCAGTTCGCGGCGCAGCTGCAGCAGCTCGGCCGAAGACTGGGTCAGGTCGACATAGATCGGGTCCAGCTGCTGCACGGTAGCCAGTGCATTGGCCTGGCCGGCACTGACCAGCGCACCCTGGGTGACGCTGGACTTGCCGATGCGGCCGCTGATCGGCGCGGTGATGCGGGCGTAGCCCAGGGTGACGTTGGCTGCGTCCAGCGATGCCTTCGCGGCACCGACATCCGCCTCGGCCTGCTTCTGCGCGGCCACGGCATTTTCCAGGTCCTGCTGGCTGACCGCATCGACCTTGGCCAGCTCGGTGATGCGCTTGGCGCTCAGCCGGGCGGCGTTGGCGGTGGCCTCGGCGCGGGCCAGCTGGGCGCGGGCACTGTTGGCCTGGGCGCGGTAGCTGGCGTCCTCGATCTGGTACAGCGGCTCGCCGGCCTTGACCATGCCACCTTCGGTGAACAGGCGCTTGGCAACGATGCCATTGACCTGCGGGCGCACTTCGGCGACCAGGTAGGCGTTGGTACGGCCCGGCAGTTCGCGGGTCAGGCCCACGGTCTCGGACTTCAGCGTGACCACAGTGACGTCACCCGGGCCCTGCTCGGGGGCCTGGGGTTGGCCGCCGCAGGCAGCCACGGTCGCGGCGATCGCCAGCGACAGTGCAAAGGGTCGGATTCGGCTCAGCAACATGACGGAAAGGCTCTTAGGGGAAGGAATCTCAAATCGCGCTGATACAGGCCGAAAGCGCCAGCAGGCAACGCTCACCAGCGGGGAGTGGTAACCGGACCGGCCTGCCACGCACACGACGGGAATGATGGGAGCGAAATATACATACATGATTGTTTGTTTGTAAACCGGTACAATTCAGCCACGTTTCACCCGCACTCGTACCCATCCATGGCCCGCAAGACCAAAGAGGACACCCAGGCAACCCGGGAAGGCATCCTTGACGCCGCCGAAGCCTGCTTCCATGAACACGGCGTGGCCCGTACCACGCTGGAGATGATCGGTGCCCGCGCCGGCTATACCCGCGGTGCGGTCTACTGGCACTTCAAGAACAAGAGCGAGGTGCTGGCCGCGATCGTCGAGCGCGTGCATCTGCCTTTCATGCAGGAGCTGGAGCGCACCTCGACCGACCAGCGCAACACGCCGGTGCACGACCTGCGCGCGGTGATGATCCACTCGTTCATCGAACTGTCCGAGGACGAGCGCTTGCGCAAGACCATGGAGATCATGCTGCGCAGCGATGCGTCGGCTGATACCCGGGTGCTGACCGAACTGCAGCAGGCCGGTTTCCGCGATGGACTGGACCGGATGGAACGTGCCCTGCGCCGGGCAAAGGACCTGGGCCAGCTGCGCGAGGGTGCAGACCCGAAGATCGCCGCACGCATGCTGCACGCCACCGTGCTGGGCGTACTGCACGGTGCGATGGTCGAACCGGAACTGATGGACCTCAAGCGCGATGGCATGCTCGCACTGGACATGACCCTGGCCGCCTACGTAAAGGACGGCGTGTTCGTTCCCGGCACCGTGCCCGAGCCGCTGCCCGAGGCATGAGCGGGTTCACTGCCGCCACCGCAGCCCCACTGTGAGGACAGACCCATGATCCTGGACAACGTGGTGTGGGGCTTCATCGGCTGCGGCAGCGTCACCGAGAAGAAGAGCGGCCCCGCCCTGGCCAGCACACCCGGCTCACGGGTGGCGGCGGTCATGCGCCGCAATGCCGCATTGGCCGAAGACTATGCGCGGCGCCACGCGGTGCCACGCTGGTACACGGATGCCGACGCGCTGATCGGCGATCCGGACGTGAACGCGGTGTACGTTGCAACACCGCCCTCCACGCACATGCAGTACGCATTGCAGGCGATTGCGGCGGGCAAGCCGGTCTATATCGAGAAACCCATGGCCCTGGACCTCGCCGAATGCGAGCGCATCCTGGAAGCCAGTGCACGCCGTGGCGTGCCCGTGTTCGTCGCCTACTACCGCCGCGCCCTGCCCCGATTCGCGCAGGTGAAGCAGCTGCTGGACAGCGGCGCGATCGGTACACCGCGCAGCGTTCGCGCCACCCTGCATCGGCCGCATTCGGTGAACGCCGCATCGCCGGACTTCTGGCGGACCAATCCCGCAATCTCCGGCGGCGGGCTGTTCGTCGATCTGGGCTCGCACACCCTGGACCTGCTCGATCATCTACTGGGGCCGCTGAGCGATGTGCGCGGCCTGGCCAGTTCGTTGACCGGCGCTTATGCCGCCGAGGACAGCGTTTCGATGTGCTTCCGCACTGGAGCGGGCGCGCACGGCATCGCGCAATGGAGCTTCTGCGCGTTCCGCCGCCAGGATGAGATCGAGATCACCGGCGACCGCGGCCAGCTGCGCTTTGCGACCTTCGAGGATGTTCCGGTGGTGCTGGAGACCGGAGCCGGTGTGCAGGCCTTCGACATTCCCAACCCGTCGTCGATCCAGCAACCGTTGATTGCCTCTCTCGTGGATGAACTGCGCGGCAACGGGCACTCGCCCTCGGACGGCATCAGCGCCGCCCGCACCAGTGCGGTGATCGATCAGGTACTGCAGGCCTACCGCACGCGGCAATCGCGCTGACCGCCAACGCAAAAGGCCGCCTTTCGGCGGCCTTTTCTGTTGCAGCGGATGGCGTCAGGGCCCTCGCCGTGGCGAGGGATCCGACCGGATCGGGCGTTACAGGATGTAGCGGCTCAGGTCCGGGTCCTGCACCAGCTCACCCAGGTGTGCATCGACGTAGGCGCTGTCGATGGCCAGGGTTTCGCCATCGCGGTCCGGTGCCTCGTAGCTGAGCGAATCCAGCAGGCGTTCCAGCACTGTATGCAGGCGTCGGGCACCGATGTTCTCCTGGCGCTCGTTCACCTGGAAGGCGATTTCGGCCAGGCGGTCGATGGCATCGGCGGTGAAGCTGACCTTGACACCTTCAGTGGCCAGCAGCGCTTCGTACTGCTTGGTCAGCGCGGCCTTCGGCTCGGTCAGGATGCGCACGAAGTCATTCTTGCTCAGCGCACCCAGTTCCACGCGGATCGGGAAACGGCCCTGCAGCTCCGGAATCAGGTCGCTGGGCTTGGCCAGGTGGAACGCGCCCGACGCGATGAACAGGATGTGGTCCGTCTTGATCGTGCCGTACTTGGTGGACACATTGGAGCCTTCCACCAGCGGCAGCAGGTCGCGTTGCACGCCTTCGCGGGACACGTCGCCACCGCCCACGTTGTCACCACGCTTGGCGACCTTGTCGATCTCATCGATGAAGACGATGCCGTGCTGCTCGCACGCCTCGATTGCGGCGGTACGGATGTCATCCTCGTTGACCAGCTTGCCCGCTTCTTCCTCGATCAGCAGCGGGCGCGCGGCCTTGATGGTCAGCGTGCGCTTGTGCGCCTTCGCGCCGCCGCCGAGGTTGGCGAACATCGACTTCAGCTGCTGGCCCATTTCCTCCATGCCCGGCGGGGTCATGATGTCCATGCTGACATTGGCCGCCAGGTCGAGCTCGATCTCACGCTCGTCCAGCTCACCGTTGCGCAGCATCTTGCGGAACTTGATGCGGGTCTCGTTGTCCTGCGCCGACGGTTCGTTGCGGGCGACTTCAGGATCGAAACCGATGCCGCCGCTACGACGCGGCAGCAGCGCATCGAGGATGCGGTCTTCGGCGCGTTCTTCGGCCTGGGTACGCACGCGCACCTTGGCCTGTTCGCGATAGAGCTTGACCGCGGTGTCGGCCAGGTCACGGATGATCTGCTCGACGTCCTTGCCGACGTAGCCCACTTCGGTGAAGCGGGTGGCTTCGACCTTCACGAACGGTGCGTTGGCCAGCGTGGCCAGGCGGCGCGCGATCTCGGTCTTGCCGACACCGGTCGGGCCGATCATCAGGATGTTCTTCGGCATCACTTCATTGCGCAGCTCCGCCGGCAGCTGCATGCGACGCCAGCGGTTGCGCAGGGCGATGGCCACCGCGCGCTTGGCGTCGTGCTGGCCCACGATGTGCCTGTCCAGTTCCTGCACGATCTCGCGCGGGGTCATGGTGGCGGAGGAAACTTCGATCTTCGACATGGTTGTGCTCACGGATTCATTGTCGGTAGTGCCGGCCGCTGGCCGGCAACCAGGCACGCGTGCGGGGGACATGAGGTTGCCGGCCAGCAGCCGGCACGACCCTCACAGCTCCTCGACCACCACGTTGCGGTTGGTGTAGATGCAGATGTCGCCGGCAATGCCGATCGCTTCACTGGCGATGGTGCGTGCATCCAGCTCGGTGTGCGCCATCAGCGCCCGCGCAGCCGAAAGGGCGTACGAACCACCGGAGCCGATGGCGATGATGCCGTCCTCCGGCTCGATCACATCACCGGTGCCGCTGATGATCAGCGAGGTTTCCTTGTCAGCCACTGCCAGCAGGGCTTCGAGCTTGCCCAGGCGGCGCTCGGTGCGCCAATCCTTGGCCAGCTCGACCGCGGCGCGCTGCAGCTGGCCGTGCTTTTCCAGCTTGGCCTCGAACAGCTCGAACAGGGTGAAGGCATCGGCAGCGGCACCGGCGAAGCCGGCCAGCACCTGGCCGTCGCGGCCAAGGCGGCGCACCTTGCGCGCGTTGCCCTTCATCACGGTGTGGCCCAGCGTGACCTGGCCGTCGCCGGCAATGGCCACGTGCTCGCCGCGACGGACGCAGACGATGGTGGTGGCGTGGAAAACGTTGGGGTTCTGACTGGGGTCCATGATGCCTCCGGGGTGACAGAACCAGAGGTGGGGACTGCGCTGCGCCCTTCAAGCCACCCGCGACCGGCTGACGCAGGGCCAACGTTCAGCTTTCTCCGCTGCCCTCGGTGCTGCGTCGACGCTTCGCGCGCGGATGCGCGGCGTCATAGACCTTGGCCAGGTGCTGGAAATCGAGGTGGGTATAGATCTGCGTGGTGGCGATGTCGGCATGGCCCAGCAGCTCCTGCACACCACGCAGGTCGCCGGACGATTCCAGGATGTGGCTGGCGAAACTGTGCCGCAGCATGTGCGGGTGCACCTGCTTGAACAGGCCCTGGCGCTGCGCCAGCTGGCGGATGCGGATCTGCACCGCACGCTGGCTGATTGGCCCGTTGCGACCGGGGAACACCGGCGATGCCGGACCACCGCCACTTTCCGCGCGCCACGCCTGCAGCGCTTCGCGTGCCGGCCGCCCGAACGGCACGCGGCGCTGGCGGTTGCCCTTGCCCAGCACGTTGACCAGCCCGCTGTCGAAATCCAGGTCGCGCCAGGTCAGCGCACAGACTTCGCTCAGACGCAGGCCGGAGGAATAGAACAGTTCCAGCAGCGCGCGGTCACGGCGGCCGAGCTCACCTTCCGGCTCCAGCTCGACCAGCTGCACCGCCTCATCGGCGTCGAGGACCTGTGGCAACCGGCGTGGCGCGCGCGGTGCCTTCAGCGTCGCTGCCGGACTGACCTCGATGTGCGCGTGCTTGAGCAGCCAGGCATAGAAGCTGCGGCAGGCCGACAGGCGGCGTTGCAGGCTCTTGGCCGACAGGCCGCGGCGATGCTCGTCGGCGACGAACTGGCGCAACGCATCGGCATCGAGCGCCTCCACCGCTACGCCACGCGGTTCGGCCCAGACCGCTAGCGCGTCCAGGTCGCGGCGGTAGGCGTCAAGCGTATGCGCCGACATCCGCCGCTCCACCTGCAGATGCTGCAGGAAGGCCTGTACCGCGCTCATCGTCGTCCGGTCCTGCTTAGTCGTGGAAGCGCTTCAGGCCAGTGGCCAGGGCGTCGCCCATCATGCGCAGGAACAGCGTGCCCATGCCCGGGTAGAAGCGGTTCGGGTCGTGGCTGCCGACTGCGATCAGGCCGACGCCCGGCAACGGCAGCAGCGCGGTGGTCTGCACTTCCTCGCTGCGCACGCCGTACAGGACGGCATTCTTTTCCGGCTGCAGGCGGCCGCAGATCGGCTCGCCGTCGTTCAGGCAATCGCGGAACGGGCCCAGTTGCGGATCATCGGCAGCAATCACCTGCAGCCAGTCGGCCTGTTCCAGCCCGGCCACCGGCGCATGCACCACCAGCCGCACCAGGTCGCCGGCGAAGTCTTCCTGCAGCGATGCGGCCATCGCGCGCAGGGTATCGGCCGCGTTGTCCTGCTTCATCAGTGCCAGGGTCAGCTGGTGCGTGCGCACCGCAAGGCGTTCATTGACCTGGGCGGTGGCGCCCAGATCGGCCAACCGTCGTGCCAGCTCGCGGTTCTTCTCGCGCAGCACTTCCAGCTGGTAGCTGGCCAGCGATGCGGTCGGGCCGTCATCGCGCGGCACCACCAGGGTCAGGGCCAGGTCCGGAAACTGCTTGAGGAAGCCGGGATGTCGCCGCAACCAGGCAGCGACTTCATGGGCCCCGAGCTTGTCGACGGTTTCGGTCATGCCATCCACTCCCCTTCGAAGACGAATGCGGTCGGGCCCGCCATCACCACCGGCTGGCCATCGCCCGGCCACTGGATGCGCAGGTCACCTCCGGGCAGGCTGATGCGCGCATCGCGCTGCAGGCGGCCGCGCTGCATCAGGGTCACGGCGGCGGCGCAGGCGCCACTGCCGCAGGCCAGGGTCTCGCCGACACCGCGCTCGAACACGCGCAGGCGGGCGTGGGCCGGGCTCATCACCTGGGCGAAGCCCACGTTCACCGAGCGCGGGAACGACGCGTGCTGCTGCAGCAGCGAACCCACGCGTTCAACCGGAGCGGCATCGATCAAGCCCACTTCGATCACCGCATGCGGGTTGCCCATCGACACCGCAGCAAAGCGGACGCTCTCGCCCTGCAGCGGCAGCAGGTATTCCTCGCGCGGGTGGGCGAAGCCCATCAGCGGCACGTTGGCCGGCTCGAAGGCAGGCACGCCCATCGTCACCGCAAACTGCCCTTCACCCAGCACCTTCACCTCATGGCTGGCCAGCGGGCTGTCGATGACGAATGCATCGCCCTGCGCGCTGCCCTCGCGCACCAGCCAGGCCGCGATGCAGCGCGCGCCATTGCCGCACTGCTCGGAATTGGAACCGTCGGCGTTCCAGATGCGGTACGAGGCCACCGAGCCTTCCGCACGTGGCGCCTCGATGGTCAGGATCTGATCGCAGCCGACGCCGGTGTGGCGGTCGGCCAGGCGCGCGGCCAGTTCAGGCGTGGGCGGCGCAGTACCGTCACGCAGGTCGATCACTACGAAGTCATTGCCCGCGCCATGCATCTTGCTGAAGCGCAAGGCCCTGGAACCGGCCTTACTCATTCCCGACGCCCGCCTTCTTCGCTGGCGCGGGTGCCGGCTGAGTGGTCGTTGCAGCCGGGTCGACGGTCGTGGTGGGGGCAACGGCGCCCTGGGCCTCCGCCGGGGTCGCCTCGGTGGCGGGCTCGGCAGCGGGTTCGACGGTTTCCTCCACCGGCACCGGCTTCTGCGGCAGTACCAGCGGGCCCTTGTTGCCGCAGGCGGCGAGGAGCAGCAGCGAGGCCGCTGCCAGCGGAATCAGGATGGCGTTTCGATGGGGGATCTTCATGCCCCGAGTATAGCCATTGGCGGCTGAGCGGTTGGTGCAGGGAATCGGGTTGCCGGCCAGCGGCCGGCACTACCGCCGGCGCTCAATCTGTGGGCGGTGGCGGCAACGGCCGCGTCCACAGCCAGATTGCGACCACGGTCATGCTGCCGATCGAGAACCACTTCACCCAGGCGATCGGCACGCACCACAGCATGATGGCGGCACACACCGCCATGGTGATCGTGGCCATCCACTTGCCATGGCGGCTGACCGCCCCGTGTGCCTGCCAGTTGGCGATGGCCGGGCCGAAGCGCGGGTGCTGCAGCAGCCAGGTGTGCAGGCGTTCGGACCCACGTGACGCAGCCCACGCCGAGATCAGGATGAATACGGTGGTCGGAAGGCCCGGCACGAAGATGCCGACGATGCCGGTGCCCAGGCTGACATAGGCCAGCAGCCACCACGCCCAGCGGAAACGCACCACGCGCGGTGGCGTGGCGGTATCGCGGGATGCGGAGGGCTCGGGCAGGCTCATGGCCGCAAGGATAACGGTTCGGGGTGCCCGGCAACGCCCGGCACCCCTTCGCCGTTACGGCTGGGCGATGCCCAGCTGCTGCAGCACGAACGCGTACGACTCGGACAGCTCGCGGTAGCGCTGGAAGCGCCCCGACTTGCCGCCATGGCCGGCTTCCATGTTGGTGCGGAACAGGATCGGGTAGGGGCCGGTGTTGTGATCACGCAGCTTGGCCACCCACTTGGCCGGCTCCCAGTACTGCACCTGCGAATCCCACAGGCCGGTACCCACGAACAGCGCCGGGTACGCCTGCTGCTTCACATTGTCGTAGGGCGAGTAGGACAGCATGTAGTCGTAATACGGCTTCTGCTCCGGGTTGCCCCACTCATCGTATTCGTTGGTGGTCAGCGGAATGGTCGGGTCGAGCATGGTGGTGACCACGTCGACGAACGGGACCTGCGCCACCATCACCCGGTAATCCTGCGGCGCCTGGTTGGCCACCGCGCCCATCAGCAGGCCACCGGCGCTGCCGCCGGACGCAGCGACGCGATCCTTCGCCGCCCAGCCCTGTGCGACCAGGCCGCGGGTGACGTCGATGAAGTCGTTGAAGGTGTTCTGCTTGTGCAGCAGCTTGCCGTTCTCGTACCAGTCGCGGCCCATTTCCTGGCCACCGCGGATATGGGCAATGGCATACACCACGCCGCGGTCGAGCAGGCTCACCGCGGTCTGGTTGAAGTACGGGTCCATCGACATCCCGTAGCTGCCATAGGCGTACTGGAACAGTGCGCCCTTTCCATCCTTCTGGTAGCCCTTGCGGTAGACCAGCGACACCGGCACCTTCACGCCATCGCGCGCGGTGATCCAGACGCGGTCGGTTTCATACTTCGATGCGTCATAGCCGATCACCGGCTGCACCTTCAGCTGGCGACGCTCACCGGTGGCGGTGTTCAGCTCGAATACCGTGGTCGGCGTGGTCATCGAGGTGTACACGTAGCGCAGCCACGGCGTCTCGGCTTCGGTGTTGTCACCCAGGCCCATCGAGTAGGCCGGTTCATCGGCCTTCACGTAGTCGCTGCGGCCGTCCTTGAACAGCAGGCGGATGCGCTCCAGGCCCTCGGAGCGTTCGGCGATGGCGGTATAACCCTCGAACAGCTCGAAGCCTTCGATGAACACCGCCTCGTCGTGCGCGATCCAGTCCTTCCACTGCGCGCGCGAGGTGGCGTCGGTCGGTGCGGTGACCAGCTTGAAGTTCTTCGCGCCATCGTTGGTGCGGATCACCCAGCGGCCATCGTAGTGGTCGGCGTCGTACTCGACGTCACGCTGGCGCGGCGCCAGCACGGCGAAGGTGGTGGGGTCGCTGGCCGGCGCGTAGCGCTCTTCGGAGGACACGGTGCTGTGCACGCCGATGGTGATGAAGCGATCGTCACGGGTGCGGCCGATGCCCATGTAGAAGCTGTCGTCCTTCTCTTCGTAGACGACGGTGTCGGCGCTGGCCGGGGTGCCCAGCACGTGCTTCTTCACGCGCACGGTCAGCAGCGTTTCCGGATCGTTCTCGACGTACAGCACGGTGCGGTTGTCATCGGCCCAGACCAGGTCGCCGGAGCTGCCGGTGATGACGTCGGGCAGCACCTGGCCGGTCCGCAGGTCCTTGAAACGGAGGGTGTACTGGCGGCGGCCGACGTCATCCTCGGCCCATGCCAGCAGCTGGTTGTCCTGGCTCACTTCCATCGCGCCGACGTTGAAGTAGCCCTTGCCGGCGGCCATCGCGTTGACGTCGAGCAGGATTTCCTCGGCGGCCTCCATGCTGCCCTTGCGGCGGGCGTGGATCGGGTAGTCCTGGCCGGTCTCGAAGCGGCTGTAGTACCAGTAGCCGCGCTCACGCGCCGGAACGCTGGAATCGTCCTGCTTGATGCGGCCGACGATCTCCTTGTACAGGGTGTCTTCCAGCGGCTTCAGCGGCGCCAGCAACTGGTCGGCGTAAGCGTTCTCGGCCTGCAGGTAGGCCAGCATGTCCTTGTTCTCGCGCTTGTCGTCGCGCAGCCAGTAATAGTCATCGTTGCGGGTCGCGCCAAACGGCGCCTTGACCACATGCGGGTGCCGGGCGGCATCCGGCGGAACGGGCGGAGTGGCAGCGGTAGCAGTCGTGGTCATCAGGCTGGCAAGCAACAGGCAAAGGGTGGATTTCATGAAGTAAGGCTCCAGGCGCGTCAATGCAATGGTCTTCGGCGGGGTCAGATCCCTTTTCCCGAAAAGGGATCTGACCCCAATCCCTGCAATGCGGCAACCCTGCGGATCGTCATGGGTCATGCCGACCGGCGTACCATGCGGGCATGAGTACCCTGCCCCACACGCCGGGCTTCAGCCGGCGCAGCCATGAAATCGCCCCGTTCCACGTGATGTCCCTGCTGGCGCGCGCGCAGGCGCTGGAACAGGCCGGCCACGATGTGATCCACCTGGAAATCGGCGAACCGGATTTCACCACCGCCGAGCCCGTCGTCCGTGCCGGCCAGGCCGCGCTGGCCGCCGGCCACACCCGCTACACCGCCGCACGCGGCCTGCCAGCGCTGCGGCAGGCGATCAGCGGCTTCTATCGCAGCCACTACGGTCTGGACATCGATCCCGAACGCATCCTGGTCACCCCGGGCGGTTCCGGTGCACTGCTGCTGGCCAGCAGCCTGCTGGTCGATCCCGGCCGCCATTGGCTGCTGGCCGACCCCGGCTATCCCTGCAACCGCCACTTCCTGCGCCTGGTGGAAGGCGGCGCACAACTGGTCCCGGTCGGGCCGGGGACCGCCTACCAGCTGACGCCATCACTGGTCGAACGGCACTGGAATGCCGACAGCGTCGGTGCGCTGGTTGCCTCACCGGCCAACCCCACCGGCACCGTGCTGTCCGCAGGCGAGCTGGCGGCGTTGTCGACGTCACTGCATGCGCGCGGCGGCCACCTGGTGGTGGACGAGATCTACCATGGCCTGACTTATGGCCTGGATGCCCCCAGCGTGCTGCAGGTGGATGACAGCGCTTTCGTGCTGAACAGCTTTTCCAAGTACTTTGGCATGACCGGCTGGCGGCTGGGCTGGCTGGTGGCGCCGCCGTCCGCAGTACCGGATCTGGAGAAGCTGGCGCAGAACCTGTACATCAGCGCCTCGAGCATCGCCCAGCACGCCGCGCTCGCCTGCTTCAGCGAGGAATCCATGGCGATCTTCGAGCAGCGCCGCGACGCGTTCCGCCAGCGTCGCGACTTCCTGCTGCCGGCACTGCGTGAGCTGGGCTTCCGTATCGAAGTCGAGCCACAGGGCGCGTTCTACCTGTACGCCGACGTCAGTGCATTCACCGACGACGCGCAGGCATTCTGCGCGCATTTCCTGGAAACCGAGCACGTGGCGTTCACCCCGGGCCTGGATTTCGGCTTCCATCGTGCCAACCAGCACGTGCGCCTGGCCTATACCCAGGAGGTACCGCGATTGCAGGAGGCGGTGGCGCGGATTGCGCGCGGATTGAAGCGTTGGCAGGGATCACGTTGACGGTAGTGCCGGCCGCTGGCCCTACCGGATAAGGAAAAACGCCGCCCTGGGGCGGCGTTTTCCGTTCTGCTTACTTGCCGCCCAACCGCTCCCACAGGAAGCTGTAGGCCAGTGCCGACATGTGCGCGGCCTGCGCGTTGTTGGCGGCGCCGCCGTGACCCCCTTCGATGTTCTCGTAGTAGGTCACGTCCTTGCCGGCGTCGATCATCTTCGCCGCCATCTTGCGGGCATGGCCCGGGTGCACGCGGTCGTCGCGGGTCGAGGTGGTGAACAGCACCGGCGGGTAGTTCTTCTTCGCGTTGAACAGGTGGTACGGCGAGAAGGTCTTGATGAACTCCCAGTCACTGGTATCCGGGTTGCCGTACTCGGCCATCCACGAGGCACCCGCCAACAGGTGGCTGTAGCGCTTCATGTCCAGCAACGGCACCTGCACCACCACCGCACCGAACAGCTCCGGGTACTGGGTCAGCATGTTGCCGGTCAGCAGGCCACCGTTGCTGCCGCCCTGCACGCCCAGGTGCTTGGCGCTGGTGATCTTGCGCTTGACCAGGTCCCGCGCCACCGCGGCCATGTCTTCGTAGGCCTTGTGGCGGTTCTGCTTCAGCGCCGCCTGGTGCCAGCGCGGGCCGTACTCGCCGCCACCACGGATGTTGGCCACCACGTACACGCCGCCCTTCTCCAGCCAGGCGCGCCCCATGCCACCGGAATAGCTCGGGGTCAGCGAGATCTCGAAGCCACCGTAGCCGTACAGCAGCGTCGGATTGGAGCCATCGAGCTTCATCGCCCTGTCGTGCACCACGAAGTACGGCACGCGGGTGCCGTCCTTGCTGGTGGCGAAGTGCTGCTCGATCACCTTGCCCTTGGCGTCGAAGAAGGCCGGCATGGTCTTCAGTGTTTCCGGGGCCTGGCCGATCTCGGCCAGCGCCAGCGTGGTCGGGGTCAGGTAGTCGGTGGCGGTCAGCCACACCGCGTCGCTGTCATTGCTGTCCACTGCAGCCACGCCCAGCGTGCCGAAGGCAGGTGCGCCGACGAAGCGGCTGGTCTGCCAGCCGTTGGCGCCCGGGGTCAGCGCCGACAGGCGGTTCTTGACGTCGTCCAGCACGTTCAGCACCAGGTGGCTCCTGGTCCAGGTGGCGCTGGCCAGCGAGGTGGTCGCGGTCGGGGTGAACAGCACCTCGAAGTCGCGCTTGCCGGCCAGGAAGTCGTCCAGCTTCGTCGCCAGCAGCGAACCGGACGCATAGGTCTTGCCGCCCACGGTCCACGGATCGCGCAGCTCCAGGGTCAGCCACTGCTTGTGCAGGCCCTTCTCGGCCGAGTTCGGCGCGTCGATCTTGGTCAGCGTGCCGTCGTCGCCACGCAGGTAGAGCTCGTTGTTGTAGAACGCCAGCGTGCGGCTGACCAGGTTGCGCTCGAAGCCCGGGGTGTCATCGTGCATCGCCGCGATGTACATGTCTTCCGGCTTGCCTTCGTACACCGTCGTGGCCGAGGCCATCGGCGTGCCGCGCTTCCACAGCTTGGCCACGCGCGGATAGCCGGACGTGGTCATCGTGCCGGCACCGAAGTCGGTGTAGACGAACACGGTGTCGCGATCGACCCAGTTGAGGCCCCCCTTCGACTCCGGGCGGAAGAAGCCGTCCTTGATCCAGGTCTTGTTGGCCAGGTCGAACTCGCGGGTGACGTCGGCGTCGGCGCCGCCGCGCGACAGCGCGATCAGGCAACGGCTGTAATCCGGGCGCAGGCAATCGGCACCGTGCCAGACCCAGTTCTCACCCTCGGCCTTGTTCAGTGCATCCAGGTCCAGCACGGTCTCCCACTGCGGCGACTCCTTGCGGTACTCGGCCAGGGTGGTGCGCCGCCACAGGCCGCGCTCGTGCTGCTGGTCCTTCCAGAAGTTGTAGTAGTAGTCGCCGATCTTCTGCACGCCCGGAATCTTGGCATCGGAGTCGAGCACCTCGCGGATGCGGGTCTCCATCTGCTTGAAGGCCGGGGTCTGCGCCAGGCGCGCCTCGGACTTGGCATTCTGTTCCTTGACCCAGGACAGCGGCTTGTCGCCGGTGACGTCCTCCAGCCAGGCGTAGCGGTCTGTATCCTCAGCGGCCACGGCGGTCCCCACCGAGGCAGCGGTCATCATGCCGGCCAACAGGCAGGCGGAAGCGAGTCGTGACATTGCAGCTCCAGGCAGTCATAAGCCGTGGAACGCTAGCACGGAATGCCGCGGCCTCCCCCGTGTCGAAGGTCAGGCCGTGGCCGCCGGGCCGCGCCGGCGACGCGCCTGTCCACCGGTACGCCGCACCTTCGGCAGCCCCGACAGGCGCGGCAGCGGGAAGCGCAGCAGCGCCCACCAGGCCGCGAGCGGCATGCCGATCAGCCACATCGGCAGCCAGCCCAACCACGCGCTGCTGCCACGTGCCGCTGGCCAGACCAGTACCAGCGCCAGTCCGGCCAGCGCCAGTTGCCGCACGCCACGCAGCAGGCGCGGGTCGGCGCGTTCGATGATGCGTTCAGTTGCAGGGCGACGGACGGAACGTGTGTTCATGGGCCTTCTCCGGTAGACAATGCAACACAGCTTGGGCAAGCCCCTTCTCACAGATTGCGACACCATTGACGGATCGCGCACGCTCAGTCGACCATGCTCAGGCAAAGCCCTCCTGAGCCCGCTCCCGCATGACTTCGATCCGCCCGCTCTGCGCCGTGTTGCTGGCCCTGTCCCTGGCGGGCCCCGCCATGGCGGTCGGTGAGCCGCCATCACCCCGTGCCAGCGTCCCGCGCGCCGATCCGGATGCCCCGATCGACCTCAAGCGCTTCATGGGCACCTGGTACGTGATCGGCCGCGTGCCGAACTTCATCGAACGCGGGCACGTCGCCAGCGTCAACGAGTACGAGTTGCGCGACGAGCACAAGGTCGGCATCACCTACCGCTACCGCGACGGCTTCGGCGAACCCCTGCAGGAGATCCGTGCACGCGCCAGCGTCGACCCGGACAGCGGCAACCACGGCTGGCGCACCTGGTTCTACCGCGTGGTGCCGACCCACTCCCGGGTGCTGGACGTCGCCCCGGATTATTCGTGGGCACTGATCGGCTACCCGGGCCGTGAGATGGCCTGGATCTTCTCGCGCACGCCGGACATGGACAAAGCGCTGTACAAGGAGCTGGCCGAGCGCCTGCGCGACGAGTACGGCGTGAACACCGACAAGCTCAAGCGCGTGCCGCAGCATCCGGAACAGGTCGGCAAGCTGGGCTACGAAGTACCGAACGCGCGTTGACCGCACGTGGAATTGCCGGCCAGCGGCCGGCACTACCGTTTCCAGGCAATGGGGTAGAGCCGGCCGCTGGCCGGCTACCAGCAGGCGTAGCGGTTACTTGCGGCTGTAATGCGCGACCAGGCGGTCGCCGAGCATCTGCAGCAGCTGCACCAGGACCAGCAGCAGGACCACGGTGACCAGGGCCACGTCGGTGTGCGAACGCTGGTAGCCGTCGCGGAACGCCAGATCGCCCAGGCCGCCGGAACCGATGGCGCCGCCCATCGCGGTGAAACCGATCAGCGCGACGGTGGTCACCGTCGCGCCGGCGATCAGGCCCGGGCGCGCTTCCGGCAGCAACACGCGGGTAACCAGCTGCCAGGTAGTGGCGCCCATTGCCTGGGTAGCTTCGATCACGCCGCGGTCAACCTCGCGCAACGCGGTCTCGACCAGGCGCGCATAGAACGGTGCGGCACCAATAACCAGCGGCACGATCGCACCACGCACGCCCAGCGACGTCCCCATCAGGAACAGGGTGACCGGAATCAGCACGATCATCAGAATGATGAAAGGCACTGAACGCAGCAGGTTCACCACCAGCGCCAGCACGCCATAGGCGAACGGCCGGCGCTTCATCTGCGGTGCGCCGAACAGGTACAGCAGCACACCCAGCGGCAGGCCGATGGCCAGGGTCAGCGGCAGCGAACCGAGCAGCATCAGCAGGGTGTCGATGGTGGCCTGGCCGATGTCGGCCCACTTGCCCGCATCCAGGTGGCGGAAGAAGCCTCCGGCAGTAGCGATGATCATCGACGCAGTTCCTCAACATGCACGCCGGCGGCCACGAACGCGGCCTGCGCGGCGGACTGGTCGCCGCCCACCAGGGCGACCACCAGCTGGCCATACGGGGTGTCCTTGATCCGGTCGATGCGGCCGGACAGGATGTTGTAGTCGACCCCGGTCTGCCGCGCGACACTGCCGAGCAGGGGTTCGTAGGTGTCGCCACCGAGGAAGGTCAGGCGCACGATACGGCCGCCAACGGCATCGAAATCACGGTGCAGCGCCCCCTCGTCCACATGCTCCGACTCACTGACGAAACGGCGGGTGGTCGGATGCTGCGGGTGCAGGAACACCCGGGTGACCGGACCGGTTTCGACCATCTGGCCGGCATCGAGCACCGCAACGCGGTCGCAGACACGGCGGATCACGTCCATCTCGTGGGTGATCAGCACAATGGTCAGGCCGAGCTCGCGATTGATCTTTGACAGCAGCGACAGCACCGAAGCGGTGGTCTGCGGATCGAGCGCACTGGTGGCCTCGTCGCACAGCAGGATCTGTGGACGGGTCGCCAGCGCGCGGGCGATACCGACGCGCTGCTTCTGGCCACCGGACAGCTGCGCCGGATACTTCTGCGCATGCGCTTCCAGGCCCACGGTCTGCAGCAGCTCGGCCACGCGCGCGTCGATTTCCGTCTTCGGCGTGCCGGCCAGTTCCAGCGGGAAGGCGACATTGCCCGCCACCGTGCGCGACGACAGCAGGTTGAAGTGCTGGAAGATCATGCCGATGCGCCGACGCAGCGCGCGCAGGCCGTCCGCGTCCAGCGCGGTGACATCCTCACCACCGATCAGCAGCCGGCCACCGCTGGGTTCTTCCAGGCGGTTGATCATGCGGATCAGGGTCGACTTGCCGGCGCCGGAATGGCCGATGATGCCGAAAACCTCACCGGCCTCGATGGTCAGGTCCAACGGTTGCAGCGCGCTGATCTCGCGGCCGGCAACGGCATAGGATTTGTGCAGGCGCTGGAACTCGATCACGGGCGTGGCTCACCGGCTGGGTGACGGAAGGGGGCGTGCAGCCTACCAGCGCAGGCGGTCGCGCGCCCGCGCCATGGGCCAGAATGTTATTCCTTTTGGTTCTAACGTACCTGCTCCGGCGCGGGTTCCGGGGTCGGATCCCCGCAGGGGGTCGGATCCCCGCAGGGGCTCTGACCCCGCTTCCCGGCCAAACCGGTTCAGGGATGATCCAGCGGCTTCGGTGGTTCCTGCCGGTTGACCCGCTCGCGGTGCAGCAGGTAAAGCCCCGAAGCCACGATGATCGCCGCGCCCACCCAGGTATAGCCATCGGGCAGCTGGCCCCAGAAGGCCAGGTCCCAACCGATCACCCAGACCAGCCCGCTGTACTCCAACGGCGCGATCATCGAGGCCTCGCCCAGCTGGAAGGCCCTGGTCAGGGCGATCTGGCCCAGCGCCCCGGCCAGGCCCATGCCACCGATCAGCGGCGCATGTGCCAGCTGCAGCGGCACCCAGCCGGGTAGGGCCAGCAGGCCGGCACCGATGGCCATGATCACCAGGAACCAGACCACCATCGACTGCGAGGTATCGGTGCGGGTCAGCAGGCTGACCGTGATCGCCGCAATGGCATAGGCGGTGGCCGCGGCCAGCACCATCAGCCCCGGCACCGAGATGAAGCCATCGACGCCCGGCCGCAGCACCACCAGCACGCCGACCAGGCCAATCCCGATGGCGACCCAGCGCCGTGGCCCGACCCGCTCGCCCAGCAGCGGCACCGACAATGCGGCGATCAGCAGCGGGGCCACGAAATAGATGGTGTAGGCAGTGGACAACGGCAGGTCGCGCAGGGCGAACACGAAGCAGCCGATCATCGCCATGCCCAGCGCACCACGCAGCAGGTGCAGCCCCCAGCGGCGCGGCACCAGCGAACGCGGCCCGGCGCTGGCCAGCACCCAGACCAGCACGAACGGCAACGAGGCCGCGCCGCGCAGGAAGGTTACTTCCAGGGTGGGGTAGCTGGCCGACAGCTGCTTCATGCCAGCATCCATCAGCGAGAAGCAGGCGACCGCAGCGACCATCCAGGCCACCGCGCGAGAGGGGGAGCGTTGCACGTTCATGGCCCATTATCGCCCGGTCGTCGCATTCTGTAGAGCTCGGCCGCTCTTCAAAAAGCAGCCGAGCGTGGGCTCGGTTCTACAAACGGCGGGCATGGGGCCCTCGCGATAGAATGGCTGCCACTGAATCCTGCGGAGCATCGCCCATGCCTTCCTTCGACGTCGTGTCCGAAGTCGACACCCACGAACTGACCAACGCCATCGACCAGGCCAACCGCGAACTGGCCACCCGCTTCGATTTCAAGGGCGTGGATGCCAAGTTCGAACGCGATGGCGATGTGATCAACCAGTTCGCGCCGACCGAATTCCAGCTCAAGCAGATGAACGACATCCTGCGTGCACGCCTGGCCGCGCGCGGCATCGATGTGCTCAGCCTGGAGTTCGGCGACATCGAGACCAACCTGGCCCAGGCCCGGCAGAAGATCACCGTCAAGCAGGGCATCGAGCAGAAGATCGCCAAGAAGATCGCCGCTGCGCTGAAGGAAGCCAAGCTGAAGGTTGAAAGCCAGATCAATGGCGACAAGCTGCGCGTGCAGGGCAAGAAGCGCGACGACCTGCAGGACGCCATCGCCGTGCTCAAGGCCGGCAAGTTCGAGTTGCCGCTGCAGTTCAACAATTTCCGCGATTGATCTGGCCGCCGGGCATGGCCCGGCGCCGGCACCTGCGGTACGACGGCGCGTTGCAAGCGACGAGCCTACAATGTCCGCCCCGCCAGCCGACGTGCCCGCCATGACCGACGCCCAACTGCCCACCGAGGACCCGATCGCCGCCACCCGCCTGTGGCTGGAACGCATCGTCATCGGCCTGAACCTGTGCCCGTTCGCCAAGGCGGTCTACGTGAAGGACCAGGTCCGCATCGTGCTCAGCGATGCGACCACGACGGAAGCCCTGGTTGAGCAGCTGGCCGAGGAACTGGTCCTGCTGCGTGATACGCCGGCCGAGCAGATCGATACCACGCTGATCGTGCATCCGCAGGTGCTGACCGATTTCCTCGACTACAACGACTTCCTCGACAACGCCGACGCGGCGATCGAGGCGCTGGACCTGCAGGGCATCCTGCAGGTGGCCAGCTTCCATCCGGATTACCAGTTCGAGGGCGTGGCTGCCGACGACGCCAGCAACTACACCAACCGCGCGCCCTTCCCCACCCTGCACCTGCTGCGCGAAGACAGCGTGGCGCGCGCGGTGGACGTCTATCCGGATCCGGATGTGATCGTCGAGCGCAACATCCAGACCCTGGACCGCATCGGCGTGGACGGCTGGCATCGCCGCCTGCGTGGCGAAGACCTGTCGTGAGCACGGTACCGCCGATTGCCGCTTGGCCGGCCGCGCCGCTGTCGGGCAAGGTGGTGCTGGTCACCGGCGGTGCCAACGGCATCGGCCGTGGCATCGCGCAGGCCGTGCTCGGCGCCGGTGGCCGCGTGCTGATCGGCGACCTCGACATGGAGGCCGGCGAGGCGTGCCTGGCGGAATGGCAGCGTGGTGAGGATGCCGTGTTCCAGCGCCTGGATATCACCGACGAAGCCAGCGTGCGCGCCTTCATCGCCGTGGCCCTGCAGCGTTTCGGCCGCATCGACGGGCTGGTCAACAACGCGGGAATTGCCAGCCCGCACGGCACGCTGCTGCAGGACATGGACTGGGACGAGTGGCAGCGCCGGCTGTCTTCGCTGCACGGCGCGTTCCTGTGCAGCAAGCATGCGTTGCCGGCGCTGACCGCCAGCGCCGCCGGTGCGATCATCAACATCGCCTCGACCCGCGCCTGGCAATCCGAAGCACACAGCGAAGCCTATGCCGCAGCCAAGGGCGGGCTGGTGGGCTTCACCCATGCGCTGGCGATCAGCAGCGGCCCGGCGGTGCGGGTGAACAGCATCAGTCCCGGCTGGATCGGCACCTGCGAGTGGCAGGCACCCTCACGGCGACACGCACCGGAGTATTCGGCCACCGACCATGCGCAACACCCGGTCGGCCGCGTCGGCCAGCCGGAGGACATCGGTGCGTTGGCCGTATACCTGCTGTCATCACTGTCCGGTTTCAGTACCGGCCAGGATTTCATCGTCGACGGCGGCATGACCCGGAAGATGATCTACACCGAATGACCCGCCACCGGTAGTGCCGGCCGCTGGCCGGCATTCCGGTAGATCCACGCCATGCGTGGATGGCGGTGAAGTGCCAACCGGGGTTGGCACCTACCCGACGTCTTACGCCATGCCCGAGTGGCGCAGCAGCGCATCGATCTGCGGAGCACGGCCGCGGAAGGCCTTGAAGTTGTCCGCCGCCGGGCGGCTGCCACCGCGCGACAGGATCTCATCACGGAAGCGTGCACCGGTTTCAGCCAGTGCCTGCGGCGCTTCCTCGAAAGCGGCATAGGCGTCGGCGCTGAGTACCTCGGCCCACTTGTAGCTGTAGTAACCCGCGGCGTAACCGCCCGCAAAGATGTGGCTGAACTGGTGCGGGAAGCGGTTCCAGGCCGGCGGGTGGTTCACCGCCACTTCCGCGCGCACGCGGTCCAACAGTGCCAGCACGCTGTCCTGCGCTGGTTCGAACTGGCTGTGCAGCAGCATGTCGAACAGGCCGAACTCCAGCTGGCGGACGGTGGCCATGCCGCTGTGGAAGTTGCGCGCGGCCAGCATGCGCTCGTACAGCGCGCGCGGCAGCGGCTCGCCGCTGTCCACGTGCGCGGTCATCGCCTGCAAGTGATCCCATTCCCAGCAGAAGTTCTCCATGAACTGGCTGGGCAGCTCCACCGCATCCCATTCCACGCCGTTGATGCCGGCGACGCCCAGTTCGCCGATGCGGGTCAGCAGCTGGTGCAGGCCGTGGCCCATCTCATGGAACAGCGTGGTCACTTCGTTGTGGCTGAAGGTGGCCGGCTTGCCGTTGGCACCGCGGCCGAAGTTGCACACCAGGTAGACCAGCGGCGTCTGCACGCTGCCGTCGGTGCGCACGCGACGGTTGCGGCAATCATCCATCCACGCCCCGCCGCGCTTGCCCTCGCGGGCGTACAGGTCCAGGTAGAACTGGCCAACCAGCGCACCCTGCGCATCGACCAACCGGAAGAAGCGCACATCCTCGTGCCACACCGGCGCGCTGTCCTCCTGCACGCGCAGGCCGTACAGCTGCTCGATCACCGAGAACAGGCCGCCCAGTACCTTCGGCTCGGTGAAATACTGCTTCACCTCCTGCTCGGAATAGCTGTAACGCGCCTGCTTCAGGCGGTCGGCGGCGAAGGCCAGGTCCCAGGCCTGCAGGCTGTCGATGCCGAGCTGTTCGCGCGCGAACTGCTCCAGCTCGGCGCGGTCCCTGGCGGCGAACGGCTTGGCGCGCGCGGCCAGGTCACGCAGGAAACCGAGCACTTCGGCCGGGTCCTGCGCCATCTTGGTCGCCACCGAGTAATGGCCGTACGAATCGAAGCCGAGCAACGCAGCCAGTTCGGCGCGCAGGGCAAGGATGCGGTCGATGTTGCCGCTGTTGTCCAGTGCGTCATCGCCGAATTCGGACGCACGCTGGGCGCTGGCGCGGTACAGGATCTCGCGAAGGTCGCGGTCCTCGCCCCAGGTCTGCACCGGCAGGTAGCACGGCATCTGCAGGGTCAGTTTCCAGCCGGCCTTGCCGTCCTTCTGTGCTGCGGCATGCGCGGCGGCCTTCACGTCTTCCGGCAGGCCCTTCAGCCGCGCTTCGTCTTCGATGATCAGCGACCAGGCATCGGTAGCGTCGAGCACGTTCTGCGAGAACTTCGCCGACAGCGCCGACAGTTCTTCCTTGATCGCAGCAAAACGCTGCTGCGCCTCGGGCGCCAGCTCGGCGCCGCCCAGGCGGAAGTCGCGCAGGGTGTTGTCCAGCACCTTGCGCTGGGCTTCATCGAAATGCGCCGCCTCCGGGCTGGCGGCCAGCGCCTGGTACTGGCGGTAAAGCGCCAGGTTCTGCCCCAGCACACTGGCGAAGCGGGTCACCCGCGGCAGGTTGCTGTTGTAGGCCTCGCGCAGCTCCGGGGTGTTGACCACGCCCTGCAGGTGGCCGACCAGGCCCCAGGCGCGCCACAGGCGCTCGGTGGCATCGTCCAGCGGGGTCACGAAGGTCTGCCAGGTGACCGGCTGCACCTGCTCGGCTGCGCTGACGGCGGCTTCGGCCTCGGCCAGCAGCACATCCAGCGCCGGCGCCACGTGCTCGGGGCGGATCGCCTCGAAGCGCGGCAGGCCGGAAAAATCGAGCAGGGGGTTGGCAACGGTCACGGCAGGTCTCCAGAGTACGGGCCCGGCAGGCGGGCAGCCCGGTAGATATGGCGCTGCCAGGCATCGCTGACAAGGGGGCACGGTATTCACATCGGCCTTACGCGCGCCCCCCGAAGCTCTGGGTGCGGGGGAGTCCGCAGCGGCACGTACCGAACGAGGCCCCACATGGAAGGTCTGGCTGCAGTTGCATCCGCCTCACCGGCGCGGTCGCTGGCACTGTCTGCCAGCGCGGCCGAACTGGCCTGGATCGCCGCGCTGTGCGATGCCGGCGACGACGCCCCGCGCCACCTGCAGCAGTTGCAGGCGGTGCTGCAGCAGGGCGGCACGTTCAATGAAAGCCAGGAGTGGTACCCGTTCGAAGTAGTCGAGCGCGGCGCCAGCCAGCTGCAGCTGGGCCATGAGCGCGAGTTCGTGATCTGCGTGTTGCTGTGGTTGCAGGCATTGGCCCAGGGCCGCGCCAGCATCCTGGATCCCACCCTGCACCTGGATGACCGTGCGATGGACATCGAGGCGTTGCCCGATGCACTGCGCGACGCGGTGCTCGACGCCTTCACCGCGGCGGGATATTGAGACGCCCCGGCGACCGGGTAGAGTCGACTTTCGCGCGCAGCGCGGGATTTTCGCGACCTGAACGTAGAGCAGTCGACTAACAGTCGACTCTACCAATCGACGCACGCCTCTGCGGTGCCCCCCTGGCATCGCCGGCATGGCCCGGCGAGAGCGTCGTCCATGCTACAGCGCTTCCAGGCTGCACCACGGCAGCTCGGGCAACCCCTGCCCGGCCACCGCCGCGGCCAGCTGTGCATCGGCGCCGTCGACATCGATGCCCTGGCGCAGGTACCACGCCGGGTCGTAATAGCTCTGCGCGTAGCGTTCGCCGCTGTCGCACAGGATGCTGACGATGCTGCCCTGGTGGCCCGCCTCGCGCATCCATTGCGCGGCCTGCAGCACGCCGATGAAGTTGGTGCCGGTGGAGCCACCGACGCGGCGGCCGAGCTGGCGGCTGACATGGCGCATCGCGGCCAGGCTCAGCGCGTCGGGTACCTTGACCATCGCATCGACGCTGGTCGGGATGAAGCTCGGCTCCACCCGTGGCCGGCCGATGCCCTCCACGCGCGAACCACCACTGCAGGTCAGGTCGCGCCAGTCCTGTCCACCGGCCACAGCGGCCCGGTAGCCGTCGAAGAACACCGACACTTCCGGGTCCGCGCACAGGATGCGGGTATCGTGGCGGCGGTAGCTGACATAGCGGCCCAGGGTGGCGGCGGTACCGCCGGTGCCGGGGCTGCACACGATCCATTCCGGAACCGGGCTGGGCTCTTCGGCCATCTGCTTGAAGATGGACTCGGCGATGTTGTTGTTGGCACGCCAGTCGGTCGCGCGCTCAGCGTAGGTGAACTGGTCCATGAAGTGGCCACCGGTTTCACGGGCCAGCTTTTCCGAATCACAGTTGAGGTCGCAGGCACGTTCGACCAGGTGGCAGCGGCCGCCCTGGAACTCGATCGCGGCGATCTTTTCAGGCGAGGTGGTGGCCGGGATCACTGCAATGAACGGCAGGCCCAGCAGGCGCGCGAAATAGGCTTCGGACACCGCCGTCGAGCCGCTGGACGCTTCGATCACCGGTCGCCCTTCGCGCAGCCAGCCATTGGCCAGCGCATACAGGAACAGCGAGCGCGCCAGCCGGTGCTTGAGGCTGCCGGTGGGATGGCTCGACTCATCCTTCAGGTACACATCGATGCCCTCGAACCCGGGCAGCGCCAGCGGGATCAGGTGGGTATCGGCGGAGCGGTTGAAATCGGCTTCAATCTTGCGGATGGCGGCGGCCACCCATTCACGCTGCGACATGGCGGGCAATCGTTGTCAGGACGGAACGGTGCGATCCGGCCATTGTACGTCGCGGTACCGTCAGGTGCTGGCCGGTAGAATGCCCCCATCCGGCCGGCAACGGCCCTGTCTGAAGGACCTCCCCCATGACCATTCCCGCCCTGCGCGATGTCCCCGGCGTCGCCGCCCAGGCCCCGGCCGAAACCACCGGCTTCGTGTTCAACCACACCATGCTGCGGGTGAAGGACATCACCGCCTCGCTGGACTTCTACACCCGCGTGCTCGGCTACCAGCTGATCGACAAGCGCGACTTTCCCGAAGCCCAGTTCAGCCTGTACTTCCTGGCCTACGTCCCAGCTGGCGTGGCGGTTCCGGAAGATGACAGCCAGCGCCGCCTGTGGATGGCCGGCCTGCCGGGCGTGCTGGAACTGACCCACAACCACGGCACCGAGAGCCAGGACGGCGCGGTCTACCACGACGGCAACAGCGACCCGCGCGGCTTCGGCCACATCTGCGTGTCGGTGCCGGACATCGAGGCGGCCTGCCAGCGCTTCGAGGACCTCGGGGTAACCTTCCAGAAGCGCCTGACCGACGGCCGCATGAAGAACCTGGCCTTCATCAAGGACCCGGACGGCTACTGGGTCGAGATCATCGCCAACGTCTGACCCCGAAAAGGGGACGAAGGGGATTAAGCCGTTTCTGGCACTATTGTGCTGGAAGCGACTTAATCCCCTCCGTCCCCTTTTTCTGTGAGGTTCGTATGGAAACGATGGAACTGCACCGTGGCCGCCTGATCGACCACATCCAGCTGGTGGTGCGTGACCTGGCCGCCAGCCGCCGCTTCTACCAGGCAGTGTTCGATACGATCGGCATCCCACTGGGCGGCGAAGGGCCAGACTTCTTCTGGGCCGACGAGCTGTTCATTTCCAGCGCCAGCAGCCGTGCCGCCGCCGGCCAGTTGACCGGCCGCCACCATCTCGCCTTCCAGGCGCGCGACAGCGCAACTGTTGATGCCTTCCACACTGCCGCGATCGCCGCCGGCGGTACCGACAATGGCGCGCCAGGCGAACGCCCCTACCACCCGGGCTACTACGGCGCCTTCGTGCTCGACCCCGATGGCAACAACATCGAAGTGGTCTATCACGGGCCGGCGAACTACAGCGCCGATTCGGTGAAGGTCACTTTCTGATATCACCGGCGCCGTGAATGAAGAAGCCGGGCAATGCCCGGCTTCTCTGCTTCCAGCGCTGCGGCCCTCAGTGGGCGGCCATGTAGATGTCCTGCAGCACGGCCTTTTCCAGTTCCAGCTCGCCCAGCAGGTTCTTCACGATATCGCCCAGGCTGAGGATGCCGACCAGGCGGGTGCCTTCAGTGACCATCAGGTGACGGCGCCGCGAGTACGTCATCAATGACATGGCCTGTTTCAGCGTGGCGTCCGGCGCAATGCCCTCCAGACCGGTGGACGGCAGGCTGGAAATCACCCGGCGGCCGGCCTGCGGGCCGTCGTCGGCCAGGGTGCGCACGATGTCCTTCTCGGAAATGATGCCGACCGGGGCATCGTCCTTCATCACCACCAGCGCAGCGATCCTGTTCGCGCTCATCTTGTGGGCGGCGGCACCGATCGTGTCTTCGGCATCGATGGTGATGACAGCTTCTTTCTTGGATTGCAGGAGTTCGCGGACGTTCATTCTTGTTTCCTGGTGCAGGTCACTGAAGTCAAAAAAGTGTGCTCTTCCGATACGCCCCCTCCCAGGGAACAGACCTTTCAGCGCACGTCTGGCGCACCCGTCTGCCGCTTGGAATCACTCGGCAGACGATGTGCTGCAACGCGAACGAGGCGGGTTCAATCGCTCAACCCTAACCTCGGCCAGATCGATTCTACGACTGCGACCCTCGGTCACTACCGGCATCGATAGGACAGTTCGTCGTGGGAACCAACTGACGATCCAGAGAATGGCACCGTGGCTGAAACCGCCGCTGAATACAGGCGGCTTCGCGCATTAAAGAATGATTGCCTGCTGCCGACGACGGACAGAACGCCCGGAGGCTGTCCCACTTCGTACTGCGTCCGGCACAAACGAAAGGGGCCTCGCAGGCCCCTTTCGCATGCAGCATCCCACAGCTCCGGGAATGCCTTACTCCACCGTCACGCTCTTGGCCAGGTTGCGCGGCTTGTCCACGTCGGTGCCGCGTGCCAGCGCGGTGTGGTAGGCCAGCAGCTGCACCGGGATGGTGTGCACGATCGGGCTGAGCACGCCGGCATGGCGCGGCGTGCGGATCACATGTACGCCTTCGGACGCGTTGAAGTTGCTGTCCTGGTCGGCGAACACGAACAGCTCGCCACCACGCGCACGCACTTCCTGCATGTTCGACTTCACCTTCTCCAGCAGGCTGTCGTTCGGCGCGATCACCACCACCGGCATGTCCTCGTCCACCAGCGCCAGCGGACCATGCTTCAGCTCACCGGCCGGGTAGGCCTCGGCGTGGATGTAGGAGATTTCCTTGAGCTTGAGCGCGCCTTCCAGCGCGATCGGGTAATGCAGGCCGCGGCCCAGGAACAATGCGCTGCTCTTGCGCGCGAAACGCTCGGCCCAGGCGGCGATCTGTGGCTCCATGTTCAGGGCGTGCTGCACGCTGCCCGGCAGGAAGCGCAGCTGCTCCAGGTAGTCCGCTTCCTGCGCCGCGTCGATGCGGCCATGCAGCTTGCCCAGCACCACGGTCAGCTGGAACAGTGCGGCCAGCTGGGTGGTGAAGGCCTTGGTCGAGGCCACGCCGATCTCGGCGCCGGCGCGGGTGTAGCAGACCAGTTCGCTGGCGCGCGGGATCGCACTTTCCGGCACGTTGCAGATCGACAGCGTGTGCTGGTGGCCCAACGATTTGGCGTACTTCAGCGCTTCCATCGTATCCAGCGTTTCGCCGGACTGCGAGATGGTCACGATCAGATGCTTGGGGTTCGCGTAGGCCGCGCGATAGCGGTACTCGCTGGCGATCTCCACGCTGCACGGCAGGCCGGCGATGGCTTCGATCCAGTAGCGCGCGGTCAGGCCGGCGTAGTAGCTGGTTCCGCAGGCGATGATCTGCACGCCTTCGATGCCCGACAGCACCGCTTCGGCGTTCTTGCCGAACAGCTCGGCCGGGAAACCACCGGCATCGATCACCGCCTCGATGGTGTCGCCCAGCGCGCGCGGCTGCTCGTGGATTTCCTTCTGCATGAAGTGGCGGTACGGGCCCAGCTCCAGCGATGCCAGCGACACGTCGGACAGGTGCACGTCGCGCTCGACCGGCTGGTCGTGCTCATCGAAAATGCGCACGCCGTCGCGACGGATCTCAGCGGTGTCGCCCTCTTCCAGGAAGATCACCTTGCGCGTGGCCGAGATCACGGCCGAGACGTCGGAGGCGACGAAGTTCTCTCCCTCGCCCAGGCCGACCAGCAGCGGGCAGCCCATGCGCGCGCAGACGAAGCGCTCCGGCTCGGCGCGGCTGACCACGGCCAGCGCGTAGGCACCGGTCAGCTCCTTCACCGTGTGCTGCAGCGCCACCAGCAGGTCGTCGCCGCCCTTCAGATGATGGTGGATCAGGTGCGCGATGACCTCGGTGTCGGTCTGCGATTCAAACGTGTAGCCCAGCGCGCGCAGCTTCTCGCGCTGCTCTTCGTGGTTCTCGATGATGCCGTTGTGCACCAGCGCCACACCGTGGCTGATGTGCGGATGTGCATTGGCCTCGGTGACACCGCCGTGGGTGGCCCAGCGGGTGTGGCCGATGCCCAGCACCGCATTGAAGCCCTCGGCCTCGGCCGCCGTGGCCATTTCCGACACTCGACCGGTACGACGGACGCGACGGACTTCGGGGCGCTCGGCGTGGTCGATCACTGCGATGCCCGAGGAGTCGTAACCACGGTACTCGAGCCGCTTCAGGCCTTCGATCAGTACCGGCACCACATCGCGATCAGCGATTGCACCCACGATTCCACACATGTCACGCGATTCCTTGGAGACGATCGGCGCATTCTAGCCCGCCTGCCTGGCTTCCCCCTCCTGTCCGCTTAATGAAAGTGTCCGGAAAGGTGTCCGCGGACACCCGGACACTCCCCCGAAATCCCCAACCCCTTGACCTGAAAGGAAATAAGGTTGGCACGCTACGTGCTTGGTATTGGCTACCACCGTCAGGCACGCACCCGATGATCCGCGACACTTCCGCACAGGACCAGATCGTTTCCTCCGCCCCGGCCGGCACCACCCGCGCCAGCTGGCACCGCTACCGCTGGCCGGCGCTGGGCGCCATTGCGCTGCTCGCCGGCATCGGCTGGGCGGTCCATGCCTGGTCCAATGCCAGCCGCTCCTTCGACAGCAGCCGCGTGCGCATCGCCGAGGTGAAGCGGGGCGACCTGGTCCGTGACATCGCTGCCGACGGCCGCGTGATCGCCGCCAACAGCCCGATCCTGTACGCGATCTCGGCCGGTACCGTGGACCTGAAGGTCGTCGCCGGTGACGTGGTCAAGAAGGGCCAGGAGCTGGCGATCATCGACAGCCCGGAACTGCGCAGCAAGCTGGCCCAGGAACAGGCAACGCTGGCCGGCCTGGAAGCCGAGGCCAGCCGCGCCGCGCTGGACGCGACCCTGGCCCGTGCCAAGTCACGCAAGGAAACCGACCAGGCCACCATCGAACGCCAGGCCGCCGACCGCGACCTGCAGCGCTACCAGCGCGGCTACGACGGCGGTGCGGTGCCGCAGATCGACCTGGCCAAGGCGAAGGACTCGCTGAAGAAGGCCGACATCACCCTGGCCAACGCCACCACCGACGCGCGCCTGCAGAGCCAGGGCGCCGACCTGGATGCCCGCAACAAGCGCCTGCTGGCCGACCGCCAGAAGGCCGTGGTGGCCGAAGTGCAACGCCAGGTCGATGCACTGACCCTGCGCGCCCCGTTCGATGGCCAGGTCGGCCAGGTCCAGGCGGTGCAGTCCACCAACCTGGCCGCCAACGCGCCGGTGCTGGGCGTGGTCGACCTGTCCAAGTTCGAGGTCGAGATCAAGGTGCCGGAGAGCTTCGCCCGCGACCTGGCGATCGGCATGCCGGCCCAGCTGACCGGCGGCAACGGCCAGCCGTTCCCGGGCGAGATCAGCGCGGTGTCGCCGGAGGTGGTCAACGGCGAGGTCAATGCCCGCGTGCGTTTCGCCAGCGCGCAGCCGGAAGGCCTGCGCCAGAGCCAACGGATGTCGGTGCGCGTGCTGCTCGATACCCGCAAGAACGTGCTGAAGGTCGAGCGCGGCCCGTTCGTCGAACAGGGCAACGGCATGGCCTACGTGATGGATGGCCGCACCGCCGTGCGCCGCCCGGTGGAACTGGGCGTCAGCAGCCTGGGCGAAGTGGAAATCAAGTCGGGTGTGCAGCCGGGCGACCGCATCGTGGTCTCCGGCAGCGACCTGTTCAAGGACGCCGAACGCGTCTCCGTCAACTGATACCTGAATCCTGGAGAGAGGACACCCCATGTACATGCTCGAAATGCGTTCGGTCGCCAAGGTCTTCCGCACCGAACAGGTGGAAACCCACGCGTTGCGCTCCCTGGAACTGCAGGTCAAGGAAGGCGAGTTCGTCGCCGTCACCGGTCCGTCCGGTTCCGGCAAGACCACCTTCCTCAACATCGCCGGCCTGCTGGAAACCTTCACCAGCGGTACCTACATGCTGGACGGGCAGGATGTGAGCACGCTGGGCGATGACGCCCGCAGCCGCCTGCGCAACCAGAAGATCGGCTTCATCTTCCAGGGCTTCAACCTGATCCCCGACCTCAACCTGTTCGACAACGTCGACGTGCCGCTGCGCTATCGGAAGATGAGCGCCAACGAACGCCGCGAACGCATCGAGAAGGCGCTGACCCAGGTCGGCCTGGGCTCGCGCATGAAGCACTACCCGAACGAGCTGTCCGGCGGTCAGCAGCAGCGTGCGGCGATCGCGCGTGCACTGGCCGGCAGCCCGCGCCTGCTGCTGGCCGACGAACCGACCGGCAACCTGGATACGCAGATGGCGCGTGGCGTGATGGAACTGCTGGAGGAGATCAATGCCGCCGGCACCACCATCGTAATGGTCACCCACGACCCGGAACTGGCCGCGCGTGCGCAGCGCAACGTGCACATCGTCGACGGCCAGGTCACCGACCTGGTGCGCGAGCCGGTGCTGGCCACGCCGCGCCACATCGTCGCCGTCAACGAGTGAGGGCATTCCCATGTTCGCCTACTACGCCCGATTGGCGGTACGCAGTTTCCGCCGCAACAAGGTCCTGACTGCGCTGATGGTGGTAGCCATCGCCCTCGGCATCGGTGCCTCGATGACCACCCTGACCGTGTTCCACGTGCTGTCCGGCGACCCGATCCCCGGCAAGAGTGACCGGCTGTTCTATGTGCAGCTCGATGCCGCGACCGGCGCCTATGTCGCGGGCGAGGAGCCGGAAACACAGTTGACCCGCTTCGACGGTGAAGCCCTGCTGCGCGAAGCCAAGGGCGAGCGCCAGGCGCTGATGAGCGGCGGCGGCGGCACCATCGAACCGGACAACAGCACCCTCAAGCCCTTCAGCATCGACACCCGCTGGACCTCGGCCGATTTCTTCCCGATGTTCGAGGTGCCCATGCAGTACGGCCGCCCGTGGACGCGCGAGGACGACGAAGGCCGCGCACGCGTGGTGGTCATCTCCAAGGCGCTCAACGACAAGCTTTACCAGGGCGCCAACAGCGTAGGCCGCGACCTGCGCATGGAAGGCCAGAGCTACCGCATCGTCGGCGTGATGAAGGAGTGGAGCTCGGAGCCGCACTTCTACGACCTGACCACCGGCAGCTACGGCAAGAACGAGGACCTGCTGCTGCCGATTTCCACGTCCTTCGACCTGAAACTGGGCAGCAACGGCAACATGAACTGCTTCGGCGAAAATCCCGACGGCAACAGCTACTCGCTCAATGCGCCGTGCGCGTGGCTGCAGTACTGGGTGGAGATGGACCCGGCCAAGGCCGCCGACTACCGCCGCTACCTGGAGAACTATTCGAGCCAGCAGCGCCAGGCCGGCCGCTTCAAGCACCCGCCGAACGTGCGCCTGCGCACCGTGATGGAATGGCTGGACTTCAACGGCGCGGTGCCCAGCGATGTGCGCCTGCAGCTGTGGCTGGCACTGGGTTTCCTGGGGGTCTGCCTGGTCAACACGGTGGGCCTGCTGCTGGCCAAGTTCCTGCGCCGCAGTGGTGAGATCGGCGTGCGCCGCGCACTCGGTGCCAGCCGTGGCCAGATCTTCCTGCAGTGCCTGGTGGAAGCCGGCGCGGTCGGCGTGGTCGGGGGCGTGCTGGGCATCGGCCTGGCCCTGCTGGGCCTGTTCGCGGTGCGCCAGCAACCGGTGGAGTACGCAAAGCTGGCCCACCTGGACGGCAACATGCTGCTGCTTGCGCTGGGCTTGACCCTGTTCGCCAGCCTTGCCGCCGGTTTCCTGCCTGCCTGGCGCGCCATGCAGGTCACTCCGGCCATCCAGCTCAAGTCGCAGTAAGCACCCGAACGAGGACTCCCATGGACATCCGCCCCATCCTCAGCACGCTGCGCCGGCACAAGACTGCCGCTGCCCTGATCGTGCTGGAAGTCGCACTGACCTGCGCCATCGTCTGCAACGCGCTGTTCCTGGTCAGCCAGCGCGTGGAGAAGATCAGCATGCCCAGCGGCATCGCCGAGAACGAACTGGTGATGCTCCGCGTCAGCGGCATCGGCAAGCAGACCGATGCCATGGCCCGCACCCGTGAGGACCTGGCGTCATTGCGTGCGCTTCCCGGCGTCAGCAACGTCACCATCATCAACCAGGTGCCTTTCCGCAACGGCTCGTCCAGCAGCAGCATCTCGCGGGAGATCGACCAGGAACGGCCGACCACCAACGCCTCGATGTACACCCTGTCCGAGAACGGGCTGGCCACGATGGGCATCAACCTGATCGCCGGCCGCGATTTCCTGCCCGGCGAGTACCAGAACTTCGAAGACGCCAGCAAGGGGGGCGCCAAGGAAAACGCCATCCCGGTCATCCTCACCCAGGCCACCGCCGCCAAGATGGAACCCAACGGCAGCGCGCTGGGCAAGACCTACTACATGGGCAAGCAGCCGCTGCATGTGGTCGGCATCGTCGACACGCTGAGCACGCCCAACGGCTGGAATGACAACTGGACGAACTCCATGCTGCTGCCCATGCGGCGCACCTTCGACGAGGGTGGCACCTATGTGCTGCGCACTTCGCCGGAACGCCGCCAGGAGGTGCTTGATGCGGGGGCTGCTGTACTGGAGCGCAATGACCCCAACCGGCTGATGCGCGACAAGCTGACCTATGAAGACCAGCGCAAGGACTTCTTCAAGAACGACCGCGCGATGGTTGGCCTGCTGATCACCGTCAGCGTCTCGCTGCTGGTGGTGACCGCACTGGGCATCATCGGCCTGGCCAGCTTCTGGGTGCAGCAGCGCAGCAAGCAGATCGGCATCCGCCGCGCACTCGGTGCCACCCGCGGCCAGATCCTGCGCTACTTCCAGACCGAGAACTTCCTGCTGGCCTCGCTGGGCATCGTGCTGGGCATGCTGGCAGCCTACGCGATCAACCTGGCACTGATGAACCTCTACGAGCTGCCACGCATGCCCCTGTACTACCTGCCGCTGGGCGCGCTTCTGCTGTGGGTGCTGGGCCAGATCGCGGTGTTCGGGCCGGCCCGGCGCGCGGCAGCGGTCCCGCCCGCAGTCGCCACGCGGGGCGCGTGAGGTGCGTGCCTGCCGAATGCTGTTGATGGCACTGCTGCCACTGCCGGCGCTGGCCGGCGGTGGCAGCTCGCAGACGCTGGAATGGCGCCAGGATGATGCCCGCCTGGCGCTCCGCTCGACCGAGGGCCAGGTACGGGTGGACGCCGCGCGTCCGGAAGCCCGCTTCGGCGTGCGCAGCGGCGACCGCATCCTGCGCTTGGACGATACGGCCGTGCGGCGGATCGAGCATCTTGCCGATGCACTGCGGCATTCCAGTGCCCCGACTGTGTACCTGTTGCTGCGCCGCGACAAACGCGAGCTCACCGTCCCGGTGGACGCCACCTCGTGGCGGCTGGCGCTGGCCGCTCCGCCACCGCCGGCACCACCGCCTCCACCAGCGCGGCGCTGAAACCAGCCCGCCCTCGTCGCCACGGCTTTGGCTATGCTTGATGGGTGGCGCCGGGCTCTCCCGGCGTATGGATACGAACACGGCTCCATCGGCGCCGCCCATCCCTTTCTGCAGAACTGCTTGATGCCTTCGATCCTGATCATCGACGACAACGCCAGCGTGGGCACCGCGCTGGACGTGCTGTTCTCCCTGCATGACATCGACACCCTGCAGGCGCAGACCCCGGCCGAAGGGCTGGCCCTGCTCGAGTCGCAGCCGGTCGACCTGGTGATCCAGGACATGAATTTCAGCGAGGACACCACCTCCGGCGAAGAAGGCGAAGACCTGTTCGCACAGATCCGCGCACGCCACCCGGACCTGCCGGTGATCCTGCTCACCGCCTGGACCCACCTGAGCAGTGCGGTGGACCTGGTCAAGGCCGGTGCCGCCGACTACCTGGCCAAGCCCTGGGACGACCGCAAGCTGCTGACCACGGTCAACAACCTGCTCGAGCTATCCGAGGCGCGGCGCGAGCTGGACCGCCGCCGCAGCCGTGAGCTGCGCCAGCGCAATGCGCTGGAAGAAAAGTACGAGCTGTGTGGTGCGGTCTTCGCCGATCCGGCCAGCGAGCGCGTCATTGCCCTGGCCTGCCAGGTCGCGCGCTCCGACCTGCCGGTGCTGATCACCGGTCCCAATGGTGCCGGCAAGGAGAAGATCGCGCAGATCATCCAGGCCAACTCGCTGGTGGCCAAGGGCCCGTTCATCACGGTCAACTGCGGCGCCCTGCCCTCGGAACTGATCGAGGCCGAACTGTTCGGTGCCGAAGCCGGCGCATATACCGGCGCCAACAAGGCACGCGAGGGCAAGTTCGAAGCCGCCGACGGCGGAACGCTGTTCCTGGATGAGATCGGCAACCTGTCGCTGGGCGGCCAGATGAAGCTCCTGCGTGTGCTGGAAACAGGGCGCTTCGAGCGTCTTGGCTCCAATCGCGAGCGCCAGGTCAAAGTCCGTGTGGTCAGCGCGACCAATGCCGACCTGCCGGCGATGATCCGCGACGGCACCTTCCGCGAAGACCTGTACTACCGCCTCAATACGGTGGAACTGGTACTGCCACCATTGGCCGAGCGCCCGGGCGACATCGTGCCCCTGGCCGAGCGCTTCCTGACCGCCGGCAAGCCACTTTCCAGCGCCGCCACCGCGGCCTTGCAACGGCACCCCTGGCCCGGCAACGTGCGCGAACTGCGCAACGTGATCCAGCGGGCCGAGCTGCTGGCGACCGGCAACCGCATCGAAGTGGCCGACCTGAACCTGCCGCGTGCCGCACCTGCACCGCGACCGGCAGCCAGTGCCGGCAATGATCCTGACCGTGCGCGCATCGAGGATGTGCTGGCGCGCAACCACGGCGTCATCGCCCAGGCCGCCGCCGAACTCGGCCTGAGCCGCCAGGCACTGTACCGGCGCATGGACCGGCACGGCATCCCACGCGAATGAAACGGCGCTCGTTCACCTTCCGCCTGTTCCTGCGCCTGCTGCCGGTGCTGGCGCTGGCCGCCGCGTTGCCGTGGCTGCTGGCCTACTGGATGGACCATGGCTGGGTGGTGACCACGGTGTCGGCGCTGATCCTGCTGTCGCTGATGTGGTGGACCCTGCGCCGTGCAACCGCGCCGGTACGTTCATTGATGCGCGCCTTGGCCGGCACCACCAGCAGCTACCGCGACGGTGAGTACAACTTCGGTGTGTACTGGCCAGGCAACGACGAACTGGGTGACCTGGTGCAGGCGCACCGCGAACTGGGCGACGTGCTGCGCGAGCAGCGGCAAGGCCTGGTGCAGCGCGAACTGCTGCTGGACACCATGGTACAGAACACCCCGGTGGCGATGCTGCTGATTGCTTCCGGCGGCGATGGCATCGCCCGCGTGGTGTTCTCCAACCTGGCCGCGCGCAAGCTGCTGCATGGCGGCTGGAAGCTGGAAGGCCAGCGCCTGGAAGAGGTGCTGGAACAGGTGCCGGTGGAGCTGCGCGATGCCATCGCCCGTGGCGGCGACAGCCTGTTCGCGGTGCATGCGGAAGGCGAAGACGGCGATGAGGACGACGAACAGGTCTATCACCTCTCACGCCGATCTTTCCAGCTCAACGGCCGCCCGCACGACCTGCTGCTGGTACGCCTGCTCACCGCCGAACTGCGCCGCCAGGAAGTGCAGACGTGGAAGAAGGTGATCCGGGTGATCAGCCACGAGCTCAACAACTCGCTGGCGCCGATCGCCTCGCTGGCCCATTCCGGCGGCGTGCTGGTACAGCGCGAGCGCTTCGATCGGCTGCCGGAGATCTTCACCACCATCGAAGACCGCGCGCGCCACCTGGAAGGCTTCATCCGTGGCTATGCGCGCTTCGCCAAGCTGCCGCAACCGCAACTGCAGACCGTGCACTGGGCGCCCTTCCTGTCCAGCCTGCGCCAGCAGATTCCGTTCGGCATGGAACGTGAACCGGACGAGGAACTGAGCAGCCGGATCGACATCGCGCAGTTCGGGCAGGCGCTGTTGAACCTGCTGAAGAACGCGCATGAAGCCTGTGCCGAAGCCGATCCGCCCAATGATGACGTGCAGGTGCAGCTGACGCGGTTGCCGCAATGGCTGCGCCTGGATGTGCTGGACCGTGGCAAGGGCATGAACGAGCAGGTGCTGCAGAACGCGCTGATGCCGTTCTATTCGACCAAGCGCAACGGTACCGGGTTGGGACTGGCACTGACCCGCGAGATCGTGGAGGCGCACGGTGGGCGGGTGTCGCTGCAGAACCGCGGTGATGGCGGGCTGTGCGTGTCGATCCTGTTGCCGATGGGGTGAGTTGCCGACTTGGCTCGGTCTGTCAGTAGAGCCACGCCATGCGTGGATGTGCCGACCAGGGTCGGCACCTACCAGACCTGCCGCATCGCCACCCGCAGATGCATTGGAAATCCCAGCGCGGCCTCTTCGGCCATCACCGCGCGCAGGCCCTCGCTCCACTGCGCCTCGGGCACTACCTCGAACCCTTCGCTGGCGTAGAAGGCTGCATTCCACGGCACATCGCTCAAGGTGGTCAGCACCGCTGCAGCAAAGCCAGTGGCCCTGGCCTGCGCCAAGGCATGCCGCAGCAATGCACGGCCATGGCCACGACGCGCGTGCGCTGGATCCACATCCATCTGCAGGACATGGAACTCGCCTGCCAGGTCGCCGGCCAGCAGGTAGCCGGCAACACCGCCGGCGGCGCCATCCACCACCCACAGCTGCCCACGCTCAAGGCCTTCCTGCAGCGTCGGCAGGTCCAGGCCGTGGCTGGCAAACACCGGATAGGCCTCGTGACCCCTCAGCAGTTCGCCGGCACGTTGTTCGATCGCCGGCAGCACACCCAGCTCATCGGTGCGCGGAACCCGTGGCTCAGGACTTCTTGACCGGGCGCTTCCAGCCATCGATGGTTTCCTGTCGTGCACGTGCCAGCGTCAGCTTGCCGTCCGGCGCGGTGCGGGTGATGACCGACCCGGCAGCGATGGTCGCGCCCTCGCCGATGGTGATCGGTGCCACCAGCGAGCTGTTGGAGCCGATGAAGGCGTTGTCGCCGATGGTGGTGGTCGACTTGTTCACGCCATCGTAGTTGCAGGTGATGGTGCCGGCACCGATGTTCACCCTGCTGCCGATCACCGCGTCACCCAGGTAGGTGAGATGGTTGGCCTTGCTGCCGACGCCGAGGGTGACCTTCTTGGTTTCGACGAAGTTGCCGACGTGTACGCCATCGGCCAGCACGGTACCCGGCCGCAAGCGTGCGAACGGGCCGATCTGCGCGGCACCTTCGGTCACCACGCCTTCCAGGTCGCAATGCGCGCGCACTTCGGTGCCGGGCCCCAGGTTGACGTCCTTCAGCCGGTTGAACGGGCCTACGGTAACGCCGTCACCGAGCACGACGTTGCCTTCAAGAACAACGTCGACATCGATCAGTACATCGCTGCCCACGGTGACGGTGCCACGGATATCCAGTCGTGCCGGGTCACGCACGCGCGCGCCCTGAGCGCACAGTGCACGCACCGCACGCCGCTGCCAGGCGCGCTCCAGCTGCGACAGCTGCCATGGATCATTCGCCCCCTCGGCCTCCTGTGCATCGGCGACCAGGGCCATCTCGGCCGGGGTGTACTCATGCGCGGCGAACGCGAACACATCGGTAAGGTAGTACTCGCCCTGCGCATTGCTGTTGGACAGCTGCGACAACCAGCGGCGCAGCGCGGTCGACTCTGCGGCGATGATGCCGGTGTTGATCGTGCGCACGCGCAGCTGGTCGTCGGTGGCGTCCTTCTGCTCGACGATGGAGCCCACCTTGCCCTCTGCATCGCGCAGCACCCGGCCGTACCCGGTCGGGTCATCGACATCGGCCACCAGCACTGCCAGCCGGCCCGGCTGCGCCAGCAGGTCGCGCAGGGTCTGCGCGCGGATCAGCGGCACATCGCCGTACAGCACCAGCACCTGCGCGGCATCGGGAACCTGCGGCATTGCCTGCGCCACTGCGTGGCCGGTACCGAGCTGCTGGACCTGTTCGGCCCACTGCAGGTCGGGCTGGCCGGCGAAGTACTGACGCACCGCCTCGCCACCATGGCCGTAAACCACGTGGATGGCCGCCGGCTGCAGCTCGCGGGCCGTATCGATCACGTGCGCCAGCATCGGCTGGCCGGCGATCGGCTGCAGCACCTTCGGCAGCACCGACTTCATGCGCTTGCCGGCGCCGGCGGCGAGGATGATGACGTGCAGGGCTTGGGTCATGGGAGCAGCAGTCCGTAGTTCGTTGCCGGTGATTCTAGAGCGTGGGCCGTTAACATGGGCATCCCTCCTCCTTCACCACGCCGATGAGCCTGCTCCGCCAGGGAAGCACCTACCTCGTGATCGGGCTCGTGCAGCTGCTGGTCGATTGGCTGGTGTTCGTGGTCGCCACCGCGCTGGGCATGCCGGTCGCGCCGGCCAACATCGCCGGTCGCCTGGCCGGCATGCTGCTGGGCTTCTGGCTCAACGGCCGCTACACCTTTGCCGAGGCCGGCACCCGCAAGCTGGGATGGAAGCGCTTTGCACGTTTCTTCGGGCTGTGGCTGCTGCTGACGGCGACGAGCACGCTGCTGGTCAGCCTGGTCGACCAGGCGCTGGGCCTGCAATTCACGTGGCTGGCCAAGCCGCTGGTGGAAGGCGGGCTGGCATGCGTGTCGTTCCTGTTGATGCGCTACGTGGTGTATCGCTGAGACGAGGCGGGAATCGGGATGCCGGATTGGGGGCGGGAACCGGAACGGTAGAGTCGACTGTCAGTCGACTGCTCTTCCGTGAGGTCGCGAAAATCCCGAGCTGCGCGCGGTAGTCGACTGACAGTCGACTCTACCCCGTCGGCTCTACCCAATCGGCCCTGCCCCGCCCCAAACAAAAACGCCGGCACAGGGCCGGCGTTCTCGTGGATGCAGCGCGAACCTCAGTGCTTGAGATTCTTGCGCAGGCGTTCCAGTGCCTGCAGCTGGACGACGGCTTCAGCCAGCTTCTGCTGGGCTTCGGCCACTTCCATCGCTTCGCCGCGGTTGGCCAGGATGCGTTCGGCTTCTTCCTTGGCCTTGCGGACCGAGGCTTCGTCGATGTCCTGCGCGCGGATCGCGGTGTCGGCCAGCACGGTCACCACCTGCGGCTGCACTTCCAGGATACCGCCGGAGATGGCGAAATCCAGCTGCTCGCCGTTCGGCGTGGTGACCACCACCTTGCCCGGCTTCAGGCGGGTGATCAGCGGCGCGTGCTTGGGCGCGATGCCCAGTTCACCCAGCTCACCGGTGGCCACGACCAGGGTCGCTTCGCCACGGAAGATTTCCTGCTCGGCGCTGACGATGTCGCAACGGATCGTGCTCATGCAAATCTCTTCGCTGTTCGCGGCGGCGCAATGCCACCGTGGGGGTCCACCGGCGCGGGCGGTTGCCCGGCGCCGGCGTCAGGTCGGGCAGGATCGCTCCCGCCCGTCCCGGATCAGGCCTTCTCGGCCATCTTCTTGGCCTTCTCGACCGCTTCTTCGATGCCGCCGACCATGTAGAACGCCTGCTCCGGCAGGTGGTCGTACTCGCCATCGACGATGGCCTTGAAGCCACGGATGGTGTCCTTCAGCGGCACGTACTTGCCCGGCGAACCGGTGAACACTTCGGCCACGTGGAACGGCTGGCTGAAGAAGCGCTCGATCTTACGGGCGCGCGACACGGCCTGCTTGTCCTCTTCGGACAGTTCGTCCATGCCCAGGATCGCGATGATGTCCTTCAGTTCCTTGTACTTCTGCAGGGTCTGCTGGACGCGCTGGGCGGTGTCATAGTGCTCGTGGCCGATCACCAGCGGATCCATCTGGCGGCTGGTGGAGTCCAGCGGATCGACGGCCGGGTAGATACCCAGCGAGGCGATCGAACGCGACAGGGTGACGGTCGAGTCCAGGTGGGCGAAGGTGGTCGCCGGCGACGGGTCGGTCAGGTCGTCCGCGGGAACGTAGACGGCCTGGATCGAGGTGATCGAGCCGTTCTTGGTCGAGGTGATGCGCTCCTGCAGGACGCCCATTTCCTCGGCCAGGGTCGGCTGGTAACCCACCGCGGACGGCATACGGCCCAGCAGTGCCGACACTTCGGTACCGGCCAAGGTGTAGCGGTAGATGTTGTCGACGAACAACAGGACGTCCTTGCCCTTGCCGTTTTCGTCCTTCTCGTCGCGGAAGTACTCGGCCATGGTCAGGCCGGTCAGCGCGACGCGCAGGCGGTTGCCCGGCGGCTCGTTCATCTGGCCGTACACCATCGCCACCTTGTCCAGGACGTTGGAGTCCTTCATTTCGTGGTAGAAGTCGTTGCCCTCACGGGTACGCTCACCCACGCCGGCGAACACGGACAGGCCGCTGTGCGCCTTGGCGATGTTGTTGATCAGCTCCATCATGTTGACGGTCTTGCCGACGCCGGCGCCGCCGAACAGGCCGACCTTGCCGCCCTTGGCGAACGGGCACATCAGGTCGATGACCTTGATGCCGGTTTCCAGCAGCTCGGTGGCCGGGGACTGGTCTTCATACGACGGCGCAGCGCGGTGGATTTCCCAGTTGTCGCTGGCAGCGACCGGGCCGGCTTCGTCGATCGGACGGCCCAGCACGTCCATGATGCGGCCCAGGGTGCCGGCGCCGACCGGCACCGAAATGCCGCGGCCGGTGTTGACGGCAACCAGGTTGCGCTTCAGGCCGTCGGTGGAACCGAGGGCGATGGTACGCACCACGCCGTCGCCCAGCTGCTGCTGGACTTCGAGGGTGATCTCGGTGTTTTCGACCTTCAGTGCGTCGTACACCTTCGGCACCGATTCACGCGGGAATTCGACGTCGACGACCGCGCCGATGATCTGAACGATCTTGCCCTGACTCATTGCTGCATCCTCTAATGTGTGCTTTGAACGAACGCGGTCAGACTGCTGCCGCGCCGCCGACGATTTCGGAGATTTCCTGGGTGATCGCTGCCTGGCGCGCCTTGTTGTAGACGAGCTGCAGAGTGCCGATCAGCTTGTTGGCGTTGTCGCTCGCCGCCTTCATCGCAACCATGCGTGCGGCATGCTCGGAGGCGACGTTTTCCAGCAGTGCCTGGTACACCAGCGACTCGATGTAACGCGTCATCACGTGCTCCAGCACGGTCGCGGCATCGGGTTCGTACAGGTAGTCCCAGTCGTGGTGAGCGACCTGCTTCTCGGCCGGCGGCAGCGGCAGCAGCTGATCGAAGCTGGCCTTCTGCACCATGGTGTTCACGAAGCGGTTGTAGACCAGGTAAACGCGGTCGATCTTGCCTTCGGTGAAGGCGTCGAGCATGACCTTGATCACACCGATCAGCGATTCCAGCTTCGGCACGTCGCCGATGTGGGTCACGCTGCCGACCATGTTGACCTTCACGCGGCGGAAGAAGGTCGATGCCTTCTGGCCGATGGTCACCAGGTCCACTTCGGCACCCTTGTCCTGCCATGCCTTGGCTTCGCCCAGCATCTTGCGGAACAGGTTGTTGTTCAGGCCGCCGGCCAGACCGCGATCGGAGGAGATCACGATGAAACCGACCCGCTTGACCTGCTCACGCTCGACCAGGAACGGATGCTGGTAGTCGGTGCTGGCCTGGGCCAGGTGACCGATCACCTGCTTCATCGCCTGCGCGTACGGACGCGAGGTCTTCATCCGATCCTGCGCCTTGCGGATCTTGGAGGCCGAGACCATTTCCAGGGCGCGCGTCACCTTGCGGGTGTTCTGCACGCTCTTGATCTTGGTTTTGATTTCGCGTCCGCTTGCCATCTCTTGTTTCCCGTGGCGCGGGGCTGATGCCCCGCGTTGTTCAACCGTTTGTCATCTGGTCCAGCGGAGCCGGTGGCTCCGCTCTACAGGACCGCGATTACCAGCTGCCGGTGGTCTTGAACTCGGCGATGCCCTTCTTGAAGGCACCTTCGATGTCGTTGTCCCAACCGCCGGTAGCGTTGACCTTGCTGATCAGCTCGCCCTGGGTATTGGCGAAGTGGGCGTGCAGGCCTTCTTCGAACGCCAGCAGCTTGTTGACCGGCACGTCGTCGAGGTAACCCTCGTTGACGGCGTAGATCGACAGCGCCTGGTTGGCGATCGACATCGGCGCGTACTGCTTCTGCTTCATCAGCTCGGTGACGCGCTGGCCACGCTCCAGCTGCTTGCGGGTCGCTTCGTCCAGGTCCGAGGCGAACTGCGCGAAGGCAGCCAGTTCACGGTACTGGGCCAGCGAGATACGGATGCCGCCCGACAGCTTCTTGATGATCTTGGTCTGGGCCGAGCCACCGACGCGCGACACCGAGATACCGGCGTTCACGGCCGGGCGGATGCCGGCGTTGAACAGATCGGTTTCCAGGAAGATCTGGCCGTCGGTGATCGAGATCACGTTGGTCGGAACGAAGGCGGACACGTCGCCGGCCTGGGTTTCGATGATCGGCAGCGCGGTCAGCGAACCGGTCTTGCCGGTGACCTTGCCTTCGGTGAACTTCTCGACATATTCCTCGGACACGCGGGCTGCACGCTCGAGCAGACGGGAGTGCAGGTAGAACACGTCACCCGGGTAGGCTTCGCGGCCCGGCGGGCGCTTCAGGAGCAGCGAGATCTGGCGGTAGGCGACAGCCTGCTTGGACAGATCGTCGTACACGATCAGCGCGTCTTCGCCGCGGTCCATGAAGTACTCACCCATGGTGCAGCCCGAGTAGGCGCTGATGTACTGCATGGCAGCCGATTCGGAAGCGGTCGCGGCGACCACGATGGTGTGGGCCAGCGCGCCGTTCTCTTCCAGCTTGCGCACGATGTTGGCGATGGTCGACGCCTTCTGGCCGATCGCAACGTAGACGCACTTGATGCCGGTGCCCTTCTGGTTGATCACCGCATCGATCGCCATGGCGGTCTTGCCGGTCTGGCGGTCACCGATGATCAGCTCGCGCTGGCCACGGCCGATCGGGATCATCGAGTCGACCGACTTGTAACCGGTCTGCACCGGCTGGTCGACCGACTTGCGCCAGATCACGCCCGGAGCAACGCGCTCCACCGGAGCGGTCAGGTCGGTGCCCAGCGGGCCCTTGCCGTCGATCGGCTCGCCCAGCGCGTTCACGACGCGGCCCAGCAGTTCCGGACCGACCGGCACTTCCAGGATGCGGCCGGTGGTCTTGGCGACGTCGCCTTCGCGCAGGTGCTCGTAGTCACCCAGGACCACGGCGCCGACCGAGTCGCGCTCCAGGTTCAGGGCCAGGGCGAAGGTGTTGTTCGGCAGTTCGATCATTTCGCCCTGCATCACGTCGGCCAGACCGAAGATGCGCACGATGCCGTCGGACACGCTGGTCACGGTGCCTTCGTTGCGCGATTCCGCGGCCAGCTTGACCTTCTCGATGCGGTTCTTGATCAGTTCGCTGATTTCGGAGGGGTTGAGCGTGGTTGCCATCGTCAAGTCCTAGTGCCGGCAGCGGGGCCGGACGTTAAATGAATTCAGTTAGCGAGCGCGGTCTGCAGACGGGCCAGCTTGCCCTTCAGCGAACCATCGATGACCACGTCGCCGGCGTCGATCACGGCGCCGCCGATCAGCGAAGCATCGACCGCAGTGGTCACGTCGACCTCGCGGTTGAAGCGCTTGCGCAGCGCGACCTTGATCGCGTCCAGCTCGCCGGCCGACAGCTCGGCAGCCGAGGTGACGGTGGCCTTGACCACGTGCTCGGCTTCGGCGCGCAGGGCGTCGAACATGCCGGAGATTTCCGGCAGCAGCGGCAGACGATGCGATTCGGCCAGGATGGCCAGGAAGCGCGAGTAGGTCTCGCCGTGGGACACCGGCGCCAGCAGGGCGACGGCGTCGTCACGACCCAGCTCCGGGTTGGCGAGCAGGGCCGCCACGCGCGGGTCGGCGGCGACGTGGGCGGAGAACGCCAGGGCGTCCGACCACGGCGCGAACGCGCCTTCGTCGCGCGCGGTCGCGAACGCGGCGCGGGCGTACGGGCGGGCAAGCGTGAGGGCCTGGCTCATCCTTAGATCTCCGAGGCCAGCTCGTCGAGCAGCGCCTTGTGGGCGTTGGCGTCGATTTCGCGCTTGAGCAGCTTTTCGGCACCGGTCACGGCCAGCGCGGACACCTGCTTGCGCAGATCTTCACGGGCACGGTTGGCGGCGGCGTCGATTTCAGCCTGGGCCAGTTCCTTCTGACGGGTGGCTTCGGTGATCGCTTCGTTGCGGGCAGCATCAACGATCTGGTTGGCACGCGCATGGGCCTGATCGATGATCTCGTTGGCCTTGGTGCGGGCTTCCTTCAGCGCTTCGTTGACCTTCTCCTGCGCCTGGGCCAGATCTTTCTGGCTGCGGTCGGCAGCAGCGAGGCCTTCAGCAATCTTCTGCTGGCGCTCTTCGATCGCGTTCATCAGCGGCGGCCAGATCTTGGTCGCGATGATCCAGATCAGACCAGCGAAGGCCAGCGCCTGCGCAAGAAGGGTGAAATTGATATTCATGGTTAGCTCGATCGCTGGTTTCGGGGTGGACGCGCCGCCGAAGCGGCACATCCGGCCTTCATCCGAAACCGGGTGCATCAGCACCCGGTCGTCTCAAACCGCTGTATCAGCCGGCCAGAGCCTTGGTGACGGCGCCAGCGAAGGCAGCCGACAGCGGGTTGGCGAAGGCCAGCAGCAGGCCAACGGCGACCGAGATGATGAACGCGGCGTCGATCAGGCCGGCGGTGATGAACATGCGGACCTGCAGGACCGGGATCAGTTCCGGCTGGCGGGCGGCCGACTCCAGGAACTTACCAGCCATGATGGCCAGACCCAGACCGGCGCCCAGCGCGGCCAGGCCGATCATGATGCCGACGGCAAGGGCGGTGGAGCTCTGAATCTGCGCGAAGTTGGTCAGGACGGCGAAGTACATGGTTATCTCCAGGAACTTAAGTTGCTAAGGGTGATGAAACGGATGAAGGTTGAAACGCGTTGAAGCTTGAAACTCAGTGAGCGTCTTCCGACAGGCTCAGGTACACGATCGACAGCATCATGAAGATGAAGGCCTGCAGCGGGATCACCAGCAGGTGGAACAGCATCCAGCCGAGGCCGAACACACCACCGGCAATGGCACCGAAGAAACCGGCACCACCCAGCACCCAGATCAGCAGGAACACGATTTCGCCGCCGAACATGTTGCCGAACAGTCGCATCGCCAGCGAGATCGGCTTGCTCAGCCACTCGACGATGTTGAGGATCAGGTTGAACGGCATCATCCACTTGCCGAACGGCGCCGTCAGGAATTCCTTGATGAAGCCGCCCAGGCCCTTCGACTTCAGTGCGAAGAACAGCATCAGGAAGAACACGCTGATGGCCATGCCCAGGGTGGCATTGACGTCAGCGGTCGGGACCGGCTTCCAGTAGTGCACGCCCGCCCATTCCAGCGGCTTGGCGATGAAATCGGCCGGGATCATCTTCAGCAGATTCATCAGCAGAATCCAGAAGAAGATGGTGATGGCGATCGGCGTGACCAGCTTGCTCTTGCCGTGGTAGGTGTCCTTGGCCTGGCGGTCGACGAACTCCAGGCAGATCTCGACGAAGGCCTGCCACTTGCCCGGTACGCCGGCGGTGGCCTTGCGGGTGCCCAGCCAGAACGCCACAACGATCACCAGGCCCATCAGGACCGCGGTGAGGAAGGTATCGACGTGGATATGCCAGAACATACCCTCACCCTTGCCGACCGGCGCGGTCAGGTTGTGCAGGTGATGCTGGATGTAGCTGGTAGGGGTTAGAGCCTCGCCCGCCATGTGTCCGGAACCTTCAGTTAATTGAATTCTGTCAACGCCTGGCCATCGCCAGGACCTGGAACATCAAGCCGACGGCGATACCGGCCAACAGCGCCAATGCAGGCAGCTTGAAGACCAGGAACCCCACCAGCAGGACGCCGAAAACCACGACCCACTTGGCCACGATCGCAATGATCAGGCGAGCCATCGCCGATCCTGCGGCCACCGCACCACCCCCCAGCGCCATCCTTGCCGCCACCCAGCCACCGGCCGAAATGGCCACACCGGACGCCAGCGCGCCGAGGGCATATTTCGGACCGACCAGCAGGAAGGCCAGGGCCAGGACAGCGACCGCGGCCAGCGGGTAGACCGCGGCGCGCAGCATCAGTCGCCGACCCGCATCAACGGAGTTCAGCACAGGACGTCCCGCGTGGTTGCAAGTGGAAGGCTGAGGCGGCTACAGCAGGGGGGCCTCATCGAGCCGCCAAATTATAGCAATGGGACAATTTGCGAGACAACCGCTGCCTGTTCATCCCGGGAAGCCGCAAGTTGCGGTAACGGTTACATTTTTGCGTACCACCCGGGGGACAATGACGTCCGCATGATGCTGCACCGCAGTATTGAACTTTGGTCGCAGGCGAGGAACTTTCGCCGGATGCGCGGGTCCGATCTTTCGACCTGCCCGCAGCATCCTCGTCGGCTCCACCCCGCAGGTCCCACGATGGCCCCGAAGCCCGTCTCCGGGGCCATCTTTTTGCATCGTCGCGACAGCACTGAACCGTGCACATGCCGTGGACCATACGTTCACGGATGGTGGACGGGCCTGTCCGGCACAGTGGTCTTCATTCTGATGAACCACTGCAAGGACTCTTCGATGCGCCCCGTACCCACCCTGCTCGCTCTCTCCCTGATCGCCGCCGGCGCCTCGTTCGCCACCGCTGCCCACGCCGCCGAAGGCGACGACCGCTTTGCCCTGCGCCTGGGTGCGATGAACATCGACTCGGACAACACGCTCCGCGGCAAGACCAATGTCGCCGGGCAGGACATCGGTTTCTCCGAGGACTTCAAGCTGGGTGGCAAGGAGTGGGAGCCGCGCATTGACGGCATGTTCCGCATCAGCAACCGCCAGCGCCTGCTGTTCAACTATTTCAAGTACGACAAGGACCGCCGCGAGACCCTCGGCCAGGACATCTCCTTCGGTGACGTCAACGTGCCGTCCGGCAGCTTCGTCAAGGGCGAACTGAAGTACCAGGTGGCCAGCCTGGTCTATGACTACTCGGTGGTGGACACCGATACGTTCGACCTCGGCCTGCAGCTGGGTGCCGAGTACGCCAAGGTCAGCACCAAGGCCTACGCCGACCTCGGCACCGTGTACGAAGGCCAGTTCCTCAACGAGAAGACCGACGGCGTGGCGCCAGTGGTCGGTGCGCGATTGAGCTTCACCCCGTCCGAGAAGTGGATGATCACCCTGCAGGGCCAGTACCTCAACACGCGCTGGGGCAGCTTCGATGACTACAAGGGCGATCTGAGCCGCGCCAACGCCATCGTCGATTACCGCTTCACCAGGAACTTCGGTGTGTTCGCCGGCTACGACTGGTTCAAGCTCGATGCGGACAAGAAGGGCAGCGACGGCACCATCGGCCTGAAGCAGGAATTCAAGGGCCCGGTGGCCGGCGTCAGCTTCGTGTTCTGACACCCGCCCCTTCCACGGCTCTCTCTCTCCTGGCGCGGCCTCCGGAACATCGGGGCCGCGTTTTTTGTGGCATCGTCGAGCAGAGAAGCAGGTTGGCCGAGCGCGGGGGGAGAGGGGCTTGCGTGCGAATGTCCCCCGGCGCCGGCCTGCGGCCGTCACCTCCTCCTTTACTTCGCACACAAGCCCCTCTCCCCCCGCGCATCAGGCATCCACGCGGCCCAGGCAGTGGCTCTGGACTGTCCGCAAGCCGAGCCGCTGCGTGGGTGGCCGGCGTCTGGACAAAGTAAAGGAGGAGGCGACCACCGCAGGCGGACGACGGGGGACATTTGTCCAGACGCCTGCCACCTGCGCAGCGGCCCAGACCTTCGCGGTGGCAGTTACCGTAGACGCAGGCGTGGTCGAGCGCTGGAGGGAGCGGGGGCTGGCTGCGAATGTCCCCCGGCGCCGGCCTGCGGCCGTCACCTCCTCCTTTACTTCGCACCCAGCCCCCGCTCCCTCCGCGTGTCAGGCATCCAGGCGGCCCAGGCAGTGGCTCTCGACTACCCGCAAGCCGAGCCGCTGCGTGGGTGGCCGGCGTCTGGACAAAGTAAAGGAGGAGGCGACCGCCGCAGGCGGACGACGGGGGACATTTGTCCAGACGCCGGCCACCCACGCAGCGGCCCGAACGCTCGCAATGAGAGTGATCGAAGCTCAACAAAAAAACCCCGGTAGATGCCGGGGCTTTTCGTTCGGAACGGCGCGGGCGCCTTACTTCTTCTTCGGCATGTACAGATCGGTGATCGTGCCGTCGTAGATTTCCGAGGCCATCGCCACCGATTCGCTCAACGTCGGGTGCGCATGGATGGTGTGGCCGATGTCTTCGGCTTCGGCACCCATCTCGATGGCCAGGCCGATCTCGGCCAGCAGGTCACCGGCATGCACGCCGACGATCGCGCCGCCGATGATGCGGTGGGTCTCCTCATCGAAGATCAGCTTGGTGAAGCCCTCGGTGCGACCGATGCCGATCGCGCGGCCGCTGGCGGCCCACGGGAACTTGGCCACGCCGACCTTCAGGCCCTTGGCCTTGGCTTCGGTCTCGGTCACGCCCACCCAGGCGATTTCCGGGTTGGTGTAGGCCACCGACGGAATCACACGGGCGACCCATTCCTTCTTGTGGCCAGCAGCCACTTCAGCAGCCAGCTTGCCTTCGTGCGTTGCCTTGTGCGCCAGCATCGGGTTGCCGACGATGTCGCCGATGGCAAAGATGTGCGGCACGTTGGTGCGCATCTGGCGATCAACCGGGATGAAGCCACGCTCGGTGACCTGCACACCGGCCTTCTCGGCATCGATCTTCTTGCCGTTCGGCGAACGCCCGACGGCCACCAGCACACGGTCGAAAGTGCCCTGCGCCAGCGCCGGCGCCTGGCCTTCCTCGGCCGCCTCGAAGGTCACAGTGATGCCCTTGGCATCGGCGGTGACGCCCGAGGCCTTGGTCTTCAGGTGCACTTCGATGCCCTGCTTCTTCAGGCGGTCGGCCAGCGGCTTGACCAGGTCCTTGTCGGCGCCCGGCATCAGCTGGTCCATGAACTCGACCACGGTGACCTTGCTGCCCAGTGCGCTGTACACAGTGGCCATTTCCAGGCCGATGATGCCGCCGCCGACGACCAGCAGCGAGCCCGGCACTTCGGCCAGCTCCAGCGCGTCGGTGGAATCCATCACGCGCTTGTCGTCCCACGGGAAGTTCGGCAGCTTCACCGCCTGCGAACCAGCGGCAATGATGCACTTCTGGAAGCGCAGCAGCTGGGTGCTGCCGTCTGCGGCGGTGATCTCCAGTTCGTTGGCCGAGATGAACCTGCCGACGCCCTGCACGTTGCGGACCTTGCGCTGCTTGGCCATGCCGGCCAGGCCCTTGGTCAGCTGGTTGACGACCTTTTCCTTGTACTGGCGCAGCTTGTCCAGGGTGATGGTCGGCTTGCCGAACTCGACGCCGAAATCGCCGGCGTGGGCCACTTCGTCGATCACCGCGGCAGCGTGCAGCAGCGCCTTGGACGGAATGCAACCGACGTTGAGGCAGACGCCGCCGAGGCTGGCGTAGCGCTCGACCAGCACCGTATCCAGGCCGACGTCGGCGGCGCGGAAGGCGGCGGTGTAGCCGCCCGGGCCGGAGCCCAGCACGACCATTTCGCATTCGATGTCGGCCGGCTTGCCACTGGACAGCGCCGGCTTCGGTGCCACCGGCTCGGCCGGGGCGCGGTGCGAGGGGGTCACCGGCGGCTTGCTGGCCGGAGCGGCCGCAGCCGGAGCCGGCGCAGCGGCCTTGGCGGGGGCATCGGCGGCGCCTTCAGCGTCCAGCACCACGACCACGGCGCCTTCGGACAGGGTATCGCCCAGCTTGACCTTGATCTCCTTGACCACGCCGGCCGCCGAGGACGGCACTTCCAGGGTGGCCTTGTCCGACTCCAGGGTCACCAGGCCCTGGTCCTTCTTCACCGTGTCGCCGACGGCGACCAACACTTCGATCACCGGCACATCGCTGTAATCGCCGATGTCGGGAACCTTGACTTCAATCGTGGCCATGGTGGTTTTCCTTGTGCCCGGCCGGCATGGCCGGCGGGCTGTCACTGCATCTGTTCACGCGGCCGCGCCAGGGGCAGCGGCCGCACGGTGGGGGCGAAGCGATGCCTTACAGCAGCACGCGGCGCATGTCGGCCAGCACCTGCGACAGGTACGTGGTGAAGCGTGCGGCCAGAGCGCCGTCGATGACGCGGTGGTCGTAGCTCAGCGACAGCGGCAGCATCAACTTCGGCGCGAACTCCTTGCCATTCCAGACCGGCTGGATGGAGGACTTGGACACGCCCAGGATGGCCACTTCCGGTGCATTGACGATCGGAGTGAACGCGGTGCCGCCAATGCCGCCCAGCGAGCTGATCGAGAAGCAGCCGCCGCTCATGTCGGCCGGGCCCAGCTTGCCGTCGCGCGCCTTCTTGGCCAGCTCGCCGGTTTCCTGCGCGATCTGCACCACGCCCTTCTTGTCCACGTCGCGGATGACCGGCACGACCAGGCCGTTCGGCGTATCGGCGGCAAAGCCGATGTGGAAGTACTTCTTCAGGGTCAGGTTCTCACCGCTGGCGTCGAGCGAGGCGTTGAATTCCGGGAACTTCTTCAGCGCCGCGGCGCTGGCCTTGATCAGGAAGGCAAGCATGGTCAGCTTGATGCCGGCCTTCTCGTTTTCCTTGTTCAGCGCCACGCGCAGGCCTTCCAGGTCGGTGATGTCGGCCTGTTCGAACTGGGTGACGTGCGGGATCATCGCCCAGTTGCGGGCCAGGTTCGCGCCGGAGATCTTCTTGATGCGCGACAGCGGCTGGACTTCGGTCTCGCCGAACTTGCTGAAGTCGACCTTCGGCCACGGCAGCAGGTTCAGGCCACCACCGGCGGCGACGGCGCCACCGGCAGCTGCTGGCACACCACCACTGAGTGCGGCCTTGACGAACTTCTGCACGTCAGCCTTGGTGATGCGGCCCCCCTTCTCGGTGCCGTTGATCTGCAGCAGGTCCACGCCCAGCTCGCGGGCGAACACGCGCACCGCCGGGGTGGCGTACGGCACCTTGGCCGGCAGCACGCCATCGGCGTTGAACTGCACCGGCGGGCTGGACGGGGTGCCGGCCAAAGCGATCTCGCGCGCCGCCAGCTTGTCCGGCTGTGCCGGCACAGCGACCGGCTCGACCTCGGTGGCGGTCTCGGCGGCAGCCGGAGCAGCGGCAGCCGCCGCCTTGGTCGGTGCCGGCGCGGCAGCGCCTTCGGCATCAATGATGGCAACCACGTCGCCCTGCGACAGGTTGTCGCCCACCTTGACCTTGATCTCCTTGACCACACCGGCCACTGACGACGGCACCTCCATCGTGGCCTTGTCGCTTTCCAGCGTGACCAGGCCCTGGTCCTTCTTGACCGTGTCGCCGACGGCGACCAGCACTTCGATGACCGGGATGCCGGCGTAGTCGCCGATGTCCGGCACCAGCGCTTCCACTGCGCCACCGCTGGCGGCCGGAGTGGCCGGAGCGGCCGCCGCAGCGGCGGCCGGGGCCGGCGCGCTCTGGGTGGCGGCAGCCGGGGCAGCGGACTTGGCCGGTGCCGGTGCGGCGGCGGCCGGCGCGGCGGCTTCGCCTTCGGCCACTTCGATCAGCGCCACGACCTTGCCTTCGGACAGGCTGTCGCCCACCTTGACCTTCAGTTCCTTGACCACGCCTGCCACCGAGGACGGCACTTCCATCGTCGCCTTGTCGCTTTCCAGCGTCACCAGGCCCTGGTCCTTCTTGACCGTGTCGCCGACGGCGACAAGCACCTCGATTACCGGGATATCGCTGTAGTCACCGATATCGGGGACAAGTGCTTCCTTGATTTCGGCCATGGGGATAACTCCGGCAATCTGGTGTAGGGAAACGTCTATTGTGCGGCCAGCGGGGTCCAGCGCCAACCGTTACAGGTGTTTTCAGTACGCACGCAGCCGGGACAGGCTGTTGCCCACGGGTCCCGGCCGCGACCAGTCGGTAGCGTATTGTCCGGACGATGTCCGCTTCATGTCGCCAGTGCGTCTGCAACCGGCTGCCAGGCCTGGCGCAGGCGCGGCAACGACCACGCCGCATTGGCCGGGCTGGTCGAGGGCAATGCAACCACCTGTGGCGGGGCCTCCAGCTGCGGCAGCACCCAGCGCTGGAACGCCTGCCATGATGCAGCGCCATTGCAGCCGATCAGCGTCAGCTCAGGCAACGTGGCGATCAGTTCCGGCAGTGCATTGGCCACTTCCGTGCCACGCACGATGTCCGCGTCCAGGCTGCCTCGGCGCTCGCAGCGACCGATCACATCCCACAGACCGATGCCCGCGGCATTCAATGCCTGCAGCCGCGCGGCGTAGGCCAGATCCGCGTCGAAACCACAGATGTCGGCCATCAGCGGCCAGAAGCGGTTGCGCGGATGGGCGTAATAGCGCTGCTCCTGCAGGGACGCCACGCCCGGCATCGAGCCCAGCAGCAGCACCCGGCACTCCACGTTCACCTGCGCTTGCAGGCCAATGCACAACGTTGCTGTGCTCACATCTTCTCCAACTGCATGAATGTCCCCGAGCGCCAGAAACCCCATGAATACAGGCGTTCCGTACCCGTCGCTGAACAAGGAAAACTATTTTTTAACGTGCGTCGGATTCGATTCATGTTGGGGCGACTACGGTGTGCTCGCCCCGCAACCGGGGGCCCAAAACAAGAAACATTAGGAGATACCCCCATGCGCTCCATCCGTATCCTGAGTCTCGCCCTGCTGACCTCCGCCGCCTTCGCGCCGGCCGCTTTCGCCCAGGACAGCAGCAGCACCGACACCGCGTCGGGCAAGCATTTTGCCGTTGTTGGCGGCATCTCGCTGCTGGAACCGAAGAACGACCCGATCTCCGGCGTGAAGAAGACCGATGGTGGTCCGGCGCCGACCGTCAGCTTCAGCTACTACATCAACGACAACTGGGCCGTTGAACTGTGGGGCGCCGCTGACAAGTTCGACAACAAGTTCAAGGGCCCGAACAACGCCCGCCTGGGCTCGGTCGAGCAGCAGCCGGTCGCGCTGAGCGGCCAGTACCACTTCGGCCAGGCTGACAACGTGTTCCGTCCGTTCGTGGGCGTCGGCTACTACCAGTCGAGCTTCAGCAACGAGAAGCTGGGCAACGGCGCTGACACCGACATCCGCTTCAAGGATGCCAAGGGCGTGATCGGCACCGTCGGCGTCGACATGAACATCAACTCCACCTGGTTTGCCCGTGCTGACGCCCGCTACATGCGCGCCCGCCCGGACATCAAGGTTGGCGGCGAGAAGATCGGCGAAGCCAAGATGGATCCGTGGACCGTCGGCTTCGGCATCGGCGCCCGCTTCTGATCCAGGCTGCACCTGCTTCACTGATGCAACGCGACGGGCCCTTCGGGGCCCGTCGTCGTTTCCGTCACCGGCGTTCTGTAGAGTCGAGCCCATGCTCGACTGCCTTTTTGTAGAGTCGAGCCAAGCCCCCTATCCCGAGTCGAGCGGCGGGCTCCGCGCGCATTGCGATGCGTTACGTTCAATGGCGCCCACGGTCAATGGTGGCGCGGCTCGGCTCTACAGACACAGGACGCGGAGACACGATGGACGACGTCGACCTGCTGGTGATCGGTGGCGGCATCAACGGTGCCGGCATCGCCCGTGACGCCAGCGGCCGCGGCCTGCGCGTGCTGCTGTGCGAGCAGCACGACCTGGCCGCGCATACCTCCAGCGCCAGCAGCAAGCTGATCCACGGCGGCCTGCGCTACCTGGAACAGGGCGAGCTCGGGCTGGTGCGCAAGGCGCTGGGCGAACGCGAGGTGGTACGCCGGCAGGCGCCCCATCTGGTCCATCCATTGCGCTTCGTGCTGCCGTGGGAACCCCATCTGCGCCCACGCTGGATGCTACGCGCGGGACTGTGGCTGTATGACCACCTGGGCCGTCGCAGCCCGGCATTTCCCGCCTCGCGCGCCCTGGACCTTCAGCGCGATCCGCTCGGCCCCTGGCTTTCCCCGGATCTGCGGCAGGCCTTCAGCTACGCCGACGCGCAGGTCGATGACGCGCGACTGGTGCTGCTCAACGCCCTGGATGCCGCGCAGCGGGGCGCACAGGTGCGTGTGCGCAGCCGCTGCATCGACCTGCAGCCCTTGCAGGGCCGGTGGCAGGCGGTGCTGGAATCCGCTGATGGCCAGCAGCAGGTGACCGCGCGCGCCGTCGCCAATGCGGCAGGGCCGTGGGCCGGCGGCCTGCTGGAACGGATGGAGGCACGCAGTGGCGGCCCCGCGCTGCGGCTGGTACAAGGCAGCCACATCGTCCTGCGCCGGCCCTGGCCCGATGACAGCGCGTGCCTGCTGCAGCAACCCGATCGACGCGTGGTGTTCCTGTTGCCCTTCGCCCACGACCACCTGCTGGTTGGCACCACCGACACCGACTATCGCGGCGACCCGGCGCGCTGCGGCGTGCTGCCTTCAGAGGTGGCGTACCTGTGCGAAGCGGCCAACCGCTACCTGCATGAACCCATCGCGCCGGAAGATGTGGTCTGGCAGTTCGCCGGTGTCCGCCCGCTGCTGGCTGATCCCGATCCGCGCGCGGCAAGACTCAGCCGCGATTACCGCCTGCAGCTCCAGGTGGACCCGGCACCGGCGCTGCATGTGCTGGGCGGCAAGCTGACCACCTACCGGGTGCTGGCCGAGGAAGCGCTGGAGCTGCTGCGGCCCGCCCTGCCGCAGATGGGAGCGGCGTGGACAGCAGACGGGGACCCGCTGCCAGGCAGCGACTGGGGCGACGCCGCGCAGGCGGGCGCGCATCTGCAGGTATCGGCACCCTGGTTGCCCGCAGGTATCGCGCGACGCTGGGCCGGGGCCTATGGCAGTCGCAGCGCGGAACTGCTGCAGGGTGTACGGGGCCTGCACGATCTTGGCGAGGCGTTTGGCGGCGGCCTGCATGCCCGGGAAGTGGCCTTTCTGCGCGAGCAAGAGTGGGCGCGCACTGCCGAGGACGTGCTGTGGCGAAGGAGCAAGCTGGGGTTGCGGCTGGACGCTGCGCAGGTGACACGGCTGCAGGCGTGGATCGAACACTCCACTCTGTAGAGCCGAGCCATGCTCGGCTGCGTTGTGCAAATGCAGCCGAGCATGGCTCGGCTCTACAGAGAGAAAGGTAAGTTACCCTGACTGCTCTACCGGAGACGCTGCATGACGCCCCGCTACGTGCTGGCCATCGACCAGGGCACCACCAGTTCGCGCGCGATCCTGTTCGACCGTGCCGGCGACATCATCGGCAGCGCGCAACGCGAGTTCGCGCAGATCTTCCCGCAACCCGGCTGGGTCGAGCATGACCCGCGCGAGATCCTCACCAGCGTCTATGCCACGCTGACCGAACTGCTCAGTCGCGGGCAGATCGACCCGCGCCATATCGCCGCACTGGGCATCACCAACCAGCGCGAAACCACCGTGGTCTGGGACCGTGCCACCGGCCAGCCGATCCACAACGCCATCGTCTGGCAATCGCGGCAGAGCCACGCCATCTGTGAACGACTGAAGTCCGAAGGCCATGAAGCGCTGATCCGCGAGCGGACCGGCCTGCTGATCGATGCCTATTTTTCTGCGACCAAGGTGCGCTGGATCCTCGACCACGTGGAAGGTGCGCAGCAGCGCGCCGAACGTGGCGAGCTGCTGTTTGGCACCATCGACAGCTGGCTGGTGTGGAACCTCAGCGGCGGCCAGGCGCATGTGACCGACTACAGCAACGCGGCGCGCACGCTGTTGTTCAACATCCACACGCTGGACTGGGATGACGATCTGCTGGCCCTGCTCGACATCCCGCGCGCGATGCTGCCGCAGGTGCGCGACTCCAGTGCGGTGTACGCACACACCCGGCCGCAGTTCTTCTTCGACCACCCGATCCCGATCGCCGGCATCGCCGGTGACCAGCAGGCGGCACTGTTCGGCCAGGCCTGTTTCCAGCCGGGCATGGTCAAGAACACCTATGGCACCGGTTGCTTCATGTTGATGCATACCGGCGCGCAGGCGGTACGGTCGCGCAACGGCCTGCTGACCACCATTGCCTGGGGCCTGGACGGGCGCGTGGAGTATGCGCTGGAAGGCTCGATCTTCATCGCCGGCTCGGTGGTGCAGTGGCTGCGCGACGGACTGCGCATGATCGAACGCGCCAGCGACAGCCAGGCACTGGCCGCGCAGGTGCCCGACAGCGGCGGCGCCTATCTGGTGCCGGCGTTTGTCGGTCTGGGTGCGCCCTATTGGCGCAGTGATGTGCGCGGTGCGATGTTTGGCTTGACCCGTGGCACGGGCAAGGCGCATTTCGTGCGCGCCGCGCTGGAAGCGATGGCCTACCAGACCCGCGACGTGCTCGATGCCATGCAGTCCGATGCGGGCATCGCACTGACCGAGCTGCGCGCTGATGGCGGCGCGATCGGCAACGACTTCCTGGCCGGCTTCCAGGCAGACATCCTCGGTGTGCCGCTGCTGCGGCCGCGGTTGACCGAAACCACCGCGCTCGGTGCGGCCTATCTGGCCGGCCTGGCCGTCGGGTTCTGGTCCAGCCGCGAACAGATCGCTGCACAGTGGGGCCTGGACCGACGCTTCGAGCCACAGATGGAGGTGTCGCGGCGCGAGAAGCTGTATGCGGGATGGCAGCAGGCGGTTGCCGCCACCCTCGCCTTCCACGTCGATTGAAACTGCAATGCCCTGCCCTGCTGCGGCACGTGGAGTGACACGGAAGAGCCGAGCGATGCTCGGCTGCCGTTGGTGAAATGCCGGAAGCAGCAGAGCCGAGCGTGGGCTCGGCTCTACAGGGAAGGCAGTGTCGACCAAGGTCGACACCCACCATTCAAATCAACAGATCAGCCGCAATCAGAACGCCGGCAGCACCGCGCCCTTGTACTTGCTCTCGATGAAGGCCTTCACCTGCGGGCTGGTCAGGGCCTTGGCCAGCTTCTGCACACGGGCGTCGTCCTTGTTGTCCGGGCGCGCGACCAGGAAGTTCACGTACGGCGAATCCTTGCTCTCGATCGCCAGCGCATCCTTGGTCGGGTTGAGGCCGGCGTCCAGCGCATAGTTGGTGTTGATCAGGGCCAGATCGACCTGGTCCAGCACGCGCGGCAGCATCGCCGAGTCCAGCTCGCGGAACTTCAGGTTCTTCGGGTTGGCGGTGATGTCACGCTGGGTCGACAGCGCGTTGGCCGGGTCCTTCAGCTCGATCACGCCAGCCTTGTGCAGCAGGATCAGCGCGCGGCTGTTGTTGCTCGGATCGTTCGGGATCACCACGTCGGCACCGTCGCGCAGCTCGGCCAGCGACTTGACCTTGCGCGAGTACGCACCGAACGGCTCGATGTGCACGCCGATCACCTTCACCAGGTCGGTCTTGCGGTCGCGGTTGTAGGCATCCAGGTACGGCTCGGTCTGGAAGTAGTTGGCGTCCACCTGCTTCTGCACCAGCTGGTCGTTGGGCTGCACGTAGTCGTTGAATACGCGCACGTCCAGGTCCACGCCTTCCTGCTTGAGGATCGGCTTGACCACCTCAAGGATCTCGGCATGCGGCACGGCCGTGGCGGCCACCACCAGCTTCTGCGAGGGCTCGCCGGACTTGCCGCAGGCGGCCAGGGCCAGCGCAGCGGCGAGCAGGGACAGCAACAGGGTCTTCTTCATGGGGGACGGGGTTCTCGGGGGGAGTGTCAGGATTTTTCGTAGTTGCTCAGGGCCAGCTCAAGCAGCGCCTTGGCCTGCTCGCGCAGCATGATCGGCTCGATGATCTCTGCATCCGAACCATAGTGCAGCACGTCCATCAGCAACTCTCGCGAGACGCTGTACGGCACCTTCAGTTCGTAGCGGCCATCGGCCAGGAAACGACCCTGCTGCTTGGAATGCCAGTGCTCGTCGGCCACCCAGCGCGCAGCCTTGGCGCTGAACAGGATGGTCGCCCAGCCCTTCGGCGCACCCGAAAAAATGCCATAGCTGGCGCCGAGCTGCTCGTCCAGCTCGCTGTCGGCGACATCGCGGGCGGCACTGTCGATTACCCGTGCCTTGTGGATGCGGTCCACCGCGAAACTGCGCAGCGCCTCGCGGTCATGGTCCCAGGCATCCAGGTACCAGTTGTCGCGATAATGGGTCAGGCGCTGCGGCGAGACGGTGCGCTTGGTCGGCTCGTCGGTGGAGCGGGCGCGGTACTCGAACGCCAGCTGACGGCGCTCCAGCACCGCCGAGGCCACGCTGCGGAAGCTGCCTTCATCGAACTTGCGGCCACGGTGCGGAATCACCCGCACGCGATCGACCGGCCAGCTGGAGACACCGGCCTGGGCTGCCAACAGGCTCTCGATGCGCTGCTGCAGCGGGGCCAGCACCGACGACAGCACGCCACCGCCGGTGCGCGCCAGCAGGTGCTGCGAGGCCAGCAGGGCATGCAGCTCCTCCGAGCTGAGCCACAGGCCGGGCAGCTCGAAGCGGTCGCTCTCGTCGGCCTGGTAGCGGAAGCCGGCCTCGCCGTCGCCCTCGATCGGTGCCATCAGCGCATCGCGCAGGAAGGCCAGGTCGCGGTAGACGGTGGCACGGGAACAACCGAGCTTGTCCTGCAGCGTCGCCACCGTCACCGGATAGCGCGCGGACTTGAGCAGACGATGCAGGGCGGTGATGCGTTCGTATCGGTCCATACCCCCGATTATGTCCGAGTCGCGGGTCTTGTGTGGGACGTTTGGGCTATCGTGGTCGCCCCCACCCCATGGAATGCCCGATGCGCCGGTTGCCTGCCCTGTCCCTGCTGGCCTGCCTGCTGCTGGCCGCCTGCGATCGCGCGCCGGCGCCGGCGGGCACCGAGGCCCCGGTACCCGCCGCCGATCCGGCACAGGCGGTGCTGGGTGCCAGCCAGCGTTTCGCCGCCCTGCGCAGCTTCCACGCCGAACTGGAAGTGCTGGGCGCGCCGCAGCGGGTACGCAGCGCCATGGACTTCGTTGCACCCGACCGTTTCCGGGTGGAGACCCCGGCCGGGCCGCAGACCATCATCGGCGACACCCTGTTCCTGCAGGCCGACGGTGCGATCCGCCAGGTGCCGGCCCCGCCCGGCCTGCTCGAGCAGTGGCGCAACCCGCTGCCGGCCGACGCCCTGCCCGCCGACCTGAAGGCCGAAGATCTCGGCAGCCAGGCGCTGGACGGGGTCGAGACCCGTCACTACCGGCTGCGCGGCAACCAGCCCGGCGAACGCCTGGAGTACTGGGTGGATGCCCAGGGCCTGCCACGCCAGATCGTGCGCAGCGGCAGCAGCAATGGCCGCAGCTTCCAGCTGCGCCTGCGCTATTCGCGCTTCAACGACCCCGCATTGCGTGTCGATCTGCCCTGAATAGGCGATCGCGGCAACGTTCGCTGAAGCACGCTTTGGATCGATTCGGACCGCCATCACGCTTCCAGTATCATCACCGGCTGTTAACCGTTCCGGAGAAGCCTCGATGTCCCTGCGCGTGTCCCTGCTGATCCCCCTGCTGCTGTGTGCGCCGCTCGCATACGCGCAGGATGCCTCCGAACTGGCGGCGATGTCCTCGCCGTGGAGCGGCAGCGGCGGCGAGCTCGGCTTTGCCTCGGCACGCGGCAACAGCAGCACCGAGAGCTTCAACGGCCGCCTGCGCCTGCGCTACACCGACGGCGACTGGGTGCACAGCATGGACCTGTTCGGCCTGCGCTCCAGCTCCAAGGTGACCGAGACCAACGACGACGGCACCACCACCCGCCGCAGCAACACCACTGCCAACCGCTACACCGGCAGTGCGGGCAGCGCGCTGCAGCTGGGCGAGCACCGCCAGCTGACGGCCACGGTGCGTACCGAGCGCGACGACTTCGCCACCTACGACCGCCAGAGCTCGTTCGGTCTGGGTTACGGCACCCGCCTGTGGAACACCGAGCGCTTCTATTTCGACGCGCAGATCGGCCCCGGCGTGCGCCGTACCCACAGCACCGAGGATGACCGCACCCGTACCGGCATGATCGGCCGCGGCCAGTTCGACCTGAAATACTCGCTGACCGACAACACCGACCTGGTGAACACGCTGCTGGTCGAATCCGGTTCGTACAACACCTTCGGCCAGAACGACTTCGGCGTCTCGGTGAGCATGAACGAGCACCTGGCGCTGAAGGCCGGCTGGCAGGCGCGTTACAACAGCGACGTCGCTGTCGACAAGCGCAAGACCGATACGCTGACCACGATGAACGTGGTCTACAAGTTCAAATAAGAAACGGGCGCCAAGGCGCCCGTTCTTCATTTCGGTAGTGCCGGCCGCTGGCCGGCAACAGCGTTCAATCGGCGGCATGAGGTTGCCGGCCAGCGGCCGGTACTACCTGCGGTGCCTCAGACGTTCAGCAGTTCGCCGGCACCGGCATCCAGCAGCATCTTCGCCACCCGCTGGCCCAGCGCTTCCGGATCACGGGCCGGGCCCACCGCTTCGGCACGCACGGCGCGGCCATCACTGGCGCTGCCGACCAGGCCCTGCAGGTGCAGGTCGTCGCCCTGCCACTGCGCGATCGCCGCCACCGGCACGTGGCAGCTGCCATGCAGCGCGCGGTTCATGGCCCGCTCGGCTTCCACGCAGGCGCGCGTGGCGGCGTCATCAAGCGTGGCGAACAGCGCCATCAGGCGCGTGTTGCCTCCGTCGCACTCTACCGCCACCGCGCCCTGCGCTGGCGCCGGCAACCACTGCGGCGGTTGCAGGCGCGCGACGATGCGCTCGCCCAGGCCCAGGCGCTCGAGGCCGGCCACCGCCAGCACGATGGCGTCGTAGCCGCCGTTGTCGAGCTTGGCCAGGCGGGTGTTGACGTTGCCACGCAGGTCCAGCAGCTCCAGGTCCGGGCGCAGCGCGCGCAGCTGGGCCTGGCGGCGCAGCGACGAGGTGCCGACCCGCGCGCCGATCGGCAGCGCGTCCAGCGAGGCGTACAGGTTGGAGACGAAACCATCGGCCGGGTCGTGCCGAGTCAGCATCGCCGGCAGCGCGAAGGGCGCGTCCAGTTCCATCGGCACATCCTTCAGCGAGTGCACGGCGCAGTCGGCCTCCCCCCGCAGCATGGCCAGCTCCAGTTCCTTCAGGAACAGGCCCTTGCCACCGATGGCGGCCAGCGAGCGGTCCAGCACCTCGTCACCGCGGGTGCTCATCGGCACCAGTTCCACGTGCAGGCCGGGGTGGGCCTGGCGCAGGCGGTCGGCGACGTGTTCGCTCTGCCAGAGGGCGAGCGGGCTCTTGCGGGTAGCGATGCGGACAGTTTCCATACGGTCATTATCGCGCCTTCGGCGCGGATACGGCCAACGGCGGAGCCCCTCGTGGCTGGCTGGGGGGCGTGAAAGCAACAGCCGTGCTTGGCCGGGCGGGATGGACTGCGCAGGGGCCGCTGCAAGTACGTCCATGTAAGCTCGGTCGCCGCATCCATGCGGCTCACGCCCCTGCGCAACCCACCCCGCCCGGCCTCTGACAGTTTCCGTGTGCGCCAGCCACGGAAGATCAAAAGAAAGAATCAAAAGCCGATTGCTTCCGGGGTCAGATCCCTTTTCCGCAGGAAA
>NZ_JAXBQL020000006.1:143596-187467 GCF_047520565.2 Stenotrophomonas sp. FR012
GTCAGATCCCTTTTCCGCAGGAAAAGGGATCTGACCCCTCTTTCCCCACCCGATAACAACAATGCCTTTGCCGTCCGACGCGGGAAAAACGAGAGGGTTGGGCCGGGGTGGGGTGGCGGGACCGTTGGCGCCATGGATGGCGCCATCGAGCTTACAGGGATGTACTTGCAGCGTGTCCCGCCACCCCACCCCGGCCCGACCCAGTACGTAGCACCAACGCGCCGACCAACCGCCGTTGCAGTTGCAGTTGCCGTTGCTCCAGACGTTGCTCGTAAGCAGTCGCGGCCGCAGGCCGCGCGGGACCACTCACAGATGCCGCAGTTCCTGCTTCAGCGTCGCCACGCACCGGCGGCTGACTTCCAGCGGCTGCTTGCCATGCCGCAACACCGCCTGCACCTGCCCGCTCGAGCCCCGACGCAGCTCCACCAGCTCGTGGCGCGCCACCAGGCAGTTGCGATGGATGCGGATGAAACGGCTGGCGAACTCTTCTTCCAGCGACTTCAGCGATTCCTCGATCAGGTCCTCGCCGCGTGCGTGGTGCACCACCACGTACTTCTCCTCGGCCTGCAGGTAGTGGATATCGTCCAGCGGAATCAGGCGCAGGCTGCCGCGCAGGCGTGCGCACAGCACGCTGCGTGCCTGCTGCCCGCTGTGCTCCTGCGGCCGGCCATCGCGGCCGGCCAGGAACGTGCGCGCACGTGCGATCGCCGCCGCCAACCGTTCGGCACGCACTGGCTTCATCAGGTAGTCGATCGCTGCGGCCTCGAACGCCGACAGCGCATGCGCATCGTAGGCGGTGCAGAACACCACCGCTGGCCGAGGTTCGAAGCTGGCCAGGTGGCGGGCCGCTTCCAGGCCATCCAGCCCGGGCATCGCGATATCCAGCAGGACCAGGTCCGGCTGCAGCTCCGCGCACGCGTGCAGGGCCTGCTCACCGTTGCCGGCCTCGGCCACCACGTCCACGCCGTCCTGTGCCGCCAACAGGCTGCGCAGGCGCTCGCGCGCCAGCGGTTCGTCGTCGGCGATGACTACCCTCACGATCGTTCCCTCACTGGATCGGCACTGTCACCTGGCAGGCATAGTAGCCCTCGCTCCAGCCAGCCGTCATCCGCGCGGTGCTGCCGAAGCGCCAGGCCAGCCGATGGCCGATGCTGTGCTGGGCATGGCCGGCGCCGCGTGCCAGCGCCAGCCCCGGCGCCTGCGGATCGGGTGCCGGGTTGCGTACGCGGATCTGCAGTTCATTGCCCTCGCGCGCCAGCTGCAGTTCGATGGTGCCGCCGTCGGGCAGGCGCGAGATGCCATGCAGCACGGCATTTTCCACCAGCGGCTGCAGTACCAGCCTTGGCAAGGGCAGGTCCCATGGCAGCGGCTCGTCGCGCTGCCAACGCACCTGCAGGCGTTCACCCAGGCGCAGCGATTCGATCGACAGGTAGCGCTCGGCCAGCTCGCATTCGTCGCGAAGGGTGGAATCGCCCTCGCCCGCCCCCAGCGCGGCACGGAACAGATCGGACAGGTCCAGCACCGCGCGCTCGGCGACTGCCGGGTCACGATGCAGCAGGCTGGCGATCAGGTTCATGCTGTTGAACAGGAAATGCGGGCGGATACGCGCCTGCAGCGCGTCGGCCTGCGCGCGCGCGTTGGCCTGCACCTGCGCGGCCCAGCGATCGCTTACGTAGAAGTAGCGCAGCGCCAGCGCGGCGATCAGCGCCGTGGTTGCCGCGCTGCCGAGGGTGAAACGCCAGAAGCTGATGCCGCTGGCGAAGCTGTCGCCCAGCACCGCGTACAGCGCGTGCACGATGCCAGCGCAGACCACCGCGATCAGGGTTGCCAGCACGGTCGCCGCAATGGCGCCCAGCACCGGCGGCAGCCGCGACAGGGTCTGCCGCAGCAGGCACAGGCTGGCGGTCACCGCCAGCGCCAGCCACAGCGCGAATCCGCTGGCCGACAGCAGTTCGCCGAAGGTCCAGTGACGGCTGCCGTCCGGCGCCAGCGCCAGTACCACCACCACCAGCTCGGCCAGGCCGAGCATCGCCGCCAGCCGTGGCAGGCGGCACAGTTCCGGCATCCACGGCGGTGTGCTGGCCGGCGACATGGCTCAGGCGGCGCCCAGGCGTTCCTGCAGCCAGTCACCCAGTGCCTGGATCTCCTCGGCACAGACCTGGTGGGCCATCGGGTAACTGTGCCACGCCACATCCAGGCCCAGCGTACGCAGCGCCTGCGCGCTGTGCGCTGCGACGGCCTGCGGGATCACCGGGTCGCCACTGCCATGGGCCATGAACACCGGCACCTGCACCGCGCCGTCAACACGCGTGGCGCTGTCGGCTTCGGGCAGATAGGTGGACAGCGCGATCAGGCCGGCCAGCGGCGCGGTACGCGAGAGCGCGGCTGTCAGGATGATCGCCCCACCCTGCGAGAAGCCTGCCAGGAAGATCTTCTCCGGCGCGATGCCGCGCTCGATCTCGCGCGCGATCAGTGCGTCCAGCTGCACCACCGATTCCTGCACGCCGGCCATGTCGGCGCGCGAACGGAAGTCCATGCCCACGATGTCGTACCAGCCGCGCATCGGCACGCCGTTGTTGATCGTGATCGGCCGCACGGGTGCGTGCGGGAACACGAAGCGCAGCGCCGGCCAGTGCGGCCGCACCAGTTCCGGCACGATCGGCGCGAAATCATGGCCGTCGGCGCCGAGGCCGTGCAACCAGATCACCGACCACTGCGGCGAGGCGCCGGTTTCCTGTTCCACCGTTTGCAGCATGATGCGGCTCCTTCAAGTTCGAGCCGCATTATGCCGCTGGCGCGGGGCAATCAGTACAGCGGCGGTTGCTCGGCCGCTTCCCGCCGCAGCTGCGCGGCGCGTACCAGCACCGGTGGCGGGATGTTCTCTTCGGGGATATCGAGCAGGCCGAGGCGATGCAGGAAAGCACCGGGGCCGCGCGAGGAGGTCAGCGCCACCACCGGAACGGCCAGAACCATGCCGATCACCACCGGCGCCATCCAGGCCGCCAGCGACGGCGATACCGCCCAGGCCAGCACGCCCATGAAGGCGCCGAACACACCCAGGCCACCGTAGCCACGGATCAACGCCATCCACGAGATGCCGCCGTCGTCACGCTGCTGCGCGTCCCAGCCGGAATCGCGCCCGGACAACACTTCGGCCACGCCGCGTGACTGCACGTACATCACCACCGGCGCCATCAGCGCGGCGAGCACGGTTTCCACCAGCATCGATACGAAGGCACGGATCGGACCGCCACAACCGCGGCGGTCGACCGGGTCCAGCAGCATTGCCAGGTAGCCGAGCACCTTGGGCAGCAGCAGCACCGCCATGGTGGCGGCGAACAGGCGCACCACCTGCTCTTCATCCTGTGCGCGCCAGTACACGCTGGGCGACAGGTGCAGCAGGGCGTTGAAATCGATGCCTTCCTGGAACAGCGGGATGGCGATGCCGATCAGCATCAGCATCGCCCACATCGGTGCGGTGAAATAGTGGCCGATGCCGATCAGCATGTGCGTGCGGCTGATCCAGTGCAGCCCGCGGCTGCCGACCACCTTGCCGTGCTGCAGGTTGCCCTGGCACCAGCGGCGGTCGCGCACCAGCAGGTCGGTCAGCGTCGGCGGGCCTTCCTCGTAACTGCCACCGAGGTAGGGCACCATGTGCGCGGCCCAGCCGCCACGACGCATCAGCGCCGCTTCGACGAAATCGTGGCTGAGCACGTGGCCGCCGAACGGCTTGCGCCCCGGCAGCGCCGGCAGGCCGGCGTGGTCGGCGAAGGCACGGGTACGGATGATGGCGTTGTGGCCCCAGTAGTTGCTCTCGGCGCCGTGCCACCAGGCCACGCCGCGGGCGATCACCGGCCCGTACACGCGGCCACCGAACTGCTGCATGCGCGCGAACAGCGTGCGGCCGCCGATCACCGACGGCAGGGTCTGGATCAGTCCGACGTCGGCGTTGTGTTCCATGCCGGCCACCAGGCGCACGATGCTGTCGCCGGTCATCAGGCTGTCGGCATCAAGGATCAGCATCTGCGGATAGGCACCGCCGAAGCGGCGGACCCAGTCAGCGATGTTGCCGGCCTTGCGCCCGCTGTTGTCACCACGGCGACGATAGAACAGGCGCGTCTGCCCCTCCGGCACACGCTCGCGCAGCTCGGCGAACACCTGTTCCTCGGCAGCGGCGATGTCCTCGCGGCGGGTGTCGCTGAGCACGAAGAAGTCGAAGCGGTCGAGCTGGCCGGTGGCCGCCACCGACTCGTAGATCGCCTGCAGGCCCGCCAGCAGGCGGCGCGGGTCTTCGTTGTAGGTCGGCATCAACAGCGCAGTACGGCTGTGCACGGCCGGCAACGGCTTGTCCGGGTCGATGCCGAGCCGATAGCCCCGGTCGAACACAGCAGTCAGGAAGCCGGCCAGGGCGCTGGCAAAGGAGAGCGCGATCCAGGCAAACAGGCCGACGAACAGCACCAGCAGGCAGGCTTCGAGCACGCTGATGCCATTGGCCGACAGCACCCGCCACATCATCCGCGTAGCCACGGCGGTCATGCCGAGCGTGCCACCAAACAGGTACAGCCGGCGCAGGCCGATCAGGCGCGGCGAGGTGCGATGCCGCCGGACCTTCAGTGCGCCTTCGCGCAGGGTCTGTTCGGGCATCGGCAACGGCGATTCAGCGGGCAGCAGCGCCCAGCCGGCATCAAGCCGGGGCGTTCCTGCTTCCGCATGGATGGTCTGCACCCCCATCGTCGCTTACTCCGCGCCGTCGGCACGGCCGGCCATCCCGGCCGGGCTGCATGCACCAAGGTTCCCGGCGCGCTTTCCCGGCGCCCGCACTTGTCCTGGCTGTGTCGGCCTCACGCCGCACAGTCGATGTCTGTCACTACCGGAACCCACACGATCTCCAACGGGGCGGAATCGAAAATGCGGCCCAGTCTAGGGCCCAGAATGTAAGCCGGGTGCGAAGGTCTACACCGGGATTTGTCCCCATTCAGCAAATAGCAGGCGATCACGCCAGGGCATGGCCAGATGTCACTGCATCGCCCCCGGTACTGGATCGTAACAAACGCGAACGGTTATCATTTAATCAACCAGGCAGGTCACCGTCTTCCGCGCGGCCGCGACCCACCCAGCTGCGCCGGTCCTGACCGCGCACCCGACGACCCACGGAAGGGGGGGGCTGCCTGCTGTCTGCCTGCGCCTGCTGCTTCCACCGGGTCACCCCACCTCTCATGGAAGCCGTCATGTCCCTGTCGTCCCGTTCCCGTTCCGCGCGCCTGCCGCGCACCCGCCTGGCCACCGCCTGCCTGCTGGCGCTGCCCGGCCTGGCCGCCGCCTGCCTGCTGGCCCTGCCCGGCCTGGCCGCCGCAGAGGCCGACGCCGATGCCTCCACCAAGGACCTGGATACCGTGGTGGTCACGGCTTCAGGCAGCCAGCAGTGGATCAAGGATGCCCCGGCCAGCATCAGCGTGATCAGTCGTGAGGACATCGAGCGCCAGCCGGTACCGGACCTGGCCGCCCTGCTCAGCCGCGTACCGGGCGTGACCGGCGGCCTCAGCGCCGTCGGCGAGCAGTCCAAGATCAAGCTGCGTGGCATGCCGTCCAACTACACGCTGGTGCTGGTGGACGGCAAGCGCATGGGCAGCTCGGCCTCGACCAACTATCGCCCCGACCTCGGCCGCCAGGACCTGAACTGGATCTCGCCGGACCAGATCGAGCGCATCGAAGTGGTGCGCGGGCCGATGTCGTCGCTGTATGGCTCCGATGCGATGGGCGGGGTGATCAACATCATCACCCGGCGCATCGGCGACGAATGGAACGGCAGCGCCACCCACAGCTACACCCGCCCGGCTGACGGCAAGCGCGGCGATACCCAGCAGATCGGCGCCACGTTCTCCGGGCCGCTGGGCGAACGCTTCGGCCTGCGCATCGGTGCCAACAGCATGCGCCGCGATTCGGACCGCTCCAACGGCGGTGTCTCCGGCAATGCCTACGCGGGCGAAAAGGACCGCAATGTCGATGCGTTGCTGCAGTGGAAGCTGAGCGACGCACAGGAACTGTCGCTGGAAGCCGGGCACGGCGTGCAGCAGGCCTTCATCGATGCGTCGCTGGAAAAGCAGGACGAAGGTGCCTGGGGTGCCAGTGAGCTCAAGCGCAGCTCGCTGGCGCTCAACCACGATGGCAAGTGGCGCTTCGGCAATTCGAAGATCAGTGCGTACTGGACCGAGTACAGGAACGGCATCGGTGCTGCCGGCCGTTCCGAAGCCACCGATACGATCATCGAGGGCAGCCTGACCACGCCGTTCACCCTCGGCGTTGAACACCAGTTCGCCGTAGGCGGCCAATGGAAGCGGCAGGAGCTGACCAACACCGACACCATCGGCCGCGCGCCGATCGACTATGCCGGCAACGCGGTCAGCGGCTCCACTCTGGACGTGGACACCTGGGCGCTGTTTGCCGAGGACGAGCTGAAACTGCACCGCACCCTGGCCCTGACCGTGGGCGCGCGCCTGGACCATCACGAGCAGTTCGGCGGCCACGTCAGCCCGCGTGCGTACCTGGTCTGGCACCCTGCCGAACAGTGGACGATCCGCGGTGGCGTCTCCAAGGGCTTCCGTGCGCCCAGCCTGACCGAGAACTCGGCCAGTGCCGCTACCCAGTCCGGGGGCCGCGGCTGCACCTCGCTGATTCCGCTGGGCTACACCCGTGGCGGGTGCTACATGGCCGGCAACCCGGACCTGGATCCGGAGACCAGCACCAACCGCGAGATCGGCATCAGCTTCGACAATGACCTGATCGATGTCGGCGTGACCTATTTCCACACCGACTTCCGGAACAAGATCGAGTACGCACCGCTGGGCCGGTTCAACGGCATCTGGTGGACGCGCATGAACAACGTACAGCGCGCGCGCACCCGCGGCATGGAAGGCAACCTCAACGTCCGCTTCGGCGAGCAGTGGCGCTGGCGCACCTCGGCGACCTGGATGAAGGAAGCCAGGAACCTGACCACCGGCCGCAACCTGATCGATACGCCGGAGTTCTCCGGCTATTCGTCGCTGGACTGGGCGCCCAGCACGGTGTTTTCCGGCAGCCTGTCGGCGCAGTACACCGGCAGGCAGACCGGCACCGCCACGACCTTCCTCAAGGCCTATACGCTGTATGACCTGACCGCGGCATGGAACGTCAACGAAGTGCTGACCCTGCGCGGTGGCGTCAGCAACCTGGCCGACAAGAAGCTGTATGCGGAAGGCTCCACCGACTACTTCGTCGCCGGGCGCAGCTACTTCCTGAGCATGACCGCGCGGTTCTGACCGGCGGCACGCGCCGTGATCGCGCCGGCGACATGCCAGCGCGATCGACGGTGTTGCGGGTTACTCGCTTTCCAGCGCGGCCGGTGCCGCATCCCGCGTGGCGGCCGTGCGCGCACGGTCCATCGCCACCGCCAGTTGCTGGCGTGCGAGCAGTTGTTGTGCCTGCACCACTTCAGGTGTCGGCAGGAGCACCGGTCCCGGTGCGTTTTCCGGTGTAGCAGGTGTGGTCATGCAACCTCCATGGACATCCCGCCGCCGCACGGGTTCAGCCGGTGCGGCAGCGGAACTGCGCACCCTATCCTAAAAACAAGGCGGGCGGGTGACGCCGCGGCGCTTGGCCGCAGGCGCGCGAACAAGGCAGGCGTCACATTCTTGACGCTAGCGCTTGGATCCTGAATAGGACTTGTCCTATCATGAAAACGTTTTCTCACAGGGATGTTTCCCAATGAATACCACTGACCTGTCCCAGTTCAGCCCGAAGTGGCAGTTCCGCTTCAACTTCTTCCGCCAGCACGGCGCCCCCAAGAACCCCGGCTTCAAGCAGGCCTGGAAGGCACTGTCCTTTGGTGACCGCCTGAAGATCAACCTGAACTTCTTCGCGTTGTTCTTCGGTGCCATCTACCTGCTGATTCTCGGCATGTGGCGCAAGGCACTGGTGGTGATCGGCATCAACATCGCGCTGGCCATCGTCACCATGTTCCTGCCGGATGTCGTCGGGCGCATGCTGTTCATCGCCATGAACCTGCTGGTCGCCTCCAGCACCAACTACAGCTACTACCTGGAGAAGGTGGAAGGACGCGCCAGCTGGAACCCGTTTGAAGGATTGTTCTGAGCCATCAGACCTGCGCAGGATGCGCGGCAAGGATGCAACCGACGCCCGGCACCCGCCGGGCGTCTTCGTTTCCGGCATCAGGCCGCGCGGCGGGCCATGCCCTCCGGCTCGGCCTGCAGGCGGAAGCGCGACACCGCCACCGCCAGCTGCTCGGCCTGCTCCTCCATCGCACGGGCGGCGGCACTGGCTTCCTCCACCAGCGCGGCGTTCTGCTGAGTGGTTTCGTCCATCTGCACCACGGTCTGGTTGACCTGCTCGATGCCGGCCGACTGTTCGCGCGACGCGGCCGAGATCTCGGCCATGATTTCGTTGACCCGGCCGACCTGACCGACGATGTCCTGCATGGTGCGCCCCGCACCGTGCACCAGCTGCGCACCGGCACCGACCTGGGCCACCGAGGCGTCGATCAGCTCCTTGATCTCCTTTGCAGCACCCGCCGAGCGCTGCGCCAGCGCCCGCACTTCACTGGCCACCACTGCGAAGCCACGGCCCTGTTCACCGGCGCGCGCCGCTTCCACTGCCGCGTTCAGCGCCAGGATGTTGGTCTGGAACGCGATGCCATCGATCACCGAGATGATCTCGGCGATACGCTGCGAAGACGCCTCGATCTGCTCCATGGTGTGCACCACCTGGCTGACCACCTGGCCGCCTTCGCTGGCCACACCCGCTGCGGAACCGGCCAGCGTGTTGGCCTGCAGCGCATGGTCGGCATTCTGGCGCACGGTGGAGGTCAGTTCTTCCATCGACGCGGCGGTTTCTTCCAGGTTGGCGGCCTGCTGTTCGGTGCGGCGCGACAGGTCGCTGTTGCCGGCGGCGATCTCACCGGCGGCCAGGCGGATGCTGGCCGCCGACTGCTGGATCTGGCCGACGATCTGGGTCAGCTGCTGCACGGTGCTGTTGGCATCGTCGCGCATCACCGCAAACACGCCGTGGAAGTCGCCCTGCATGCGGGCACTGAGGTCACCGGCGGCGATCGCGCGCAGCAGCGTCGACAGTGCCGCCAGGTTGTGGTCGCTGACCTGCATCATTGTGTTCAGCGTCTCCACCATGCGGCGGAAATCATGGTCGAAGCGCAGTGCATCACCGCGCACGGCGAAGTCACCGGCGGCGGCGGCGGCGGCCAGCTGCTGGATCTGCTCGTTGATCGCAGCCAGGTTGCGCTTGGTGGTCACCATTGCGGCAGTGAACACCGCCTTCTCGCCCGGCAGCGCTTCCATGTCCACGCTGAGGTCGCCCACGGCATAGCGCTGCATCACTTCAACCAGGCGCTGGGTGACCGCATTGCTGGAGGCCACCAGCTGGTTGCTGTCGGCCACCATGCGGCCGTACTCGCCCGGGAAGGCCGCAGCATCCATGCGATAGCTGAGTTCACCGGCATCGTGGCGGCGCGCCATTTCGGCCTGCGCAGCCATCACCGACTGCAACTGCCCACGCATGCCCTGCATTGCGTCCAGCAGGCGCCCCACTTCGTCGTTGCTGCGCGCCGGCAGCGTGCTGTCCAGCTTGCCGGCGGCGACATCACCGGCCACGCGTACCGCTTCGGCCAACGGGCGGATCGCCAGGCGGCGCAGCAGCACGTAGACGCCGGCGCTGAGGGTCAGCGCGGCGATCACGCCGACCAGCAGGGTCAGCCACAGCAGCTGGCGTGCCTCAGACACGATCACCGCATGCGGCATCACCACGCCCAGCGCGAAGCGTTGCGGGGCGTCGCCCACGCGCAGCGGCACATACACGCGTACGTTGCCGGCCGCGTCGGGGCTGAAGGCCTCGAACGGACGGTCGGCGGCGATGTCGGCCAGCATGCTGCGGGTCAGGGCATCGTTGCGCGGCTTGCCGATCTCGGCGGCATTGGCCGAGGCCAGCACCACGCCCTTGGGCGACAGCAGTTCGACGCGGCCAGCCCCCATCGGCTTCAGCGTTGCCAGGTGCTTCTGCAGCGCTGCCAGCGAGAAGTCGACGGTGAACACGCCCAGGAATCTGCCGTTCTCGATGATCGGCGTGCTCAGGGTGCTCATCAGCACCTTCTGGCCGGCGATGTCATAGGCGTAAGGTTCGCTGACCTTGGGCAGCTTGTCGCGGCTGGGCACCATGTACCAGTCACCGGAACCGCTGGCAGTCTCGGTGTAGTCGGTCATCACCGACTGCTGCGGTTTGCCGTCTTGCCAGGCCCAGTAGCTCATGTAGCGGCCGGTGGCATCGTGTGCTTCGGTATTGACGAACTCCGCATCCTTGCCGTCGAAGGCATCGGCCTCCCACATGGTGCTCTTGCCCAGCCATTGAGGATGAGCACGCAGCTGTTCGCCGAGCACCGCCGCCAGGCTGGCGCGGTCGGGTATGTCACCACGGGCACGCTGGGCCAGCACGGCCTCGACCATGGCGTCATTGCTGGCGAAAGCGGTGCCCAGATCAGCCGCCACCTGGCGCGCCTCAGCGTTGGCCTCGCTGGTCATGGTCTGGCGCGAGGCGCTGATCAGACTGGCGCTGGCCTGCCGGTAGATCAGGAAGGCGGTCAGGCCGAAGCACAGCAGCGCGATCACGGCGGTGCCCAGCATCAACTTGTGGGCGATGCTGCCCGGGCGTTGGGCAGTGGCAGAGCGGGAAGAAGACATGGGAGGGTCCGCAAGCAGTTCAGGACGACCGGCACCACGAGGGCACCGCGCAGGCGCGCGATCCGTCGCGCAGGCCACCGGCAGCCGGGGCGCGCCCGGCGCTGGAAGCGCACTGGGTTAGCGGCCGCCCGCCAACGAGGTTGAGGCGGTCGGCCTGCACATTCCTGAATCCGCTCAGGGTCGGCTCAGCGTTCCCCCCTCGCGATGCCCTCACTCGGCCACGCGGTCCTTGATCCACTGTGCCCGCGGCAGTACCTCGATGCTGCCGACGGCATACTGCTGCAGTACGTCGTCCGGCCCGAAGCACGGTTGCCAGCCCAGCTCGCTGCGCAGGCGGGCACTGTCATAGACACGGTCGATGCTCAATGGCAGCGGCCAACCACGGCGTTCGAACTCGGCCAGCAGCTGCGGCGCGCGACGGGCCAGCACGCTGCGCGGGTGGGTGGCCAGTTCCAGGCAGTCCTCGCGCCGGAACGGCGTCGGTGCGCAGGCGAGATAGCGCGCGAACCGGGCGCCTTCGTCGAGCAGCAGTGCAGCATGTGCGCTGGCCACATCGCGGGCGTCGATGCCGCGATGCAGGCGGAACATCGCCATCCGTTCGGGCGGTTCCGGGAAACACCGGCCCATGCGCAGCACGCGAACGCTGAAGCCCGGCGTGGCGGCGGCTTCGGCCAGGGTCTCTGCCTGCAGCTTGGTACGGTGGTAGATCGTGCGCGGCAGCGGCTCGGTGTCTTCGTCGATCCAACGGCAGCCACCGGCCACCACGGCATGGCCATACAACGCAGTGGTGCTGGTCAGCACGAAGCGCCGTGCACCGGCTTCGCGTGCCGCCTGCAGCAGGTGTGCGGTGGCCTCCACGTTGATCTGCTGGAACACCGCATCCGGCACCAGGCCGACATGCGGGGCATGCAGGGCCGCGGTATGGATGACCGCATCCACGCCCTGCACCGCGCGCGCGACGGCCTGCCGATCGCTGACATCGGCAATGATGCGCGTGGTGGCAAACGGACTGCGGTCCAGCCCCACCACTTCGTGGGCGGCCGCCAACGCACCGAAGATCGCGCGCCCGATGCGGCCGGAACTGCCGGTCAACAGAATCTTCATTGAGTCCATTCACTCGAAGCGCCCGGGAACTACCGGGATGCTTCGATTCTAGGCATGCAATCGCGCATCCGCGATAGGACAGCCATGCAATCGTGCGTTCATCTTGACGACTTCGCAGACGCCAGCAGTTGCCGCGCGATGAACAGCGGATCGTCGCCGCCGGCCACATCAGGCCTCACGCCAGTACGTTCCCAGTTTCCACCGGTGCGCAGATTGATGGGTTGCCGGTCGGGAATACTGATCTGATAGCCATCGGGCAGCAGCACAGGATCACCAAACATATGCGCGGCACCGCCACTGCGCGTGCCGACAATCCGCGCGCGGCCCAGTGCCTGAAGCGAATAGGCGACGAACTCGGCCGCCGAACCGGTGCGACGGTCGATCAGCACCACCAGCGGTTTCAGGTACGCAGGCAGGCTGGCAGGCGGCAGCGGTACCGGCGTGCGCCGGCCGCGCTGGTCCAGCTGCTGCACCGCGGCGATCTTCGCGTCCAGCAGCGTGCGTACCAGCAGGTCGGCACTTGCATCGTCGCCGCCCCCGTTCTGGCGCAGATCCAGCACCAGGCCATCGGTGTCGGCCAGCAGGGAAAGGGCCGCAGCGAACTTCGGGCGCGCCAGATCCAGCGGATAGAAGGTACTCAGGCGCAGGTAACCAATGTTGCCCTCCATCACCCGAACCTCGCGCACGCCGGCACCATTGCTGCGGGCATCGGCGCGCCAGGCCATCAACCAGTCGTCCTGGCCGGCCGCTGCGTCCACGCGTTCAACATGGAAGTGGCCATCGAACATGTCCAGGTCCTGGTTCAGGCGTGCGCTGAACGCAACCGGATCCGAACAGCTGTCCGCATAGCGCTGCTGCACCGACCAGGTGCGCAGGGCATCGGCGATACGGGCGCCCTCCGCCTCGTCAAGGTACTGCGCCTGCACGGCGGTGGCCGCCGCGCGCAGCACTCCGTCCTGCGCCGGGCAGGCCCCTGCCAGCAACGCAACGAGCATCCAGGACACGGCCATCAACCACCTCCGCGTTGAAGATATATAAGCGCTTATATATCATCCTGGTCATGGATCTCCAACACGCCACGCTCGGCACATTGCTGCGCGCCCTGCTCGACCAGCTGGACCCGGCGGTCGAGCACGCCTACCGGGACCTGCAACTGGACTACCGGCCCCGCTACACACCGGTGCTGCGCACGCTGATGGCGCAGGGCCCCTGCCGGATCAAGGACCTGGCATCGGCCTGCGGGCTCAGCCATTCGGCGCTCAGCCAGACCGTGGCGGCGATGGTGCGCGATGGTTGGCTGCACGCGTCCAGCGGCGACGATGGGCGTGAACGCATCCTGCAGTTGAGCCCCCGCGCACAGCGCGCGATGCCTGCGCTGCAGGCGCAATGGCAGGCCACCGCGCGTGCGGCGCGCAGCCTCGATGCCGATCTGGGGCAGCCGCTGGAGCAGGTACTACGCGACGCCCTTGCAGCGCTCGCACAGCGGCCCTTCGCGCAGCGCCTGCAGGACGCCCGCCAGCCCTGAAGCCTTACTGCTCTGCGGCCATTTCGATTTCGCTGAGGAAGGTCCAGCCGCCGTTGCCCAGGCGCAGCTCCAACGTGCGCACTGCGCGGCCGGCTGTCCGGCCTAGGTGAAGGGTGCAGTTCGTCCTGGCCACGCAGGGCGGCGCGCGCGGCAGCGTACCTGCGCCGTGAAAAGCAGTACGGTGCGGCGTGAAGGCAGCCGCACCGGTGCGGACACTCCGTTAGCCGGGCACCGGCAAGGATGAGCTTCCCTTCCATGCAACGGGAGCCTTCCCATGGCCGGCCAGCACCACGGCACTTCCCATCGTGGCTTCGCCTCGATGGACCAGGACAAGCAGCGCGCGATCGCCGCAAAGGGAGGACGCGCCGCGCATGCGTCCGGCAATGCACACGAGTTCAGCCCGGCCGAGGCACGCGTGGCCGGCCGCAAGGGCGGCGAGGCGATCAGCCGCAACCGCCAGCACATGGCAGCGATCGGCCGCGAAGGCGGGCACGCTCGCCACGCCAATGCACGGCAGCAGCGGCAAGCGGCCGAAGCGACGCCAACGAGGGACGGTCCACAACGCCAGCAGGGCTGACCGCGGCGCGTCCAGGCGCGCCTGGGCTGCCGGAGCAGCCCGGATGCCGCGAGCAGGGCCAGCACGCCGGTAGACGGTCATCGTCCCGCGCGCACCGTCAGGCGTGGCGAGGCACCATCCACCGCTCAGGCGTGGGCAAGGATGTTCAACAGCCGACCGAACGGATCGCGGACGAAGAAGCGCCGCACGCCCCAGGGTTCGTCGGCCGGGCCATACTCCAGCGCGATGCCGGCCGCGCGCATGCGCTGCAGCACGTCCTGCAGATTGTCCACTTCGATCGACAGGTCCGGCACCGGCGTGCCCGAGCCTCCTTCACTGGCGAAGCTGACCTGCGCCAGCGCACTGCTCTGCCCGCCATGGGTGACGATCCAGCCATGGTCCATCACCACCGGCATGCCGAGCAGCTCGCCATAGAACGCAGCGGCACGTGAGGGATCGGACGTGGCGATGTTGGCGACGACACGCTTGACGGCCATGTTCCACTCCACCAGGAAGAACGTGTCGAGACTGCCCGACCTTGCGCACGAACAGAAGAGCCCCGCCACGGACGAGGCCCGTCTTCAGCCCAGCATGGCTGGGCTTACACCGCGCCGCAGCGCTCCATGACACATTGATCGTATTCGTACTGGCATTCCATGGCATCACCACCACCGGACACACATGCCTGGTAAGCCTTCCAGCAGGGCAGATCGCAGGGCTGGACCGGTCCGGCCACGGCCACCGAGCCGCTGCAGGCCAACGCGAACACAACACCGGCGATCACTTTCCTGAAAGTACGCATCGACATCGCTCCTTGATAAGCCTGGTGAGCCCAGGCCGGGCCACCTTAGCGCTGCACACGGGACGCTGGGTGAAGGCCGATGCCGCTCGACTCAGCGGTGCAGCAACCCCAGCACACGCAGCTGTCCGGCCAGCTCATCAATGTTGCGCCACGGCAGGATCGGCGAATTGCCGCGCTCGTCCGGCGGGTTGTCCGGCAGCGCATCGGACCAGCCACCGGCCCCCACCAGCGGCAGCAGCGGCCGCTTGTGCAGCCAGGCCAGGCAAACCTCCGAGATCGTACCGGCGCGCCCGCCGATCACGATGCAGGCATCACCGGCCAGGGCCATGATCAGGTTGCGCGCATCGCCCATGCCACAGGGCACCACCACCGTGGCGGGCCAATCGGCTGCCGGCATGCCGCTTTCCGGGATCACGCTGAGCACCTGGCCACCGGCGGCTACTGCCTGCTCGGCAGCTACCCGCGTAGCGGCACTGCCACAGCCGCTGACCAGCGTGATGCCCTGCACGGCCAGGAAACGCCCTGCTTCAGCTGCGCGCTCGAACGCGTCGCTGCCAGGATCGGCACTACCCAATATCGCCAACTGTGGTTTACGCAATGCGTTACGCATGGACGGCTCCAAGGCCTCGGCAAGAAAGGTCGCGGTGCCCGGCCCGGCGGAGCCACGTCGTGCACCGATCACAAAACATTAACACGTTCATAAAAATCCCTTCACATTACTGGGGGATATCGCCATGCCGTTGCGTTAACGGCCTTGATGTCCGTCAACCAAGGAAGTTGTCCGATGAATCACCCGCTGTACGGCCGTTCGTCCCGCTCCCTGTCGCACCGCCCGCTGGCGCTTGCCGTCGCCAGCTCGCTGCTGCTGGCCGCTGCACTGCCGGCCATGGCCAGCGAATCACTCGAGGCCTGGCAGCAGCAGCGCCAGATGCAGGCTGCATGGGCGCAGCCTGCTGCCAACGCTGCACCCGCAGCGACGGCCGCTGCACCTGCCGCCAGCAGCACCGCCGTTCTTGGCAACCCGGGCGATCCGGCCAGCTGGCGCAGCGATGAGTTCAACGCCGATTGGGGCCTGGGTGCGATGGGCGCGGACTACGCCTATGCACGCGGCCTGACCGGCAAGGGTGTGCGCCTGGCGCTGTTCGACTCGGGGTCCGCACTGGCGCATCCGGAGTTTGCAGGACGCAATACCTCCAGCATCACCATCGGTGCCGACTGCCCGACGCCGGGTGTGGTCGCGGGGACCGGTGCCTGCGGGCAGACCCGCGGCGAACAGCCCGGCTACAACTACTATGGCCTCGGTGCCGGCGTTCCGGCCGCACTCGCGGCACGCCTGATCGCGGCCGGCCAGCCCTATGGCTTCAGCTACGCCGACCACGGAACGCATGTGCTTGGCACCATCGGCGCAAACCGCAATGGCACCGGCATGCATGGCGTGGCCTTTGGTGCGGATCTCACCGCCGCCCGCGTGTTCGGCGACACCTACTATGAGTGGCGCCTGGATCCGGACAACTACTATCGCCCGCGCGCGGTCTACCGCACCGATCCGGATGACGCCGCCACGCTGGACATGTATGCACAGATCCAGGCGCAGGGCGTGCGTGCCATCAACCACAGCTGGGGCATCTCCACGCGCAACATGACCGCCGCCGCGCTGGACCAGCAGTACGCCAACATCGGTGCCGACTACGGCGTGTACGGCAGCATCTACGCCAGCAATGGCGATACCCCGGGCTCCACCCTCATCCAGGTCTGGTCGGCTGGCAACGGCAGCGGCGCCGTCGCCGGCATCACGGCCGCCATGCCGCGCTGGAAGCCCGAACTGGAACCGTACTGGCTGGCCGTGGCCAACGTCCGCCGGCCCAACGCCGCTGCGGGCGAAACGGACTACGTGATCGATGGCAGTTCCAGCATCTGTGGCGTTGCCGCCAACTGGTGCATCTCGGCACCCGGCACCGACATCGTCAGCACCATCGTTTCCGGGGATATCCAGGGCCGCATCGAAAACACCTCCGCCTACGTGCGGCTGATCATCGACAGCGAGAACAACCAGTATGTCTATGGCACCAAGACGGGCACATCGATGGCGGCGCCGCACATCACCGGCGCGCTCGGCCTGCTGATGGAGCGCTTCCCCTATCTGGACAACGCCCAGGTCCGCGACGTGCTGCTGACCACCGCACGCGACCTGGGTGCAGCGGGCATCGATCCGATCTACGGCTGGGGCATGGTGGATCTGAAGAAGGCCATCGAAGGCTATGGCTCGCTGCGCGTGGACACCAACGTGGTGATGAACCAGAAAGCCGGCGGCCTGAAAGTCTGGGAAGGCGATGCCTGGGACAACTGGACCAACGACATCGGTGGCCCTGGCAAGCTGACCAAATCCGGTATCGGCTGGCTGCGCCTGAGCGGCAACAACAGCTTCAACGGCGCGGTACTGCAGGACGGTACGCTGGAATTGAACGGCACCAACACCCTCACCTCGGCAGTCGAAGTACAGGGTGGCCAGTTGCTGCTCAACGGCAGCCTGGTCTCCACCGCACTGACCACTACCGGTGGCGTGAGCACGGTCAGCGCCAGCGGCGTGCTGAACAACAGCAACCTGGTGATCAACGGCGGCGTGGTGTCCTTCAACGGCACGCAGACCGGCGGCACCACCACGGTCGGCGCCAATGGCCTGCTGAAGGGCGTCGGCACGCTCGGCAATACCCGCGTGGACGGCATCATCGCGCCGGGTAACTCGATCGGCACGCTGACCATCAACGGCAACTACGTGCAGGGCGCCACTGGCGTCTATGCCGCCGAGCTGGCCCCGGGTGGCCGCAGTGACCAGTTGCACGTGACCGGCACCGCCACCCTTGGCGGCACGCTGGTCGCGCTGCCGGAGCCGGGCGTGTACTACCTCGGCGAGCAGTTCAACTTCCTGCGTGCCGACGGAGGCGTCAACGGCCAGTTCGCCAAGACCGACTTCAGCGCGTTTTCCCCGTTCCTGCAGTTCAGCCTGGCCTACGGTACCAACGGCACGCGCATCGACGTCGCCCGTGGCGCTTCACTGACCACGGCTGCCAACACGCCCAACCAGCGTGCAGTGGCAGCGGCCGCCGACCTGCTGCCGATCGCCCAGGGTCTGCCCAAACCGCTGACGCAGCTGTTCCCGCAGCAGGTCGGAGGCGTGCTCGACGGCCTCAGCGGCGAGCTGCATCCGGCCACGGCCATCGCCCTGGTCGAGGGCAGCCGCTACGTGCGCGATGCCGCGTTGTCACGCCGTGCCGGCGCCGCCGCACCCGGTAGCGACGTGGGTGACGCGACGGGTGCATGGGTGCAGGCCATCGGTGGCAACAGCAAGCTGGACGGTGACGTCAACACTGCCCGCACCGAAGCCAACAGCAACGGCCTGCTGGTCGGCATCGACCGCGAGTTCTCCGGCTGGCAGGTCGGCGTGTTGGCCGGCACCGGCCGCACCGACGTGAAGCAGCAGGAGCGTCGCGCCAAGTCGAAGATCGACAACACCCACTTCGGTGCCTACGCCAGCCACAACTGGGGCGGTTTCGGCCTGCGCGGTGGTGTGGCGTGGAGCAAGCACGAGGTGAAGAGTACGCGTGATGTCGCCTTCGCAGGCTTCAGCGACAGCCTGAGCGCGCGCTACGACGCCCGCACCCGCCAGGCCTTCATCGAAGCCGGCTACCGCTTCGGTGGCCCGGAAGCCGGGCTGGAGCCCTACCTGCAGGTCGCACGTGTCGAAGTGGACCTCAAGCGCGTCAACGAACGCGGTGGAGCAGCGGCACTGCAGGGCAAGGTGGACGATACCGGAACCACGATTGCCACTGCCGGCCTGCGCTTCGACAAGGGACTGAAGGCTTCGTTCCAGCAGGAGAGCTGGCTGCACCTGCGCGGTGGCGTCGGCTATCGCCGCGCTTCCGGTGATCGCAGCCAGGTCGCCAACCTGGCCTTCGCCAACGGAAGCACGACGTTTGCGGTCAACGGCGCGCCGATCGCCGACAACGCGGTGGTGGCCGAACTGGGCCTGTCGGCCTGGCTGACCGAGCGCCAGCAGCTGGAACTGGGCTACAGCGGCCAGTACGGCAGTGAAAGCCGCGACCACAGTGCGAATGTGCGCTGGTCGGTGCGCTTCTAGTTCCCGTCACGTGTTCTCATGAAGGATTGGGGCGGCCTGATGGCCGCCCTTTTTTTATCACCGGCCGAGGCTAGCGGCAGCCGCGCAACATCGCCGCGGCGACCAGGCTGGCCACTGGCAGCAACAGCCCATAGGCCACCAGCGGCCATACCGTATCGCCCGGCAGCAGCACCGTAGCCAGTGTTCCGAAGCAGGCCACGATCAGGCTCTGCATCGCGTAGTAGAGCGCCACCGCCATACCCGACGCATCGGCAAACTCACTCAACGCGCCGTTGGCAGCCACCGAAACCACCATCACCAGCCCCACCGCGATGCCCCACATGGGCAGCACGACGCTGGCGAATGACAGTGGCAACTCCGCAGCGAGCGCCATCAACAACACGCCCGCCACCATCACGCACAGGCCACGCACGAATGTGCCAGGCACCGCCCAGCGCGCGATGAACGTCTTCGCCATGCGCGACATGAGGATCATCACCAGTGCCACCGTCGCGAACGCCAGGCTGAAGGTGATCTGGGAGTACTGCATGCGCTCGACCAGCACGCGCGGTGCGATCGAGAAGAACACGAAGAACGTGCCCATCGCGGCACTGAATCCCAGCGTGTAGACCCAGAAGGCACCACTGCGAAGAATTTTCTGCAGTGCCGGTCCAGCGTCCCTGCGCCCTGCGGGTCGGGTTTCCTGCCACAGGCGTTGCGCACGCAGGACGGCGACCAGGCCAAGCACACCCAGCAGCACGAAGATCGCACGCCAGCCTGCTGCCGCAGCCACCAGTGCACCCAGCATCGGCCCCAGTGCCGGCACGAAGGCCAGCATCGAAGCGAACAGTCCATACAAGGACGCCCCCTGCGGTGTATCCGCGTATACGTCGCGGACGGTGGCAAACGTCGCTACCAGCGCTGCCGACGCGCCAATCGCCTGCACTGTGCGCCAGGCCAGGAAGAACCCGCTATTGCTGGACAGCGCCAGCGCAAACGAGGCAACGGTGAACAGCAGCGCCCCCAGCAACAGCACGGGGCGGCGCCCGATCCGGTCGGACAACGGGCCGAACAGCAGTTGGCCGACGCCGAGCACCAGCAGGTAGATGCTCAGCGTCAATTGCACCCGCGCAGGCGATGTTCCCAACGCGCCGGGCATCAAGGGCACTACAGGTAGATAGATATCCATGGCCAGCGAGGCCAGGAGGTCGAACGGCGCCATCAGCGCAATGGCCGATGGCAGGGTATGGGCCCAACGCGGGGCCTGTCGATTGAACATGGGGAGTCTCCGCCCAGAGTGAGTCCGGCGGTGATCCATCCACTTCGCATGCATCGCAGGGATGTTCACCGCAACAACGTCTGCGTCGTTGTTGCGGCTCAGCGAACTGTCTGCGGACCGTTCCCGTTGTTCATGGTGCTCATTGTTGGCAGTGCGGAACCGGCAAGAGTGTAGCAGCGACCGATTCAGGGTGGCCGGGGCAGCGGTGCCGCCCCGGCCGCGGCGTCCCTGGGGAGTGGGACGCCGCTGATCGTCAGGCCGCCTTCATCGCATGCTTGCGCGCGCGCATCACGTTGTGGCATTCCTGCACTTCCGGCAACAGCTGGGTGACTTCCTGGCGTACCGCCGGCGGCAGCTCGTTGTCCTTCAGCACGTCCTTGAACGCGCCCAGCAGGCGGTCCTCCGACTCTTCCAGCTCGGCCACATAGCCATAGTTGGTGTCACCGAAGGCTGCACGCACCTTGCCGTAGAACTGCTGCATCGAACCCACCACGGTGCCATGCTCGGCAGGCTTGCCGCCGCTGGCAGCCACCGAACCACTCAGCGCCGCGACGATGCGGCCCTTGACGCCGGCGATGCGGGTGAACAAGGCCGACAGCTCGGCATCCTTCACCTTGGTCGCCGCTTCTTCATAGAACGACTTGCCGTCACGAGCGATCTCGATCAGGTCGTTGAGGCGATGTTCGATGGTGGACTGGGTGCTCATGGCGTTGCTCCTGTATCTTCGTTTCAGGGGAGAAAAGCAGCTTCGACTGCGCTGCCTGCGTATCCACTGTGGACATGCTTGTGTGGTTCCCGGGTGAGCAGCGATTGATACGCACATCACGTCACTCAACCCGCACTGACTGCTTCACGCCACAGTGGCGCGTGGATCACATCGAGCGAGCCCGGGCAGGCTCACCAAGGTACGAAAAGGATGATCAGTACGATCACCAGGACCGCGGCGATCGCTCCCATCAGCACGTTTCTCTGGCGCCAACTGGGTTTCGGTTTTCCGGGAGTATTCATGCCTGCTACCTGTCTCTGCGGATGACCCCGGCAGACTGATGGATCGGCGACGGTGCGTGCGTGCAGGACATGTGCAGGCGACGTGCAGAGCACCGACACCCATGTCGATTTCCGGCACACTCGCTCGTCAGATCATCAAAGCCCTCCTTGATTGCGGACCCCATGCCTCCCATCCTCACCGCCTTCGCCACCTCCCCCGACCGTGGCCAGGGCCTGGCCCGTGACATGCGCGTGCGCTGGGCACTGGAGGAACTGTCGGTAGCCTATGACGTACAACTGCTCACCTTCACCGAGATGAAGCAGCCCGTACACCTGGCACGCAATCCGTTCGGGCAGATTCCCACCTGGCAGGAGGGCGACCGGACCCTGTTCGAATCCGGCGCCATCGTCCTGCATCTGGCCGAACAGCACCCCGGCCTGCTACCGCGCGACGCGGACGCCCGCATGCGCGCGATCATGTGGATGTTCGCTGCGCTGAACACGGTGGAGCCCCCCATCGTTGAGCGCTCCATGGCCTGGGTGCTGGAGCGCGAGCAGCCGTGGTACGCACAGCGGCTGCCGCTGCTGGATGAGCGGGTTCGGGCGCGACTGGCGCAACTGTCGACATGGCTGGCCAAGGCGCCGTGGCTGGACGGCGATTTCAGCGTGGGCGACCTGATGATGGTCTCGGTGCTGCTGCGCCTGAAGAGCAGCGGGCTGCTCGACGAGTATCCGACGGTGGCCGCCTATGTGGCCCGCGCGACGCAGCGGCCCCCCTACCAGCGCGCCTTCGCCGCGCAGCTGGCGGTGTTCCAGAACGGGTAGTTCCACGCCATGCGTGGAAACACTCAGCGCAAGCTGCGCCGGCAGGCGGCCTGCACCAGCATCAGCTGCGCCACCAGGATCAGCATTGCGCAGCCCGACAACAGCCAAGGGTCGATGTACCACTGCTCATTGAAACTGAAGTCGCCTGCGGAAATGCGTTTCCAACCGTTGAAGTGCTGCATCGCTGCGACCACGAACGCGAAGCCACCCGCTGTGTACGACAACCAGGGCACGATGAGGCTCCCCGGGCGCGCGAACAGCGTCAGCAGGCCGAGCACGCCGATGACCGTGCGCTGCACGCGGCAGTACGGGCAGACATAGGCCATTCCGCTCCATTCCACCGCCCAGGCCAGCAGGCTGACCAACATGCCCGCCACTGCGGCGGCGTGCAGGGCTTTCGGCGTGATCGTCATGCCACTCTCGTGTGCCATCCCGTGCTCCTTGGTTGAAAGACCCGGGCAGGGTAGCAGTGCTGCAGCGTCATCCCTTCTTGATGACGGTCCGCTTGCCGATGGTGCTGGTCCTGCCAGCGGTCGGCCTGGCCAAGCCAGGAATCAGGAAATCGGTGACCTTGTGGCCCATCGACACCTTGGACGCCAACCAGCGCGGCATGCGCCCGCGACCGGTCCAGGTCAGGCGCTTGTATTCCGGGTCGCGATACTTGGGCGCGACTTTGCCGGATTTACGGCGGACGGCTTTTCGGGCGGGCGCAGGTGTTTCCGAGGCTTGGCCGCCAAAGAGTTCTTCAAGGGTGTAGCCGGCTTCGGCGGCGGCGGCCTTCAGCATCCGCCGCACCGCACTGGCCGGACGGCGGCTGGAAATCAGCTGTTTCCGCCGTTCAGCGGCAACCACCAGGGCACCCAGCTCGCGAAGGCTGAGCGATTCAATATCGATCATCATGCGGGAAAGGTCTACTGCAGCGCGGCAGCTGTCAAGGCGCCCTGCCCGGCGCGTAGACACGGGCTTCACCGCCGGTGGGCTCCGATCGCCTGCGTCGGCCATCTCCGAGGACCTCGACGTGAGCACTTCATCGCATTCGCTCGCCTACCTGCTTGCACGCATCCTGCTGATGGCCCTGTTCCTGGTCTCCGGGCTGGGCAAGCTCGGCGATCTCAGCGGTACCCAGGGCTACATGGAGGCAATGGGAGTACCCGGCATCCTGCTCTGGCCGACCATCGCGTTCGAAATCGGCAGCGGCCTGTGCATCCTGCTCGGCTTCCAGACCCGGCTGGTGGCGGTCGTGCTCGCAGGCTTCAGCCTGGTCACCGCTTTCATCTTCCACCACAACTTCGCCGACCAGACCCAGCAGATCATGTTCCTGAAGAACCTGGGCCTCGCCGGCGGCTTCCTGCTGCTGGCGTGCACCGGGGCGGGACGTTACAGCATCGATGGGCGTGGGCGGCGCACGCAGCTGTAACGCCAGACCAGGGCAGCGAGAGTACCCTCGCCGGATGCGGGAGGCACTGGACCAGGACGATCAACGGCTGACCGCGACTTCCGTCATTGCTGACGGCTGGCTGGCCAACCTCGTCAGGGAATCGTCTCAACGTGAAGCACACAGTGCAGGACACGCGATTGCGAAATTGCGTCTCGCAAACCCCGAGGCCGGCCCTCTTTGGGCATGGGGGAATGAAGGCCAAGTCACAACTCGGCTTTCTGGTGCCGGATATAGGTAACCCCCATCCGAGGTAGCTATGCGACACATCTCCAATGCTCACTTCTACCAAGCCGAAGTCACTCAGGTTGATCGTTGGGATCACGGACCACTTGAGCTGGTCTTCGTGGACGAGCCCACCGAGGGAGGCCTTGAGCAGACTGCGCATATCCACGAGTGGAATTCGACACAGCGGGCCGGATTCCTCCGTTCCGGCAGGGCGATGGATGGTCTCAAGGCATCGATTCCATGCCTCGAGGATCGCCGCAACCCCAACATGATCCTGGTACCGACGTGCGGCGGGACCTCCGAACTGGATGTAATGCTCGCCGGGTTGCTTCCGGATGCGCTGCTTCAGCAACACAATCTGGAGCGTCGCCGGACGGTCATGAACTTGATCTTCGGTCACCGCTCACTGGATGCAGGATATGGGTCACGTGCACGAGCCGCCTTCTCTCAGCATGTGTGGTCGGTTCTATCGCCACGTGCCCGACTTGGAGCGAACGCCTTCGCGCCGAACTCGCCCCTCCGTCTGCTTGCTGGGGACACCAGGTACTGGGCGCACCGCATCTATCGTCTTGCGCTGGATCGACGCGATGCCTTCTTTGAGCCGACAGATCATGAAGAAGAATCATGGAGGCCGATAGATATGCTGCGCGAACGAATCCTTGCCCCGCTCCCCGAAGAAGAACGGTCCAAGTTCAAGGTGGATCGCCCGCTGCAGGGCGGAGACATTTGGGATGTCTTCGACAGTGGTGAACGAGAGGACGTTCTTCGGTGCGCAATAGATGGTGATGGCGTCATGGAATCACTTGACCCGCTGATCGAGCTCCTTCACTCGCACCGCGTCCACGAGGACTTTTCAGATGCAAATTCTTGGATCAAGGAGGATTTCGAGCGAAGCTTCTACTCCAAGCGCGCGAAACTCAAGGTCGATCTCGTAGAAACAATCGATGATGCGCCGGCCTACGATCTTGCGGAGAACGAACCGTATGAGCAGGTTCTGTTCCGAGACGTGATCGCCATGCTCGATCAGAAGGAGCGACGGCTCGTCCTGGCGCTTCGCATGGGTAAGAACGCGTCGACAATTGCGCGAGAGTCTGGCCTTCGCGGCCACGCCTCTGTCTCCAGACGAATCAGCGCGCTCAAAGCGAAGCTAGCTCATGTTTTGAAGTGATCAGGCCTATTGATCGCTACAGAGTTGCGCGGTATCCAAGACACATGTTGATGAAGAGCTCAGCGGGCTGGACGTTCCAGCCCGGCCTGAAGCTCACTGGCGAGCCCGCCACGCTCCGTCCTCTCTGATCTCCACGCCGAGTTGGTAGGCCAAGTCGTGGTACATGGACTGAAGCAGAGTGCCCCCGTTCAACTGCTTCGCCCATTCGTCGACGACGGTGGTGAGCGCCCCTGCCAAAGCCACCTGAAGCTTCAGCACACTATCGCACTCAGAGAGCTTTTCTTGCCAACACCCGGCAATGGCCGCCCTCTCAAAATCACGGCCAAGGTCGTGCAGCATTGACACATGAAGTGTCTTGCAAACGCTCGTACCCACCAAGGCAAAAGGACGGTGCTGGAAGTTGTGCTCTGTCTCTCTCCGGACGGATCCAATTACATGGGCAAGCCAGCCATCGGCAATCGGCGAATCCATGCTGATCGTGGATCCAGTCCTGACGTAAGAACCCTGCCGAAAGCTATCAAAATCCGACTGAAAGTCCATCAGCACCATCGGCGCGGCAGCTTCGTCAAGCGGAGGAGGCGCCATTGGATTCCTCGTATTTCGGGACAGAGTCCAGTGCCTGAGGGTCATGCCTGCCGATATCTTCTTATGCCACAGGTGGATCTCATCAAGACTGGCCTTGCCCAGGCTGATCCTGTTCTCCACGGTACCAAAGAGCTCGTTGCTGTCGGCGTCTGCCTTGACCCTGAACTCCCGCATCTTCGCAATCGCGCTCGGGGAGCCCATCTCAAGCCTCCTGTGATGAAGATCGTGCGCGACGATCATCCACTTTGGTATCACGTGTTCCTGCGTTTCCTTTGCGGGAACAACACCGGTGAAGAGACAGCAATCAGCAAAGTCGCTTCTTTCGAGGGTCTTGCGATCCAGATAGGTATGCATTTGCTCTCTCTCCTTGCAGGGCTTGGGATGGGTAGTGTGCCTATCCTCACGGGAACCGCTCTACGGCGTAACCAAAACAAGCAGGGGAAGACCGATGGGGCAGCAACCTGGATGGTCGGCTCCCCAAATACGAGGCAGTTCGCCTGCCGACTGTCCTGCGCGTACAGCGCTCGAAGAGCACGAAGACCTTGGCGCCATTGACGTCCTTTAGCTCTTGGCCCTTGGAGCCCTACGTTGGCGTCAACAAGGGCTCCAGCGCAAGACTCCGTCGCGTTGTCGCCGGAGTCTCTGTAGCGGACTTTAGTTCCAGCATCCAAGGCCACGCTGACAGCGGGACCCCGCCTTAGTCGCAGCTGCTCGCGCGGCTTGCGACCGGGGAGGATCGCGCGGGCATGATCTCACCGTTCGTGGCAGGGATTGGAGCGGCCACACCCCCGCTTCCACATCGAGCCCCCCTCCTCTGTCGCTTCTGACCATCAAGCCATCCGGCCACGCTTGAAGGTAGGATCCGCTCAGGCCGGCGAGGACCGGCCCCACAGGGGGACTCATGAACAGCACGATCACGTTGATGTGCCGACTTGCCTTGCTGCCCACAGTCCTTGGATTGAGCGCCTGCTCACACCGGATTGGGATGCCCACCATGGCGCCGCCGGCTGCCACAACCACCGAGTTCGCAGATGGACGGTTCTGGCTGCAGGACAAGGATCTGAACTAGCGGATCGGTGACACCCAGGAGGTGATCACGGTACCGTCCGGCTTCGTGCCTGACGTAGCGTCCATCCCGAGAATCCTTCATATCGCCATCCCCACAACAGGTTGGTATGGCCGAGCCGCCATCATTCACGACTACCTGTACTGGTCCCAGCTATGCACCCGGGAGCAGGCTGACAATCTGATGCTGATCGCGATGAAGGAGAGCACGGTCATCGCGGCGCATCACCGCCACGATGCGCGAGCCGGGAACGCTATTGAATGCAGGGCCACTCTTCCTCTCGGTGACGCTTCCGCACTCAACAAAGCCCCACCGGACTGTCGAATCAATCATTGAGAGCCACCACGGACCAAGGCGATGAGGCAATGGTATCCGCTGCTCGCGGGCCTGACAGGTCAACGACTCAGATCTCCAAGCCCCCAACCCTTGGCGATTGCGGCGGCCAACCTCGCTCGCGTGTGGACCGTCAATGCATGACCGACCTGCAGGTCACTGACCTGGCTCGGCGATCGCGTTGCGCGCCGGGGAGGCTGGGAAATTCTTCCGCAGCCGGTTAACTTTCCCGATGGCGCCAATGACACTCAGGGAGCGAAGCAATGGCAACCAGGTACTCCAAGCGACGGCCCGACGGTTCGGTCGCCTACTACGACTCAGAAGAAGAGATGTGGGCCGACCAACCCGCTCTGCCCCCTGAGCCCGGCCTATTTGAGTTCTCCGCCCTCTGGGCCGTCATTGGCTTTTTTGCCTCGGTGTTCATCATCGCGTTGACGGTGTACGGACTCGGATTGGGTGAGGGGTGGCCCAAGGCTGTTCGCTTTGGGGCTGTGGTGTTGTCCATTTGCGTCTCCACCTACCTCATAGGCAGAGTGGGCCAATTTCTCTTCCAGGTGTTCTGGGCGCTGGTGGGAATCGGCTTCGTCCTGGGTGTTCTTTGGGCAATCGTGGCCTTGCTATGGCATTTCGCCTGAAAAGGACCGGCCTGACAGCTCCGATGCCCATGACGCTGAGGGAAGCCTGCAAGTGGAACATTGATCGCGAGAGATCGAACAGAGACATCAATACTCAAACGCGCCCATTGAACCGGATATGGATGTGACTGAAGTACACAAATTGAAGATTCGCCGTCGCCCCAGCCAGGAGGAGGGTCTGGGCTGTCTTGGCACTGCGTTTCGATCACTGGCTCCAAAGGTCGGTGGCGAGCTGCTGATGCGCGAGCTTCTGGACCACTGGGATTTCCCCGCGGCATATGTCATTGAAGTGCTCTTGCGCGCAGAGGCGCGCGGTCTACCGGGCAGATGAGTGACCGCTGGCGAGTGGCTGCACGAATCAGGCGGCTTTTCGCTGCCGAGCGCTCTTCGTCGCGGTCTTGGACTCATTCATCCGCAGACCATCCAAGTAGTCAGCCCACGCCTGCATCATCTTCGTGCGCTCAGGCAGGTGGGTGGCGCGATTGTAGGCACGCCCCAACGGATCTTTGACTGCGTGTGCAAGTTGATGCTCGATGTAGTCCGGTCTAAAGCCAAGCACTTCGTCAAGCACGGTCCGCGCCATGGCGCGGAAGCCGTGACCCACCATGGTGTCTGAATCGAATCCGAGGTATCTGAGGGCCGCGTTGAGCGTGTTCTCGCTCATCGGCTTCAGTGCACTTCGGATGCCAGGGAATACGAACTCGCTATGCGACGCATGGGGATGCAGGTCCATAAGGACGGCCATTGCCTGCTTGGACAAGGGGACGACGTGCGGCCTCTTCGTCTTGCTCGTGACATACCCCCACTCTGCGGCGTCAAGATCTATGTCCGCCCATTTCGCCTTGCGCAGCTCCCCGGGTCGCACGAAGGTCATCGGCGCGAGCTTCAGGGCAGCCTGAGTAACACGGGAGCCCTGATAGCCCCACAGCGCGCGCAGCAAATCGGCGATCGCTGAGGGATCCGTAATGCTGGCAAAGCGCTTTGTCCGCGGCTGCTCCAAGGCCCCAGCCAAGTCCTGGGCGGGGTTGCGCTCGGCGCGTCCAGTGGCGATTGCATATCGGAAGATCCGCCCTGCGTGAGACCGGGCTCTGTGTGCCGTCTCGACCCCCCCCCCTTTGCTCCAGCTTTCGCAGCGCAGCCAGCAGTATCGGGGCGGTTACATCCGACACTGAAATGTCGGCCAGCATGGCCAGGTCCTTCTCAATCAGCCGACGCTCACGCACGACAGAACCTGGTACAAGCCCTTCTTTGGTTCGCTTCGCCAACAGCTCGAGGCCAACTGCGGCGAACGTAGCGGTCGCCTTCTCGCCTTGCGTTGCCTTCTCTGTCCTGGCCACTTGGGCAGGGTTGGCGCCGCCGCACAGCATCGCTCTCAACTTATCGCGCTCGGCACGTGCCGCCTGAAGCCCCATGGTTGGGTACTCATCCAAGGTGACGATGCTTGCCTTTCCAAGGAAGCGATAGCGATAGCGCCAAGCCTTGCTTCCGGCGGGACGAATCTCGATCACCGAGCCGTTCGTATCGGCTACCCGATACGCGGCGGCCTTTGGCTTTAGTGCACGAATCTTGGTATCAGTGAGCATGTGAGTCAGATGGTTGTGAGTCAGGCGAAGCTTGGTCGCCAATTGACTCACACACTGACTCACTTTCAACGTGGATGCAAACGGACCGGGGGAGACCCAGGAGGCATCGAGAGCCTTACATTTCAGCGATTTCGGGGATTTTTTGGACTGATCTGGACGTCCTTAGACGTCCAATTGGTGGGCCCATCAGGATTCGAACCTGAAACCAAGGGATTATGAGTCCCCTGCTCTAACCGTTGAGCTATAGGCCCTGCGCAGCGCCACAGTGTAGTGGAGGCCGCCCACGATCGGCTACCCGGCAGCAGCAAGAGCCTCAGCAACGCGCCCCAACCGCTTCTCCGCCGCTTCCGCAAACCACATCTGCCGCCGCAGATGTGCCTGGAACAGCGCCACCGTCCTCCTGGCCTCTTCCAGTCCCTTCTGGTTGCCGCCCCTGAAGCCGGCAAGCAACCCAGCTTCAGACAGCGTCAGCAGCGCATACGTCGTCCGACGTGCAAACCCCAACGGATCCTCACACTCATCCCGCATCACCTCATCCCAGTTCAGCAGCGGCGGGAAATCGATTTGCACGGGCTCAGGCATATCGTGCTCCACATCATTCATGGCCTCACTCCAAATGCATGACGAATCAGTGCAGCGGGCCGTATGTGATGTACGTGACCTGCTGCGCGCTTGCATCAGCGCCGATGGAGACCGGCCTGCCTACGCGATGTGTTGAGCATCTGCACGGTCAGCGTGCGACCGCCGCGGGACGTAATCAAATGGTAGATGCGACATCGTCAGGATCCGACCGGCATGGCCGGGAGCTACCAAAGAAAAACCCCGCACCAGGCGGGGTTTCTCTCAACGCTTCAACAGCCGCTGGCTATCAATCGATATCCAGGAAGCTGCGCAGCTGCTCCGAACGGCTCGGGTGACGCAGCTTGCGCAGGGCCTTCGCTTCGATCTGGCGGATGCGCTCGCGGGTCACGTCGAACTGCTTGCCGACCTCTTCCAGCGTGTGGTCGGTATTCATGTCGATGCCGAAGCGCATGCGCAGCACCTTGGCCTCCCTCGGGGTGAGGCCGGCCAGCACGTCGCGCACGGTTTCAGACAAGTTGATGTTGGTGGTGTTCTCGATCGGGGACTCCACGTTGGTGTCCTCGATGAAGTCGCCCAGATGGGAATCCTCGTCGTCGCCGATCGGGGTTTCCATCGAGATCGGCTCCTTGGCGATCTTCATCACCTTGCGGATCTTGTCTTCCGGCATGTCCATTTCCTTGGCCAGCTCCTCCGGCGTAGCCTCGCGGCCGTACTGCTGGAGCATCTGGCGGGAAATGCGGTTCAACTTGTTGATCGTCTCGATCATGTGCACCGGAATTCGGATGGTGCGCGCCTGGTCGGCGATCGAGCGGGTGATCGCCTGGCGGATCCACCAGGTGGCGTAGGTCGAGAACTTGTAGCCGCGGCGGTACTCGAACTTGTCCACGGCCTTCATCAGGCCGATGTTGCCTTCCTGGATCAGGTCGAGGAACTGCAGGCCACGGTTGGTGTACTTCTTGGCAATCGAGATCACCAGGCGCAGGTTGGCCTCGACCATTTCCTTCTTGGCCTTGCGCGCCTTGGCTTCGCCGTAGGCCATGGCACGGCTGATTTCCTTCAGCTCTTCCAGGTCCAGCTGGGTCAGCTTCTCGATGTCGATCGTCGCCTGCTGTTCGGCGATGATCTGGTCCTTCACTTCGCGCAGGGCCGACGACCACTTCTGCTTGCGCTTCAGTGCGTCTTCCACCCACTCCAGGTTGGTCTGGTTGCCTTCCCAGGAACGGATGAAGTCCTTGCGCGGCATGCGCGCGGTGACGGTGGCCAGGTTCAGCACACGGCGCTCATGCGACTTGATGTCGGCCATGGTGTCGCGCAGCTGCTTGGTCAGCACGTCGGTCAGCGGCAGCGGCAGCTTCAGGGTGACGAACACCGCCGACATCTCTTCGCGCAGGCGCGGCAGGTTCTTCTTGTCGCCCTTGGTCGCGGCCTTCTTGAAAGCGTTGAAGGCATCGCTCAGTGCCTGCATGCGCGCGGCGACTTCCTCCGGATCCGGACCGGTCGGTGCGGCTTCTTCATCGCCACCGTCGACATCGTCGTCCTCGTCCTCGTCGCCTTCGGCGTCCGCATCGGCGCTGTCATCGGCAACGACCGCCGGCGGTGCCGGCTCTTCGTCGACCAGGTCGTTGAAGCCGACGATCACTTCGGCCAGGCGCTTCTTGCCTTCCTTGTGGGCTTCGTAGTCGTTCAGCAGCGACTCGACCGAAACCGGGAACTGGCCCAGGGCCGCCTGGACCTGCGAAAGGCCTTCCTCGATGCGCTTGGCGATGGCGATTTCGCCTTCGCGGGTCAGCAGCTCGACGGTGCCCATTTCGCGCATGTACATGCGCACCGGGTCGGTGGTACGGCCACCTTCGGTGTCGAGCGCGCTCAGCGCGGCGGCAGCTTCTTCAGCCGCGGTGTCATCGACTTCGCGGTTGCCGGTGTTGCCATCGTTGAGAAGCAGGGTTTCCACATCCGGCGCAACTTCATGGACATCGATGCCCATGCCGTTGATCATGCCGATGATGTCTTCGATCTGTTCCGGGTCGACCATGTCGTCCGGCAGATGGTCATTGACTTCGGCGTAGGTCAGGTAGCCCTGTTCCAGGCCCTTGCTGATCAGTTGCTTGATTTCGGATTGGGCAGGACGTTCGTTGGCCATGTAGTGCTCGCGCCACCGGCTAGGGAGAAATAGGGAACGTAGCATTATACCAGCCCGGGGCCCCGCCTGCCGGGCGGTGGTCCCGCAGGCTCAGGGCCTGAGAAGGAAGGTCACGGGACCGTCATTGACCAGGCTGACGACCATATGGGCACCAAATCGGCCCGTTTCCACCCCGGGCGCGTGATTTTCACGACAGATCTCGACAAATCGATTGAACCCGCGTTCAGCCTCGTCCGGCGGTGCGGCGGTCGTGAAACTGGGGCGCATGCCCGAACGGGTATCGGCGGCCAGGGTGAACTGGCTGACCAGCAGCAGGCCGCCGCCGGTGTCGCGCAGCGACCGGTTCATCTTCCCGGCCTCGTCGGCGAACACCCGGTAGCCCAGCAGGCGCTCGGCCATCCGTCGCAGCTGGGCCTCGGTATCGCCCGGTTCCATGCCGACCAGGGCCAGCAGGCCGGGGCCGATCCGCCCCACCACTTCCTGGTCGACATGGACGGCGGCCTGGCTGACGCGCTGGATCAGGACGAGCATCGTGGGCTTCCAATGAACAGGGCCGGCCACGATAGCAGCGCCCTTGGCTAAACTGGCGCCGATGAATCCGCAACGCAAAGCCCGGCTGGTCTACCGCGCCACCACCCTGTTCGCCCGCCTGCCCTGGCCACTGTTGCGGGCGTTCGCGCATGCCCTGGCGTGGACGTGGGTCCGTCTCAACGCTCGCGAGAGCCGCGTCACCCGGCGCAACCTGGAACTGGCCTACCCGGAACTGGACGGTCCGGCGCGCGACCGCCTGCACCGCGAGCTGCTGCGCTCCACCGCCCTGCAGGCCATCGAGACGCTGCGGCTGTGGAGCCAGAGGCCGGCCGACAACCTGCGCCTGCACCTGAAGCAGCGCCACGGCGAATCCCTGTACGACGCGGCGCTGGCCAGCGGCAAGGGCGTGATCGTGGCCGCACCCCACTTCGGCAACTGGGAGCTGCTGAACCAGTGGCTGGCCTCGCGCGGGCACATCGCCATCGTCTACAAGCCACCGGAGGACGAGGCCAGCGACGCCTTCCTGCAGCTGGTGCGGGGCGGCCAGAACGTGCAGCAGGTGCGCGCCGAGGGCCCCGCCGTGCGCCAGCTGTTCAAGGTGCTCAAGGACGGCGGTGCCACCGGCATCCTGCCGGACCAGCAACCCAAGGCCGGCGACGGCGTGTTCGTGCCGTTCTTCGGCGTGCAGGCACTGACCATGACCCTGGTCAACCGGCTGGCCGAGCGCACCGGCGCCACCGTGCTGTATGGCTGGTGCGAGCGCGTTGGGCCGGACATGGAATTCGCCCTGCACATCGAGCCGACCGACCCGGCCGTGGCCGACCCGGACCCGCAGGTGGCGGCCACCGCGCTCAACGCCGGCATCGAGCGCATCGCCCGCCGCGACCCGACGCAGTACCAATGGACCTACAAGCGCTATACGCTGCGGCCACCGGGCAGCGGCGAGGAAGACCCGTACGCGACCGAAGAGCATCCGCACTGACGGTCGCACCACGCGGGCCCGTCCGGCCCCTGCGACCGGCGGCCGCACCACGTTGAATACGACGCCGTCGCCCCCATAGAGACTGCGATGTCCGCCTCCCCCGGTCCTGCCATGCCTGCTGCCTCTTCCCTGTTCGGCGATCCCGCCGCGATCCGCTGCGAACGCGCGGTGGCCGAACTGCGTGCCGGTCGCCCGGTACTGCTCCACGATGGCCAGGGCCAGCGCCTGGCGGTGATTGCACTGGACAGCGCCACTGCCAGCAGCTTTGCCACGTTCGCCGGTGCCGCGCGCGAGCGCCACTACCTGTTCCTGACCGCGACCCGCGCCCGCGTGCTCGGCGTGGAAGCACCGGAAGGCGCGCGCCTGCCGCTGGCTGGCATTGCCTTCGATACCCTGCCCTCGCTGGGTTACCTGCGCGAGCCCGGCCCGATGCCCGACGGCTGGGCAGCCGGCGACGCCTTCGATGCCGGCGCGGTCGAGCTGGCCCGCCTGGGCCTGCTGCTGCCGGCGATGGTCGCGGTGCGCCTGGACGTGGATGACCACACTTTCGACGGTGCCGCCGAGGTGGCCCTGTGCGACCTGGCCGAAGGCGCAGCACATGCGGCCCACGACTACGAACTGGTGGCGCGTTCGCCGGTACCGCTGCGCGACGTCGGCATGACCACCTTCGCGGTGTTCCGCGGCGGCGTGGCCCAGCGCGACCAGGTCGCGATCATCGTCGGCGAACCGGACCTGTCGTCGGTGGTACCGGTACGCGTGCACTCCTCGTGCCTGACCGGCGACCTGTTCGGCTCGCTCAAGTGCGACTGCGGCGACCAGCTGCGGCGCGGGCTGCGCAAGCTGAAGGAACTGGGCGGCGGCGTGCTGCTGTACCTGGACCAGGAAGGCCGCGGCACCGGCATCGCCGCCAAGATGCGCGCCTACGGCTACCAGCACGACGGCCTGGACACCATCGACGCCGATGCACAGCTGGGCTTCGGTGCCGACGAACGCCGCTACGGCAGTGCGGTGGCGATGCTGCATGGCCTGGGCATTTCGCGCGTGGCTCTGCTCAGCAACAACCCGACCAAGGCACAGCGCCTGCGCAATGCCGGCATCGAGGTGCTGGACTGCATTCCGGTCACCGGCGAGATCACCGCCGAAAACGAACACTACCTGCGCACCAAGGCCGATCGTGCTGGCCACCTGCTGGATGTCGATGCGCTGATCCAGGCTGCCCAGTAACACAGCCGACCTGCTACCGTCTGCGCGGTGCGGCCACCGCCGCCGCTCGCCCTGCCACCTGACGGAGCCCGCGTGACCGACGTCGCCCCCATCGCCCCGACCACCGAAGCCTGGCAATCGCTACCGCAACGTGCCGCCCGCCTGGCCGCACTGGAAGGCGCCTTCGGCGGACTGTTCGTGCCGGGTCTGCCACTGGCCGCAGCTGCCTGGTTCTTCGATCTGCCCGGCGGCCTGTGGACTGCCGCCCTGGGGCTGCTGATCGGCATCCTCTTCGGCGCCTGGCTCGGCCGCCGACGACTGACCCGCACCCGCTGGCGCCTGGATGACCAGGGCCTGGGCCTGCGCCGCGACCTGATGTGGCAGCTGGAAACCCGCATTCCCATATCGCGCGTACAACACCTGGACCTGCGCCGGGGCCCGTTGGAGCGCCGCGCCGGCCTGGCCACGCTGATCGTGCACACTGCCGGTACCCGCATGAGCGCGGTCACCGTCAACGGCCTGGATGAAGCCGACGCCGAGCGCCTGCGCGACACCCTCTCGCACCAGCTCGACCAGGACGCCGACGCCCTGTGAGCCTGCCGCCGCCCCTGCCCGCATCGCTGCCTGCCGGTGGCGAGGACCATCGCCTGCACCCGTGGTCGTGGCTGTTCGTACTGCTGATGCAGCTGCGCCACTACTTCCTGCCGCTGGTCGCGCTGCTGGTGTTCGGCCAGCGTGGCGAGCGCGACCCGATGTGGGCGCAGTTGATTCCACTGTCGGCGATCGCGGCACTGGTGCTGGTCTCGGTGCTGCAGTACCTCAGCTACCGCTACCGCATCGGCAGCGATGCCATCACCGTGCGCAGCGGGCTGCTGGCGCGCAACCGCCGCGAGATCCCGTTCGCCCGCATCCACAACGTGGAAGTGCGGCAGAACCCGCTGCACCGGCTGTTCGGTGTGGCCGAGCTGCGCCTGGAATCAGCCGGCGGCGTGCGGCCGGAAGCCGAGATGCGGGTACTGAGGCTGGACCAGGCGCTGGCGCTGGAACGGCTGGTGCGCCAGCGTGGGCAGGCACCGCAGCCCGCCGACGTCGTCGCCACGCCCTCGATCACCGGGACCGACACCGAACAGGTGCTGCTGCGCCTGTCGAGCTGGGACGTGGTGCGCATGGGCCTGCTCTCCAACCGCGGATGGGCACTGGCGATCGCCGCCTTCGGCGTGCTGTTCCAGACCGTGCCGCGGCCGGTGATGGACGCGGCCATCCAGCGTGGTGGCAGGGAGGCCTTCGGCTACGCAAGCCACCTGCATCCCGGCGTGGCCGGCGCCTTCCTGCTGCTGGCCGCAGCCCTGCTGCTGGGCTGGCTGGCGCTGCGGGCGTTGTCGGTGGTGCTGACCCTGCTGCGCTATCACGGCTTCACTCTCAGCGAGCAGGATCGCCGGCTGACCGTCTCGGCTGGCCTGGTCAGCCGAACCCGCAGCAGTGTCGCGCGTCGCCGCATCCAGGCCTGGACGCTGCACGAAACCACCCTGCATCGCTGGTTCGGCCTGCGCCAGCTGCGCATCGACAGCGCCGCCGGCGGCCCTTCGCGGGACCAGGACCGCGCCCTGCGCGAGCTGGCACCGCTGGCCCCGGCAATGCGCTGCGAGCAGTTGGTGCAGCACCTGCTGCCACAACTGCAGTGGCCACCGGCGCAGTGGCAGTCCATTCCCCAGCGTGGCTGGTGGCGGCTGTGCCTGGGTGCGCTGCTGCTGGTCCCCGTGCTGGCCGCAGCCGCGTACTGGCGCTGGGGATCATGGGGCCTGATCGTGCTGGCCTGGTTGCCGCTGGCGCTGCTGGTGGCACATCGGCAGATGGCGCGCATGGGCTGGTATCTGGATGACCACTACGTCGCCGTGCGCGGCGGCTGGTGGAAGCGCTGGTGGCGCTGGGCCGAGCTGGACAAGGTGCAGGGCCTGCGCCTGCTGCGCTCGCCACTGGACAAGCTGCTGGGCACCAGCAGCCTGCAGCTGGATACCGCCGGCGCGCATGGCGATGTGGCATTGATCCTGCACTACCTGCCGCAGGCGCAGGCGCAACAGGTGATGGATCAACTGGCGGCCGCGCTGGCGCGGCGCAAGCTGCGCTGGTAGGCAGTGCCGGCCGCTGGCCGGCACTACCGCGGCCTGGGGTCGCGCATCCACGCATGGCGTGGATCTACTGTAGAGCCGAGCCCACGCTCGGCTTACCGCTGCGACGGCCCCCAATACCCCAGGTCCTTGCGGATCTGCAGGTCGCGCACCCAGCTCCCGAACGGCTTGCGCCGCAGCACGCCCATCTCGCCGGACAGGAAATCCTCGGTAGCCGCAATCACGCGCTCGCTGGACAGGCCATCGCGGTACGGATGGATGGCATCGGCGTAGCGCACGATCTCCGCCTGCAGCGCGGCGTCGGGATGCAGCGCGCGCTGCAGCATCGCCGGCAGCTGCACCGGGTCGTCGAAGTCGATCATGTGCGGCTTGGGCACCCGGTTGCGGAAGGTCACCACCGGCTTGTGCTGGACGATGAACTCCGAAACGATCGAGGACGTATCGGACACCAGCACATCGGCGGCGCGCTGTGCAGCCATCACCTGCTCCGGCTCGACGAAGCGCGCATTGGCACCGGCCAGCGCGCGGTAGCGTTCGAACAATTCCGGTGGGCACTTCGGGTGCAGGGTCAGCAGCCAGTAGCGCTTGCCCTCGGCGATGTCGGCAGCAATCTGCGCATGCAGGTGCGGGGCTGCGCTCAGGCGTTCGGTGAAGGTCGAACCGAACAGGATCACCGGGCGTCCTCCAGCGGCGGCGCGCAGCGCGGCGCTCTCGCCACCATCGTCGCGGAACAGCGGATCCAGCTTCGGCCAGCCGGTCTCGGCCACCGCGAAGTGGCCCTGCAGGGCCGCGATCTCGCGGAACGGCCCGGTGGTGGCCGGCCCCTGCGTGCAGTACAGGTCGAACATGCCGCGCACCCGGAAGTGGCCGCGCGCACTGTCCCGCTTCTCCACGTTGAAGCCATGGAACAGCTGCACCTTGGCTCCCGAAAGGAAGGTCGGCACCCAGTTGGCGGCGCTGAACACCGCCCGCGGCCGCATTGCCAGCGCCTGCTTGAGGCCGATGTTGGGCACTCCCGGCAGCTGGCTGCCGGCCGCGCCGCCCTCGAACCAGGCTGCCACCTCCTGCCCGGAGGCGTGCAAGGCCTGCGCCAACGGGGCGAGAATAGGCAGCGCATAGCGCTCCGTCGCAAACAACAGGTACCCGGCCATCATGTCCTCCACGACCGCTCCCATCGAACGGCCTCGCATCTCGGCCTGCATTATCGCGTTCAACGAGGCCGGCCGCATCGGCGACTGCCTGGCCTCACTGGCCTTCTGCGATGAGATCGTCGTCGTGGACTCCTACTCCACCGATGCCACCGTGGCCATCGCCGAGGCCGCAGGCGCCCGCGTGCTGCAGCGCCCGTTCGACGGCTTCCGCAGCCAGAAGGCGTACTGCGTCGAGCAGGCCCGCCACGACTGGGTGCTGTGCCTGGACGCCGATGAGCGGATCAGCCCGGAACTGCGTGCGGCCATCGAACAGGCCCGCGACGGTGGCTTCGCTGGCCATGCCGGCTATCGCTTCGCACGCCTGTCGGAGTACTTCGGCAAGTTCCTGCGCCATGGCAATGCCTACCCGGACCGGGTGATGCGCCTGTTCGACCGCCGCCGTGGCGGCTGGCGCGGCAAGCGCGAGATTCACGAGGCCGCCAGCGTCGATGGCAGTGTGGGTACCCTGCGCGGCGACCTGGTCCACTATCCCTACCGATCCTTGCAGCAGCAGCTGGCCAAGACCGAGAAGTACGCGCGGATGATGGCCGAGCACGAGTTCGCGCGCGGTAAACGGGCCACGCTGGGCAAGCTGGTGCTGGCACCGGCCTGGCGGTTCTGGCGCGGCTTCGTGTTCCGTGGCGGCTTCCGCGACGGCTGGCATGGCCTGGTCTACGCCTATGTGCGCGCCAACTACGTGCGCCAGAAGACCATCATGCTGTGGATGCTGGGCAACGGCCAGGCCGTGGCCGACCCGCCGAACCCCTGATCGCCGGGCCCTGCCCGGCGCGCCGATGCGTCACGCCCCGGTGGCTGCCCGGTAGCGCGCGCCTTCGACGATCGACAGGCCGGTCAGCAGGCCGACCAGGGTCACGTAGAAGCTGGCGGTCATCTGGTGCGCGAACATCGACTGGGTCAGTCCGCACAACGCGTAGGTGATCACCAGCATGATGCCGGCTGCGGCCGGCCCACGGAAGGTTGACCGGCCACTACGGCGATGCAGGCGCACGAACAACCACAGCGGGATGCCATACACCGCCAGCAACAGCAGCAGGCCCGGTACGCCCTGGGTCGCTGCCCATTCGGCAACATCGTTGTGTGCATGCCCCAGGTGGCAACGCAACTCTTCCGGGTTCTCCCGGCAGACCGGCACGCGCAGCATCGCACTGTCGAAATGACCGATGCCAACACCCACCAGCGGGTGATCGAGGAAGGTCTCCCAAGCCACCTGCAGGCGTTCCACGCGGGCACCGGCGGAAGAATCACTGTCGCCCAGTTCCATCCGCTGCACGTCACTGTGCAGCTCGCTCAGGCGCACCTGGTGACGCAGCTCCGGCACCGACAGCAACAGGGTCGCGCCGATCGCCAGCATGCCGGCCAGCACCGACAGGCGCGCCGCACCGGTGCGCCAGCGCAGGCTCAGTGCCAGCACCACCAGCAGCGCCAGCAGGGCGGCGAACACGCCGCGGCTGCCGGTCAGCACGATGGTGCCGCAGCCGGCGGCCGTGCCGAGGATCACCAGCGACCAGCGCCGCGACGGGCGACAGAACACCAGCAGCACCATCAACACCATCACGATGTCGGCCAGCACGATGGCGTTGGTGAACAACTCTGCGCGCGGGGCGCCACCCAGCACCTGCCACAGCGACATCCCGAAGGTGGCGAGCAGGCCGGTCAATGATCCGTACCAGAGCCACCGCAGGTTGGGACGCAGCGCGCAGACCCAGAGCGCGATCCACGGGATCACCACGAATCGCGAGCGGTTGTCGACGTCACGCAGGCCCTGCTCGAACAACACCACCGACAGTACGCCGAGCGCCAGCACCGCCAGCATCAGCCAGGCCAGCACTTTCACCGGCTGACCGGCCATGCCGCGCGCGCGCCACAGCAGCTCCGGCGCCAGCAGGGTGCTGAGCAGCAGCAGCAGGCCATACGGCAGCAGGTTGATCGGCACGGTCAGCACCAGTGCCGGCAGGCAGAACAGGCCCAGCTGGGCCAGCGCATGCGCGGCCCCATGGCGCCCACCGGCGGGAACGCCCAGCGGGTCGCCGGCCATGGGGTTCAGGTTGTCCGGTGAAGCTGGCACGTCGGGAAGTATCGCTGCAATCTGCGGGAAGAACGGGAAGGACCAACGGAGGCCGTCCCAGCCTGCTGTTTTACTGCCTTTGGGCCCGCTTGGGCAGACTGGACAAGCCGGAATCGTGGTGGCTAGTCATGTTCCTGCAAACGCCGTTCACGTTCGCGCTCCTCTGCAGTGACCACGCAGGGCACCTTCACCGCTGCTGCCGGCACCAGCCACCAGCGCCGCCGGTTGGCCACGCCGGCCAGTTCAGAACGGTTGCGGTCGACGCACGACAGCATCGCGTATTCGTGCACCAGCAACCAGCGGCGTCCGGGCGCCAGCCGCTGCCAGCGCGTGGCCGCAATCAGCTGCTCGTCCCAGTCCGTCTCGAAACCGAAGGTCGCTGCGGGGCGGTCGGCCAACAGCAGATGCTGCTCCTTCCAGGCCACCAGCCCCAATTCGGCATCCGGTCCCAGACGGTCACCAACCGTGCGCATCAGGCCGCGGGCGGAACTGGAATCGTTCAGCAGCGGATAGCCGACCAGGCTGTACAGCACCCAGACCATCGCCAGGGTCGACACCAGCGCCAGATGCCGGCGACGGCCGCAGGCCAGCAGGCTCAATCCGCCCCACACGCCCATCGCCAGGATCGTCCAGGCCAGTGCGTCGACGGCGCCGGGCGCCAGCCCGCGGCTGTGGGTCAGGCGCAGCTCGAAGGCCGGCTCGCCCAGCACCGCCATCGCACCGGCCAGGGCCAGGCCCAGTGACAGCAGGCCGGTGAACACCCCCACCACGGCCTGCACATCGCGCCGCCTCAGCAATCCAGGCAACAGCGGCGCCAGCACCAGGCAGAACATCGGCAGTGCCGGCAGGATGTACACATCGCGCTTGCCGGCGGGAATCGAGAAGAACAGCACCACCATCAGCCACCAGGCCAGCGGCAGCAGGTAGCGCGGGTCGCGGCGGCGCAACCGGCGGCGCCACGCCGGAATCGCCCAGGGCAGGGCCAGGAACGCCGGGATCCACATCAGCGGCATCGTCGCCAGGAAGTACCAGGCGGGCTGGTGATGGTCCCAGGAATGGGCGTAGCGCCGCGCCGTCTGCTGGAACAGGATGTCGTCCATGTAGGCCAGGTACTCGTCCGAGCCGGTGGCAAAGCCGGCCAGCAGCATCGGCGCCAGCCACAACGACACCGCCAGCAGGAAGGCCAGCGGCGCCAGCCAGAAACGCGCGTCGCGCGCATGCAGTCCCACCCGTGGCCACTGCAACGCCGCGGCGATGGCCGCAGGCACGAGCATCAGCAGCGCCAGCATCCCCACGCCCTTGGTGATCACGCCGATGCCAGCAAAGAACCAGCCCAGCCACCACCATCGCCAGCTTGGTCCCAGCAAAAGGTGGCGCAGCAGGCCGTAGTTGGCCAGGGTGATGAACAGCAGCAGCAGTGGGTCGATCTGCGCCTTCTTCGCCTGGAAGGTGAACTGCAGCGCGAACAGCAGCGCCCAGCCGGCGTACAGCCCCACCCGCCGCGTCCACAGGCGCCGCCCCAGGTCGACCACGCACCACAGCGTGCCCAGCGCCGCCAGCAGCGACGGCAGCAGGAAGGCCACGCGCCACTGCCCGACCAGGCTGTACAGCGTGGCCTGCCACCACATCAGCATCGGCGGCTTGTCCGAGTACAGCTCGGTGCCGCGATGCGGGAACAGCCACTGCCCGCTGTCGAACATCTGCTTGGCCACCAGCGCGAAGCGCGGTTCGTCCGACGGCCACGGATCACGAAGGCCCAGCCCGGCCCCCAGCACCAGCAGGGCCATCACCACGAACAACCACGTCTCGCGCGACGCGCGGGATTTCAGCATGGGACTCGGAACGTCAGCGGGGTCAGGCTGTTTTTAGCAGACGCGCGTAAAAGAAACCGTCAGCATCGTTGTCACCCGGCAGGCGCTGGCGCGCAATCCCCTCGCAATCGAGGCCGAATGTGTCATCCAGAGGCTGTGCCGCTGCGTCCGGATGCCACTTCAGGAAGGCTCGCACCTGATCGACGTTCTCGGCGCGCAGGATCGAACAGGTGGCGTACAGCAGCACGCCTCCCGGGCGCAGCATCGACCAGCAGGCCTCCAGCAGGCGGGCCTGCACGCCGACCAGCGCATCGATGTCCTCGGCGCGGCGGTGGAACATCACGTCCGGCTGGCGGCGGATCACGCCGGTGGCCGAGCACGGGGCATCCAGCAGGATGGCGTCGAACGGCGTGCCATCCCACCAGGCCCCGGGATCGCTGGCATCGGCCACCCGGGTCTGCGCGCCCTCACCCACACCGGTGCGGTTGTAGGTATCGCGGGCGCGCGCGAGTCGACGCGCATCGATATCGAGCGCCAGCAGGCGCAGACTGGGGTCACGTTCCAGCAGGTGCGCCGACTTGCCACCGGGTGCCGCACAGGCGTCCAGCACGCGGGCGCCGGTCGCGGGCGCCAGCGCGTCGGCTGCGCATTGCGCCGACAGGTCCTGTACCGACAGTGCACCGTCGGCAAAACCCGGCAGCTGGTTCACCGCAACGGGGGCCGCCAGGCGCAGTGCATCGGCGCAGAGCGCGCTGGGTTCGGCGGCAATGCCCGCCTCGGCCAGTGCCGCCAGTGCCTTGTCACGGCCGCCGTGCTGGCGGTTGGCACGCAGCCACAACGGTGCCGGTTGCAGGCTGGCGCTGAAGATCGCGTCGGCCTGTACCGGCCAATCGCGTTCCACCGCATCGGCCAGCCATTCCGGGAAGGCATCGCGCGCCGGCTGCTCCGGGAAACCTTCGCGCTGCGCGCGGCGCAGGATCGCATTGACCAGGCCGGCCTGGCGCTCACGGCCCAGCGCACGCGCGGCATCGACCGTGGCCGACAGCGCCGCATGCGCCGGCAGTTCCAGAACGTCCAGCTGGGCGAAGCCCACCATCAACAGGGTGCGCAGATCGGCGTCGCGCGCCGACAGCGGCTTCTGCATCCACGACTGCAAGGCAGCGTCATAGGTACTGCGGCGACGCAGCACCGCAAAGCACAGCGCTTCCAGCAAGGCACGATCGCGGCTGTCGGCCAGCTTCGGCAGCGCCCAGGCCAGTTCGGCCTTCAATGAACGGCCACGGGTGAACACCTGTGCCAGCACACGTGCGGCCAGCATGCGGGTGGCCGCGCCCGGCGCCGCCTTGGCCACGGAGAAATCGTTCTGCTTCGACACCGCTTATGCTCCCACGCGCAGATCACGGCGGGCGTTGAGGTAGTCGGCGGCGGTGATCGCCTTGCCGCCTTCGCGCTGCAGCGTACGCAAGCGCAGTGCGCCCTGGCCACAGGCGATGTCGATGCCCTCGCGGCTGGCCGCCAGCACCGTGCCCGGCGCTTGGCCGTGGGCCTCCTCCAGCGCCACCGCGCCATGGATGCGCACGCGTTCGCCAGCCAGCGTCGCTTCGGCGATCGGCCACGGATTGAAGGCACGCACGGTACGCGCCAGCACATCGGCGCCCTGCGCCCAGTCCAGACGGGCTTCGGCCTTGTCCAGCTTGTGCGCATAGGTCACGCCCTGCTCCGGCTGCGGCCGCGCGATCGGCTTGATGCCGGCCCGCAGCAGGCCCAGGCCGTCGGACAGGACCTGTGCACCCAGCTCGGCCAGCTTGTCATGCAGCTGGCCACCGGTATCGGTGGCAGCGATCGGCAGTTCCTGGTGCAACAGCACCGGGCCGGTATCCAGGCCCGCTTCCATCTGCATCAGGCACACACCGGTCTTTGCGTCACCGGCCTGGATCGCGCGCTGGATCGGCGCCGCCCCGCGCCAGCGTGGCAACAGCGAGGCATGCACGTTCCAGCAGCCGTGGGTCGGGATCGCCAGTACCGCCTTGGGCAGGATCAGGCCGTAGGCCACCACCACCATCAGGTCCGGCTGCAGGTCGCGCAGCTGCTGCTGTGCAGCCTCGTCCTTCAGTGATTCGGGCTGGTAGACCGGAATGCCACGGGCCACGGCCTCGAGCTTGACCGGCGACGGTGCCAGGCCACGGCCACGGCCGGCCGGCCGGTCAGGCTGGGTATAGACGGCCACGACCTCGTGGTGGCGCGCCGCGGCGCGCAGCG
>NZ_JAXBQL020000006.1:187477-263541 GCF_047520565.2 Stenotrophomonas sp. FR012
GGGGGGGCCCCCCCCCCCCCCCCCCCGCGACGACACCGCGAATTCCGGCGTACCGGCAAAGACAATCCTCATGGCTACCCCACTTGCAGGATGGATTCGTGCAGGAAAGAAAACGGCGCCGTCGGCCGGCGCCGTGCAGCCCGCGCGCGTCGCGCAGGCACGGGCCACCCGAAGGGCGGCCCGGATGGGCGATCACGCCACGTGCTTGCGCTGCTTGGCCAGCTTCTTGCGGACCATCTCGCGCTTGAGCGGCGACAGGTAGTCGATGAACAGCTTGCCGTCCAGGTGGTCCATCTCGTGCTGGATGCAGGTGGCCAGTACTTCACCGGCCTCCAGCTGCTGTTCCTGGCCGTTGCGGTCCAGGTACTTCACGGTGATGGTGTCGGCGCGGGTGACGTCGGCGAAGATGCCCGGGACCGACAGGCAGCCCTCCTGGTACACCCGGCCCCCGTCCCTGGCGACGATTTCCGGGTTGATGAACACATGCGGTTCATTCTTTTCTTCGCTGACATCGATGACCATGAAGCGCTTGTGCACGTCCACCTGGGTGGCCGCCAGGCCGATGCCCGGGGCGTCGTACATGGTCTGGAACATGTTGTCGATCAGTTCCTGGAAGGCCGGCGTGGTGACTTCGGCTGCGTCGATCAACGCAGCCTTGGTACGCAGGCGCGGATCGGGGAACTCGAGAATGGGGAGAAGGGCCATGGCTGTTTCCGGATAGGGGGCCGGCACGCCGGCATACGTCGCAGATTCTAGCTCCAACGCTTGCCTTGCGCCCCGGTTTCTGGACTATAGTGCGTGGACCTGTTGGGGAATCAGGGCTTCACACCTATGTTGCTTCGTTTTCGTACGGTCGTCGCCGCGGCGATGCTGACCGTGGCTGCCTATGCTACCGCCGTGGAAGTGAATGGCGGGCACCCGGACACCTATGTGGTCCGAAAAGGGGATACGTTGTGGGATATCGCCGCACGTTTCCTGCAGAAGCCTTGGCTGTGGCCGGAGATCTGGCAAGCCAATCCGCAGATCGCCAACCCGCACCTGATCTATCCAGGTGACGTGCTGAGCCTTGCCTACCTGGACCGGGTGACCGTGTCCCAGGCCGGCCCGCGCCAGGAGGCCCCGATCGACGCCATTCCGCTGGCCCAGGTCGAGCCGTTCCTGAAGCAGCTGAGCGTTGTCGACAGCATCAAGCAGCTGCCCTACGTGGTCGGCCTGGAGGACAGCCGCCTGCGCGTGTCCGGCGGTGACACCGTCTACGTGCGCCTGGCCGATGCCCAGGTGGGCCAGCGCTGGGCCGTGGTACGCCCGACCGTACGGTACGCCCAGCCCAAGCCGACCGAAGACCTGACCGCCAATGGCGACGTGACCCCGGGCAGCGGCAACCTGTGGAAGGCCTACAACGCGCCCAACGCCCGCCGTGGCGTGCTCGGCTACGAGCTGGCCCAGGTCGCTACCGGCACCATCACCCAGATTGCCGGCGGCAAGGTCGAGGCCTCCACGCTGGTGCTGGACAAGAACGTCGGCGGCCGCGAAGTGCGCGCCGGTGACCGCCTGGTGCCGGTCGAAGCCAAGCCGTACGACCTGCAGTTCATCCCTCATGTACCCGCTGCCGGTGTCGAGGGTGTGGACGTGCGCGTGCTGGCCGTCACCGACATGTTCAATGCCGGTGGCCCGCGCGACGTGATCGCGATCTCGGCCGGCCGTGCCCAGGGCGTGGACAACGGCACCGTGTTCTCGCTGTGGCGCCCGGGCCGCCATGTGGCGCACCGCATGAAGTACCCGAACTCCTCGCGCATGGACGACTCGCTCAGCACCGGCGCGGGCCGGGTCTCGCTGCCGGATGAGTATGCCGCACACGCGATGGTGTTCCGTACCTTCGACAACGTCAGCTACGCGCTGGTGATGCAGGGCGTGAAGCCGGTGCAGGTCGGTTACAACGCGCTGCACCCGGACGCGAAGTAACCGTTGCCGGGCGTGCCGGCCGCTGCCCGGCAGGCGTCTGCGGGAAAACCTGACGATCACGTGCGAAGGCGCCCTAGGGCGCCTTTGTTGTGTGCGGCCGATAGTGGGGGATGACCACGCATGCATATGAGGCGCTGCTGCGCCTGTTGATGACGGGAGGCGCACTGGCGCCACGACGGGCCCTGCTGCAGGCCGCGGGCGGTGCGCAAGCCGCCATCGCGCAAGGCCCGGCGAACTGGCGCGCGCACGGCTGCACGCCGGAGCAATGCGCCGCGCTGGAACGTCCCGACGCCCGGGCGCGTGCAGCCGCCCTGCGCTGGCTGGAACAGGACAACCATCACCTGCTGCCCTGCACCGATCCGGCCTTTCCACCATCGTTGCTGGAGGTGCCCAACCCGCCGCTGGCGCTGTTCGTCGCCGGCGACCCAAGCCTGGCCTGGCGCCCGTCGGTGGCGCTGGTCGGCAGCCGTTCCCCCACCCCGGGCGGGCGCGCACTGGCCGCGCGTTTTGCCGGCTGTTTCGTCGAAGCGGGCCTGGCGGTGACCAGCGGCCTGGCCGCAGGCATCGATGCGGCTGCGCACCAGGCCACGCTCGAGGCCGGTGGCTGCACCGTGGCGGTGATCGGCACGGGCCCTGACCGCGCCTATCCGGACAGCCACGCCCAGCTGCAGGCGCGCATCGCCGCCGAGGGCGTGGTGCTCAGCGAGTACCTGCCGGGTACGGCGGCCCGCCCAGGTCACTTCCCCGCGCGCAACCGGCTGGTGGCCGGGCTGGCGCTGGCCACCGTGGTGGTCGAGGCCGCGCAGCGTTCGGGCGCGCTGATCACCGCGCGCCTGGCCGCCGAGGCAGGCCGCGAGGTCTGTGCCCTGCCCGGGTCGGTGCTCAACCCGCGCGCGGCTGGTTGCCACCGCCTGATCCGCGAGGGCGCGGCGCTGGTCGAGCGCCCCGAGGAGGTTCTGGAACTGCTCGCCCCTGCCCTTCGCCTGCAGCTGCCGGGCTTGCAATCGCGGCTGTCCACCCCCACTGAACAGGCACTGCCGGCCCTCCTGCCGGCGCGCTGGGCCGACGACCCTGACTACCAGTGCTTGTGGCGAGCCCTGGACCACAACCCAAGCGGTATGGATTCACTGATCACGCGCTGTGGATTGACGGCGCCCCAGGTGTCCTCCATGCTGCTGGCCATGGAACTGGCGGGAATCGTGGTGTGCGTACACGGCCGCTACTGTCGAACTCCCTAGTTTCTTCACCTCCACAGCGTCGCGCGACGCAGGCCGAGGGGCAATGAAAGAGAGCATCCTGGATGTACTGCTGTACCTGTTTGAACACTATTTCAGCGAAGATGCGGACCTGATCCGTGACCGCGATTCGCTGCAGAACGGCCTGATCCAGGCCGGTTTCAGCCCCACCGAGATCAACAAGGCGTTCGACTGGCTCGATGCCCTGGCCGCGCAGCGGCCGAGCGTGGCCCAGGCGCGGGTCGATGGCCCCGTGCGCATCTACCATGGCCCCGAGCTGGACAAGCTGGATGTGGAATGCCGCGGCTTCCTGCTGTACCTGGAACAGCACGGCATCCTCGACGCCGACCAGCGCGAGCTGGTGCTGGACCGGGCGATGGCCCTGGACCAGGACGAACTGGACCTGGATGACCTGAAATGGGTCGTGCTGATGGTGCTGTTCAACCAGCCCGGCTCCGAAGCGGCCTATGCCTGGATGGAGACGCAGATGTTCATGGACGAGCCAGAACCCCTTCACTGACCGTACACTTGGGGGCATAGCGCATTCAGGAGCGTCCCCGTGAGCGAGTGGTTCCATGCAGAAGGCAACCGGCAGCAAGGCCCGCTGCCGGCGGAACAGTTGGTCGAATTGTTCCGAAACAACCAGATCTCCCTGGACACCCTGGTCTGGCGCGACGGCCTGCCGCAATGGCAGCCGTTGCGCACCGTTGTCGACGAGCTGGGCCTGATCGTGCCGGCGCTGGACGTTGCTGCGCCGGCCCAGCCACCCGAGCCGGAACCGGAACCGGTGGCCCCGCCTCCGCCGCAGCCGCCTGTACTGCCGCCGTCCACGCCCTATGCCACCCAGGCGGCGGCTGGGGTCCTGCCGCCGCCGAAGAAGAAGCTCTCCGGTTGCGCCCTGACCGCGATCATCGGCGGCGGCCTGCTGCTGGTACTGGTACCGATCATGGCCATCCTCGCGGCGATCGCCCTGCCCGCATACAACGACTACACCGTGCGTGCCAGGATCGCGACTGCGGTCAATGCCCTGCAGCCGCTGAAACAGCAGGTGCAGCACTTCGCCGACGATGAAGGCCGCTGCCCCGGCGCCAACGATGCCGGTTTCCCGGCCCCGGGTGACTTCACCCAGGCCGGCCTGTCGGCGGTGAACATCGGCCGCTTCAACAACGGCCACTGTGGCATCGAAGCAACGCTGGCCGTGCCCGGCAAGAGCCTCGATGGCGACCTGCTGTGGCTGGAATATGATCGCGACAGCGGCCGCTGGGAATGCAGCGGTGAAAGCGACGACAAGTACCTGCCGACGTCATGCCGCGGCTGAGCCACGCGCACGGCAGCACCTCCAAGGACGATCCAACAGGGAACATGCAATGACTGAGTGGTACTACGCCGTAGGACAGCAACGCCAGGGCCCGCTGTCGGTCCAGGAGATCCGCCAGCGCTTCCAGCGCGGCGAACTGAACCTGGACACCCTGGTCTGGCGCGAAGGCATGGCCCAGTGGGCTGCACTGCGCCAGGTGGTCGATGAACTGGGCCTGCAGACGCTGGCCGACGCCAGCACCGCCACTGCCAGTGGCGGCTTCGACCTGCGCAGCGACTACGCCGCCATCGACAACGGCACTGCGCCGCTGCCTGGCACGGGCGCGCTCAGCAGCTCACCCTACAACGCACCGGCCGCCGCCGCTGCCGGTGGCGCGCGGCCGGTGATCGGCGGCGAGGTGGTCTACGCCGGCTTCTGGAAGCGCGTCGCGGCCTACATGATCGACTACTTCGTGCTGGCCGTGCCGGGCGGCATCATCGGCGCCATCATCGGCGTGGTGCTTGGCGCCAGCATGGGCGCGGTGGGCAGTGGCGAGACCTCCATCGAAATCGTCGCGCAGCTGGCCAGCGCGCTGATCAACATGGTCATCGGCGTGGCCTACTACACCTGGTTCCATTCCTCGCAGGGCGGCGCCACGCTGGGCAAGATGGCGGTCGGCATCAAGGTCGTGCGCAGCAATGGTGACCGCCTGACCCGTGGCCGCGCCTTCGGTCGCTACTGGGCCATGCTGCTGAGCAGCTTCACCCTGGGCATCGGCTTCCTGATGGCCGCCTTCACCGAGCGCAAGCAGGGCCTGCACGACATGATCTGCGACACCCTGGTGGTCGACCGCTGGGCCTACACCGACCAGCCGCAGCTGCAGCGCCATGAGCTGGGTACGGTCACCATCGTGATCCTGGTACTGACCGGCCTGCTGACGGTGGCGGGCCTGGTGCTGCTGGTGGCTGCGGTCGGCTTCATCGCCAAGATGGCCTCATGAACGGCCATCCTCACGTCTGGCTGCTTGACAGGGGCTGGCCGGGCGTGATTCCTCTAATAAGGTGAAACCTGAACGCCCGGCACACTACCGGGCGTTCAGCGTATTGATTTGTCCGTGGCCGCTTCACTAATGCGGCCGTTTGCTCCACCCTAGCGGCCCCTTCCCTGCGGCTCGCCCCACAGACACTGCTGCCATGCCCAAGCACCTGCTCATCGTCGAATCGCCGGCCAAGGCCAAGACGATCAACAAATACCTCGGCAAGGACTACACCGTCCTGGCCTCGTATGGGCATGTGCGTGACCTGATTCCGAAGGAAGGCGCGGTCGACCCGGACAACGGGTTCGCCATGCACTACGACGTGATCGACAAGAACGAAAAGCATGTCGATGCGATCGCCAAGGCCGCCAAGGGCGCCGACGACATCCTGCTGGCAACCGACCCGGATCGCGAGGGTGAAGCGATCAGCTGGCATATCGCCGAGATCCTGAAGGAACGCGGGCTGGTCAAGGACAAGCCGATGCAGCGCGTGGTGTTCACCGAGATCACCCCGCGCGCCATCAAGGAAGCGATCAGCCAGCCGCGTGCGATCGCCAGCGACCTCGTCGACGCCCAGCAGGCCCGCCGCGCACTTGACTACCTGGTCGGCTTCAACCTGTCGCCGGTGCTGTGGCGCAAGGTGCAGCGCGGCCTGTCTGCCGGCCGCGTGCAGAGCCCGGCGCTGCGCATGATCGTCGAGCGCGAGGAAGAGATCGAAGCCTTCATCGCCCGCGAGTACTGGTCGATCGCTGCCGAGTGCGCGCACCCGTCCCAGCACTTCAATGCCAAGCTGGTCAAACTGGACGGGCAGAAGTTCGAGCAGTTCACCGTCACCGATGGCGACACCGCTGAAGCGGCGCGCATGCGCATCCAGCAGGCCGCGCAGGGCTCGCTGCACGTCACCGACGTCGCCAGCAAGGAGCGCAAGCGCCGCCCGGCGCCGCCGTTCACCACCTCCACCCTGCAGCAGGAAGCCTCGCGCAAGCTCGGCTTCACCACCCGCAAGACCATGCAGGTGGCGCAGAAGCTGTATGAAGGCGTGGCCATCGGCGACGAAGGCACCGTCGGCCTGATTTCGTACATGCGTACCGACTCGGTGAACCTGTCGCAGGACGCGCTGGCGGAGATCCGCGACGTGATCGCCCGCGACTACGGCATCGCCTCGCTGCCGGACCAGCCCAACACCTACCAGACCAAGTCGAAGAACGCCCAGGAAGCGCACGAAGCCGTACGCCCGACCTCGGCCCTGCGCACCCCGTCGCAGGTCGCCCGGTTCCTTACCGACGACGAGCGGCGCCTGTACGAGCTGATCTGGAAGCGTGCGGTGGCCTGCCAGATGATCCCGGCCACGCTCAACACGGTCAGCGTCGACCTGTCGGCCGGCAGCGAACACGTGTTCCGCGCCAGCGGCACCACCGTGGTCGTGCCCGGCTTCCTGGCCGTGTACGAGGAAGGCAAGGACAACAAGAGCGCCGAGGACGAGGATGAGGGCCGCAAGCTGCCCGCGATGAAGCCGGGCGACCGCATCCCGCTGGAACGCATCCTGGCCGAACAGCATTTCACCCAGCCACCGCCGCGCTACACCGAAGCGGCGCTGGTGAAGGCGCTGGAAGAGTACGGCATCGGCCGTCCCTCGACCTACGCCTCGATCATCCAGACCCTGCTGTTCCGCAAGTATGTGGAAATGGAAGGCCGCAGCTTCCGCCCATCCGACGTGGGCCGCGCGGTGTCCAAGTTCCTGTCCAGCCACTTCACCCAGTACGTGGATTACGACTTCACCGCCAGGCTTGAGGACGAGCTCGATGCCGTCTCGCGCGGTGAGGAAGAATGGATCCCGCTGATGGCCCGTTTCTGGGAGCCGTTCAAGGAACTGGTCGAAGACAAGAAGGAATCGGTCGACCGCGCCGAGGCCAGTGGCGCGCGCGAGCTCGGCACCGACCCCAAGACCGGCAAGCCGGTCAGCGTGCGGCTGGGTCGCTTCGGGCCGTATGCCGCCATCGGCAGCACCGCCGAGGACGCCGAGGAAAAGCCGAAGTTCGCCTCATTGCGCCCCGGCCAGTCGATGCACACCATCTCGTTGGAAGACGCGCTGGAACTGTTCCTGATGCCGCGCGCACTGGGCGAGGACAATGGTGAGCCGGTCAGCGTCGGCATCGGCCGCTTCGGCCCGTTCGCCAAGCGCGGCAGCACCTACGCCTCGCTGAAGAAGGAAGACGACCCGTACACCATCGACCTGGCCCGCGCCGTATTCCTGATCGAAGAGAAGGAAGAGATCGCGCGCAACCGGATCATCAAGGAGTTCGAGGGCAGCGACATCCAGGTGCTGAACGGCCGCTTCGGCCCGTACATCAGCGATGGCAGGATGAACGGCAAGATCCCCAAGGATCGCGAGCCGTCATCGCTGACCCTGGCTGAAGTGCAGCAGCTGATGGAAGAAACCGGCAAGCCGGTGCGCAAGGGCTTCGGCGCCAAGAAGGCCGCTGCGAAGAAGGCACCGGCCAAGAAGGCTGCGGTGAAGAAGGAAGCAGCGCCGAAGAAGGCCGCGGCCAGGAAAGCGCCGGCCAAGAAGGCTGTGAAGAAAGCTGCCGCAAAGAAGGCACCGGCGAAGAAGGCCGTCAAGAAGACCGCTGCAAAGAAGTAGATCCACGCCATGCGCGGATGAGGGGCGGTGCCGGCCGCTGGCCGGCAACACCTGGAAGCGTCGGATGCCGGCCAGCGGCCGGCACTACCGAGTGGGTGCGTTCCACCCCTTCTGCACGCGGCGGGGGGATAATGGACGCCCACGCCGGGCCGGTCGCCGTCATGAAAGAACTCACCCTGAACTCTGCTGTCGCCACGCTCCGCGCCGGTGGCGTGATTGCCTATCCGACCGAGGCGGTCTGGGGCCTGGGCTGCGATCCGTCACATGAAGCCGCGGTGCACGCGGTGCTGCGGCTGAAGCAGCGCCCGATCGAAAAGGGCATGATCCTGGTCGCCGCCGAACTGTCGCAGCTGGAGGGCTGGGTCCGCCTGCAGGCGCTGCCCGACGCCCGCCAGCGTGCGGTTCTGGCCAGCTGGCCGGGCGCCAACACCTGGATCCTGCCGGCCGGTCCGCGCGCCCAACCGTGGGTCACCGGTGAACACAGCGGCATCGCCGTACGCATCAGCGCCCACCCACTGGTCGCCGCCCTGTGCCGCGCCTGGGGCGGGCCGCTGGTCTCCACCAGCGCCAACCTGGCAGGTGAACCGCCGGCACGCAGTCGCGCCGAGCTGGATCCGCGCCTGCTGCGCCTGCTCGATGGCCTGCTCGATGGCGAGACCGGTGGCCTGGCCCAACCGACCCCGATCCGCGACGCGCTCAGCGGCAACGTGCTGCGCTCCTGAGCGGACGATTGCACTGCCGCGGACAATCACGCACCCTGCCGCCATGAACCTGCTGCGCACCGCCCTGGGCCTGTGCCTGTTGCTGCCATGGACCGCACCCGCCGCCGAGGACGTGCGCGTGTACCGCTGTGTCGCCAGCAACGGCGCCGTGGCCCTGCAGGACAAGCCCTGCAGCAGTGGCCGGCAGGAAGTGCGTGACCTGCAGCGCCCGCGCGACCCGGCCCCCCGGGTGGTGCGCAGCGACGCGGCACCCGCCCGGCCGGACGAGGTTCCGGTGATGCGTGATCGTGAGGTCCGCCACGTCTACCTCCAGCCACCACAACCGTTGTACGAATGCGTGAGCGACGACGGTCGCCGCTATACCAGCGACAACAACGAGGGCAATCCGCGCTGGGTACCGTTGTGGACCAGCGTCTGGCTTCCGCACGGGCACCACGGCCCGGTCCATCCCGGCCCACGCCCGGCCTTCGGCACGCCGGTCGGCACCCCCATCGGTGAAGGAACCGGCTACCGGCCGCCCGCGGTGGGTGTCGGTGTGCAGGTTCCGGCCGGCAGCGTGCTGGTCCGCGACAGCTGCCATGCGCTGCCGCCGCAGGAAGTCTGCGCGCGCCTGCGCGACCGCCGCTGGGAACTGGACCGCCGCTACAACAGTGCGCTGCAGAGCGAGCGTACTGCCATCAGCAACGAACAGCGTGGCATCGACGCACGCCTGTCGCGGGACTGCGACCGCTGAGCGCAGCACCTGCCGTGGCATGTACGCTGTGCGCATGAAGAACCTGATCTGGCTGGCCCTGGGCCTGTTCGCCGGCAACGCAGTGGCCGACGACGGGGTGATCTACCGCTGCACCTCCAGCAACAGCGATGTGCCCACCCTGCAACGTACGCCCTGCCCTGCCGGCAGCAAGCAGCAGGTGGTGCGGATTCCGGCCGCTGCCAGTGCGCCGCCCACGCCGACCCCTGTGCCGTCGCCACCCGAACCGGCGGCGGCGGGTATGCCGCCGGCTTCCGCGCCCAGCCCCCGCCGCCCCGGCGAAGGACGCACGATCATGGAAGCCGGCATGGTCGAACGCGAAGGCGGCGATCTGATACTCGACAGTGCATCGCTGCCACGCCAGGCTGATGCCGCGCCGGACAGCAATGCGCCGCCGAAGCCGCCGCTGCCGCCCATCTTCCAGTGCACCGACAGCCAGGGCGGTGGCTACCTGCACGAATACGAAGCTGCCCCCGGCCGCTGCGAACTGATGACCGTGCAGGGCCTGGGCGGCGCCACACCGGTCAATGCTGCAGGCTGCGAAGTGGTGCGCGACCGCTGCGAGGAACTGCCGGAAGCGCAGCGCTGCAGCAGCTGGCAGCAACGCTTCCGCGACGCACGTGGCCGCGAGCGGTTCGCCTCACCGGAGAACCGCGACAAGGCCCGGGGCGAACGCGAACGGTTGCAGGGCGTGCTGGAGGCCAGCAACTGCCCGGTACCGGGGTGACTGCCATGCGGTAGTGCGGGCCGCTGGCCGGCAACTGCAATCACCTGAAGATCTCGTGGTTGCCGGCCAGCGGCCGGCACTACCACCGCATGATCAGAAGCCGTAGCGCAGGAAACCGCCATCCACTGCGATGCATTCGCCGGTGACATAGCTGGCCGCCGGCAGGCACAGGAAGCCCACGGCTGCGGCCACTTCCTCCGGTTCACCGATGCGGCGCATCGGCGTGCGGTTGACCACTTCCTCGTAGTAGTCCGGGTCCGACAATGGACCGGACGTGCGCCGCGTGCGGATGTACCAGGGCGCCACCGCGTTGACCCGGATGCCATCCTCGGCCCACTCGACGGCCAGGTTGCGGGTCATCTGGTGCATCGCGGCCTTGGTCATGCCGTAGACCACGCCACTGCGCACGTGGGTCAGCCCGGACACGCTGCCGACATTGACGATCGACGACGACGCGTGCCGGGCCAGCAGCGGATGCGCGTAGCGCGACAGCTCGAAGGCCGAGAACAGGTTGGTCTCGAAGATCTTGCGCCACTCGTCCTCGGAATACTCCGTGGCTGCCTTGGTGACGTTGCCACCAGCGTTGTTGACCAGGATGTGCAGGCCATCACTGTGGTCTTCCACCCAGTCCAGGATCTGGCGGCGGTCCTCGTCATCGGAGACGTCCGCGGCCAGCGCATGCACCTGGTGCTGCGGATACACATCCAGCAGTTCGTCGCGCGCGGTCTCCAGCATGTCGATATCGCGGCCGACGATCATCAGATCGGCGCCGAGCCCCGCCAGTTCATGCGCGATGGCCAGGCCGATGCCGGCGCTGGCGCCGGTGATCAGGGCCGTCTGGCCGTCCAGGCGCCACCGTTGCTGGGTCATGTGTCCTCCGGGGCCGCGCCCGCTGTGTTTCGATGCCGCAAGGATACGCGCTCACGGCAGCGCGTTGCCGGAGATGCGACACTGCGCGAACGCCCACCGCGGAGTACCGCCATGCGCATCCTGATCCTGTTCTTGTCCCTGCTGGCCATCGTGCAGCTGGTTGCCTGCCAGCGTCCGCCGACGCCGAACCCGGAGAAGCCACCGGTACCCAAAGCGATGTCGCATGCGATGCAGGAGCCGCTGGACCGCGCCAAGGGCGTGCAGAAAACCGTCGATGATGCTGCCGCGCGTGAGCGCAAGGCCGAGGCCGACGCGGCGCAATGACCGGTGGGGTCAGAGCCCTTTGCGAAGCCAAGGAATCCGACCCCATGAACGAAAACGCCCGGCCTGAGCCGGGCGTTTTCATTCGATAGCGTTGCCGGTCAGAACCCGCAGAAGCAGTACGCCAGCGCCTTCACCGGTGCGCCGTTGCCCTTTTCGCGGGCCGCGTTCTCGACGAAGCGCAACTGAGTGTCCACTTCCGGCATCGTGCGTGCCAGCATCATCCGCGCCATGCCCGAATCGGACAGCATCCAGGCACCGGCACGACTGCCAGCGAAACCGCTGACGAACTGTGCGAACGGCGTGGCCGCCTTCTCGATGTAGCGCACGCGATAAGCGTCGGCCTTGCCCAGCTTGGCACGGCTGGCAGCGTCGGCCACGGCATCCTTCAGGCCACCGAAGGCATCGACCAGGCCGCGTTCCTTGGCCTGCGCACCGCTCCACACGCGGCCGCGGGCCACCTCGTCCACCGCCTCGACCGGCTTCTTGCGGGCGTCGGCGACGCGGCCGGTGAAGTCGGCGTAGCCCTTGTTGATCACCGACTGGATGACCTGGCCCACGGCCGGATCCATCGGGCGGGTGACATCGAATGCACCGGCGAAACGGGTGGTGCCGACACCATCGGTGTGCACGCCGATCTTGTCCAGCGCGCGGCTGAAGTTCGGCACCATGCCGAAGATGCCGATCGAACCGGTGATGGTCGACGGATCGGCGTAGATGCGATCGGCATTCATGCTGATCCAGTAGCCACCGGAGGCAGCCAGGTCGCCCATCGACACCACCACCGGCTTGCCGGCAGCCTGCAGCGCCACAACTTCACGGCGAATCTGCTCGGAGGCGAATACCTCACCGCCCGGCGAATCGACGCGCAGCACCACGGCCTTCACGTTGTCGTCGTCGCGCGCGGCGCGCAACAGCGCTGAGGTCGACTCGCCGCCGATGCGGCCGGCCGGCAGGTCGCCACCGCTGATCTCGCCGGCAGCCACCACCACGGCCACCTGCGGACGCGAGTCCACCGGGTTGCGGCGGGCGTCGAGCAGGGCCAGGTAACGGCCGAAGTCGACGTTGCGGAAACCACCGTCGGCGTCTTCGTCGGCCACGCCGCGCTCGATCATCAGATCCTCGAATTCCTCGCGGGTCTTCAGCGCGGTCACCAGCTTCTGCTGCAGCGCGAACTTGGCCAGGTCGCCACCGGCGGCGGCAATGCCTTCCGGCAGCGTGTCGATGCCGGCAGCCAGCTGCGCCGGATCCAGGCGGCGCGCCTTGGCGATGTCGCCCAGGTAGCGCTGCCACACATCGTTCATCCAGAACAGGTCGGCTTCCTTGGAGGCCGGCGACGCGGCGTCAAGCACGTACGGTTCGGCCGCGGACTTGTACTCGCCCACCTTGAACAGGTGCACGTCCACGCCCAGCTTGTCCTGCAGGCCGGTGCGGAAGTACTGGCGGTAGCGGCCGAGGCCTTCGAGCACGACCGAACCCATCGGGTCCAGGTAGACCTCGTCGGCCTGCGCGGCCAGCAGGTACTGCGACTGGCCCATGCTCTCGCTGTAGGCCACCAGCTGCTTGCCGGAAGCGCGCAGATCCTGCAGCGCGGCGGCCACTTCACGCAGCGAAGCGAAGCCGGACGGCTGCAGCTTGTCAAGCTCCAGCACCACGCGCTCGATCTTCTTGTCGTCCTTGGCCGACTCGATCACCCGCAGCAGGTCGCGCAGCTGGATCTCTTCGGCACCGTTGTCACCCACGGCCTTGGCGAGTGCGCGGCTGACCGGATCGGCACTGAACTGCTCGACCAGGCGGCCCTCCGGCGCGATCACCAGAGTGGTGCGGTCCTGCAGTGACTTGCTGGCACCGGCGCCCATGCCGGCGGCGATGACGAACATCACCAGCAGCAGGAACAGCAGGCCGAAGAACACCAGGTTGAGGATCAACCGGCGGGTGAAGTTCATGACGTCCCACAGCCCGATGAAGAAACTGGCGACGGGGTTGCGACGCGCCGGGGGCAGCGGGGGCACGGGTTGATTCATGGAACGCTCCGGATGGCTTCTTGCCGTGGTACCAGCATAGCCGGTGCCGCGTGATGCGGCATCGGACACAAGTCAGGGGATCGCCCGCCATGGGTCGGCATGGCGGGCAGGACGATCAGGACAGCGCGGACTGCCCGATGCGCTGGCTGCTGCGGCGCAGGCGCCAGCCCATCAGGATGGCAGCGGCGGTCAGGCCGACGATCAGGCCGATCCACATGCCCTGCGGGCCCATGCCCAGCCCCAGGCCGAGCCCGGCGCCGAGCGGCATGCCCAGGCCCCAGTACGCGAACATGGCGATGAACATCGGCACGCGGGTGTCCTTGAGGCCGCGCAGCGCACCCGCCGACAGCACCTGGATGCCGTCCGGGAACTGGAAGGTGGCCGCGTACAGCAGCAGGGTCGAGGCCAGGCCGGCCACTGCCAGGTCGTTGGTGTACACACCGACGATGGCATCGTGGCCGAACAGCAGCACCGCCGCTGACAACGTCTGCGTGCCCATGATGATCGCGTAACCGGCCCACGCCGCACGCCGCACGCCGAAGCCGTCACCACGGCCGACCGCATGGCCGACGCGCACGGTGGTGGCCTCGGCCACGCCCATCGGGATCATGAAGCACAGCTGCGCGACGTTGATCGCGATCTGGTGTGCCGCCGCTTCATTGGCACCCAGGCGGCCGATCAGCAAGGCGGTGACGATGAACAGGCCGCCTTCCATCAGCACGGTGATGCCGATCGGCAGGCCGGTGCGCAGCAGCTCCCAGATCGCCTTCCAGCGCGGTCCCTCGAAGTGCGAGAACAGCTGCAGATGGGCGAAGCGCTTGGTCCGCCACAGATACAGAGCGAATGCGGTCGCCTGCAGCCACATCATCACCGCCGAAGCGATGCCCAGGCCCTCGGCCCCCAACTCCGGGAAGCCGAGCTTGCCATTGGCCAGCACGTAGCCCATCGGTGCCAGCACCAGCAGGCCACCGAAGCCGAGCAGCATGGTCGGCAGCGTCCAGTGCATGCCCTCGCTGAGATAACGCATGCAGAAGTACAGGGTCAGCGCCGGGCCACCCCAGCGCACCGCATGCAGGAACGCGGTCGCCCCCGGCACGATGTCCGGCGCGATGCCGAAGGCCGGCAGCAGCGGCGGCACCACGGTGAGGAAGGTGAACATGATCAGCCCCAGCCCCAGCGCCAGCCACAGTGCCTGGCGGAACAGCGGGCCGATCTCGCGCTCGCGGCCGGCGCCGTGCAGCTGCGACACCGAAGCGGTGAGCGAGATCAGGGTGCCGATCGGAATCAGCATTGGCAGCCACAACAACGCCGTACCGATGGTGACTGCGGCAAGGGTCGCCGTAGCGTGGTGGCCGGCAATCACGTTGTCGACGAAGGAGATCAGACCGGTGGACACATGGCCCAGCACGAGCGGCAGGGCGAGCAGACCGGTGGCGCCGACTTCCTTGCTGAAGCGCGGCGTGGAGGTTGCAGTAGACATAAGGTGCTTGACGCGAACTGCGGTTGCGCGCGAAGGGCACAGGCACCGGGTTGCGGGCGCCCATCTTACGCGGGCGGCGCCTGCATTCCCATGACATGGCGTGAATGCTGGGTTTCAGCCGCCCCAAGCAAAAAGGGGACGGAGGGGATTAAGTCGCATTCGGCACTGACTGGCCTGATACGACTTAATCCCCTCCGTCCCCTTTTCTACTGGCCGGCCTGGCGCTTTAGCCAGCTGTCGCGCTCGGCGGCGGGCACGGCGAGGAAGGCGCTGCGTACCGTGTCGCGTTCCTGCGGCGGCGTGCGCTGCGCGACCAGGGCCAGCTGGGCCAGCTGCGCCGGGTTGAGCTGGCGCAGCACGGCCAGCGCGGTCTCGCGTTGCTCCGGTGGCACGAATCCGAACAGTCCGTGCAGCTTGGGGAATTCCAGGCCCAGCTGCGGGCCCAGCCGCCATCCGGCGCGGAACGCCTGATCCTGCGCCTGGAATTGCTGCCGCATGCGCTGCTGTTGATCGGCCGGCAGCGAATTGAAGCGCGCAGCCGCCTGACGGATGCGCTCGCGCTCTGCTTCCGGCAATGCGCGCCAGGCGGCGTAGTCGGCACGGCGCTGTCGCTGCTGCTGCGTATCCAGCTGAGCGAATTCGGCAGGTGCTGTTGCAGCGGCCGACGCCGGCGTGGCCGGCGAACTGCCCGGAACCGGTGGCGGCAACGGCACGCTCAACGGCTGCGGTGCGGCGGACAGCGACAGCGGCAGGGCCAGCAGCAGGCTGGCGAGCACGGACTTATTCATCGGCGGCAGCCGTTTCCAGCGTGGCACTGGCCGGCTCCGGCCGGCTCGGCTTGGCTTGCGATTCATCCACCGGCAGCGGGCCGCCCGCGGCAGTCCACGCGTACAGGTCGGCATCGGCGACCAGCGGGTAGTCGCGATCTGCCAGCATCGCTGCGTCATCATTGGCTTGCGCCTGGCCCGCGTCCGGTGTGGCGTCCACCTTGCTCGGTGGCAGGGCTTCCACGGTCACCGGACCGGCTTCGCCCACCACGCCCTCCGGCAAGGGTGCATCGCTGCCGAACGAATGTCCCTGCAGGTGGCGCCACCCCAGCGCGGCGGCCAGCAGTACCGCCACGGTCACCAGCAGGATCAGCGGACCGCGCCAGCGCGGCCTGGCATTCGCGCGGCGGCGCTTGCCGTTGGCGGCCGCACGCTCGTCCCGCTGCGGTGCGCGCCAGCTGGAGGCCGGTGCTTCATTGTGGGTGGTGGGTGCGGCCGGCTGCTGCAGTTGCTGCAGGCGTGCGGCCGGCAGGTCACGGACACGGGTCTGTACCTGCTCGGCCAACTGGCGCCAGGCCACGGCATCGGGCCGGCCCTGGGCATCACGCGGGCAGGCATCGGCCAGCAGGTGCTGGTAACCGGCCTCGTCCTGGTCGAGCACGCGCATGGCGATGCCCTCGTCCAGGCTGCCGCCCACCCGCAGCAGCAGCGCCAGTCGTGGAAGTGGCGGCATCGCGCCCAACGCGGCCAACGACGGCGCCCACTGCCCGCCCGCCGGCTCGCGCAGCGCCTGGCGCTGGCCCAGCAGGGTCCAGAAGCGGGTCGGCCATTGCGCCATCGGCAGGTCGCTGGCGACCGCTGCAAACGCGCGCATCACTGCCACCAGGGTCTGCTCGGCACGCGCGGCATCGCCGCACTGCAGTTCAGCCACCACCAGGGCGCGGCGTTCGACGCCACGCAGGAACGCCGACAGCGCGCCGGCCGCGGTCGAGGAAACAGGGGCGGGCACAGCCGTCATCGGTCACTCCAAAGGTCTGCCGGCATGATAGCGGCAGCCCATCGGCACCCGTAGGACTTGCGCCCACAGGCACTTCGTGCTGCAGGTTGTGCACAGCACCACGCTCCCCGCGCGGGAAATTGCGGCATGCAGCTGAATTCACTCTGTTTCAGCAATGTTTCACACTCAAGTTATTGATTTTGAATGCCTTTCAAGTGTGGCTATTTTTTGACCAACCCAAGCGTGAGCTCGTCGCCATCGGCCTCCTGGGTTGCCGTCGACCGGTAACGCACAACGTTATCCACAGAACATGTGGATAAGCCTGAATCTCCAATGGACACCGATATTTAGGTGACATTTATGATTCAACGGCCGTGCCCGGGCACGTCTGCCCCCTGCCATTCGCGCGCGCATGGCCCGTTACACTGGCCCGATGCTTTCGCCCATTCCGACCCTGCAGGTCGCCCTGCCCGTCCCCCTGCCCCGCCTGTTCGACTACCTGTCGCCGGAGGGCGATGGCCCCACGGCCGCGGTCGGCTGCCGCCTGAAGGTGCCGTTCGGCAACCGCGAGCTGGTCGGCGTGGTGGCCGGCCACGGCCAGACCGACGACGGCCAGGGACTGCGCCAGGCGCTGGCCTGGTGCGACCGGCAGCCGCTGCTGCAGGGCGAACTCTGGCAGAGCCTGCAGTGGCTGGCGCGCTACACCCATGCGCCACTGGGCGAGGTGCTGAGCACCGCCCTGCCCGGCCCGCTGCGCCATGGCGAGGCCCTGCCCGACACCCACCACTGGGGTTGGCAGCTGACCACCGAAGGCCACGCCCAGCGCGAAAAGCTGCGCGCCGGAAGCCGTCCGCGGCAGCTGGCCGAGCTGCTGGCAGGAGCGATCGTGGATGAGGACGTGCTCGGCGAACGCATGGCCGACTGGCGCACCGCTTCACGCAGCCTGGCCAAGCGCGAGCTGGCCGAGCGCGTGGCGATGACGGTGGCACCGCAGCATGCGCAGCCGCTGCCCGGCCCCACGCTCAACCCGGACCAGGCCGGGGCGGTGGCTGCGATCAACGCTGCCGACGGCTTCCAGCCGTTCCTGCTGGACGGCGTGACCGGCAGCGGCAAGACCGAGGTCTACCTGCAGGCGATCATCCATTGCCTGGCGCAGGGCAGGCAGGCGCTGGTGCTGGTACCGGAAATCGGCCTGACCCCGCAGACCCTGGCACGTTTCCGCGGCCGCCTGGGCATCGCCGTGCACGCCTTGCATTCGGGGTTGAACGACAACGAGCGCGCGCGCGTCTGGGCGGCCGCCTCCCGAGGCGAAGCGCGGGTCATCGTCGGCACCCGCTCAGCGGTTTTCACGCCATTGCCGCAGGCCGGCCTGCTGATCGTCGACGAGGAACACGACGGCAGCTACAAGCAGCAGGACGGCATCCGTTACCACGCGCGCGATTTCGCTCTGGTGCGCGCCAAGGCGCTGGGCATTCCGGTGCTGCTCGGCAGCGCCACCCCTTCACTGGAAACGCTGCACAACGCCTACGCCGGGCGCTACACGCACCTGCGCCTGAAGCAGCGCGCCGGCGATGCGCGGCCACCGCGCGTGCGCATCCTCGATGTACGCAAGCGGCCGCTGCACGATGGCCTCTCGGCCGATGTGCTGGCTGGCATCGGCGAACACCTGCAGCGTGGCCAGCAGGTGCTGGTGTTCAAGAACCGCCGTGGCTACGCACCGGTGCTGCTGTGCCACGACTGCGGGTGGACCGCGCCGTGCCAGCGCTGCGATGCGCCGATGACCGTGCATGGCGGCGGCCGACGCCTGCAATGCCACCACTGTGGCGCGCGCCAACCGGCGCCGTTGGCATGCCCGGCCTGCGGCAGCCTGGCGCTGCAGCCGCAGGGCATCGGCACCGAACGCCTGGAAGAACACCTCACCGCCGCCTTCGCCGATTTCCCGGTGGTGCGCATCGACCGTGGCACCACCTCACGCCGCGATGCGCTGGAGCAGCAGCTGGCGAAACTGGGCGACCAGCCCGGCATCCTGGTCGGCACGCAGATCCTGGCCAAGGGCCACGACCTGCCGAAGCTGACCCTGGTGGTGGTGGTCGGCATCGACGAAGGCCTGTTCTCCGCCGACTTCCGCGCCAGCGAGAAGCTGGCGCAGCAGCTGATCCAGGTGGCCGGTCGTGCAGGACGTGCGCGTGACCCCGGCGAGGTCTGGCTGCAGACCCATCACCCTGGTCACCCGCTGCTGGAAACCCTGGTGAGCGGTGGCTACCACCCGTTCGCGCAGGCCGAGTTGAACCAGCGGCAAGCCGCAGGGTTCCCCCCGTTCGCGCACCTGGCGCTGATGCGCGCCGAAGCGCAGCAGGTCGAGCACGCCAATGCGTTCCTGCTGGCTGCGCGGCAGTTGCTGGGCGAGCAGAACGTGGTGGAGGCGTACGGCCCGATGCCGGCGCCGATGCCGCGGCGCGCGGGCTACCAGCGCACACAGCTGCTGCTGTCGGCGCCGCAGCGGCCACCCTTGCATGGCGTGCTCGCGCAGCTGGTTCCGCAGCTGTATGCGCTGCCGGAAGCACGCAAGGTGCGCTGGTCGCTGGATGTGGATCCAACGGACCTGTATTGAGGGGTCAGAGCCCACCCGTCGGGTGGGATCCGACCCCGATGCCCTGGGGTCGGATCCCTTTTCGCAGAAAAGGGCTCTGACCCCGGACGCCTTCGCTTACGTCAGCGGCGACATCACGCCGCGCTGGTAGGCCGGGCGCTCACGCAGCCGCGCATACCAGTCAGCCAGATGCGGCAGCTCCGGTCGCTGGATCGGCAGCTCGTACCAGGCGTAGACCAGCGAGCCCAGCGGGATGTCGCCCATCGCGAACTTCTCGCCCGACAGCCACGGCTGCCTGGCCAGGGTAGCGTCGGCCATCGCCAGGTAGTCACCGGCGCGCACGATGGCGGCATTGATCCGCGCTTCATCGCGGTCGGCCGGCGCGGTGCGCATGATGCCCCAGACCAGGTCGCTGTACAGCGGCGCCATCCGCGACGTGCTCCAGTCCATCCACTTCTCGGCCTGGGCGCGTTCCATCGGGTCCTCAGCGTACAGGGTGCCCAGTGCATAGCGGGCGCTCAGGTAGCGCACGATGGTGTTCGATTCCCACAGCGGCAAGCCGTGGTCTTCGATCACCGGCACCAGGCCGTTGGGATTCATCGCCTGGTACTCCGGGGTCTGCGTACCACCATGGCTGCCACCGACTTCGATGGATTCGTACGGCAGGCCGATTTCCTCGGCGCACCACAGTACCTTGCGGACGTTGCTGGAATTGCGGCGGCCCCAGATCTTCAACATGCGGGTTTTCCTTGCTGGCAATGCGAGCGGCAACGATACGCCTGATCGGGTGGAGATGTGCGTGCCGGATGCGGGATCTGGCATCCGGGCATTGCCGGCCAGCAGCAGGCACTACCTGTTCTTTTTTGGCAGCGCGCGCACGTAGGACGACTTGCCGTCCTTCTTCAGCTCGAACAGGCCGATCGCCGCCAGCAGGTCGCTGAGCTTGCCGTAGCCATAGTTGCGCGGATCGAACGAGGCCTGGTTGCCGATCTGGCTGCCGACCGGGCCGAGGTGCGACCAGCCATCCTCACCCTCGGCCGCGGACACCGCACGGCGCAGCATCTTCACCAGCCGGGTGTCACTGCGCATTTCCGCACCGCTCTTGCGTGGACGCGCATCGTCGTTGGCCACCGGCTCGTTCGAGGCCTGCTCGCTGGACGCCTGTTCGGCATCGGGCACGCTGGCATGGGTCTGCCCCAGTGCCTCCAGGTAGGTGAACTTCGAGCACGCATTGACGAATGGCTCGGGCGTCTTCTTCTCGCCGAAGCCATATACCTTCACGCCATCGGTCAGCAGGCGCATCACCATCGGGGTGAAGTCCGCATCGCTGGAGACGATGGCGAAGCCATCAAGGTTGCGCGCGTACAGCAGGTCCATGGCATCGATCACCATCGCCATGTCCGAAGCGTTCTTGCCCTTGCTGTAGGCGAACTGCTGGATCGGTCGGATCGCATACTCATGCAGCACCGCTTCCCACCCTTTCAGTCGCGGGCTCTTCCAGTTGCCGTAGGCACGGCGCACGTTGGCCACGCCGTAGCGGGCGACTTCCGCCAGGACCTCGTCGATCTTCGAGGCCGGCGCATTGTCGGCGTCGATCAACAGGGCGATGCGCTTTTCCGGTTCGCTCATGGGCTCCTCACGGGCCGTTGCCTGAACCCGAGTATCGCCGATCCGGGCAGGCGCTGACGTGACAGGTGGCCGCCGTGCGAAGATGCCAGGCGCTTCCCCCGATGCCCCCACTGGAGTGAGTCGATGAGTCGCGAGCGCGTTCCCCACCTGGTCGTTGTCGGCGGCGGTTTTGCCGGTCTCTGGGCCACCCGTGCCCTGGCCCGCGAGCGCATACGCATCACCCTGGTCGATCGCCGCAACCATCACCTGTTCCAGCCGCTGCTGTACCAGGTGGCCACCGCCGGCCTGTCCGCGCCGGATATCGCCGCACCGCTGCGCCACATCCTCGGCCACCAGCGCAATGTGGAAGTCCGCCTCGGCGAAGTGGTGGCCATCGACAAGCGGGCGCGGCAGATCCGCATGGCCGATGGCAGCACGCTGGACTACGACAGCCTGCTGCTGGCCACCGGCGCCACCCACGCCTACTTCGGCAACGATCAGTGGGCCGATGATGCGCCCGGCCTGAAGACGCTGGACGATGCCATCGCGCTGCGCCGCAAGCTGCTGCTGGCGTTCGAACGCGCCGAGGCCGAACCGGACCCGGCGAAGAAGGCGGCGTGGCTGAGTTTCGCCATCGTCGGCGGTGGTCCCACCGGCGTCGAACTGGCCGGCACCCTGGCCGAGATCGCGCGCCACACGCTGCGCAACGAATTCCGCCACATCGACCCGGCCAGCGCCAGGGTGCGGCTGGTCGAGGCTGGGCCCCGCGTGCTGTCCTCGTTCCCGGATGTGCTTTCGCTGAAGGCGCGCCGCCAACTGGAAAAGCTGGGCGTGGAAGTGCTGACCGGTACCCCGGTGAGCGACATCGACAGCCAGGGCTTCAAGCTCGGCGAACAGTTCGTACCGGCGCGCACCGTGGTCTGGGCCGCCGGCGTGGCCGCTTCACCGCTGGCGCGCACGCTGGACGTGCCACTGGACCGCGCCGGACGCGTGCCGGTGCAACCGGACCTGACCCTGCCCGGTCACCCGGAGCTGTTCGTGGCCGGCGACCTGGCCGCACTGAGCCAGGCCGACGGCAAGCCGGTACCCGGGGTGGCACCGGCCGCCAAGCAGATGGGCAAGTACGTGGCCGAGGTGATCCGCGCGCGCCTGCACGGCAAGCCCGAGCCCGGCCCGTTCAAGTACGCCGACTACGGCAACCTGGCCACCATCGGCCGCATGGCCGCGATCGTGCACCTGGGCCGGCTGCAGCTTTCCGGCGTGCTGGCCTGGTGGTTCTGGCTGGCCGCGCACGTGTTCTTCCTGATCGGCTTCCGCAACCGCATCGTGGTGCTGCTGAACTGGGCAGTCGCGTACTGGAGCTACCAGCGCAGTGCGCGGATCATCTTCGGTGATGACCAGGATGACCGGCGGCCGAGGCGGTAGGGCTGCACGCAACGGGGTCGGATCCCTTTCCACAGGGAAGGGCTCTGACCCGGTCAACACCCTCCACGCATGGCGTGGATCTACTGGTTCATCGGGCCACCGGGCACCCGCCGTTTCGACCAGGTCCGGCAGAAGTCCTCCTTCCTCGCGGTGTCGGCAATCTGCGCGGCACTCCAATGCCGGGTGATCCAGATCGTCAGTGCGGTACTGCTGAGATGCCAGCGCAGCATGCCGCGCTGCGGTTGCCGCCACAGGTAGCGCCGGGCAATCCAGAAGGCCTCCCGCTCCACTTCAGGCACCTTCTTCATCGCGTCCTTGTCGAAGAACTGGGCGGTAAAGCGCCAGGGGTTCATCGGCTGGTATCCCGCCCGTGGCTCGCTGCTACACGCAGCCACACCACTGGGCGCACGGTCGGCCGGCGTCGGCCGACCGCCTGCCAATGCCAGCCCGAGCAGGTACAGCAGGCCAGGCAGCAGCGCGATGCCGGCGACCAGCACGACGACGGAGATCCATGCTTTGCCGGCGGCACGCATCGCTCACTGTGCCTTCGGCTTTGGATACCACAACGCGTTGACGATGACCCAGCGCTGGTCGAAGCGCCCCATGTGGAAGTAATCGACGAACCACGGGGTCTCCAGCCGCACCGAGGCCGCGTTGCCGGTCACGTCCAGCACCGTGCAGCGACGATCCCATTGATCCTTCGGGGTCTTCAACGCGCCCTGCTTCGTCAGCGAGACCAGTTCTTCCTTCGACATCCGGCGCAGGCCCAGGCGTTCGTCGGGTGTATCGCCGAGCACAGCGCGCTTGGCCAGGTCCGGGTGCAGGGAACGGGCGACGCGCTGTGGGTCCGCCTCCAGCTGGCCATCGACGTAGTCATGGCAGGTGGCTTCGATGGCCGCGATCGTGGCCGGCTCGGCGGCAGGGCTCGTTGCTGCGGAAAGAGCAAACAGCAGGGCGATCGTGGACATCCGGGTCTCCAGCTCTGGGCGCGGGGCGATCATCGCATGGGCCGGGCAGCCCATCCACGCGTGGCGTGGATCTACAGGACCGGCGCCTGCAGCCAGGCCAGCTTGCGTTCGCGCGGCTGCTGCTTGAGTTGCCACTCGGCCCGCGAGGCGGCGGCCCGGTCCGGGTATTCGCGCACGGCCAGCACGCGCAGCGGTGGCCGAGCCCGGGTGTAGCGCGCGCCCTTGCCGGCCTGGTGGGCGGCGAAACGCGCATCCACGTCGGTGCTGATGCCGGCGTAATAGCTGCCATCGCGGCATTCGAGCAGGTACAGAAACCACGGGCGGAGGGACGGGGCCATGCCCGGATTATGCCGTGCTGCACCGTGCTGCACTGCAGCGGATATACTGGCGCCCGAATGCAGGAGAGTGGCGCCGCGCTGGCGCCCGCCGAAGGCGCAGGCTCCCATGATCGCTCAGGCCGGTGGGCTGGAATCCCACCAACCATGCATTCGACTCGCCGAGCTGGAGAGAGGTCACCGGGCACGCCCGGGACGATCCGCCGAAGGGGCACGCGGCCAACGCCGCTGAACTCTCAGGCAAAAGGACAGCGGGAGCGGCACCGGTCATCGTCATCCCGTCATTGCGCAGGCAGTGGTGGCAGTTGCGCATGGCCGGCCCCACCGCGCCCGGAGCCTGTTCCATGCTGCTGTCCATCATCTACCTGGTTGCCATTTCCGCCGAAGCCATGACCGGTGCACTGTCTGCCGGCCGCCGCCGCATGGACCTGTTCGGTGTGGTCATGATCGCCTGCGTCACCGCCCTCGGGGGCGGCTCGCTGCGCGACATCCTGCTCGGCCACTATCCGCTGGGCTGGGTGAAGCATCCCGAGTACCTGGGTTTCACCGTGTGCGCGGCGCTGATCGCCACCTGGGTGGCGCGCTGGATGCACCACTTCCGGCGCACCTTCCTGGTGCTCGATGGCCTGGGCCTGATCGCCTTCACCCTGATCGGCTGCTCGATCGCGCGCGAGGCCGGCCATGCGATGCCGATCGTGCTGATCGCCGGCATGCTGACCGGCGCGTTCGGCGGCGTGCTGCGCGACATCCTCTGCAACGAGGTGCCGCTGATCTTCCAGAAGGAGCTGTACGCGATCATCGCGCTGCTGACCGGCGCGGCGTATCTGTTGCTGCTGCACTGGGGCGTGGCCGACGCCACCGCGATCCTGTGCTGCCTGGGCGGCGGCTTCGCGCTGCGCCTGCTGGCGATCCACTATCGCTGGGAAATGCCGAAGTTCGTGTACCACGACGAAGTGCATTGAGCCTCTTCGTAGCGTCGAGCCATGCTCGACTGCGCTTTGCAGGAAGCCAACGCGCGTCGCGCGCACGTCGAGCATGGCTCGACGCTACAAATATCGGCATCACCACCCCGGCGATGTACCTGGCGCTGTCGCTCATGCGCAGCGCCAGGCGCATCGCCGGTGCAGATGGGCCGGTCTCCAACTCCGGCCGGCCCTGATCGCGGCCGCACCCCCGCAGGCGCTGGCCGCCATCCACACACGTGCCGCACTCAGGCGGCTTCGGACACCTTCACGTCGCGACGGGCGCGCACGGCCGCAGCCAGTCGCTCCAGCACCGTCACGGTGGTGTCCCAGTCGATGCAGCCATCGGTGATGCTCTGCCCGTAGACCAGCGGCTGGCCTTCCACCAGTTCCTGGCGGCCACCAACCAGATGGCTCTCGATCATCACGCCCACGATGCGCTGTTCGCCGTCTTCCATCTGAGCGGCGATGTCGTCGATCACCTTCGGCTGGTTCTCGGGGGTCTTCAGGCTGTTGGCATGGCTGGCATCGATCATCAGGCGCGCCGGCAGCTTGGCCTTGGCCAGCACCTGGCAGGCCTCAGCCACGCTGCCAGCGTCGTAGTTCGGTTGCTTGCCACCGCGCAGGATCACATGGCAATCCGGGTTGCCGGTGGTCGACACGATGGCAGTGCCACCCTGCTTGGTGACCGACAGGAAATGATGCGGGTTGGATGCCGCACCCACCGCGTCGGCGGCGATCTTCACGTTGCCATCGGTGCCGTTCTTGAAGCCGACGGGGCACGACAGCCCCGAAGCCAGCTCGCGATGCACCTGGCTTTCGGTGGTGCGTGCGCCGATCGCGCCCCATGCCACCAGGTCGGCGATGTACTGCGGCGAGATCACATCGAGGAATTCAACACCGGCCGGCAGGCCGAGCTTGTTGATGTCGCGCAGGAGGCCACGGGCGATGCGCAGGCCCTTGTCGATCCTGAAGCTGCCGTCCAGGTCCGGGTCGTTGATCAGGCCCTTCCAGCCCACCGTGGTGCGCGGCTTCTCGAAGTACACGCGCATGACGATTTCCAGCTCGCCAGCCAGCGCGTCGCGCAGCGGCTTCAGGCGCTGGGCGTACTCGATGGCGGCCTTCGGGTCGTGGATCGAGCACGGGCCCACCACCACCGCCAGGCGGTCGTCACGGCCGTGCAGGATCTGGTGCAGGGCCGCGCGCGAGGCGCTGACGGTGTCGGAAGCCTCATCGTCACAGGGCAGCATCGCCAGCAGCTGGGCGGGCGGTGTCAGCGGTTCGATGGTGCGGATACGCAGGTCGTCGGTGTGCGGGGGCATTGCAGGAGATCTCCGGAACGTTGGGGGTCCCCAGCGTGGCGGCATGAAAAAAGCCGCCAGGTTCGCTGGCGGCTTTCGGGAATGCGTCTGAAGCTTTCTTCAGGGTGAGCGCAGTCCTTCCTCCGCCAGTGGCTTCGGAAAGTAATACCAGTAAAAGCGGGTAGCGGCTGCGTTCATGGGATCTATTGATAGCACAGCTTTTGCGCAGTGCAAAATGTTTCATCCGCAACTGGGGGCGCGGTTCAGTGATGCGCCTGACTGCGCAGCGCACGTGGTGGCAGCTGTGCAACGTCGCTCATCTGCCATGCACTTCCACGTCCAGCAGCAGGCCTTCGTGGATGTCGGCCCAGCGCTCCAGCACGCGGTCCAGCTCCTGCCGGGCCTCGTCCAGCTGCTCGGGATTGAGCAGGGAACGGGTGGTGTAGAGATCGGACACCAGCCGGCGCAGTACCGCTTCCGGGATGGCCACCGAGGGCCCTTCCATCTGCGGCAGCTGCAGTGCCGGCGTATCGCCCTGCGGGCCGTACAGCGTTACCTGGAGCGTGCTCTGCATGATCAACTTCCCTGCGGATGGACATGGGCAATGTCCTGTTTACCGCGTCCGGGTGACAGACGCATGTGCCATGCGCCTCCGGAGGCGCTGTTACAAGGTGGCCAGAGCGGTGTAGAGCTCGATGAGGGTGTAGGACATGGAAGGCCTTCCTTGAGGTTGATGAGGTTGCCGGCCAGCGGCCGGCACTACCGCAACGAGCGCATGGCGCGTTTGCGGATGTAGGCATTGGCATCGCCAGGGTGCTGCTGTTGCCATCGTGCGCACAGCTCACGCAGCCACTGCGGGCGAGTCTTGCCGGCATCGTTGAGCCAGTTCCCGACCGAGTCCTGCACGTAGCGCTCCGGGTCGTTGGCCATTGCTTCCAGCATCGGCAACGCGAGTTCTGGATGCTGCTTGAACAGCGCGATATGCGTGGACCACACGCCTCGTGGGCGCAGCGCTTCGCAGGCGAAGCGGCGCAGGTAAGGCGATGCTTCCTGCGTCCACACCTGCAGGTACTCAAGCGCCTGCAACGGTGCGGCAACGATGTCGCTGCGCAGCGCCAGCCATGCCCATTCGCGCACGCCGAAGTGCGGGTCGTCAGCCAGCGGACGCATCGCCCGCAGCTTGGCCGGCAGCGCCGCGCCGGCATCGCTGCCAATCAGGTAGCAGGCCCAGCCACGCACGGTGTCTGATGCGTGTGCCTGCCAGTGCGCGGGATCACCCTGCCCGGATTCGTGCAGCAACCGCGCCGCCAGCGCCATGCGCTGGGTGATGCCCTTGCCGGAGGCGTCGCGCATACATTGCAGCGCTTCCGGCTCGAGCACAGGTGCCACCCCCTGCAACAGCGCGGCGAAATCCACTGCCAGGCATTCGGCCAGATGCGTGGCAGCGGCACCACCGCTGTTGAGTGCACGCAGCCGTTCCGCGGGAATGGGCGTGCTCATGCGGAGGCTTCCCGCCCGGTGTCCGTGTGCTGCCAGACCTTGTGCAGCAGTTGTGACAGCTGCTGCCGTTCATCAGCATCCAGGCCGTTGAACAGGCCGCTGATCCATTGTGTGTGCCGCTCGAACAGCGACTCGGCCAAACGCTTGCCCGGTGCGGTCAACACGATCTGCAGACGACGGCCATCCTCGTCATCGCTGCGACGCTGCAGCAGGCCTTCGCGCTGCAGGCCATCGAGCAGGCCGCTGATGGTGGCCCGGGTCACGCCAGCGCGCTCGGCCAGCGCGTGCGGCGCCAGTGCGCCGCCGGCCCCGTGCAGCAGGAACAGCACGATGAAGCGACCCTCGCTGAGCCCGTGCGGTGCCAACCGTGCAGCGCAGTCGCGATCGATCGACGAGGACAACGAGAGCAGCTGGAAGCACAGGCGCAGCTGCGCGATGTTGGCGTGGCCGCGCCGCTGCGCTTCCTCCAGCAACGCCTGATGCTTGGCTTCGATCATCCTTTCCTCACTGAATGATTAGGCACCTAATCATATGGAGGAGTGGCCAGTGGAAGCAAATCGGAGTTGACTCAGGAAGTGCGTCCCAGCAGCAGCCGCGCGATCAGCCCCCCGCCCTCGCGGTGCAACAGCTGAAGTTCGCCCGCGTGGCGCTTCGCCACGTTGGCAGCCACGGCCAGTCCAAGTCCGGCGCCCCCGGTGGCGCGGCTACGCGAGCCCTCGCTGCGCTGGAACGGTTGCAGCAGGCGTGCGCGATCGATCTCGGCGATGCCAGGGCCGCGGTCCATCACGTCCAGCTGCACTCCATCCCCCGCCATGGCGACCCACAGCTCCACGGCGCCCGCGTAGCGCTCGGCGTTGTCGATGAGATTGTCGACCGCGCGTCGGAGCAGCAGCGCATCGCCATGCCACGGCAACGTATCCGGGCCCTGAAGGGAAATGTCGACCCCGCGCAGCAGCGCCGCCTGCACGCAGTCCTCCAGCAGCGCTGAAAGATCCACCATCCGCATCTGCAACGGCTGCAGCTCACCGCGTGCGTAGTCGAGCACCTGCTCGATCATCGTATCCATGCGCTCGATGTCTGCCACCATCCTGGCGGCCTGTGGCGCGGGAGCGAACTCCGCGCGCAGGCGCAGGCCGGTCAGGGGCGTGCGCAGGTCATGCGCCACGGCCGCCAGCATATGGGTCATGTCCCGTGCCTGGGCGCGCAGACGTTCGCGACCGGTGCTGATCGCTGTGGCCAGTACCTGCACTTCGCGTGGACCGTCATCAGGCAATGGCGTTTCGGCCTGCAGGTCGACCCGTGCGCTGGCTTCAGCCAGGCGTCGCAGCGGGCGCCCCAACCGGATCGACGCCCACGCCGCCAGAGGGGCCAGCAGGATCGCACCGCCCAGCAGGGCGAGCATCACCTGGCGGCGCCAGGCCGCCAGTTCACTGTGGTCGCTGCCGACCACCCGCCATCGGCCATCGGCTTGCCGCATCCCCAGTTCGAACGGCGGCCACTGCATGGCGGTCAGCAACGCGGCCTGCGATTTCAGCACGCCAGCACGAGCGGAGGCGTCCAGTACCGCGCCACCCTCGATGACCTGCACATCGGGCGCCCTGCCCTGCCCCGTCCACACCAGGCGTACATTCCTGGCCGGCAGGTCCATCTGCAGCGCCGCCAACTGGGTGAGCCAGTCACTGGCGCTGCCCCGGGGTGGCGCGTCCTGCGTCGACATATGCAATCCCAGTGGCGCCGGCGCCTGTTCCCCACGCAGCACCTGCATCGCATGGTCCAGCCGCATCGGTGGCGGCGCGGGCCGGGGCATCCACCCCACTACCGCCACGCTGACCAGGGTTGCCAGCAGCAGGCTGGCCAAGGCCAGCATCGCGATCCAGCGGGTGGTTGACCACCGGCTGCTCACAACACCCCTACCTCCGCGTTGAAGCGGTACCCTTCGCCACGCAGTGTCTGCACAAGGGCTTCAGCGCCGGACGCGGCCTGCCCGAGCTTGCGGCGCAGGCGGCTGATCGCAAGGTCGACGGCACGGTCCACGCTGTCACTGGCTTCTCCGCGACTCAACTGCAGCAGCTGTTCGCGCGCCAGCACCCGCCCGGGACGTTCAGCCAGTGCCAGCAGCAGGGAGAATTCACCGCGGCTCAGCACCAGTTCGGCGCCATCCGGCGCGAACAGGCGACGCTGGTCAGGCAGCAATCGCCAGCCATCAAACCGCAGCTCGCTGGCCACCTGTGCGCGCAGCTTGTCCTGCCTGCGCATCAGCGCGCGAACCCGCGCCAACAGCTCGCGCGGGTCAAACGGCTTGGCCAGGTAGTCGTCCGCGCCCATCTCCAGGCCGATCACGCGATCCGGCGCGGCCCCCATCGCCGACAGCATCAGGATCGGGATCGCCCGCGCCTGCAGCCGGCGGCATACCGACAGGCCGTCCTCACCGGGCATCATCCAGTCGAGGATGATCAGGTCAGGACGTTCAACCTGCAGCAACACGTCCAGCGCTGTTGCATCCGCCGCCACACGCACCTGGTAGCCGTGCAGCAGCAGGTGGTCGGCGATGGCGTCACGAATGCTGGCATCGTCATCGACGACGATGACGCGGATGGGAGTGTTCATTGCCCCAGTATCCCGCACCTGTGTATCAGGACGGTATCAACGCCGATATCGCGGTGATACGCCGCTGCGCGCCAATGGTCGCCCACGATCACTGCGGAGTCTCCCCTTGCGCCTGTTCCTGCTGCCCCTGTTCGCCATCCCCTTGCCGGCGCTCGCCTCCGATGCCGCCGAGCACGTCCTGCCGATGTGGATGCAGGGCGGTCATCCGGCAGTGGCCGTCTCGCTGGACGGGCGTTCAGAGCCGCTGCGCTTCGTGGTCGACAGTGCCGCCGGGGCAACCCTGGTCGATGCACGCGTAGTGCGGCGCTACGGTTTGCAGGATGCGGAAGCGGCAGTGTCGCAGGCCCAGGGCGCGAGCGCGAAGGCGGCGCGGTTGCAGCGCATGCGCAGCACAGCGTGGCAGCTGGGCAGCTGGCAATTGAAGGCCAGCGGCATGCAGGTCGACCTGTCATCGCTGGCGAAGGGCGATGATCCGGCCATTGACGGCTTGATCGGCAACGACCTGACCGGGCGCTGGGACACCCGTTGGGACTTCGGCCGCAATCAACTGGCGCTGTGGACACCCGGCGGCTTGGACCTGGAAGGACCGGGTTGCCAACCCAATGCGCTGCCCGGCCGCGATGACGGCCTGCGCCAGTTCGGCTTCATCACGCTTGCCTTGGGTACGCCCGGCGTGGACGCCATCGCCGTGGTCGACACCGGTGCCGCGCAGACCGTCCTCAACGCCGAAGCAGCCCGCGCACTGGGCCTGCGCACCGACGGCAGCGATGCTCGGGTGCGTGCACGTGAAGAGGGCACCGAGGGGCTGGGTGGCGGTGCACAGGCAACCTGGCTGTACACCCTGCCCGGCATGACCGGCGGCAACTGGCAGCACCCGCCGATGGAGGTCCGGATCAGCGAACTGCCGGTGTTCAGGGCGATCGGCCTGGAGGCGCGACCGGCCTTGATCCTCGGTGCCGACGCGATGCGCGGTGGCCAGGTGGACATCGGTGCGGGTGCCGCGCGGATCTGCCTGCGCCGACCCGGCTGACGTCTGGCGCATGACGGCGGGAGCTGGCAGGCGTAGCATCGCGCCACGTCCCGCCAGGAGTTCCACGCATGCGCCGTGCTGTCCTGCTGTTGCTGACGCTGCTCCCGCCGGCCGTGCTGGCCGCGCCGCCGCTACCCTCGCCCGCGCGCATCGATGCCGGAGCACAGCGGCTGATGCAGGCGGCCCATGCGCGCGGGATGGCGCTGGCGGTGATCGATGGCGGCAAGGTGGTACACGTGGCCGCCTACGGCGAACGCAACGCCGCAGGCGAGCCGCTGCGCACCGATACCGTGATGTACGCCGCCTCGCTGACCAAGATGGCGTTCGGCCACCTGGTCGCACAGCTTGCCCAGGACGCACGGATCGAGCTGGACGCCAGCATCGCCACGGCGCTGGACAAGCCGCTGCCGGACTACCCGCCGGAGCCGAAGAAGTACGCCGACTACAGCGTACTGGCCGATGATGCGCGCTGGCGCCAGCTCACTCCGCGCCTGCTGCTCAACCATTCCAGTGGCTTTGCCAACTTCGGGTTCCTGGAACCCGATGGCCGCCTGAAGTTCCACTTCGATCCGGGCAGTCGTTATGGGTATTCCGGCGAAGGGCTGATCCTGTTGCAGTTCGTGATCGAGCGTGGACGGCTTGGCCAGGACGTGGGTGCATTGATGCAGCGGCAGGTATTCGACCGCTTCGGCATGGTCCGCACCAGCATGATGTGGCGTGAGGATTTCGCCGCCAACCTGGCCGATGGCTGGACGGCGGAAGGCACGGCCGAGCCGCACGATGAACGCAGCCGCGTGCGTGCGGCCGGTTCGATGGATACCACCATCGCCGACATGGCGCGCTTCGCCGCCGGCTATGTCCGCGGCGATGGGCTGTCGCCTGCAATGCGCAGGGAACTGGTGCGGCCGCAGCTGCCGATCACCACCGCCAGCCAGTTCCCCACGCTGCAGCCAGAGCTGCCCGTGGCGCAGCAACGCAAGGATCTGGCCTCAGGCCTGGGCGTGGTGACGTTCCGCGGCCCGCAGGGCGCAGGCTTCTACAAGGGTGGCCACGACGATGCGGTCGGCAACACGCTGGTGTGCATCGAACGGTACAGACGCTGCGTGGTGATCCTGGGCAACGATGTACGGGCGGAAGCTGCGTTCCCGGCACTGGTGGCATTCGTACTGGGCGATACCGGCGTGCCGTGGCAGTGGGAGTATGGCGCGGCGAAGGTATTCGTCGAATGAGGGTGCGATGACGCCTGCATGGCGAACGCGGCCAGGGGGAGCATCCACGCCATGCGTGGATGGCACTCCTCAGCGGGCCTGCTCGAAGAACATCAGGTACACCAGCCGGCCATTCTCCGGTCGATCACCGAACGCTGGCCCGGCGGTGTGCCAGAACCAGGGCCGCAGCAGCACCAGCCGGTTGAAGCGCATCGGAATGCGCATGGTCATTTCCCACTGGCTGTCGTCGTTGCTGTCGCGCTCGATGATGTCGCGATGCATGTCGCCGCCGTTGGCGTAGCCCAATGCGGCCAGCTCCGCCGCGTCCAGGGCCATGCGCTCGGTGCCGGTACGGCGATGGCGGAAGAACTCGGTGCCGCCCTCGCAGTGCTCCGGTGCACTCAGGTAGAGAATGCCCGACCAGTGCGAGTGGTCGGCGTGTACCTTGGCGCGGCCGATGTCGCCGGCGAGGGTAAGGCGGAACTTGCCGTGCGACTGCAGCGGGTTGACCGGCCGCAGCGGTTCGTTGACCAGTCGCGAGACCGCACCGGACAGTCCCTCCAACTCCAGCCGCTGCTGTGAATTGCGGCCGGGGAATGCGCCCTCCTGGACGGGATAGTCCAGGCCCAGTGCCGCCTGGCGCAACCCCTGCGCATCGGCGGGAGAAAGGAAGTCGTCAACGACGATGAACGAAGTAGGCATGGTCACCGAGCGTAGCGATGCACTGCGGCGACGGCAACCGGGCAACGAAAAACCCCGCCTTGCGGCGGGGTTCTTCCTTACATCACATCGGGAAGGCGTGCCGACCGAGGCCGGCAACGACCGCCGGAGGCGTGGACTTAGAAGTCCATGCCGCCCATGCCGCCCATGCCACCCATGCCACCAGCGCCGCCCATGGCCGGCTCGTCCTTCTTCGGAGCTTCGGCAACCATGGCTTCGGTGGTGATCATCAGGCCGGCGATCGAGGCCGCGTTCTGCAGGGCCGAACGGGTCACCTTGGTCGGGTCCAGGATGCCGAACTGCAGCATGTCGCCGAACTCGCCGGTGGCCGCGTTGTAGCCGAAGCTGCCGGTGCCTTCCTTGACCTTGTTGATGATGACCGACGGCTCGTCGCCAGCGTTGGCCACGATCTCGCGCAGCGGGGCTTCCATCGCACGCAGGGCAATCTGGATGCCGTGGTTCTGGTCTTCGTTGGCACCCTTCAGGCCGGCCAGCGCGGTGATTGCGCGGACCAGGGCAACGCCGCCGCCCGGGACCACGCCTTCTTCAACGGCTGCACGGGTGGCGTGCAGGGCGTCGTCGACGCGATCCTTCTTTTCCTTCATTTCGATTTCGGTCGAGGCGCCGACCTTGATCACGGCAACGCCGCCGGCCAGCTTGGCCACGCGTTCCTGCAGCTTCTCGCGATCGTAATCCGAGGAGGTGTCCTGGATCTGGGTCTTGATCTGCGCCACGCGTGCATCAACGTTGGCCTTGTCGCCGACGCCGTCGATGATGGTGGTGTTCTCCTTGGAGACCTGCACCTTCTTGGCGCGGCCCAGGTCCTTGATGGTGGCCTTTTCCAGCGACAGGCCGACTTCTTCGGAGATCACGGTGCCGCCGGTCAGCACGGCCATGTCTTCCAGCATCGCCTTGCGGCGGTCGCCGAAGCCCGGGGCCTTGACGGCCACGACCTTGACGATGCCACGGATGGTGTTGACCACCAGGGTCGCCAGCGCTTCGCCTTCGACTTCTTCAGCGACGATCAGCAGCGGCTTGCCGGCCTTGGCGACGCCTTCCAGTACCGGCAGCAGGTCACGGACGTTGGAGATCTTCTTGTCGTGCAGCAGGATGAACGGATCATCCAGGTCAGCGGTCTGCGACTGCTGGTTGTTGATGAAGTACGGCGACAGGTAGCCGCGGTCGAACTGCATGCCCTTGACCACGTCCAGCTCGTTGTCCAGGCCCGAGCCTTCTTCAACGGTGATGACGCCTTCCTTGCCGACTTCCTTCATCGCGTCAGCGATGATCTGGCCGATCGACTCGTCCGAGTTGGCCGAGATGGTACCGACCTGGGCAATCGCCTTGTCGTCGGCGGTCGGCTTGGAGATGTTCTTCAGCTCGGCGACGGCAGCCGAAACGGCCTTGTCGATACCGCGCTTGAGGTCCATCGGATTCATGCCGGCGGCAACGGCCTTGGCGCCTTCGCGGATCAGGGCCTGGGCCAGCACGGTGGCGGTGGTGGTGCCGTCGCCGGCATCGTCGTTGGTGCGCGACGCAACTTCCTTCACCATCTGCGCGCCCATGTTCTCGAACTTGTCAGCCAGTTCGATTTCCTTGGCGACGGAGACGCCGTCCTTGGTGATGGTCGGGGCGCCGAAGCTCTTTTCCAGCACGACGTTGCGGCCCTTCGGGCCCAGGGTGGCCTTGACGGCATTGGCGAGAACATTGACGCCGCGCACCATGCGCGAACGGGCGTCTTCACCGAAACGAATATCCTTGGCAGCCATTGCATTTACCTCATTGGTAGCGCCGGACGAGGCCCGGCGGCTGGGAGTTTGGGATCAGGTTGAAACAGGTCGCGCCGAAGCTCAGCCGATGACGGCGAGCACGTCGTCTTCGCGCAGGACCTTGTATTCGACGCCTTCGCTCTTGTACGAGCTGCCGGCGTACTGGCCGTAGATGACCTTGTCGCCGACCTTCAGCGACGGCGCGCGCACGTTGCCGTTGTCCAGCGGCTTGCCGGGGCCGACGGCCACGACCTCACCCTTGGTGGACTTTTCCTTGGCCGAGTCGGGGATGACGATGCCACCGGCGGAGATTTCGTCGGCTTCGATCGGCTTGACCACAACGCGGTCGTGCAGCGGCTTGATGCTCATAGGAGACCTCTTAAGTGATTGATTGGTCTAAAAAAGTCCGGCGATGTTAGCACTCACCCCAGGCGAGTGCCAGAACCGCACGTGAAGAAACCCGACAACGTCGGGAGCAGGGCAGAGATGGAGCCCCGCCGTCCCCTTTCAAGGGCGGAATGAAAAAAATTTTTCCGCCCGCGCGCGTCGGCCAAGGCGTCGGTCCTGGACAATTTCGGTGACAAGCGTCGCACTGTCAGATATCTGACGTTCATTTACGACAAAGTGTCACTGGATCGGCCTTAGGCTCGGTCAGGCATTCCCAATCACAAGGAGTAGTCGATGCGATTGCTGTCCCCGCTTGCCGCCGCCTGCCTGCTGGCGCTGGCCGCCGCGCCGGCCCAGGCCGAGGTCTTCATCAATGAACTGCACTACGACGACAGCACCGCCGCCGGTGACGTCGGCGAAGCGATCGAGGTCGTAGCCACTGCCGGTGAGGACCTGTCCGGCTACCGCCTGTACCTCTACAACGGCAGCAATCCGTCGGCCGCCACCGTCTACGCCAACACCCCGGTCCCGGCCGGCACCGCCGCCGGCTGCGGCAGCGCCACCATCGCCGTGGTCAACTACCCGACCAACGGCCTCCAGAATGGTCCGAACGACGGCATCGCCCTGGTCGATGCCAGCGGCAAGGTGGTCCAGTTCCTCAGCTACGAGGGTGCCATCACCGCCTCCGGCGGCCCTGCTGCGGGCATGACCAGCCAGAACATCCCGGTGGCCGAAAGCAACAGCACGGCGCCGGGTACGTCACTGCAGCTGACCGGCAGCGGCAGCCAGTACACCCACTTCACCTGGGCCGAATCGGCCGGCCAGACGTTCGGCAGCTGCAACAACGGCCAGACCTTCAGCGGCGGCGGCACGCCAGGCCCCAACACGCCGCCGTCAGTCTCCACCACCACCCCGGCGCAGGGCAGCAGCACCTTCCCCGCTGCCGCCGACCTGGAAGTGGTGTTCAGCGAGACGGTGAACCTGGCCAGTGGCGCCTTCGCCCTGAGCTGCGGCACCTCCGGCACCGTGCCGCTGACCTTCCCGGCCAGCGGCCGCAGCGTGAAGCTGTCCACCAACACCGCGCTGGTGGCCGGTGAAGCCTGCCGCTTCGACATCCGCGCTGCGCGCATCACCGACCTGCAGGGCGCGCATCCGGCCGCCGACAGCCGCATCGCCTTCACCGTGGCCAGCACCGGCGGCAATCCGGACCCAGGCAACCCGGGCGTGCCGGCCGGCTACTACTCCAGGGTCAACACCAGCAGCCCCAGCCAGCTGCGCTGCTCGCTGCACGCCACCATCAAGGGCCATACCGCTTACCCGTACAGCGGCTCGGGCACCAGCACCTGGACCATCCTGGAAATCGCCGACGAGGATCCGAACAACCCGAACCGCATCCTCGATGCGTACCGCAACCGCAGCTACGCCAAGGTCAGTGATCGTGCGGGCACCGGCAGCGGCCTGACCTACAACCGCGAGCACACCTGGCCGAACTCGCTGGGCTTTGCCACCACCACCGGTGACAAGGGCCTGCCCTACGCGCCGTACACCGACACCCACATGCTGTACCTGACCGACGCGCAGTGGAACGCCGACCGTGGCAACAAGCCGTTCGCCAAGTGCGATGCCAGCTGCGGCGAGCGTGCCACCGAAGCCAACAATGGGCAGGGCGGCGGCAGCGGCGGCTACCCGGGCAACTCCAACTGGGTGCGCACGCCGGACGGCAACACCGGCACCTTCGAGGTGTGGGGCAAGCGCAAGGGCGACATGGCGCGTGCGGTGATGTACATGGCGATCCGCTATGAGGGTGGCAAGGATGCGGCCACCGGTCAGTCCGAGCCGGACCTGGAGCTGACCGACGACCGCAGCAAGATCGTCAAGACCAGCAGTTCGCCGGCCTACATGGGCCTGCTGTCGACGCTGATCGACTGGCACCTGTCCGATCCGCCGGATGATGCCGAGCGTGCCCGCAATGACGTGGTCTACAGCTTCCAGGGCAATCGCAACCCGTTCATCGATCACCCCGAGTGGGCGACCCCGGCCCTGTTCACCTCGGCCAAGCCAGCCACCTGCCAGCTGGCCAACTGACCGCGCAACGCAGCGGTCCACTGCCGCCGCCGGGCCCTGACCCGGCGGCGGCCCTATACTCGGCGGTCATGCCGATCGTCGATCCCGTCCTGCTGCTGTTGACCACCTGCCCGGACCGGGCCAGTGCCGAGCGCATTGCGCACGCGCTGGTCGGCGAGCGCCTGGCCGCGTGCGTGACCCGCCTTGATGGCGCGCAGTCCACCTACCGCTGGCAGGGCGAGGTGACCACCGATGCCGAGCTGCAGCTGCTGGTAAAGACCACCGCGAGCCGCATCGATGACGCAATCGCCCGGATCGTCGAACTGCATCCGTATGAACTCCCGGAGTGCATCGCGGTCGAAACCCGGGCCGGCCTGCCGGCGTATCTGGACTGGATCCGGGCACAGACCCGGGAGGACACTGATTGAAGACTCTGTTTGCGCGTGGCGCTGCCTTGTGCGCCCTGTTGTGGCTCTCGCTGCCCGCCTTGGCCCTGGATGAGAAGGACCTGCTGCCGGTGGACCAGGCGTTCGCGCTGACCGCCACGGCCCCCGAACGGGGCCAGGTGCAACTGCAGTTCAAGATCGCACCGGGCTACTACCTGTATCGCCACCGCACCAGCGTCAAGGCGGATCCGGCATTCAATGCCGGCACGCTGCAGATGCCCGAGGGTGACAGGCACCACGATGATTTCTTCGGCGAGGTCGAAACCTATCGCGAGCGCCTGCAGGCCACCCTGCCCGGCACGCCGACGGACGCCGCCGGTGCCATCAGCCTGGAAGTCCGCTACCAGGGCTGCGCCGATGCCGGCGTCTGCTACCCGCCGCAGAAGCGCGTGGTGCAGGTCACCCTGCCGGGTGCCGGTGCGGCGGCCGCGGTGCCTGCCGCGCGTACCGGTGCCGCCAGTCCGTTCAACAACCCGCTGGCCGGTGCCGGCAACAGCGGTGGCCTGCGCCTGCCGGGCGCGGCCAACAACAGCCAGGCGCTGCCGCTGCCGTCGGAACAGGCGTTCGGCTTCGATGCCATCGCCAGCGACGGCAACACCCTGCTGCTGCGCTTCAGCCCGGCACCCGGCTACTACCTGTACCGCGACCGCACTTCGCTGAAGCTGGAAGGCAGCGCCGGCGTGCTCGCCGACAAGCCGCGCTGGCCGGCCGCGCAGTCGCATCGCGACGAGCACTTCGGCGATGTCTCGGTGTACTTCAACCAGGTGGAAGTGCCGCTGCCGCTGCGCCGCACTGTTACTGATGCGGTCGACAGCACCCTGGTGGTGACCTTCCAGGGCTGCCAGACCGATGGTATCTGCTACCCGCCGATGACCCGTCGGGTGAAGCTGTCGATTCCGGCCGGCAAGCTCACCGCCGGCACCGGCCAGGCGCCAGTGCGCGAGGAAGCCGTCAATGCGCTGCACGCTGCCGGTGCGCCGCGTGAATCCGCCAATGGCGTACCGCTGCGCCTGCTGCCGACCGTACCCAACGACGGCAACGCCACTCCCGCCGCCACGGGCGGCCAGGGCGCAGGCAACGCGTTCGCCACCGACGCGCGTGGTGACAATGCGCTTCGCACGCGTCCGCCGGCGACCACCCCGAACCCGGACCGTTCGTTCGTCTGGGTGCTGCTGCTGGCGCTGGCCGGTGGACTGGTGCTGAACCTGATGCCCTGCGTGCTGCCGATCCTGTCGCTGAAGGTGCTGAGCCTGGCGCAGAGCGGCGAAAGCCCGCAGCGCGCCCGCAGCCACGCGCTCTGGTACACGTTGGGCGTGCTGGTCGCGTTCGCCGTGATCGGCGCATTGATGGTCAGCCTGCGCGCGATCGGCAACGCCGTCGGCATCGGCTTCCAGTTGCAGCACCCGGGCGTGGTGGCGGCACTGGCCTACATCATGTTCGCGGTGGGCCTGAGCCTGTCCGGCGTGTTCACCCTCGGCGGCGGCATCGGCAACCTTGGCCAGTCGCTGGCCAGCCGCAGCGGCCCGGCCGGTGACTTCTTCACCGGTGCGCTGGCCTGCGTGGTCGGCAGTGCCTGCGTCGGCCCGTTCATGGGCGGTGCGATCGCCTACGCCTTCATTGCCCCGCCGCTGAAGGCGATGACCGTGTTCCTGTTCCTCGGCCTGGGCCTGGCGCTGCCGTTCCTGCTGATCGGCTTCGTGCCAGCGCTGGCACGCCGCCTGCCCAAGCCCGGCCCGTGGATGGAAACGCTCAAGCACGTGCTGGCCTTCCCGATGTACGCCACTGCGCTGTGGCTGCTGTGGGTGCTGGGCAAGCAGCGCGGCGTGGACGGCATGGCGCTGGTGCTGGGTGGCCTGCTGCTGTTCGCGTTCGGCCTGTGGCTGTTTGAACGCAACCGCTGGACCGGCTCGCGTGCGGGGACGCTGCTCGGCGTGCTGCTGGCGATCGGTGCACTGGTTCCGGCCTGGGGCGTGACCCAGCTGGCACCGCCGGCGAGGGCCGCACAGGCCGCCAGCGACAACGTGGTCGAGTATTCGCCGCAGCTGCTGGACCGCCTGCGCGCCGACAACCGCGTGGTGTTCGTCAACATGACCGCCGACTGGTGCGTGAGCTGCAAGGCCAACGAACGTGCGGTGCTGTCACGGCCGGAGTTCAAGGAACTGCTCAAGCGCACCAATGCGGTGTACATGCGCGGTGACTACACCAACGTCGACCCGCAGATCACCACGTTCCTGGAAGAGCACAAGGCGGTGGGCGTACCGCTGTACGTGGTGTACGGCCCCGGCGCGCCGCCGACCGTGCTGCCGACCCTGCTGACCCAGGCGGTGGTCGAGGAAGCGCTGCTGCGCACCGCACGATGAAGTGGCAACGGCCAGCGCTGCTGTGGACAGCGGTGCTGGCCGCCGGCCTCGGCCTGTGGGCCGGGCACCGCCTGGCCCCCGGCCCATCATCACCTGCCGCGCCAGCGACGGCTTCCAGGGCGACGGCCATGAAGCCCACGCTGCAGGTGGGCGATCAGTTGCCCGCGCTGACACTGCCGGACCTGGCGGGTCAGCCATTGGTCCTGCGCGATCACTTCGCCGGCCGGCCGCTGCTGATCAACGTCTGGGCCAGCTGGTGTGCGCCCTGCGTGGAAGAGATGCCCGAACTGGCGCGCTTCGCCGATGCCCAGGGCGACAACGGTGTGCAGGTGCTGGGTCTGGCGCTGGACACCACGGACGACGTGCGCGGTTTCCTGCAGCAGGTGCCGGTGGACTACCCGATCGTGATCGAGACACCGGGCCCGCGCGATGCCAGCGTGCAGCTCGGCAACGCGCAAGGCCTGCTGCCCTACAGCGTGTTGTTCGATGCGCAGGGGCGAATGGTAAAAGCGAAGCTGGGACCGTTCGCCCACGGCGAGATCGACGGCTGGGCGAAGTGAGGGTGTTTTTTGCAGGGCTTGCAGCCCTGCACCCTGCTCAATGCAACGGCAACAGCCAAAGCCAAAGCGGGCATTCCGTGGGTTGGCGGGGCGGTGTCGGAGTGCGGGGACGCTGCAAGTACGTCCCTGTAAGCTTGGCAGCCGCTTGCTCGTGAGCGCTGTCCTGCGCACACGTCAAGACCGGGGTTGGGCGTCCTGCCCAACCCGCCCGAGGCATGCCTCGGGCCCATGCGGCTGACACCCCGCACTCCGACACCGCCCCACCTCTGACAGATCTTCGCGGCTGTTGGTAGGTGTCGACCTTGGTCGACACATCTGTCAGATATCGATATTCAGAACGGAATCAGACCCCGTGCCGACCAACGGTCGGCACCCACCAAAGCAGAACGCCGTTCCGACAGATCGCAGGAAACTGTCGAAGGCGGGGTGGGTCCGGTTGAGGGGGTGTCCGCGGCATGGATGCCGTGACCAAGGCTACAGGGACGTACTTGCGCCGTCCCCCGCAACCGGACCCACCCCGCCTCCTCACAGGAAACCCGCTGTTGCTTCGGCTGTTGCTTCTGAGGTTGCCGGCCAGCGGCCGGCACTACCGCGGGTGCCGGGTGCCGCCCGGCCGGTACCTCCAGCTTGACCGCAGCCAACGCGCCACGGAGAATTACGCGACTAATTCTCATTTGCTGTTGCGCAGGATGCGGGCGGCAGCCTCCCGGGCCCCTCTCCTTCGATGTTCAAGAACGTCCTGTTCCAACTGCATTGGCTGCTGGGCATTACCGCCGGTGCCGTCCTGGCCGTGATGGGCCTCAGCGGCGCCGTGCTGTCCTTCGAGGACGAGCTGCTGCGCGCCGCCAATCCCGGCTTTGCCGAGATCGCCGAGCACCATGCCGACGGACAGCATCCCCTTGCACTCAGTGAACTGGTGCCGCTGCTGCAGGCCGGCAGCGAACGCCCCCTGCAACGCCTGCGTATCGATGCCACCGGACAGCGGCCGTCGGTCGCGCGCTTTGCCGGCGGCAAGGACCACTGGGTGTACTTCGACCCGTACAGCGGTGAGCGCTTCAGCGCCCTGCGCGGCCAGGCGTTCTTTGACTTCGTCGAGGACCTGCATCGCCACCTTGCCGCGGGCGAACGCGGCAAGTGGATCACCGGCAGCTGTGCCATCGCCCTGCTGTTCTTCACCCTGTCCGGCCTCTACCTGCGCTGGCCACGACGCTGGTGGCACTGGCGCAGCTGGCTGGCAGTGGAGTGGAAACGCAGCGGGCGCGGCTTCCTGTGGAGCCTGCACTCGGTAGTCGGCACCTGGGTGCTGCTGATCTACCTGATGAGTGCGCTGACCGGCCTGTGGTGGTCGTTCGACGGGTATCGCAGCGCGGCCAGCACGCTGCTGGGCGTCCCACCGGCGGCCAAGCACCAGGTTGCCACCGATGCATCGCTGGACCTGCACCGCATTGAAGCCACGCTGTACGCGGTGCCGGGCGTGCGCGCCGGCTTCATTGACCTGCGCCTGCCGGAGAAGCCCGGGCAGGCGCTGAACGTGCGGGTGATGGCCGGTGATCCGTCGCAGCGCGGCGGCCACCACGATCGTGCGCATGACCTGCTGCAGCTCGATCCGGCCAGCGGTGCGGTTCTCGATGCCCGCCCGTACGCACGCCAGGGCGCGGGCGGACAGCTGGCCACCAGCGTGTTCGCGCTGCATTCGGGCAGCTACTTCGGTGTACCCGGACGCGTGGTGGTGATGCTCAGCAGCCTGGGCATGAGCCTGTTCTTCATCACCGGCTGGATGCTGTACCTGGACCGCCGCCGCAGCCAGCGTGCCGCGCGCGGGCTGCGCCAGGCGCTACCGATGCCGGCCAGCGACGCCGGCAACGCAGCGTGGCTGGTGGTGCATGCCAGCCAGAGCGGACTGGGCGAACAGCTGGCGTGGCGCGCGGCGGCCCAGCTGCAGGCGGCCGGCCATGCGGTGCAGGTGCTGCCGCTGGCGCGCATCGATGCCGCGCTCCTGCTGCGTGCATCGAGCGCGCTGTTCGTGCTGAGCACCTTCGGCGACGGCGAGCCGCCCGACGCCGCACGGCGCGCAGCGCGGCAGTTGCTTGCACAAGCGCTGGACCTTTCGGGCCTGCAGTTCGGCCTGCTCGCGTTGGGTGACCGCCAGTACCCGCACTACTGCGGCTTCGGCCGCCGGGTCGATGGCTGGTTGATCGGAAACGGCGCGCGTGCACTGTTCGAGCGCGTCGACGTCGATGCCGCCTCGGTCCCCGCGCTGCGCCGGTGGCAGCAGGAGCTGGGTGCGCTCACCGGCATCGTCACCGATGACAGCGTGCTGCCTGCGGCTACGCAGATGCATGAGTGGCGCCTGCTCGGCCGTGACCGCCTCAACCCTGGCAGCGTCGGCGGAGCGATCTGGCGTATCCGTCTTGCCGCACCGGCCGACGTGCAGTGGCAGGCCGGTGACATCCTGCACATCGCGCCCCGCCACAATGCGCAGCATGCCGGTGCCGTGTTGAAGGCGCATGGGCTGGATCCGCTGCAGCCCTTGCTGGTCGATGGCCATCCGCGCACGCTGCTGGCGCTGGCCAGCGAACGCGAGCTGCCGGAGGCCGATGCCGCGCTGGCAGTGCAGGATGCCTGCCTGTGGCTGGCCGGGCTGCCGCTGCTGCCCAGCCGCGAGTATTCGATCGCCTCCTGCACGGATGATGGCGTGGTGGAGCTGGTGGTGCGGCTGGTGCATGACGCCTCCGGTCGAGCCGGGCTGGGCTCGGGCTGGCTGTCGTTGCATGCGCCGATCGGTGCCGGCATCGTCGCCCGCGTGCATCGCAACCCCGGTTTCCATCGTGTCATTGGCGCGCCGATGGTGCTGATCGGCAACGGCACCGGCATCGCCGGCCTGCGCAGCCTGTTGCGCGAAGCCGCCCGTGCAGGCGAACACGGGCACTGGCTGTTGTTCGGCGAGCGCCAGCGTGCACTCGATTTCCTGTTCGCCGACGAGATCGAAGCGTGGCAGGCCGATGGCCATCTCGCGCGGGTGGACCTGGCGTTCTCGCGCGATGGCGACGGCGGTTATGTGCAGGATCGCCTGCAGGCGGCCACCGGAACGCTGCGCGACTGGATGCGGCGCGGTGCAGTGATCCATGTCTGTGGGTCGTTGCAGGGCATGGCCGAAGGCGTGGATCAGGTGCTGCGAACGGCGCTGGGCGATGAAGCGGTGGAAATGCTGCTGGAAAACGGGCGCTACCGCCGCGACGTGTATTGATTCCTGCCGCCGAACGCTGGTGTGAGCCGAGCATGGGCTCGGCTCTACAGTGTTCCTGCAGCCGATGTAGCGCCGAGCCTACGCTCGGCTGACTAGGCCGCGGCGGCGCGCGCCTGCGGCATCGACTGCAACCGGAACGCGCCCACCGCGTCGGCCAGGGCACGCACCTGGACCTGCATCTGCGCCGTGGAGGCACCGGCCTCTTCCACCAGGCTGGCGTTGCGTTGGGTACTGGCTTCCATCTGCACGATGGTCTGGTTCACCTGTGCGATGCCGGCATGCTGGTCCTGCGACGCACTGCGGATACCCGCCAGCAGCTCGGCCAGCTGCTGCACGCTGCCGACGATCTCGCCCATCGTGGTGCCGGCCTGTTCGGCCTGCTGGTTGCCCTCTCCCACACGCGCCACCGAATCCTCGATCAGGCCCTTGATCTGCTTGGCCGCCTCTGCGCTGCGTTGTGCAAGCAGGCGCACTTCCGCGGCTACCACGGCGAAACTGCGGCCCTGCTCACCGGCACGCGCCGCTTCCACCGCCGCATTCAGCGCCAGGATGTTGGTCTGGAAGGCGATGCCGTCGATCAGCTGGGTAATGTCGCCGATCCGCCGCGACGCCTCGCTGATGCCCTGCATGGTCGCCACCACCTGGCCGACAGCCTCGCCGCCGCGCTGCGCCACCGCAGCCGCACCCTTGACCAGCGCGTCGGCACGGCCTGCGGCATCAGCATTGCGACCGACCGTATCGGTCAGTTCGTGCATGGAAGCGGCGGTCTCTTCCAGGTTGGCGGCCTGCTGCTCGGTGCGCTGAGACAGATCATGATGGCCGGCAACGATCTCGCCAACGCCGGTATCGAGACTGGAGGTGGCGTGCTGGATGCGGGTGACGATGCGGCCCAGCTGCGCGACCGTCGCGTTGGCATCATCGCGCATGCGCGCGAACACGCCCTGCAGCTCACCCTCCATGCGCACGCTGAGGTCACCACGGGCCAGCGCAGCCAGCAATGCCTGCAGGTCGCCGAGGTTGGTTTCAAACGTCGCCAGCAGGCGGTTGATGCTGGTCGACAACGTGCGCACGAAGCCCTGCTTGCCCTCCAGCGCGATGCGACCGTGCAGGTCGCCGTGTGCTGCAGCATCGACCAGGGCAGCGACCTCGGTTTCCAGCAGGGTCTCCAGCGCACGACTGCGCCATTCCACCGCTACGCCGAGGAATTGCCCTTCATCGATGATGGGGTTGGCAATCAGCTGGTAACGCGTTCCGGCATGACCGATCTCGCGCTCTTCGCGCTGGCGCACGCCGGCCAGGCTGGCCAACGCCGGATGCAGGCGTACCGCGTCGCTGCCCACCAGCGCTTCGTTCCGCAGGTCAAGCAGCTGCAGCAATGCCGGGTTGGCGTAGGCGACCTGCCCTTCCGCATCGATCACCATCAAACCGGTCTGTGCACTGTCCAATGCCTGGCGCACCCGGGTGTTGCCGCGCGCGACGGCACGCTCGGTCTCGATACGCGCGCGCAGGCGCTGCTGCATGTCGACCAGGCGCTGCGCCAGCTGGCCGATCTCGTCGTTGGCGTTGTAGACGCGGAGGGTGGTGTCCAAGCGGTCGTCAGCGATGTCGCTGGCGAAGCGCAGGGTGTCCTGGATCGGCTGGCGCACCGCACGCAGCACCAGGACCAGGCTGGTGATCAGCACGCCGGCCACCAGCAGCAGGGTCAGTGCGAACAGCACGCTCATGGTGCGCGCGCCGGCCTGCTGGCGTGCCTGCGCCCCGGCCAGCGCCGCCACCTGTGCCTGCTGGAATGCGGCCAGCGCAGGCGCTACGCCCGCGGCGGTATCCAGCAGCGACTGCGCTTCCACATCCAGGCCGACGCGGGCCGCGGTATACCCCAGCAATGCGGCCTGATACGCATCCATCCCGGTGCGCAGGGTGACCTGCGCATCCGCGGGCAGGCCCGCCAGCGCGAGATCGAACGGCAGCTTTTCTTCGCTGGCGCGGTCGGCGTGGGTGGAATCACCGTCGAGCAGCAGCAGGGCCTCCTGCCGCCGCATCTTCTGCAGGGACAACGCCAGCGCATCCCGCTGCTGCGCATCCACCTGCCCCTGCAGCGTGTCTGCAGCCTGTTGCAGCTGCGCGGCGAGGCCGGCCTCACCACGGCCCATCTCGTCGACCCGTTCGAACAGGGCGGCAACACCCTGCGAGAACGCGTCTGCAGCTTCGGTCAGCGCCTGCAGGGCCTTGCGCCGGCCGGCATCCATCGGCATCGTGCGCAGGGCCTGCAGATCGTCCTGCAGCGCCTTTTGCGTGGCCAGCAGCTGCGCGCGGTCGGCATCATCGAAACTGCGTGCATACTGGATCTGCAGGCGGCGCGCTTCGGCCACCCGCGTGGCCAGGCGCGCGGCCAGATCACTGCCGCGCTGGTAGCTGGCCTGGCTGCGCGCAGCCTGCGTGCTGGCATGCCCGGTCCAGGCATAGGCGGCGGCAATTGCGACCAGTCCCAGGCCACAGACCCACAAGGTCGCCTTGAGCTTGTTGGCTACGCTCAGCCGATGCGGTTGCAGCCACAGCAGCAGGCCGGAAGACGCCGGGCGCAGCGCCGCAAGCCGCGTGCGCAGGGACCGGAGGTGGGGGACAACGGCCGACATGACAGACTCCAGGCAGAAGGACGCACCTGTATCGGCCGGATTCAAGGCAACTTTAGAACTTTCGTCGTCCTGGCCCAGCGGTGACGGGCGGACGCGGCCTTTGTACCGGGTGCAGGCGACGCTGGCGTGACACGACCAGCGCCCTTGACCTCAACCCCGGTTGGGGGAGCACAGTGGACCTCCCCTCCCGCCCGGTGCCGCCATGACGACGCTCGATGTCCCCCTCTACCTGCAGCGCCTGCAGCTGGATGCCCCGCCACCGCTGACGCTGGCCGGGCTGACCCTGCTGCAGCAGCGTCACAACGCAGTGCTGCCGTTCGAGACCCTCAGCTGCCTGCTGCGCGATGCGGTACCGATCGACCTGGACAGCGTGCAGCGCAAGCTGCTCGACGACCGTCGTGGCGGCTACTGCTTCGAACTCAACGGCGGCCTGCTGGCGCTGCTGCAGGCGCTGGGCTTCGATGCACAGCCATTGAGCGCGCGCGTGCTGCTGGCTGCCCAGGACGGCGAACTGACCGCACGGACCCACCTGCTGCTGCGCGTGCAGGTGGACGGCGATGACTGGCTGGTGGATGCCGGTTTCGGCAGCCTGACCCCGACCGTGCCGCTGCGGCTGCATGATCCGCAACCGCAAGCCACGCCGCACGAACGCTATCTGCTGCAGCGGCTGCCCGGCGAGGGGGATTTCGTGCTGTCCGCCGAATCCGCTGACGGCTGGCGGGCGATGTACCGTTTCGACCTGCACGTGCCGGCACCGATCGACAACGTGGTGGGCAACTGGTACGTGTGCACCCATCCCGACTCCAGCTTCCCTGGCCAGCTGCGCGCGTCGCTGACCGGGCCGGACTGGCGACGCACCATCGGCAGCGGCAACTACACCGAGTACCGCCCCGGCCAGGCACCGGACAAGCGTCCGCTGCAGGATGTTGCCGACGTGCGCGACGTGCTGCAGCAAGGCTTCGGCATGCAGCTGCCGGACGACCCGCGGCTCGATCCGGCGATCAACGACTGGCTGCAGCGCTCACGCGCCGCGACCTTGTAGAGCCGAGCCCATGCTCGGCTGAGCTTGGGCGGCTGGGCCAACAGCAGCCGAGCGTGGGCTCGGCTCTACAGAGCTGCGTGCGCCTGCAACGCAATGCGGTTGCCTTCACTGTCGCAGATCTCGGCCACGCGCCAGGCTCACCTCCAAGTCCATACCGACACCTGCGGCCTCGTCGGCAAACGGAAGGTGGGCCATCCTGCAGTCGTGCAGCATGACACCCCTTGCAGGGCAGTGCTGGCATGCTGGGTGCCCCTTTCCTCGCGGAGTCCTGCATGTCCCTGGCCGAACACCAAAGTGCGCTGGCACCGCAGGGTTTCCTGCGCGTGGCGATCAACCTGGGCAACCCGGTGCTGGCGCAGGGCGATGCGCACTCACCGCGTGGACCGTCGGTGGAGCTGGCCACGACATTGGCGCAGCGCCTGGGTGTGCAGGCACGCTTCACCTGTCACGATGCCGCAGCCTCGGTGGTCGCTGCGGCAGGCGAAGACGGCTGGGATCTGGCCTTCCTGGCCATCGATCCGGCACGCGCCGACCGCATCGCCTTCAGTGCTCCGTACGTGGAGATCGAAGGCACCTATCTGGTGCGCGAGGACAGTCCCGCGCAGCAGGTGACCGACCTCGACCGCGAGGGCTGCGCATCGCGGTGGGCCGCGGTGCAGCCTACGACCTGTTTCTCAGCCGCGAACTGCGCCACGCCACGATCGAACGGGCCGAGACGTCGGCGGCTGCGATCACCCTGTTCGATCTGCAGCGCCTGGATGCCGCCGCCGGCGTGCGCCAGCCGCTGCAAGCATGGGCGCGGGCGCATCCCGGCCACCGCGTGCTGGCCGACCGTTTCACCGCGATCCAGCAGGCGGTGGCGGCGCCGGCATCGCGCCCCGCCGACGCGCTGCAGGCGCTGTTCAAGGAAGTGCAGGCGATCAAGGCCTGCTCGCTGCTGGAAGAGGCATTCGCGCGTGGCGGGCAGGCGGTCACGCTGGTGCGATGAGTGTAGCGTCCGCCATGTGCCGCACGTGTTCGGCAGCCTGCGCGTGCAGCCAGTCGCGGAAGGCAAGAAAGCCGCGGTGGCGGGCCGAACGCTGCGGGTAGACCAGCCAATGCGGCCAGGCGGTTTTCAGGCGCAGGTTGGACAGCGCAACCAGTTGGCCGGAATCCAGCAACAAGCGCGCCCGCGTCACCCGCCCCAGCGCCACGCCCACCCCGTCCAGCGCCGCACGGTGGTGTGCCTCCGAATCATCCAGCACCGCTACGAAGCGCGACGGCGGGGTCTGCCCGCTCAACGCGAACCAGGCCCCCCACGCACCATCGGGGTCCCCCAGCAGTGGCCACTGGTTCAGTGGCACCCGGTCGATCCCTCCCATACGTTCGATCAGCGCCGGGTTCGCCATCGGCAGCAGCCACTCGTCGAACAGCGGCTCAACCACCAGGCCCGGCCACTGCCCGCTGCCCAGCCGCAGCGCGGCGTCGAACTGGCGCTGCCGCTCGAAATCAATCAGGCGCTCACTCGACTGCAGGTTGATCTCGATCTGTGGGTGCTCAGCCACGAAGTGACCCAAGCGCGGCACCAGCCACGCCGACGCCATCGACGGCACCGCACTGATCGTCAGCACGTGCTCGGCGCGGGCCGCATAGGGCTGGAAAGCTTCGTTGATCGCATCCAGATGCGGGCCGACCTGGTCGAGCAGGCGCTGCCCCTCCAGGGTGAGGGCGACGCCACGCGGTTGGCGGACCAGCAGTGGCTGCCCGAGCCGCTCTTCCAGCTGGCGCATCTGATGGCTGAGCGCACTGACGGTCAGATTCATCGACGCCGCTGCCCGTGACAGGTTGCCCAGCCGCGCGGCGGCCACGAATCCCTGCAGGGCATGAAGGGGCGGACGGGACATCAGGCTTGAATTCCTCTCAAGGCATGCTTGCGGAAATGTCTCTTTTTGCGCTTCCATGCTGCCCGTATCGTGCAATCCACTCAAGTGGAGGCACGCTCATGAACATCTTCGGCAGCCTGTTGTTCCTGCACGGCCATGTGGCCAACGCCGAGCTGGCACGCCAGCTGGCCAGCCCGTCCACCGCCTCCCCTGCGTGCGCGGCGCAACCGGCCGCGCCGGTTCAGCAGCCGGGGACCCGTTGAACGCGGCTCAACCTGTGTACCAGCGTTGGACGTATTCAGGCAGCCAGGGCATTGGATCGATATCCAGTGCCCGGCAACCGTCGAGCGTGTCACGCAGCACGCCCTCACCGGGGCCACCGGGAATCCGCAGGCCTTCTTCTTCCGGAAGCTGCACCACAGCCCAGTCGTGCAGCCGGTCCATGCGCAGGCGCAGCGCCGCCTGCAGCCATGCCTTCAGCGGGTAACAGCGATAGCCTTGTTCACCCAACGCAGCAATTGCCAGCGACAAGGCCTGGTTGGCACCACGTACCCATTCAGTACAACCCCCAGCCTTGTGCTGGATCGTCATCGGTGCCGGTGCGCGGTGCGCCTTGAACGGCGAACGCAGCTGCAGCTCCAGATCACGTGCATCGCGCTCGCCCTCCGCTTCCACCAGCGCACCGGCATCGAGATCGAAGAACTCGAACCATCGCCGATGCAATGCGCTGATGCGTCCGAGCGGATCACGTGAAAAGCCGATCTTCGCGTAGTCCTCCCACGCACACGGGAAGACGTAGGTGAAGACACGACCGTCGATGCGGATATCCGATTGCATGTGCGCAGGCTGCCTCGACCCCAGCCCGGGCGCAACCGGGCGTTGCCGTGGACGCTGCAGCGCTCCGGCAGTGCGGCTTCGTGCAGCCGGCACGAACTATTCTTGCTGACCGTCGCTGCCATCTCCGCCCGCCATGCCGTCTGCTGCGCCCGCCCCCCTACCGATTTCGTCCATCACCCTGGAAGCGGCAACCTCCGCGGTGATCCACCAGCACGACGCTGAAACCGCGCGGCAACCGGCATCGCTGACCAAGCTGATGACCGCCTACGCCGCCTATGCGTGCGTCGAAGAGAACGGACGCTCGTGGGACGACCCGGTCACCATCGCCGCCGACGATGTGCATGCCGTGGCCGATGATGAAACGCGCATGGGCCTGGTGCCCGGCGAGACAATCACTCTGGCACGCCTGCTGGAAGGGTTGATGGTGGTTTCCGGCAATGACGCTGCATTGGCGATCGCGCGTCACCTGGACGGATCGCAGGCCGCATTCCTGGAACGCATGAACCGGCACGCACGCCAGCTCGGGCTGCGCAGCACCTGGTTTGCCAGCGTGTCCGGCATCACCACACCGCACCATGTCTCCAGCGCGCGCGACATGGCGGTGCTGGCCGCCCGCCTGTTGAACGACCATCCGCAGATCCTGGCGATCACCGCGCAGCGCGCGTTCGCCCATGGCAGCTTCAACCGCAGCAACCAGAACGCCCTGCTCGGCGAAGACGGCGTGGACGGCTTGAAGACCGGCTACACCCAGGCCGCAGGCTTCTGCCTGGCCGCCACCGCGTGCCGGCCAGTATCCGGGCGGGACCAGCCGGTACGGCTGATCACCGTGGTGCTGGGCTCTGCAAGCCGCGACGCGCGCGACGCACTGGTGCGCGACCAGCTGGCCGCGGGATTCGCCGCCCTGGCCGGCGGCTGACCGCTCGTGCGGCTCAGCGCCGCTTGACCGTCGCCACGATCAGCCGCTGCAGCTCGGCCACGGCACCGGCCTTGTCCAGCGCGCCGGCAGCCACACCCTCTGAAAGGGCTTCAGCCGCACCGAGGATGGCCCAGCGCCCCGCCAGCGACACCGTGCCGTCGGCGGCGAACGGGCCCAGCCAGACCTGGCAGTTGTCGATGAAATCCTGCTGGTAGCGCCGCCGCACCTCATGCAGTTCCGGCGCCCCCACCAGCGCGGCGAGGATGCCTTGCACTTCACTGCCCTGGCTGAGGACGCAGTCGATGTAGCCGGAGGCGATGGCCGCCGCCCGATCGACCAGTTGCGCCCGGGCGCGGCCGATGCGCTCGTGGAAGACCACGGTCTGGCGTCCGTCATAGTCATCGTAGAGCGCCGCCAGCAAGCCATTGCGGGTCACGAAGTGATCGTAGGCCACAGGCTTGGTCACGCCCGCCGCCTCGGCCAGCCGCCCCAGCGTCAACGCTCCGGTACCTTCTCCGCGGACCAGTGCCCAGGCCACATCCAGCAACTGGCGGGTGCGTTGCTCCCGGGTCATTCGGCGGCGCGTGGGGGTGGCGTTGGCGGGCATCGGCGGCGCACGGCGATCAGCGCATTGGAACACCAATTTTACGGCCGATCGCCAGCGCGGTCTGCAGATGCGCGTCAGCGGCACCGGTATCGGCGTCCAGCAGCAGATGGGACGACAGCACGCGTGCGCCGCAATAGTCGAAGATGCCCATGTCGATCTGCGTCCTCATTGCCGCGTCGTAGCCACGACGTTCGACCATGGCTGCGTCGGCGCCGCCCAAGCCGACCAGATGCACATTCAGGCGCTGCAGCTTCTTCACCAGCCTGCCCTGCGCATCCTGTGCGTAGGCCCAGTCGTTGGTGAACACACGGTCGATCCAGCCTTTCAGCAGCGCCGGGAACGACCACCAGTACAACGGGAACACCAGCACCAGGGTATCGGTGGCATCCAGCCGCGCGTGCTCGGCAGCGACATCGGCGGGTACCGCGCCGGTGCCGCGGAACAACGCCTGGTCCTGCGGGTTGAAGCGCGGATCGAAGCCTTCGGCCATCAGGTCGGCGTAGGCCACGGTGTTGCCGGTGTCGGCCGCGGCAATGGCATCACCGATGCGACGCGCCATCGCGTGGGTCAGCGAACCGGGCTCAGGGTGGGCGATGACAATGAGGCTGTGCATGGGGATCTCCAGGAATCTATACCTACCAATGGTAAGTAGCGATTCCGGGGAAACCAGCGCCACCGATGGGACGCTGTTTTCGCGTCCAACGTATAGTGCAGCGATGCCCTGTGGGACACCCGGACATGGATCGACGCCTGCCCCTGACGATACTGACGCTGCTGCTGTCGCTGTTGCTGCCATCCGCCTTCGCGGGTGAACTCAGTCCCAGTGACGCGAAGGCCCTGCGCGATGATGTGCGCGCCCTGATGACTGCCTACGCCCGCGGCGATGCGGACTTCCTCATCGAGCGTACGCATCCCAGCCTCAAGCGGCTGGCCGGCGGCGATGAGGCCTTCCAGGCGATCACCCGCGATGCGCTGAAGAGGCAGCACAGCGGCGGCGTGGTGGTCATCAGCGAAGACGTCGGTGTGCCGACCCGGACCTATGCGGCCGGGGAGGAAGAAGTCTGCTTCGTGCCACGCCAATCCCTGGTACGGGTGCGTGAAACCCCGATGCGCAGCACCACGTTCATGGTGGCCGTGCGCCGCATTGGCGGTTCCGGGTGGACGTATCTGGACGGCACGGGGCTGCAGGACAATCCGCGCCTGCTTCGCCAACTGCTGCCAGCGCTGGAACCCGGCGTGATCCTGCCCAAGCGGGAGATCGAGGCGTTGTAGTCACCGGCCCTTCCCGTCATGCAGGGCGCGGGGCTACTGGAACAACGCGTTCAAGGCAGCCCCGGACGCCGCCTGCTGCAGGCCATTGAAGCGTCCGTCCTGCACGATCGGCTGGGTCGCCTGCATCAGTCCAGCCCACGCGGCACGCGCCAGCGCACCGCCCAGGCTGACCCGGCGAACGCCAAGTGCGGCGATGTCCTGCAGGCTCAGTGCTGTGGGTCCAGCGACCAGCAGGTTCACCGGCTTCGAGCCCGCGGCGGCGACCACCGCACTGATCTGCTCGCGCGTACTGATGCCCGGTGCATACAGCACATCGGCACCGGCCTCGGCGTAGGCACGCAGGCGCCGCAGGGTGTCCTGCAGATCCGGTACGCCCACGAAGAAGTTCTCCGCTCGCCCGACCAGCAGCACGTCGCCGCCCGCGCGGTCGATGGCCGCACGCGCCGCGCGCAATCGCTCGACCGCCTGCTCGATGGGCCTCAGTGGTGCATCGGCCAGGCCGCTGGCGTCCTCGATCGACAACGCCGCGATGCCGGTAGCGAGCGCCGCGGCTACCGCCTCCTCCACCGCCTGTGGCGTAGCGCCGAAACCATCACCGAAGTCGGCATTCAACGGCAACGGGGTCGCCGCCGCCATCAGTCGCAGGTGCTCCAGCGTGGCCTGCAGCGATACCGCGCCGTCCGGCCGCCCCTCACTCCAGGCGCAGCCGGCACTGGTCGTGGCCAGGGCCTGGAAGCCCTGCCGTTGCAGATAGCGCGCACTGCCCACGTCCCACGGATTGGGCAGCACGAAGCATCCTGCTGCATGCAACTGGCGGAAGCTGGCGCGCTTGCGCAGGGTGTCGGCATCAGGCGAGGCCATGGCGGGCTCCGGGGCAGTAGACCTGCACCCTAGCCCGCCGTTCGGTCGCGCTCAAGGCGACGAAGGCAGCCGTGCATGAAGTGATGCCGGCTGCTTATTGGACGCCACCGGCAGCCCTGCCCGAGCGTGGACGCCTGCCCCCACAATGCCGCCACGGAGCCCCTCATGCACCCGGACCCGCATCCCCTCACCGACGCAGGCGACGATGACGCCCACTGGGCCGACCTGCTCTCGCCCGCCCGCCGGCGCCTGATCGCGTCGGCCGGCCTGGCCGCCGGCGGCCTGGCCAGCGCGTCCACCGCCACCGCCGCCGCGCGCGTCGGCAGCGCCGTGAACACCACCGAACCCGGGCGACCTGGCTTCCGCGCCATCGTTCCGCCAGCGCCCAAGGGCCGCAGCCCCTGGGGCCAGGCCACGGCCAGCGAACCGACCCCGCGCCCGGCCAGCGTGCGCCCCGGCGAGGCCACGTTGCCCACCGCCCCGCGCGCCTACACCGACATCAAGAGCTACCACGCCCATATCTATTTCGATGAGGACAGCTTCGAGAAGGCAGCCCTGCTGCGGCGCTGGGCCGCCGAGCGCTTCCCGGTGGAGCTGGGCAACTGGAACCTGGAGCCGCGCGGCCCGCACGTCACGCCCTCTTTCTACTTCGGCTTCACCAACGACCTGCTGCCGGTGCTGGTGCCGTGGCTGCAGCTCAACAGCCTGGGGCTGACCATCCTGATCCACCCCAATACCGGCGACGGTCGCGCCGATCACCTGTATTACGCCTTGTGGGTGAACCGCGCGCAGCCGGTGAACGCCTACAACTGGCCGGCGCCACAACCGGGGGAACAGGAGCCGTTGGAGGAGGTATTCCCGAACGTGGTGCCGACGGTGCCGCTGGAAACCTGAGCGGATGTCCGATTGGGGCGCTGGGGGGGGGCAGCGCACCTTGGGCAGCCCCCTCGGTGGCTGCGTAGCTTGCTGCGCGCCGCACTTCCTTCATCCACGCATGGCGTGGATCTACCGCATCATGGGCCGTTGCGGCATCGCCCCTCGCCCGGCCCTGCCGTGATCGTCGGCCTATGTGCTCGCATCCACCGCCTGCACGACGTTCAGCGCGCCTTGATCCGGCGTCCGCCATACAGCCACAGGCCCTCCGGCACGTTTCAAACATACGATTGAAACGCTGCAAACTTCGCCGAACTGGACAGCATCCACCGGTTCCGCCAGACTGCCGCCCTTTCCCGTCTTCCGGATCCCATGGCGAAGCTGCTGGTCCTGCACGGCCCCAACCTCAACCTGCTCGGCACCCGCGAGCCGGAGGTGTACGGCCACACCACGCTGGCCGACATCGACCAGGCCCTGGCCGCGCAGGCATCGGCTGCCGGGCACGCCGTGGAGAGCCTGCAGTCCAACGCCGAGCATGTGCTGGTCGACCGCGTGCAGGCTGCGCGCAACGACGGAACCGCTTTCATCCTGATCAACCCCGCCGCCTTCACCCACACCTCGGTGGCCCTGCGCGATGCGCTGGCAGCGGTGGCGGTGCCGTTCATCGAGATCCACCTGTCCAACCCGCATACCCGCGAACCCTTCCGCCAGCACAGCTACTTCAGTGACAAGGCGGTGGGCGTGGTGTGCGGCTTCGGTGCCGACAGCTACCGCTACGCGATGGACGCGGCGCTGCTGCGCGTATCCGCCACCTGATTGTCGACCCGGGCGCCCACGGCGCTCTCCTCACCTAGATAGAAACCAAAGAGGCCCTCATGGATCTGCGCAAAATCAAGAAGCTGATCGACCTGCTGGAAGAGTCGAACCTGGCTGAAATCGAAATCAAGGAAGGCGAAGAGTCGGTGCGCCTGTCGCGCGCTCCGGTCGCTGGTTATGCCGCACCGGTCGCTGCTCCGGTGTACGCCGCCCCGGCGGCGCCGGCGGCGCAGGCCATGCCGATGCAGTCGCCGACCGAAGCGTCCACCGGCGGCACCGCCAAGCCGGGCCCGGCGCTGCCGGAAGGCCACGTGCTGCGCTCGCCGATGGTCGGCACCTTCTATGCCTCGTCCGCCCCGGACAAGCCGGCCTTCGTCACCGTGGGCCAGCAGGTCAAGGAAGGCGAAACCCTGGCCATCATCGAAGCGATGAAGATGTTCAACCCGATCGAAGCCGACACGTCCGGCACCATCGTCGCCATCCTCGGCGAGAACGGCCAGCCGGTGGAGTTCGACCAGCCGCTGTTCGTGATCGGCTGAGGGGCGCGCCATGCTCGACAAAGTCGTCATCGCCAACCGAGGGGAGATCGCGCTGCGCATCCTGCGCGCGTGCCACACCCTCGGCATCCGCACGGTGGCCGTGCACTCCACGGTCGACCGCAACCTCAAGCACGTGGCCATGGCCGACGAGTCGGTCTGCATCGGTCCGGCGCCGTCGCCGCAGAGCTACCTCAACATCCCGGCACTGATCGCCGCTGCTGAAGTCACCGACGCCCAGGCCATCCACCCGGGCTACGGCTTCCTGTCGGAGAACGCCGACTTCGCCGAGCGCGTGGAAGAGTCTGGCTTCATCTTCATCGGCCCCAAGGCTGACACCATCCGCATGATGGGTGACAAGGTCGAAGCCATCCGCGCGATGAAGGCCGCCGGCGTGCCGTGCGTGCCCGGTTCGGGCGGCCCGCTGGGCGATGACATCGTCGCCAACACCAAGATCGCCCGTGAGATCGGTTATCCGGTCATCATCAAGGCGGCCGGCGGTGGCGGTGGCCGTGGCATGCGCGTCGTGCACGCCGAAGCCTCGCTGAAGACCTCGATCGAAACCACCAAGAGCGAGGCCAAGGCCGCGTTCGGCAATGGCGAGGTCTACATGGAGAAGTTCCTGGAGAACCCGCGCCACGTGGAGATCCAGGTGCTGGCCGACGGCCAGGGCAACGCCATCCACCTCGGCGAACGCGATTGCTCGATGCAGCGCCGCCACCAGAAGGTGGTGGAAGAAGCACCGGCACCGGGCATCACCGCCGAACAGCGCGAGCAGATCGGCAAGGTATGCACCGAAGCCTGCATCCGCATCGGCTACCGTGGCGCGGGCACGTTCGAGTTCCTGTACGAGGACGGCCGCTTCTACTTCATCGAAATGAACACCCGCATCCAGGTGGAACATCCGGTCACCGAAATGGTCACCGGCATCGACCTGGTGGCCGAGCAGCTGAAGATCGCCGCTGGCCAGAAGCTGTCGATCAAGCAGAGCGACGTGGTACTGACCGGCCATGCCATCGAGTGCCGCATCAACGCCGAAGATGCTGAGACCTTCGTGCCGAGCCCGGGCACCATCACCGGCTTCCATCCGCCGGGCGGCCCCGGCGTGCGCGTGGATACCCACATCTACAGTGGCTATCGCGTGCCGTCCAACTACGACTCGATGATCGGCAAGCTGATCGTGCACGGCCCGGACCGCGAAACCGCCATCGCCCGCATGCGGGTGGCGCTGAGCGAGATGGTGGTCGATGGCATCAAGACCAACATCGCCCTGCAGCAGCGGATCATGCGCGACAAGGGCTTCCAGGCCGGTGGACAGAACATCCACTACCTGGAAAAGCGCCTTGCCGAACGCAAGAACAAGCCGATCGCGCTGACCTGATCGTCACCCGATGCTGGACATGGAAAGGGCGGGGATATTCCCGCCCTTTCCTGTTTTCCTTCCGGCAGCGCCGAGCCGTTCCCGGCTTGCGGGCGAGTGCAGCCGAGCATGGCTCGGCTCTACTGATGCGGCCTCAGCGCGCGTCCGCCGCGGTCGCCGGAATCTGCGAATTGGCCAGCGGCCGCACGCCATTGGGCGAGGTCGGATCGACGATCACCATGGTCTCGGTCGAGCCATCCGGCCAAACTACCTGGAAGGTGCTGCCAGCCGGCAGTGAAGCGAACGGCATGCCCGTCTGCGCGCGATAGACCGCAGCGACCTGGCTGGCGCCGGCGCGGCGCACGTCTTCCTGCGCCTTCACCGTGGTCAGTTCCACCTTCGACAGATGCCGGTACCGATCCTCGTAGGTATCGATCATCAGCAGGCCGACCGCACCGGCAGAGTAGGCCACGAACAGCGCCACCCAGAACCAGAACTTGGCCCCATGCAGGAATCGACGGTAATTCATCGCCCGTCCCTCTTTCCAATCAATCGCTTGATCCATTCCTTCATTTTCCCAGCACCTTGCCGCGATACCGCAGCGTCATACACGAAATCCCGGAAATCCTGCGCTCCATCCTGCGAACAGATCCCTCCGTTCGCACAAAAACTGTTGACCAGCACGCTGTCCGCTCCACACGGTAGACCGAGTTCGCAGGCCGCAAGCCGCCATGCAAGCTCACTGAGCTGTTCGCCCGCCACCAGGCCGTCGAGTGCGCTGTCACCGGCGGCACGCACGCCCATGCCCGGCGCGATCGCCATATAGGCCTCCGGGTCACGCGAAGTGCGCACGCGCTCGACCAGGTCGCGGCGGTACTCGGCACTGTCATGCAACGGCTCACCCTCGGCGAACAACGATGCTTCTGCGGCCAGGTTGCCCTGCGCGGCCGCCTTGCGGCGTTCGGCCAGCACCAGCGCAGCGCCCAGCTTGTCGCCCGGAACGAAGCCGCCACACCGCTGCGCCACGCGCTCGCGGGCCTCGATCATCGCCGGCGCCGCGGTCAGGCCCAACCCGCTCAACACGTTGTTGTCCAGGCGGTAGCCACCCGGATCGAGTGCGTACTGCGCGCAATAGTCGTACACGCGGCTGAGCATCCAGCGCGCTTCATGGTTACCTGTATCGGCCTGCACGCGCAGTCGCTGGGCGTAGGCGTACAGATCGCTGGCGTCTTCGATGTCGGCGCGGAGGTCCAGCGGCAGGCCCGACGGCAGCGTGTTGCCGCGCTCGACGGTGGCCAGCCGGCGCGCCAGGGCTTCCGGCACCACCGGCAACGCCGCTCCGCTGTCGCGGCTGGCCACGACGGTCGGCAGGTCCGGCGACGGTGATGCCACGCCCGCCGCATGGCCGCTGGCCCGGTACCCGGCCACGCCCAGCACGGCCACCGCCGGCAGCACGAGCAACCAGGTTTTCAGGGTCGGGGCGAAGGCCATCGGCGGCGGTGAGCGTTCACGGCGCACAGGAAAGTGACGAGTTTAGCAAGGCCCGGCAGGCCTGTCTGAACTGCCCCCGTTCATCTCAAGGTGGCATCTCACGCGATACGGAGACGCTCCGATGGTCTAGCATGGCCCCCTTTCCCGTGATTGCCCCCACCGCCATGCCGTTCCTGGAACTGACCCTCCGCTGCACCGAAGCCACCCAGCCCCGCTATGAAAATGCGCTGGAGGACGTCGGCGCACTGGCTGTGACCCTGCTCGATGCCGAAGCCGACACCAGCAACGAACAGGCCATCCTCGAACCCGGCGTGGGTGAAACGCCGCTGTGGGACACCCTGGTGCTGAGCGCACTGTTCCCCGCCGACAGCAATGCACTGTTGCTGCTGGCCGCGCTGGAATCGTTCGATCCGGAACTGGACTGGAGCAACGGCAGCTTCCGCGCCGTCGAGGATGAAGACTGGGAACGCGCCTGGCTGGACCAGTTCCAGCCGATGGATTTCGGCAGCCGTACCTGGATCGTGCCGTGGAACCATGAACTGCCGGACGCCGCGCAGGCCGCCGATGCCGCCGTGGTGCGGCTGGACCCGGGCCTGGCCTTCGGCTCGGGCACCCACCCGACCACCGCCCTGTGCCTGCGCTGGCTGGACCAGCTGGCCGTGGACGGCCAGTTGCAGGGCCAGCGCGTGCTCGACTTCGGCTGCGGCTCGGGCATCCTCGCCCTGGCCGCGCTGAAGCTGGGTGCCGCCGAAGCGGTCGGCGTGGACAACGATCCACAGGCGCTGGTCGCCACCGCCGACAATGCCGAGCGCAACGGCGAGCAGGCACGCATGCACGTGTACCTGCCGCAGGACGAACCGGTCGCCACCTACCCGATCGTGGTCGCCAACATCCTTGCCTCGGCACTGGACGCGTTGGCCGAGCTGCTGGCCGCGCGCGTCGCTGCCGGCGGCCGCATCGCCCTGTCCGGCATCCTGCATGGCCAGGAAGGCGAACTGCTGCAGCGCTACGCCGCGTGGTTCAACGACCTGCAGGCGACCCAGGATGGCGACTGGATGCGCATCACCGGCGTACGCCGCGCCTGATCGTGATTGAATGACCGCTGGATCCGAGCCCGCACCCTGAGCATGTCCGAGCCGAACCCGCCGCGCCGCCCCTTGGCCACCTTCCTGCGCCCCGCGTCGGAAGGCGAGGCTGCACCTGCGACCGATTCACGCACGCCCGACCCGGCGATGGATGACATCCCGCCAGCCCAAGCCCGCACCCCCCTCGAAGCGGCGCCGCCACCGATGGCGGAAACGCGACAGTGCGATGACATCGTCAACCCCGACGAAGCGGCCGTGATCGAACCCGTCCTTGCCGCTCCGGCTCCGCAGGCCGTGGCCGGAGATGCACCCAGTTTCCTGGGCACCTCGCGGCCACGCGCACTGCCGACGCCACGCTGGCACTGGGGGCTGGTCGCCGGACTGGCACTGCTGCTGGTCCTGCAGAGCGTGCTGGCCGATCGTGCGCGACTGGCCGCCGACGCCGGCAACCGCGCCTGGCTGGGCGCACTGTGCGGCGTATTGCGCTGCAGCCTGCCGGCCTGGCATGACCCCACCGCGTTCACCATGACCAGCCGCGAGATCCGCCCCGTGCCGGGCCAGGCGGGCGTACTGCAGGTGCAGGCCAGCATCCGCAACGATGCGCGCTGGGCACAGGCCTGGCCGGATCTGCGCCTGTCGCTGTCTGACGCCGATGGCCGGGTGATCGGCAGCGGCGTGTTCGCACCGGCGCAGTACCTCGGCGAGAACCCCGGCGCGGCCGTGCTGGAACCTGGCCAGAGTGCACGCATTGCGTTCCGCGTGCAGGAACCCGCCGCATCCACCGTCGCATTCACCTTCGACTTCCTCTGAGCAGGATAGAGGCGACCAGCCGTGGCAGGTCGGGCACGCTCGCGCTAGACTGGCCGCCACCACCTCGTCCGGCCGCGCGCTCCGCGCGCACGGGCCAACCGAATCGGGAACCCCCTTGAACGCTGTCCTCTCTCGTCCTGACAACAGTCGTGGCGCTCCCCGGCCACCGCTGCGTGAACACGTCGCCCAGTCCGTGCGCCGCTACCTGCGTGACCTTGATGGCTGCGACGCGGACGATGTCTACGAGATCGTGCTGCGCGAGATGGAAATCCCGCTGTTCGTGGAAGTGCTCAACCACTGCGAAGGCAACCAGAGCCGCGCCGCGGCGATGCTGGGCATCCACCGCGCCACCCTGCGCAAGAAGCTGAAGGAATACGGCATCAGCGCGTAAGCGCGCGTGGGTCGTGCCGGCCGCTGGCCGGCAACCCCATGAACGATGGCAGGGAGTTGCAGTTGCCGGCCAGCGGCCGGCACTACCGGTGGATCCACGCCATGCGTGGATGGAAGCCCGGCAAAGTCAACCGCCCCCGCCCGTCAGTAGATCCACGCCATGCGTGGATGAAGGCCCGGTAGGATCACCCGCCCCCGCCCGCCTTCCAGTAATACCGCACCACATGGAAGAACACCGGCGCGGCGAAGCACACCGAATCCAGCCGGTCGAGCATGCCGCCATGGCCCTCGATCATGTGGCCCCAGTCCTTGATGCCACGGTCGCGCTTGATCGCCGACATCACCAGCCCCCCCCAGAACCCCATCAGGTTGATCAGCAGCGACAGGCCGAACGCCTGCAGCGGCGTGAACGGGGTGATCCACCACAGTGCCGCACCCAGCGCACTGGCACTCAGCACGCCGCCCACGAAGCCCTCCACCGTCTTCGACGGCGATAGCTTCGGGGCGATCAGGTGCCGGCCCAGCAGCTTGCCCCAGATGTACTGCAGCACATCCGAGGACTGCACCACGATCACCAGGAAGGCAAACAGCAGCACGTTGCGCGCCGGGTCATGCCCGGGCACATGCAGGTTGAGCAGCAGCGGCACATGCGAGATGCAGAACACGCAGATCATCAGCCCCCACTGCACCTTCGCCGTCCGCTCCAGGTAGTGCGTGGTATCGCCACCGATGGTCGACAGGATCGGCAGGAACAGGAATGCGTAGACCGGAATCAGCAGCGTGTACATGCCGTACCAGTCGATCCACACCAGGTAGTACTGCCACGGCAGCACGATGTAGAACGCGGCCAGCAGCGCGTAGTAGTCGCCCGAGCGGGTCGGTGCCAGAGTGATGAACTCGCGCAGCGCGAACAGCGAGATGATCGCAAACAGTACGATCACCCCGGCGCGACCGAAGAACAGCGCCAGCCCGACCACGATCGCCATCACCCACCAGGCGCGGATGCGCGACACCAGGTTGGCGATCACTGCACTGGGCTGCCCACGCTGCCGCCAGCGCAGGGTCTCGGCCACCAGCGTGGCCAGCACCAGCACCACGCCGACGCCGGCAAACAGCAGACCGGTCTGCTGGCCCACGCTGCGCGCGGCCAGGTCACCGGACACGTCCATCAGATAGCTCATGCGCGCCCTCCATTCGGCGCCAGGTCCAGCAGCGCCTGCCGGCTGCGGGCCAGGAATGCAGCCTTGTCCTCGTCGGCCTGCAGCCGCAGCGGCGTGCCGAACGTAGCCGTGCACAGCAGCGGCAGCGGCAGGAACCGGCCCTTCGGCATCACCCGCTTCAGGTTGTCGATCCACACCGGCACGAACTCCAGCTCCGGCCGTTGCCGCGCCAGGTGGTAGATGCCGCTCTTGAACGGCAGCAGCGGCTCATCGCCCACATTGCGCGTGCCTTCCGGGAACAGGATCAGCGAGCACTCTTCGTCGACCGCATCGCGCAGCACCTGCAACGGGTCCTGCTGGCGGTGCCCGGCCTCACGCTCTACCAGTACACCGTTGAACACCGCATCGATCAGGTAGCGGCGCAGGCCGTCGCGCTGCCAGTATTCGGCGGCGGCCACCGGGCGTACCTGTCGCCGCAGCGCGGGCGGCATCGACGACCAGATCAGCACGAAGTCACCATGGCTGGCGTGGTTGCCGTAGTACACGCGGCGCTCGCTGGACGGCGCACAGCCGATCCACAGCGCACGGGCGCCGGTCACCACGTGGATCGCGCCACTGCAAGCGCGTGCAATCAGTTCGGCGAACATCGGTCCCTCCCGTTCACGTCTGCGGCCACACTACGGCCAGCACCAGTAGTGCGGCCTGCACTGCCGTCAGCAGGTACTGGCGCAGCAGCAGCCGGCGCATGCCGGCCCAACGCACGTCCCAGCCGCGCAGCGGCGCATCGGCCGGTGTGCGGCGCAGGCCACTGTCCTGCAGCAGCTGGTCGGTACGGCGTGCAGCGGCTTCGCCTTCCAGGCCTTCATCGCGCAACAGCTGCAGCAGGCTCGCGTCCAGCCCGACCCGCCATGCATGGTAGGCCTGCACGAGCCCAGCGCCCACACTGAGCAGCAACAGCCCGGCGGCGATCATCGCCAACCCCGCTTCGATGCCCAGCAGCAGCAGCGCCACCAGCAGCAGCCCCAGCGACAGCAGCGCGGGCCAGCGTCCCTGGCGCAGCAGCAGTTGCATGGTCGCCAGATCGGGAACGGCACTCATGCGCGCACTCCAGCCGCTGCGGTGATGGCTTGCAGATGCTCCGGGCCCAGCACGATGCCGGGGCGTGCCGCACGCACGATGGCGACCGCCGCTCCGACTTCCGCGGCATGGCCCGTGCGCAGCAGCCACGTCGCCACGCTGGCGGCACTGCGCGAATAGCCCAGTGCACAGCACACCAGTAACGGCCCCTGCGGCCGCAGACGCCCGATGGCCTCGGCGGCCTCGCGCAGCTGCTCCGGCGTGGGCACCACCAGGTCCAGCATCGGCACGCTGGCATACGCCGCACCCGGCGCGCAGCAGGACAGCTCGGCGCAGGCATCGACCACGCCCACCAAAGGTGCCGGCAATACCGTGCAGGGAATCCGGCCCAGCCACACGCCGTCCAGCACCGGCACCGGCTGCGGTGCACGCCGTGTCCACAGCCGCGAGTTGACCCAGGCGGCGCCCAGGTACGGTGCCAGCAGCCAGCGTGCCGCCATGGTCAGGCGACCATCGGCGCGCTTCTGGAACACCGCCGTGCCCAGCCCGGCATACGCCAGCGCCACCAGCATCAGCGACACCACCGGCCACAGCAGCCACAACGCCGTACCCCGCAGCAGGACCACCGGCACCAGCAGCACGGCGGCCGCCAGCAGGTACAGCGCAGCCAATCGCCACCGCTTGGCATGCCGCGCGATGCGCCAGGCCCGCAGCGGTGGCGTGCCCTGCTCCGGCCACAGCCACACGCACAGCCAGCCGGCCAGCAGCCCGGTCGGGATGTCGATGAAATGATGCTGGAACGTGGTCAACACCGAGACGCCGATCAGCAGCGCCCACACATGCAGGACCCAGCGCCAGGCACCGTGCAGGTACTGCGCGAACTTCACCCACAGCACGATCAGCAGCACGATGTGCAGCGATGGCGCCTGGTTGAACGGCTTGTCGAAACCCAGCAGCACATCGAACAGCCAACCGAACACGCCGCCGATCTCCGGCCGCTCGAAGCTGAAGCGCAGCGGCCACAGCAGGAAGCAGCTCACGGCGATCAGCTGTGCACTGAACAGCCGCAATGCGTGCCGGTCCAGTTCGAGGCGCTGCCGGCACAGGAAGAACGAGACCGCGTAGAACAGGTCGATCGACCAGTACGGCACGATCGTCCATGGCATGAACGGAATCTGCGTTTCCCAGCCGAACGCCATCACCGGCAGTTCGGCGTGGCGGCCGGCCATCCAGTTGGCGAAGCCGTAGCTGGCAAAGAAGAACGGGCCCAGCAGGGCCAGCCACAGCAGCGCGCGCCGCCAGGGGCGCCCCGCCGTGGCAAGCGGAGTTGCAGCCAGCGTCGCCATCACGCGGTCCGGCGTGCCAGCGACACAGTGAAGATGCCGAAGTCATCGATGCGCTGCGCCACTTTCTCGAACCCGGCCAGGCGCACCAGTTCATCCATTTCCTGCTGGGTGCGGCGGCGCATCACCCAAGCAGCGCCACCACGATGACTGGTCAGCGCGCGGGCGATGAACTCCAGCTGCGGGTGCCAGGGCTGGCCGGTGTAGGCCAGGTAGCCACCCATCGGCACCGTTGCGGCGATGCCCTGCAGCGAGCACAGCACGGCGTCGTTGTCGGGGAACAGTTCGTACAGGCCCGATACCACCGCCAGCGTCGGCGCCGGATCGACCTGCGCCAGCTGCACCGGATCGAACGCATCGCCCTGTTCGAAACGGGCGATGTCGGACGCACCGAGGCGCTCGATCAACGCTTGGCCCTGGGTCACGTTCAGACCGCTGAAGTCGCGCAGCACGATGCGCTCGGCGCGTTGCTCGCCCTGGCCCAGCGCTTCCAGTACATAACGGCCATGGCCAGCGGCCACGTCCAGCACGCGCACCGGCATGCCCTGCCCGCGCAGGCGTTGGGCGGCATCGCGCAGCAGTTCCTGCAGGTGCCGACCGCGAATGCGGATGCCGCGCCAGCCGATCGCATCCAGGTAGTTGCGGTCGACCAGGCGCCCCAACGGGCCCTTGCCACGTGCTTCGTCGCGATAGATGTAGTCCAGCGTGCTGCCCGAATCGAAACCGGTCTGCAGGCCCAGTGCAATGCCTTCGGACAGTCTGCCGCCAAAGCGCAGGCCACCGCGCACCACGCGCCAGCGCAGGTCGGCCAGGCTGTTGCGCTCGGGCGGCCAGGCCAGGATTTCAGACTCCTCAAATGTCGGCCCATGGCGGTGCGCATCGCGCCGCGACAACTCGCGCAACGGTTCGGCGAATCGCGCCTGGATGAAGCTGCGGATACGTGCCAGTGCCGGTGCCCGATCACGCTCGCCCAGCGTGTCGTGGAAGAAGCCCGGCAGATGCACGCGCTCCTTGATCGGGCTGGACAGGCGCTCGTAGAAGCGGTCCTGCGGGCCACGGTGCACGACGAAGTCCGAGCCGGACACCAGCAACTGCACCGGCACGCTGATCGCCTGCGCATCGGCGACGATGCGATCGGCCGCCTCATACAGGCCCAGCAACACGCGCACCGAGATCGGCCGGGTGATCAGTGGATCGGTGCGGTAGCTTTCCACCCGCGCCGGATCGTGGGTCAGCCATTGCGGCTTGACGTAACTGTTGACGAAGAAGTTGCCGCGCAGCTTCTGCATCAAGGCCAGGCCCGGGCGTGCGAACGGCACGTACAGCTTCACCTTGAACGCCGGGGAGGCCATCACCAGCGCGCGCAGGCGCGGCGCGTAGTCGTGCACCCAGGTGGCGGCGACCACGGCACCCACGCTCTGCGCGATCACCACGATGTCTTCCACCGCGATGCCATGCTCGGCGCCGATGTGGGCGATGAAGCTGTCCAGGTCGCGCACCAGCGCCGGAAAGCCCGGTGCATCGCCACGCGCGCCCGGCGAACGGCCATTGCCGCGCGCATCCCAGGCGAAGAAGGCGGTGTCAGGCAGGTCCAGCTCATCGACCAGATGGGTAACACGCCCGGAGTGCTCGTGCCCGCGGTGCAGCAGCACGATGGCCTTGGTGGCCGGCGCTGCGGTGGTGCCCGCCCAGTACCGGTAGAACAGCGGTACCTGGTCGAAGCTGTGGAATTCCCGTTCCTGCGCCTGACGCATGCAATCTCCTGATTGTCTTTTTCTATCTGCTTGATTAATTTGGCGAAACTGCGGTTTCCCGCAGTCCGCGACGGACCCGGTTGATCATCGTCAGCACGCACAGCACCGCCATGGCCGCGGCCACGCCCGTGACCGTCATCGCGTCAACCCACTCAAACGCCAGCAGCAGGCCCAGCGCACCGATCACGAAGGCGCGGTCGCTCTTGCCCATCGGGCCGTCATAGCGGCGGCTGGCGCCGACCATCAGCCCCAGCACGCCGGCGTATTCGCTCAGCGCCGCGGTCCAGGCCAGCAGCCACAGCGCCTCCGGGCGCACGCCCGGCACGCTGAGCAGGCTCAGGTACAGCGCCGCATCGGCGATCACATCGCACAATTCGTTCAGATAGGCACCCAGCCGCGACTGCTGGCCGAATTCGCGGGCCAGCATGCCGTCCACCGCGTTGAGCGCCATGCGCAGCAGCATCCACAGCGGCAGCAGCAGGTACAGCCATGGCTGCGCCGGCGCGCAGCACCAGACGGCGCCGGCCACCAGCAGCGAGACCACGGCAGCGGCCACGGTCACCGCATTGGCGGTGATCCCCATGCGGTACAGGCCGCGTACGGCTGGACGCAGGAGGTCCTGAAAACGTCCTTTCAATGCATAGATCGACACGATCCGAACCCGCTGATCCTTGGCAGTTCCCGCACAGCCTACCCGATTGGGGCAGCGTGCCCCATCGAATTGATTGCGGACCGCCCCCGTCCAGACGGTGCTGAAGGCGGCCACAGGCCATCGGTGCGGGTTGATTGCCACCACCAGCGCCCGCCATCGGCCGCCACCGCCTACAATATCGGCCCCGCTCCGCTGCCGATTCTGTCCCATGACTGCTGATCTGTTGCCCGTCCGCCGGGCCCTCCTCTCCGTTTCCGACAAGACCGGTCTGGTCGAGCTGGCCACTGCGCTGGCGGCACGCGGCGTGGAGCTGCTGTCCACCGGCGGCACCGCCAAGGCGATCCGCGAGGCGGGCCTAGCAGTGAAGGACGTGGCCGAGGTCACCGGTTTCCCGGAAATGATGGACGGCCGGGTCAAGACCCTGCACCCGATGGTGCACGGCGGCCTGCTGGGCCGCTCCGGCCTGGATGACGCGGTGATGGCCGAGCACGGCATCGGCGCCATCGACCTGCTGGTGCTGAACCTGTACCCGTTCGAATCGGTCACCGCCAAGGCCGACTGCACCCTGGCCGACGCGGTCGAGAACATCGACATCGGCGGCCCGGCCATGCTGCGTTCGGCGGCCAAGAACTTCGCCCGCGTGGCAGTGGCCACCGACCCGTCGCAGTACCCCGAGCTGCTGGCCTCGCTGGAGGCCAACAACGGCCAGCTGACGGCCGCCACCCGCTTCGCATTCTCGGTGGCCGCGTTCAACCGTGTCGCCCAGTACGATGCGGCGATCAGCAACTACCTGTCGGCGGTCACCGCCACCGACGCCGCCGTGCCGGCCCGTGCCGAGTACCCGGCGCAGATGAACTCCACCTTCGTGAAGGTGATGGACCTGCGCTACGGCGAGAACCCGCACCAGAGCGGCGCGTTCTACCGCGACCTGTACCCGGTGCCGGGCACGCTGGCCACCTTCCAGCAGCTGCAGGGCAAGGAGCTGAGCTACAACAACCTGGCCGATGCCGATGCGGCGTGGGAATGCGTGCGCCAGTTCGACGCGCCGGCCTGCGTCATCGTCAAGCACGCCAACCCGTGCGGCGTGGCCGTCGGTGCCGGCAACGGCGATGCCTACGAGCTGGCCTACGCCACCGACCCGACCAGCGCCTTCGGCGGCATCATCGCCTTCAACAAGCCGCTGGACGCCGCCACCGCCAAGGTGATCCTCGACCGCCAGTTCGTCGAAGTGCTGATCGCCCCGGACTACGAGCCGGCCGCCCTGGAATACGCGCAGAAGAAGGCCAACGTGCGCGTGCTGCGCATCCCGCATGGCGATGGCCTGAACAACTTCGACAGCAAGCGCGTCGGCTCGGGCCTGCTGCTGCAGTCGTCGGACAACCGCGGCATGACCCGCGACGAGCTGAAGGTGGTCAGCAAGCTGGCGCCGACCGACAAGCAGTTCACCGACCTGCTGTTTGCCTGGAAGGTTGCCAAGTTCGTGAAGTCCAACGCGATCGTCTATGCCAAGGACAACCGCACCATCGGTGTCGGTGCCGGCCAGATGAGCCGCGTGTACTCGGCCCGAATCGCTGGCATCAAGGCCGCCGATGCAAACCTGGTGGTCGAGGGGTCGGTGATGGCCTCCGATGCGTTCTTCCCGTTCCGCGATGGCATCGATGCCGCTGCTGCCGCCGGCATCAAGGCGGTCATCCAGCCGGGCGGTTCGATGCGCGATGCCGAAGTGATCGCCGCCGCCGACGAACATGGCCTGGCCATGGTGTTCACCGGCGTGCGCCACTTCCGCCATTGATCCGTATCAATCAACGAAACAAGAATTCTAAGGATAGAAACTACCGTGACTGCCCCAGCGCACTGGTCTTACAAAAAAAAATTCCTGTTCTGGTTTCTCATTCCATCTGTACTGGGATTGTCCGGCGGGGTTCTAGCACTCGCGGTTGCGAAGTGGATTCCAACTGTATCCATCACATCTTCGGGTGATGCAATTTCTGTAGCAAACACCTATATCGTCTTTACGACGATCATTTTTGTAGGCCTCACAATTGTAATCACGGTAGCGGGGATTGTATTCGCCCATCAGTTCTCGGCGACGAAGGACATACAACTCGCCGACCTGGCTGACCAACTCAAGAATCGCCTAGAGACCAACGAAAAAGACTGCTCTATTGCCTTCATGACTGCCGCTCTGCAAAACCCAGATACCCAGCAGTTCATTAACGATAAGCTGAAAGAAAAGGCCGCAGAAATAATGAATGAAATGGCCGACAGAGCGAATCAGGATGCGAATGATGCTGAGCAAAAGGCTAATGGCTATCGTGCGACAGCTCTGCAAGCGTCTAGATTCGGCGGCACATTTAAGCAGCCCAATTCAACTAACGGTGACAGGAAATGACAGCATCTCCTATCAGCGCAGCGAACTATCTACTCAGCCTTGCCGAGGAAAATGGAGTTCCACGATCCGCGCCAATTGATATCGACGCAATCGTTCGAGGGCTTGGCATTAGAGTTTTTCGAATTGACGAGGACACTGACCTCGTGGGCCAAATTACAAAGACAAGAGATTCAGTTCAAATATTAATAAATGAACGAAATAACTTATACAGACCGAGATTACGATTTACTTTAGCTCATGAAATTGGCCATCTTTTTCTACATTTAAGTGAAGATGGAGAATTTAGGGATACACCTAGGACCATGAGTCGAACATCTTCGTATTGGGACAGACAAGAAGCTGAAGCAAACTCATTCGCCGCTGAGCTCTTAATGCCAAGCGACCTGCTGATCCACGAAATTGAGAATTTCGAGTCAGCTTACAGAGCGCACTATGGCTTTGACTTGTCGACTGGCGCCCTTGTAGAGGAGATGAGTCGTCGTTTTGAGGTATCTAACGCTGCGATGGAATATCGACTTTCGAATCTGGGGTTACTCAAGTGAGAATTCTCGTCATCGGCTCCGGCGGCCGCGAACACGCCCTGGCATGGAAGCTGGCCCAGTCCTCCCGTGTCACCGACGTGATCGTGGCGCCCGGCAACGCCGGTACCGCCAGCGAAGACAAGTGCCGCAACGTGGCGGTGAAGGTGACCGATATCGACGGCCTGCTGGCGCTGGCCCAGGCTGAAGGCGTGGCGTTGACCGTGGTCGGCCCGGAAGTACCGCTGGTGGCCGGCGTGGTCGACCGCTTCCGCGCCGCCGGCCTGCGCATCTTCGGGCCGACCGCCGCCGCCGCGCAGCTGGAAGGCAGCAAGGCCTACGCCAAGGACTTCCTGGCCCGCCACAACATCCCCACCGCGTTCTATGCCGTGCACACCGACGTGGACGCTGCCCTGGCCTACATCCGCGAGAAGGGTGCACCGATCGTGGTCAAGGCCGATGGCCTGGCCGCCGGCAAGGGCGTGATCGTCGCAATGACGTTGGCCGAGGCCGAAGACGCGGTGCGTGACATGCTCTCCGGCAACGCGTTCGGCGATGCCGGCGCCCGCGTGGTGATCGAGGAATTCCTCGATGGCGAGGAAGCCAGCTTCATTTCGATGGTGGACGGCGTGCATGCGCTGCCGATGGCCACCTCGCAGGACCACAAGCGCGTCGGCGACGGCGACACCGGCCCCAACACGGGTGGCATGGGCGCGTACTCGCCGGCGCCGGTAGTGACGCCGGAGGTGCATGCACGCGTGATGCGCGAAGTGGTGAACCCGACCGTGCAGGGCATGATCGCCGACGGCATCCCGTTCACCGGTTTCCTCTACGCCGGCCTGATGATCGATGCCAGCGGCGCGCCGAAGGTAATTGAATTCAACGTGCGCTTCGGCGATCCGGAAACCCAGCCGGTGATGCTGCGCCTGCAGTCGGACCTGGTCGAGCTGGTGGAAGCGGCGATTGATGGCCGCCTGGACCAGGTAGAAGCGCAGTGGGATGCGCGCCCGTCACTGGGCGTGGTGCTGGCCGCGAAGCCCTACCCGGAAGCGCCGATCACCGGTGACGTGATTTCCGGCCTGGGCGACGTGCCGGCCAGCGCCAAGGTGTTCCATGCCGGTACGGCATTGGATGCGCAGGGCCAGGTGGTCAGTGCCGGTGGCCGCGTGCTGTGCGTGGCCGCACTGGGCGACAGCGTGCGCGACGCACAGGCCAATGCCTATGCCGGCGTGGCCAAGGTGACCTGGGCCAACGCGTTCCACCGCACCGACATCGGCTGGCGCGCGATCGCACGCGAGGGCTGAGGCCGCGCCGCAGCCACGCATGGCGTGGCTCTACTGACACTGGGTAGATCCACGCCATGCGTGGATGAGGACGCCACCGAAAAGAAAAGGCCCGGCAATGCCGGGCCTTTTCCTGGCTTCAACGCCATCCCGCCTTACGCGGTGAACAGCGCCTTCATCTTCTTCAGCGCGTTCGCCTCGACCTGGCGGATGCGCTCGGCGGACACGCCGTACTCGTCGGCCAGCTCCTGCAGCGTCACCTTGCTGTCGGCATCCAGCCAGCGACGACGGATGATGTCGCGCGAACGCGCATCCAGTTCGGCCAGGCCTTCGCGCAGCAGCTGCATCTGGTTGTCTTCGCTGTCCTCGCGCTCGTAGGCCATCGACGGGTCTTCGTCATCGGCAACCAGGAACGCAGCCGGCGACGGCGGGGCGTGCTCGTTGTCCTCGTCGGTCGGCGCATCGAAACCGATATCGCGACCGGACAGGCGCGACTCCATTTCCATGACCTCGCGCTCGGACACGTTCAGGTCCTTGGCCACCGCGCTGACTTCAGCCGCGTTCATCCAGCCCAGGCGCGTCTTCGACTTGCGCAGGTTGAAGAACAGCTTGCGCTGCGCCTTGGTGGTGGCGACCTTCACGATGCGCCAGTTCTTCAGGATGAACTCGTGCATTTCGGCACGGATCCAGTGCACGGCGAAGGAGACCAGGCGCACGCCCATGTCCGGGTCGAAGCGCTTGACCGCCTTCATCAGGCCGATGTTGCCTTCCTGGATCAGGTCACCCAGCGCGAGGCCGTAGCCGTTGTAGCCGCGGGCCACGTGCACCACGAAGCGCAGGTGCGAATGCACCAGCTCGCGGGCGGCGTCCAGATCGTTGCCGTCGCGGAAGCGACGGGCCAGGTCCTGTTCGTCATCGACCGACAGCACCGGGATCTGGTGCACGGCACCGATGTAGGCGTCCAGCGAACCGAGCGCACTGGGAATCGGGAGATTGTTTGCCACAAGGGCAGTAGAGGTGTTCTGGCTCATAGGCACCCATCTTAGCAGTCCGGGATTTGGACTGCTAAAGGAGGAAAAAGTTCCAGCATCCTATTGATGCAACACTGGTCCCAAACAGAGCCCTACCGTAGCGCGATTTGATGACAGTGGCGAGCATGCTTTTCGGGATTCACAATCCCTTGGAATTCAAGCAATTACCTGGCAGAAACCGGCCGATTTCAGTCAAGCGGAGCTGAACGGGCCGTTCTGCAGACCCATTCAGGCCCGGAGACGTTGCCCGGTGTTCAGGCCCAGCAGCCCGACGGTGCTCAGAGCGCCGAACGCGGCGGCAGCGACCAGTCGATCGGGGCCTGGCCGCGGCGCTGCAGGTACTCGTTGGCCATCGAGAAATGCCGGCAGCCGAGGAAGCCACGATGGGCCGACAGCGGCGACGGGTGCGGCGACTTCAGCACGCGATGGCGACGGGTGTCGATGACCTTGCCCTTCTGCTGCGCATAGGCGCCCCACAGCATGAACACCAGGCCTTCACGTTCGCGGTTGAGCACATCCACCACGTGATCGGTGAAGCCCTCCCAGCCACGTCCCTGGTGGGCACCAGCCTTGCCCTCTTCCACCGTCAGCACGGCATTGAGCAGCAGCACCCCACGTTGCGCCCACGGAATCAGGCAGCCGTGGTCCGGGCGCGGGATGCCGAGATCGCTCTCGATCTCCTTGTAGATGTTCAGCAGCGACGGCGGCACCGGCACGCCCGGCGGCACCGAGAAACTCAGGCCATGCGCCTGGCCGCGGCCGTGATACGGGTCCTGCCCGAGGATCACCACCTTCACCTGCTCGAACGGCGTGGCGTCGAACGCGGCGAAGATCTGCGGGCCGGGCGGGAACACCGCCGCGCCACTGGCCTTGCGCTGGCGCAGGAAGCTGGACAGCTCGCGCATCTGCGGCTGCAGCAGGTAATCGCCGACATGCTGCTTCCAGCTCGGTTCCAGCTGGATCGTCGGGGTGTCGGCTACTTCATCCATCATCGAATCAGGGGTCCATCGTTCAATCGGGCCAGGCGCAGCTGGAACAGCACCTTGGTGACCAGCAGCCGCTCTTCGATCGGCTTGAGCACCAGGTCATTGGCACCGGACTGCAGCAGCCCGGTCTGGTTGTGCGGGTTGCCGTCACCGGTCATCACCAGCACCGGCAGGCGGCGCTTGCCGTAACCGAAGTCCACGCGCACGCGCTGCACCACGTCGCGCCCGCTCAGTTCGCCCTTCAGGGTGACATCGGTCAGCACCAGGTCGATGCGGTGGCGGCTGCGGCCCAGCGACTCGGCAGTGAGCAGGGTGAATGCCTCTTCGGCGCTGACCACGTGCAGTACGTTCAGCTGCTGCCGCTCAAGCATGCGCTTGGTGGCCTCGGCCACCACGCGGCTGTCCTCGATGTAGAGGATGGTGGCGCCGGGGATGGTCTGCGGCTGCACATAGCCACGGATGAAGGTCGCCAGTGCCTCATGGCCCAGCGCCTTGTCGAAATAGTCGGTGACGTACTCGGTGAAGCGACGCTGCTCCAGGTGCTGCTGGGCATCGCCGGACACAACGATCACCGGCACATAGGCCTGGCCGGCGGCTTCGCGCACCATCCGCGCCAGCGCCAGGCCGTCGCCATCGCGCAGGGTCAGCGAGGTCGTCACCAGGTCCACCGGGCCTTGCGCCAGCGCCTGCTGCGCATCCTCGATGCTGTCGCAGCCGATCACCTCCACGCCCGGCAGGTCACGCTGCAGGACATCGGCGATCAGCTTGCGGACCAGCTTCGAACCATCGACCACCATCACCCGCGTCGCGGGCCCTTCAAGGTGCTTCAGCGCTTGCGGTTGCATGCCGGTCTCAGGTGTCGGTCGGGCGGGTCTGGCGGAGGAAGTGGCCGGTCACCAGCCAGGCGCCCAGCCAGCCCAGCAGCAGCGTGCCGACCAGGACCAGGCCGCCGTGCAGCAGGTCCAGGCCATGCAGCACGAACGGGCTGCCGTAGCTGCGCGAGAGTTCGGCCAGCGGCACGCGCAGGGCGGCACCGGCGGCGCCGATCAGGGCCAGCGCTACCGCGCCGGCGCCCAGCCCGTACCACGCGCCCAGGTACAGGAACGGGCGGCGGATGAAGCCATCGCTCGCGCCGAGCAGCTGCAGCACGCCGATCTCTTCGCGACGGGCCTGGATGTCAAGGCGCACCGTGTTGCCGACCACCAGCGCGGCGCCCACGCCGAGCAGCACCGACAGCACCTGCACCAGACGTGCACCGAACGCCAGCCAGGCGTCCAGGCGCTGGCGCCACAGCGCATCGTGCTGCACCAGATCGGCCTCGGGCAGGCTTTCCAGCGCGCGCGCCAGGCGTGCGTCGTCCTTGCCCTGGCCCGGGGTGATCACCAGCAGCGAGGGCAACGGATTGTCGTTGAGCGCATCGATCGCCTCACCGAGGCCGGCATCGCGCAGCTCCTGCAGGCCCTGCTCGGGTGTGCGCACATTCACTTCGGCCACGTCATCGCGGTCGCGCAGCTGGCCGGCCAGGCGAAGCGCACCGGGACCATCGATGTTGCCCTTCAGGAACACGTTGATGTCGCGCGACTGCTGCACGCTGCCGGCGAACTGCTTGAGGTTGTCCAGCGCGATCGACAGCCCCAGCGGCAACGCCAGGGCCAGCGCCATGACCATCACGGTCAGCAGGGTCGCCCACGGCTTGCGGCAGGCGCGGCCCAGGCTGAACACCACGCTGTGCACGTGGTGCTGGAACCAGACGCCCACGCGCGACGGGGCGGCGGCTTCGCTGTTTTCGTTCTTCGCCATCGGTTACTCCGCCAGGTCCTGCGGCGAGATGTCATCCACCAGCCGGCCGTGGTCGAGGATCAATACGCGCTTGCGCATGCGGCGCAGCAGCGGCAGGTCGTGGCTGACCACCAGCACGCTGGTGCCGCGCGAGGGCAGCTCGGCGAACAGGGCCATGATCTCCGCTGCCAGGGTCGGGTCGAGATTGCCGGTCGGCTCATCGGCCACCAGCAGCTTGGGCTCGCCGACGATGGCACGGGCGATGCCGACGCGCTGCTGCTCGCCGGCCGACAACTGCGAGGGCAGTGCCTTCTCACGATGGCCCAGGCCCATGCGCTCGAGCACTGAACGCACGCGCTTGTTGATGTCGCCACGGCGGGTACCACGCAGGATCAGCGGCAGCGCCACGTTCTCGGCAATCGAGCGGTCCATCAGCAGGCGGTGGTCCTGGTAGACCGCCCCCACCGCGCGTCGGTGGCGCGGCACGTCGCCGCCGCGCACCTTCAGCAGGTTGCGCTCGTCGAACACCACCGCGCCACGGCTGGGCCGCTCGTCGAGGTGGATCAACTTGAGCAGCGTACTTTTGCCCGCACCGGAATGGCCGGTGACGAACAGCATCTCGCCCGGCGCGACCTCGAAGCTGACATCGGTCAGTGCCTCGTGGCCACCGGCGTACTGTTTGCTGACATTGTCGAAGCGCAGGACACTCATGCCCCGATTATGCAGGACCGGCGCGACGGCGTGGAGATGGTCACGGGATCGGTAGTGCCGGCCGCTGGCC
>NZ_JAXBQL020000006.1:263551-309755 GCF_047520565.2 Stenotrophomonas sp. FR012
GGGGGGGCGGCGGGCCCGCACGCCCATGAAGCCACCCGACCAACGGTCGGGTGCTACAGGATCAGTTGCCCGACAGCATCCGGCGGATCTTGCGGCCGATGCGGGTCAGGAACGAATCGCCGGTATCGGCGGCGGTACGCACCGGCTTGGCCACCACCTGCACCGGGGTCACCGGGCTCGCGCCGTTGCCGGCGTTGGCCTGCACGCCCTCGGCACCCTCGACCGGACGGCCATGGCGACGACGACGGCGCTTGCGCGGCTTGTGCTCACCATCCACGGCACCTTCCGGTGCGCCTTCGGCGCGCGGCGGGAGCGGGGCCTGGGCAGCGGCGCCTTCAGCACCCGCGACCGGGGCGGCAGCGCCCTGCTCGCCTTCCACGCGCGGCTTGCGCGGGCCGCGCGAACGGCGTTCGCCGCTGCGCTCGCCGTCACGGCCACCACGACCACCACCACTGCCGGAACGACCGCCACTGCGGCCACCACCCCGACGCTCTTCCTCGGCGGCGCGGGCTTCGCGCGCTTCACGGAAGATCTGGCCGACGCTTTCGTTGTCCTCGCCTTCCTCGCCTGCAGCCGGGGCCGGGCGTTCCGGGCGCGGCAGCGGGGTCAGCAGTTCCTTGGTGACCGGCTCGGAGGGAATCTTCTGCTCGATGTAGGCCTCGATGTCCGGCAGGCCCATCGCGTAGCGTTCGCAGGCGAAGCTGATCGCATCACCTTCTTCACCCAGGCGCGCGGTACGGCCGATGCGGTGCACGTAGTCTTCGGCATCGAACGGCAGGTCGTAGTTGTAGACGTACTTGATGCCATCGATGTGCAGGCCGCGCGCGGCGACGTCGGTGGCCACCAGGATTTCCAGCTGGCCCTTCTGGAAGCGGTTGAGCAGGCTCTCGCGCTTCTTCTGCGGCACGTCGCCGGACAGCACGCCGACGCGATAGCCGGCCTTTTCCAGCGAGCGGGCAACGCGCTCGACGAACACCTTGGTGTTGACGAACACCATGGTCCGCGCGCCTTCGCTGCGCGACAGCAGGCCCAGCAGCAGCGGGATCTTCTCGTCGTCGGCCGGGAAGTAGATGCGCTGGCGCACGCGGGCAGCGGTGATGGTCTCGGCTTCGACCACCAGCTTCTGCGGCTCGTTCATGTGCTCGTAGGCCAGCTCCAGCACGCGATGGCTGAGGGTGGCGCTGAACAGCAGGGTCTGGCGGATGGTGCGTTCCGGCATGCGGCGCAGCAGGAAGCGGATGTCCTTGATGAAGCCCAGATCGAACATGCGGTCGGCTTCGTCGAGCACGCAGATCTCGCAGGCATGCAGCGAAACCACCTTGTGCTGCTTGACGTAGTCGATCAGGCGGCCCGGGGTGGCGATGATCACGTCCACACCCTGCTGCAGCAGCTCGCGCTGCTTGTCGTAATCCACGCCACCGTAGACCAGCGCGAAACGCAGGCCCAGGTCGGAACCGAACTTCACCGCATCCTTGTGGATCTGGATGGCCAGTTCGCGGGTCGGGGCGAGGATCAGGGCGCGGGGGTCTTCCGGCTTGCGGTCGGCCAGCGCCGGACGGGTCAGCAGGCGGTTCACGACAGCGACCAGGAAGGCCAGGGTCTTGCCGGTACCGGTCTGGGCCTGGCCGGCAACATCACCACCGGGCAGCGCGACCGGCAGGGTCAGCGCCTGGATCGGGGTGCAGCGGGTGAATCCGGCTCCTTCAAGGCCGGCCTGCAGGGCCGGATGCAGCTCGAAGGAGGAAAAGGTCAAATCGGTCAGCGGTTTGTCGCTCATGAGTCCGTCTTGGTATGGCCGCCGGCCCTTGGGGCGGCTGGCACTTCAGCGTCTAGGGGAACCGTCGCAAACTGCGGCCCCTGCGGCGGGTTGGCAGGCCGGGACCCCTCGGTCCGTGCGCCGCACAATGTCCCAGTTTAACGCACTCGGGCAGGCAAACCGGAATGCGGTGTCTCACGGCACCCGGAGACGCCACCTTCACCCAGCCACACTGGACTTGAACGGCCCGGTCTGGGGCGCTGGTGTCGCGCACTGCCAGCCCCATGTACAGGAGGACAGTGAAATCCGACACATACCGGCCATCGAAGCGATCACGATACGCTGGGTTCCAGACGGCGCCTGTCCCTGCCCCGCGATAGGGGTACACTGCCGGCCGTGAGCGTCCAGGCATCCCGCCGAACGCACCGCGGCAGTGCGCCGCGAGGCAACGACGAGGGTCGCGCCACCGGGCAAGGCCCAGTTCACCCACCTCCGGCATGGCCGGGTGCAATCCAAGACGAGAAACCAAGATGAGCGACAAGGTTGTACATGTCGGCGACGCCGACTTTGATAGCGCAGTACTGAATTCCAAGGAACCGGTGCTGGTCGATTTCTGGGCCGAGTGGTGTGGCCCCTGCAAGATGATCGCCCCGGCGCTGGACGAGCTGGCCGATGCCTACCAGGGCCGCGCCAAGATCGCCAAGGTCAACGTTGACCACAACCGTGCGCTGGCCGCGAAGTACCACGTGCGTTCGATTCCGTACCTGGTCGTGTTCAAGGATGGCGAAAAGGTCGGCGAGCAGATCGGTGCAGTGGGCAAGGCCCAGCTGGCCGGCCTGCTGGACAAGGCCCTGGCCTGATCCTGCCGGTCTCCGGCAGCCGCCGAGCGCGGCTGCCGGCGGGCGCACCACGCCCATGATGAATGCTGTTCCCGGCGACCCTTGCATGGCGCCGCAGGCCGATGATAGTGTCGGCATATCCGGCCGCGTTCGCGTGCCGCACCCTCTGGACGCAGTTTCTTCCAGACCCATTCCCAACGTTCGCCGCCCCAGCCGGGCGCTCGCACCGTCAAGCGAGGAATAACGCTCTTGTCCGATAACACTTCCGAAACCGGCAGCGCTGATGCGCCCGCCGAAAAGCGCGTGCGCAAGCCCCGCGTGAGCAAGGCCGCCGCCCCGGCAGCCGCAGAAACCAGCGCCGCTCCGGCGCAGCCGACCCTGCCGCTGGCCGCCGCGCCCGAAGCACCGGCGCCGGCCGCAGCACCTGCGCCGAGCGCGCCCGCCGCCGAGGCCCCTGCCAGCAGTGGCGGTGGCGAGGGTAGCGAGGGCCGCGAATCCGGCCAGCCGCGGCAGCAGAATCACCAGGGGGGTGGCCAGAACCAGGGCCAGAACCCGTACAACCAGAACGGCCAGCAGGGCCAGGGGCAAGGTCAGGGCAACCGACGCGACCGCTTCCGCAACCGCCGCGACCGTGACCGCAACAACCGCTTCCGCGACGATGGCATGTCCAATGACGGCGGCGAACAGCAGCCGTTCGTGCCGCGCCCGCACGCCAACGTGCCCGAGGGCTTCCCGGTCTACTCGCTGAGCGACCTCAAGCGCATGCCGGCACAGAAGCTGCTGGAAATCGCCGAGCAGCTGCAGATCTCCGAAGGCGTGGCCCGTGCCCGCAAGCAGGACGTGATCTTCGCCCTGCTGAAGGTGCTGACCCGCCACGGTGACGGCGTCGCCGCCGATGGTGTGCTGGAAATCCTGCCGGATGGCTTCGGTTTCCTGCGCGCTGCCGAAGCCAGCTATCTGGCCGGCCCGGACGACACCTACATCTCGCCCAGCCAGATCCGCCGCTTCAACCTGCGCACCGGCGACCACATCTCCGGCCGCATCCGCTTCCCGAAGGACGGCGAGCGCTACTTCGCGCTGAACATCGTCGACACCATCAACGGCGAGCCGATCGAAGCGTCGAAGAACAAGGTGCTGTTCGAGAACCTGACCGCACTGTTCCCGCGCCGCCGCTTCACCCTTGAGCGTGGCAACGGTTCGTCGGAAGACATCACCGGCCGCATCCTCGATCTGATGGCGCCGCAGGGCAAGGGCCAGCGCTCGCTCATCGTGTCGCAGCCGAAGGCCGGCAAGACGATGATGATGCAGCAGGTCGCCACCGCCATCACCACCAACCATCCGGACGTGCACCTGATCGTGCTGCTGATCGACGAGCGCCCGGAAGAAGTGACCGAAATGCAGCGCACCGTGCGCGGCGAGGTCATCAGCTCGACCTTCGACGAGCCGGCCGCGCGCCACGTGCAGGTGGCCGAAATGGTCATCGAGCGCGCCAAGCGCCTGGTCGAGCACAAGAAGGATGTGGTGATCCTGCTCGACTCGATCACCCGCCTGGCCCGCGCCTACAACAACGTGGTGCCGAGCTCGGGCAAGGTGCTGACCGGTGGTGTGGACGCCAACGCCCTGCACCGCCCGAAGCGCTTCTTCGGTGCCGCGCGCAACGTGGAAGAAGGCGGCAGCCTGACCATCATCGCCACCGCGCTGGTCGACACCGGCTCGAAGATGGACGAGGTGATCTACGAAGAGTTCAAGGGCACCGGCAACAGCGAAGTGCACCTGAGCCGTCGTATCGCTGAAAAGCGCGTGTTCCCGGCCATCGACATCAACCGTTCCGGTACCCGCCGCGAAGACCTGCTGATCGAACCGGAACTGCTGCAGAAGATCTGGATCCTGCGCAAGCTGCTGCATCCGATGGACGAAATGGCCGCGATGGAATTCCTGCTGGACAAGATGAAGAACACCAAGTCCAACGACGAGTTCTTCGGTTCGATGAAGCGCTGATCCACGCCATTGCATTGAAGAGAACCTGCCGCCCGCTGCGGCAGGTTTTTTTTCGCCTGCAGGGCGACCTGTTTCACTTTGCCGCCGCTGACTTTTGGCGATAATTCGCCCCATACCCTGCCCGGCCCCAAGGGCGTGGCCACCGATTCCCGCTGTCGCCCCTTCCGGAGAACCGGTCGGGTCCAGCCTCCTGCCGGATCCGTCGACGCATGCGAACGCTGTCCCCCCGCCTCAACCTGGGCAAGCTGATCCTCGCCCTGGCCCTGCTCAGCGCCATCATCGCCCTGGCCAATACCCTGCTGGCCAGTTACCGCGTGCAGCGCGACCAGCTGGTCGGCAACACGCTGGAGGCCAACCGCGTCTATGCCACCAAACTGGCCGAGACCACCCAGAATTTCCTGCTGGCCGCGCAGCAGGAGCTGGCCTACGCCGCCACCCGGCTCGGCCAGAATGATCTCGATCCGGCACAGGCCCAGGATGAAGCCAGCCGGCTGCAGCTGCAGACCAACAGCTTCAACTCCTCGCTGGTGGTCGACGCCGACGGCCTGGTGATCGCCACCTCGCCGCAGACCCTGCAGCTGCAGGGCGAGATCCTGCACAGCGCCGGCAACAACGCCGCACTGGCCGCGCGCCAGCCGATGATCAGCGATCCCTACCAGTCGACCACCGGCAAGCTGCTGGTCTCGCTGTCGCACCCGATCTTCGATCGCCAGGGCCGCTATCGCGGCTACGTCAGCGGCACCCTCTACCTGCGCCAGCGCAGTGCGCTGCACACGCTGCTGGGCAAGCACTACTACCGCGACGGCTCGTACCTGTACGTGGTGGACCGCAATGGCCGCCTGCTGTACCACGCCGATGGCAAGCGGGTCGGCGACTACGTGGTCGGCAACCCGGCGGTGAAGGCAGTCGTGCGCGGTGAACGCGGTGCGCAGCAGGTCCGCAACAACCTGGGCGTATCGATGCTGGCCGGCTATGCACCGGTGCCGGCCACCGGCTGGGGCATCATCGCCCAGCGGCCGACCGAGGCCACGCTGCAGCCATTGTCACGGTTGATGACCGCGGTGATCTGGAATGCGATCCCGCTCGGCCTGCTGTCACTGCTGGTCACCTGGTGGTTCGCCCGTCGCATCTCGATGCCGCTGTGGCAGCTGGCGCGAAACGTGCAGGGTGGCGAGGACACCGGCAACGCGATCAGCCACGTCAGCGGCATCCGCGCCTGGTACTTCGAGGTGGCCCAGCTCAAGCAGGCCGTGCTGCACAGCTTCAACGCGCTGCAGGACCGCATCGGCACGCTCAGCCGCGCCAACCGTACCGATCCGCTGACCGGCCTGCTCAATCGCCGCGGCCTGCAGCAGGCGCTGGATGCGCTGCAGGTGCAGGGCATTCCGTTCGCGATCCTGGCGCTGGACATCGATCGCTTCAAATCGATCAACGACAGCCATGGCCATGACGTCGGCGACGCGGCCATCGTCCATATCGCCGACCAGATGCGCCGCTACTCGCGCGACAGCGACATCCTCTGCCGTGCCGGCGGCGAGGAATTCCTGCTGCTGTTGCCGGGCATCAGCACCGACTCTGCGCGCCAGGCCGGCGAGCGCCTGCGCCAGCACATCGCCGATCACCCGTTCGAGCCGGTCGGCACCATCACCGTGTCACTGGGCGTGGCCCACTTCCCCAGCTTCCATGTCGATGCCGAGCAGGCGCTGCGGCTGGCCGACAAGGCCCTGTACATGGCCAAGGAACAGGGCCGCAACCGGGTGGTGGTCTACCCGTACGCGGACTGAAAAGCGGCCGGCCTGGCCGACCGCTTCACCGCGCCGGGCTCAGCGCTGCGCCAACGGTGTCAGCAGGCGCAGGCCGCGCTGGGTGCCATCGACCATGTACACGCCCCCGGCAGGCAGCAGATCACTGCCCACCTGTTCGACGGCATCCGGCTTGCGCCACGGTGCGGCCTGGCGCGGGCCGGGGATGTAGGCACGCCAGCGGCCATAGCGCTCCGGCTGGGCATTGCCGTTGCTGCCGGTGTCGCTGTTCAGGGCGAAGTTCACCGGCACGCGTACGGTCCAGAAGTCGCGCGTGCTGTTCTCGCCGGTCGTGGGCGGGACGAAGGTCCACTTGCGCGCGCCGCTGATGCTGGCCTTGGCGAGCAGGTCGCGCATCTTGGCCAGGGTCCGCTCCGGCGCGACCACGGTCATGTTCACCTGTTCGGCAATGACGTCGGCCACGGTCCCGTCGCGGGCCACTTTGACCAGCAGCAGCACATCACCCTGCCCGCCACTGCGGAAGACATCCTCGGGGTAGCGCGGTGGCGGCATGTTCTTCCGGGTCACCGAATCGGTAGCCTTCGGGTCATACTCACTGAAGTCGACACTGGTCATGCTGACCTGGTAGCTGCCGTCGTCCTGCTGCTTGCCACGCAGGCGCACCCGCAGTGGTGCGTGGACCGCCACCGGCTTGCCATCGCGCAGCGTCGGCTCGAACTGCCATCCACGGATGGTGCCCTCCACGAACGATGCAATACCCGGTGCGAGCATCGCCTGCTGGTCCAGGACCAGCGCGCTGACCGAGCCGTCGGCCGCCACATCGATACTGCCCGACAGCGCCATGCTCATCTCGGCGGTGGCGCGCACGGCGCGCGCGTTCTGGGCGACGGCCTCGGATGGCAGCAGCGGGGCACCTGCGGAGAACGCCAGGGCCAGCGCAAGGAACAGGGGGGAACGCATCATTGCCGGATCCGTGGTGATGAAGTGAGCACCGAGCGTACCGCAATCCTGACCGGACCGGCACGTGCTTCACGCCACGCCGTTCAGGCCAGGCGATGGGCCGCCGCGTAGGGCGGCGTATCCGGATAGTTCCCCTCGGCGAAGCGCGCCTGCAGGTCCTGCCACCACGCCGGATCGAACAGGTGCCGGTAGTGCTCCCTCACCGCCGCCAGTTCGCTGGCGGGCAGCCCCATGAACGGGCCGAAGCGCTCGGGAAACACGTCGCGTGGACCGACATGGAACCAGGGTTCATCGGCCATGGCTTCCTCCGGCGTACGCGGCTGCGGCCATGCGCGGAACACGCAGTCGCTGACCAGGCACAGCTCGTCGTAGTCGTAGAACACGGCCCGGCCATGCCGCGATACGCCGAAGTTCTTCGGCAGCATGTCGCCGGGGAAGATGTTGTTGCGCGCCATGTCGGTGATCGCCTGCGCATAGTCGAGTACCGCTGCGCGCACCGCCTCGCCACCCTGCTCGCGCAGGTACAGGTTCAATGGCCGGAAACGGCGCTGCACGTAGCACAGTGCGACTTCCACATGGTTGCCATCGACCCGCACGGTCTGCGCGCATTGCTGCAGCAACTCCTCCAGCAAGGCCGGTGCGAAGCGATCGCGCGGGAAGCGCAGGTGGCGATACGGCTGCGCATCGAGCAGGCGGCCGACACGGTCGAGGTTGAACACCAGCGCGTACTTCTCTTCCACCTGCCGCCGCGACATCGCCTTGGGCCAGGCGAAGCGGTCGCGGATCAGCTTGAACACCAGCGGATAGCTGGGCAGGGTGAACACCGCCATGACCATGCCCGGCGTGCCTTCGGCGGGCACCAGCCGCTCCTGCGGATGTTCGTTGAAGTGGCGGAAGAAGGTGCGGTAGCGCTCGGTCTTGCCTTGCTTGGCACGGCCCAGCACGGTGTAGATCTCATCGATGGGCTTGCCCGGCAGCAGGCTGCGCAGGAACACCACCGCATCGCCCACCGTGGCAAGGTCGGCCTGGAAATAACTGCGAGACACGCCGAACAGATGGGCGACGTCGCGGCGCCGGGTCAGCACCGCGTCGGCACGCAGTCCACGCTCATCGTTGACCAGTGCGATCACGCAGGGTGAGAAGCGGTGCTCGCCGAACACGCGGCCCACCAGATAGGCGCGGCGCTCGCGATAGAACACGGTGTCGAGCAGCTCGATGCTGCGCACCGGCGTATCGCCCCAGTGGACCAGATCGTCCTGCAGGCGCACGGCGATGGCCGCCGCGCAGCGCAGCTGGTGCGCATACGGAATGTCGAAGCGGTAATCGGCCAACACGCGCTGCAGGGCCTCCACCGGCCGCGTGGGTGAAACCGCGTAGGTATGCCGCGCAACCGGATGGGTGATCGCATCGGACGGCTCGACGTCAAAGGCGATGAACTCCAGCGCCGGGTCCACGCCACGGGTGGAGAACAAGCGCCGCGACAGCGTGTTGTAGAAGGTCTTGTACAGTTCGGCATCGATCAGCCCCCGCAGCAATGCGCTGTAGCGTGCATGCACCTGCAGCCACAATGCGCGCTCCCCGATTGCTTCGCCGGCAAGGCGCCGCAGTGCATCCATCTGTTCGGCAATGCACAGGTCGTACAGCGCGATGCGCTCGACTGCATCCTGGCGCGCAGCCGCCCAGTCGCGCTGCTCGAAACGCTGCCGCGCACGAGCGGTGATCGCCGCAAAGCGGGCGTGGTACTGCTCGAAGCCAGCGTGGATGGCGCCAGCGATGCGCGACGCCAGCTCGGCATCGATATCAGGCTCGGACATGCAGGACTCATCCGGGAGGACCGGCTTCACCATACGCTGGCGTGTGCAATGGCGTCGAGTGCGAAGGTAGTGCCGGCCGCTGGCCGGCAGCACCTGGACCGTCGATGGATCGATGCAGACGCCGGCCAGCGGCCGGCACTACCGGCTCAGATCGCCAGTTCGGCCTCCACGTCCTGCACCTTGCGTCGGGCCAGTGCAAGGTTGGACTTGGTCCGGTCCAGCACGATGTAGAAGAACAGTCCCTTCTTCTTCGCGACCGGTCGCATGATGTGGTACGCCTTGCCCAGCGAGATCAGGATATCCTCGATGCTGTCATTGAGGTTCAACGAGGCGGCGGTCTTCATCTTGGCCCGGATCACTTCGGTGTTGCCGGCGGCGGCCACCTCCATGTCCATGCCGGCACCGGCCTCGCCCAGCAGCATGCCGCTTTCGTAGTCGACCAGCGCCACTGCCTGCGCGCCGTCGATGCCCATCAGTGCGTTCAACGATTCATTCAATCCAGCCACGTCGCACCCCTTGTCGATGTTGGTTCGAGCCCCTCGTTCCCCTGCGGCCGGGCTCACGATCCGCCGAGTTCGGCCAGGATCGCCTGGCCACATTCCCTGCTCTGCCACAGCACCTGCCCGATCACGCTGCGCTGGTCGCAGGCCGCCATCAGCAGCAGCGGCGCACGCCCTTCGGCCTGGATTGCCAGCATCAGCACCTTCCCGCCCATCGCTTCCAGCATCAGCGTCTGCAGATCGCCCAGCACCAGTTCGCGCCCCACCGCTGCGGCCAACGCCAGCATCGCGCTGGTCATCGCCGCCAGCCGTTCGCCGCGCCCTTCGGCACCGGCGCTGACCAGGGCAAAACCATCGACGCTGGCCAGCACCACCGTGCGGACGCCTTCCACCCGCTGCTGCAGGTCCTGCAGCAGCGGCTGCAGGCGCTCACGCTGGCCCGCATCGGGCAGTACCGCCATCTGCCCGTCACCCATACGCGGCCACCAATGCGTGCGCTTCCATTTCGCTCATCAGTACATCCATCAGCAGCAGTCCCTGTTCGCGGTCACGGGCATCGACGGCCAGCAACGGCAGCGGCTGGTCGTCGAGGCAGGCGTGCGTGGCCCAGTCATCCAGCGCCGCCTGTGGTGCCTGGTCCAGGTGGGTGACGGCCACGACCAGTGCCAGGGATGATGCGAACGGCTGCAGCACCTGCAGGTAGTCCTGCAGCTCGCTGGCAATGCCGGCGCGACGTGCGTCCAGCAGCAGCACCGCGCCCCGTGCACCCTGCAGCAGGATCGGCCACAGGAAATCGAAACGCTGCTGGCCGGGCGTTCCGTACAGACGCAGGCGTTCTCCGTTGGGCAGGTCGATGTCTGCATAGTCCAGCGCGACGGTGGTGGAGGCCTTGTCGGCACCGAGGCGATCACTGTTGGCCACATCGGTGTCGACTACCGCGCCGGCCGCGATGCTGCGCACCAGCGTCGACTTGCCGCTGCCCATGCCGCCCAGCACCACCACCTTGTGCTCACGCATTGCGCTCACTCCCGCGCAGGTGCCGCCACAGGCGGGCAAGCAATCCGTTGTCGGTGCGGGTGCCACCGGTCGCCATCATCGGCGTCGCCGGGGCGGCCTGCAGCTGCGCGTAGCCACACAGGTAGGCCGCGTGGATGAAATCGCGAACGGCCGCCGCCGGCAGCTCAAGCAGCATCGCGCATTCTTCAACCGTGCACGCGCGCTTGAGCAGCAACGAGCACAGGCGGAATCCATCGTGGTCGTGCCCCAGTACGCGGAAATCCGGCCAGCGCAGCAGCTTCACCGAAGCGCCGCGCAGGCGTTCGTCCAGTGCCTGCCAGTGGCGGCTGCGTTGCGCCCATTGCCACAACAGCGGCCGCAGCGGCTGGCGTGGTCGCTCACCAGCCAGCGCCTGCAGGCGCATTGGCGTCAGTGCATCCAGCTGCAGGCGTTCGAAGGCATCGGCCAGGCGCTCCACCAGCGCGCTCGCGGGTTCCTGCAACAGCACGGCCTGGTCGTGCTCCAGATCCATCAGCAGCAAAGGCTCGCCCGCATCACTCAACAGTGCCTGGCCATGGCGCAGCGGCAACCGCTCGCGCAGCAGGCGGGTAATGGCGTGTGCGCCATCGGCCAGACGTATCAGCGCCGGTGCGGGCATGGCCAGGGGCTCCGGTGCCAACTGCATGCGACGCAGCGCGCGGCCGATGGCACCGTCGTCGAGCACATCCTGGTGTCCGTCGCCGTCGCGCAGTTGGCCGCCGTTGTCCTCGATCCAGCATTGCAGGCGCGGTCGCTGCTGGCGCATGCGCTGGGCCGCGTTGCGCAGTGCCGGGGTATCGCGGATGACCAGCAGATCGCAATCGTCCAGGTCCCGGCTGCGGCGGACCTGGCCGTCCGGCAGTGCCGACGCCAGGCGCAGCCGTTGCAGCAGGGCCTGCTCGCCCTGGATATCGGTTCCCACTACCAGCACGCGTGCCATCCGTGTCCCCGGGCGACCACCTCCCCGGTGGTCTCGCGTCGCCAAGGCTAGGGCATCGCCAGCGGCAGCCGTCGTGATCGACTGCTCAGATCGGGAGCGGTTGCAGGCGGTGTCCGATCGGTTCTGCGACGGCTATCGCGGGCAAGTTTCATGCCCCGTTGACGGCATTCCGACAGCCGACGGAAGTCACGGTTTCATCGCCTGGGGTCAGATCCCTTTTGCGTGGCAAAAGGGATCTGACCCCAGAGCCAAAAAAGAAACCCGCGCCGAAGCGCGGGTTCCGGGGTCACGGCCGAACGGCGACGGATCAGCCGCGCAGCAGCTCCAGCGCGGCGTTGAAGGTCGCGCTCGGGCGCATCGCCTTGCTGGCCTTGGCCACGTCCGGACGGTAGTAGCCGCCGATGTCCACGGCCTTGCCCTGCACTGCGATCAGCTCGTCGACGATCTTCTGCTCGTTGTCGGTCAGCGCCTTGGCCAGCGGGGCGAAGCGTGCCTTCAGCGCGGCATCCTCGTCCTGCGCGGCCAGGGCCTGCGCCCAGTACAGGGCGATGTAGAAGTGGCTGCCACGGTTGTCGATGCCGCCGAGCTTGCGCGACGGCGACTTGTCGTTGTCCAGGAACTGGCCGTTGGCTTCGTCCAGCGCCTTGGCCAGCACGCGGGCGGCGGCGTTGTCATAGCGGTTGCCCAGGTGTTCCAGCGACGCAGCCAGGGCCAGGAACTCGCCCAGCGAATCCCAGCGCAGGTAGTCCTCTTCGACGAACTGCTGCACGTGCTTCGGGGCCGAACCACCGGCGCCGGTCTCGAACAGGCCACCACCGGCCATCAGCGGCACGATCGACAGCATCTTGGCGCTGGTGCCCAGCTCCATGATCGGGAACAGATCGGTCAGGTAGTCGCGCAGCACGTTGCCGGTCACCGAGATGGTGTCCTCGCCCTTGCGGATGCGGTCCAGCGAGAACGCGGTGGCTTCCACCGGCGGCAGGATGCGGATGTCCAGGCCGTTGGTGTCGTGGTCCTTCAGATACTGCTCGACCTTGGCGATGACCTGCGCGTCGTGGGCGCGGGCGGCATCCAGCCAGAACACGGCCGGGGTGCTGCTTAGGCGGGCACGCTCGACGGCCAGCTTGACCCAGTCCTGGATCGGCGCGTCCTTGGTCTGGCACATGCGCCAGATGTCACCGGCTTCCACGGCGTGCTCGAACACCACGGTGCCGGCATCGTCGGTGACCTTGACCACGCCATCGGCAGCGATCTGGAAGGTCTTGTCGTGCGAGCCGTACTCCTCGGCCTTCTGTGCCATCAGGCCGACGTTGGGCACCGAACCCATGGTGGCCGGGTCGAAGGCGCCGTGCGCCTTGCAGTCGTCGATGACGGCCTGGTACACGCCGGCGTAGCAGCGGTCCGGAATGACCGCCTTGGTGTCCTGCAGCTTGCCTTCGGCGTTCCACATCTTGCCGGAGTCGCGGATCATCGCCGGCATCGAGGCGTCGACGATGACGTCGCTCGGCACGTGCAGGTTGGTGATGCCCTTGTCCGAGTTGACCATGGCCACGCCCGGGCGCTGTGCGTACTCGGCAGCCAGGTCGGCTTCGATCGCAGCACGGGTGGCTTCCGGCAGCGACGGCAGGCGCGCAGCCAGGTCACCGATGCCGTTGTTGGCGTCGAAACCGGCCTGCTTGAGCACGTCGGCGTGCTTGGCCAGCACGTCCTTGTAGAACTCATTGACCGCCACGCCGAACATGATCGGGTCGGAGACCTTCATCATGGTCGCCTTCAGGTGCAGCGAGAACAGCACGCCCTGGGCCTTGGCATCGGCGATCTGCTCACCGAGGAACGCGGCCAGCGCCTTGCGGCTCATCACGGCGGCGTCGACGATCTCGCCGGCCTTGACCGCGGTCTTTTCCTTCAGCACGACGGTGCTGCCGTCGTTGCCATGGAAGGTGATCTTCAGCGAACCGGCGTTGCCCAGGGTGGCCGACTTCTCGCTGCCGTAGAAATCACCGGCGGCCATGTGCGCGACGTGCGACTTCGAATCGGCCGACCAGGCACCCATGCGGTGCGGGTGCTTACGCGCGTAGTTCTTCACCGACAGCGGTGCACGGCGGTCGGAGTTGCCTTCGCGCAGCACCGGGTTCACCGCGCTGCCCTTGACCTTGTCGTAGCGCGCCTTGTAGTCGCGCTGCTGGTCGTCGGCCGGGGTTTCCGGGTAATCCGGCAGCGGATAGCCCTGGTCCTGCAGTTCCTTGATGGCCGCCTTCAGCTGCGGCACCGAGGCGGAGATGTTCGGCAGCTTGATGATGTTGGCGTCCGGGGTGGTCGCCAGCTGGCCCAGCTCGGCCAGGTCGTCGCTGACCTTCTGTGCATCGGACAGCAGTTCCGGGAACTGCGACAGGATGCGGCCGGACAGCGAGATGTCACGGGTTTCCACCACGATGCCGGCCGTGGCGGTGTAGGCGTCAACGATCGGCAGCAGCGACTGGGTGGCCAGGAACGGTGCTTCGTCGGTCAGCGTGTAGAGAATCTTGGACATGGGGGACTTGGACTCTGTAGCAATGCTCAGGGGAAGGCCGGCGCCAGCGCCGGGCCACGTGCAACCGTGTCGCGCGCGGGGTTGGCCCCCGCGCTTTCCCCCGTCGCCGTCAGGGTGGGCGCGCGGCGGGGAAACCCCTGCATTGTCGCGTTTTCAGCCGCGCGGGGCAAAGCCACGCCATACGCGGCGGTACTGCATGCCGGCAACGCTGTGATCCATCGACGCCTGGATGAAGCCGACCATCATCCAACAAAAAAGGACGCAGCCTCGCGGCCGCGTCCATCGTGAGCCCTGCCGGGAGAGAGTCGGCTGGACTTACTTGACCTCGAACTCCTGCGGCGTTCCGGCCGCCTTGCCATCGACGGTGACTTCGGCGCGGTACTTGCCGGCCGGCCAGCCCTTTGCATTCTTGAACGTGACGTTGGTGGTTTCCGCACCGCTGGTGTTCAGCGTGGCATTCTGTTCGCCGGCCACCTGGCCGTCCTGGTAGGTCAGCTTCGCGCCCACGGCGACGTTGTTGGCAGCGCCGTCGGTCTTGACCGAGACGATGATGTCGTCCTTCGGCGCGAACAAAGCCGCCGTCGCAACCGACTTGTCGGCGGCTGCGGTCTTGCCGACCGTGACCGACGAGACGCTGACGGCGGCGGCTTCGGCCATCGGCGGCGGCGCGCCGGTCATCGGGGCCGGTGCTGCCGGTTCGGCCGGAGCAGTCGCTGCCGGAGCGGCATTGTTGTCGGTCGACTCTTCTTTCTTCTTGCAACCGACCAGGGCGACGCTGCCCAGCAGGGCGGCGATCAGGGCGGTCTGGAGCGGGGTGGTCTTGATCATTCGGGGTTCCTCCCAGGGATTGTCGGACGGCGTTCTGGCCGGCTTACTTCGGCGGCAGTTTCAGGGTCTGGCCCGGGAAGATCTTGTCCGGGTCATCAAGCACATCGCGGTTGGCTTCGAAGATCTTCTTCCAGGCATTGGCGTCGCCCAGATGCTGCTTGGCGATCTTCGACAGCGAGTCACCCTTCTGCACGGTATAGGTGCCGCCGCTGACAACGTCTGCGGTGCTGTCCACCGAAGCGCTGACGCCGGAGAAGTCCGCCTTCGGTGCCTGTTCGGCGGTACTGTCGACGCTGCTGCTGACGCCGGAGAAATCGGCTTTCTTCTCGGTACTCATCCACAACTCCCGTCTGCATGACTACGTGATTGGCACGGTGCCATGGCGGTTGTTAAATGGGGATGGTGCAGATGTGAAGCCGCCCCCGGGGGCGGCTGAACAATCGGGAGAGACGGTGTCCGGTCGTGCCGGCCGCTGGCCGGCTTTCCCTTGCCCTGGACGCGGGTTCCTTGCGGTTGCCGGCCAGCGACCGGCACTACCGGTTACTGCCGCAGTTCGCGGTAGGTCGCAGCCGGGGCGGTGATGCCGGGGCTGGCGCGCCAGGGGTTGATGTCCAGGCCACCACGGCGGGTATAGCGGGCCTCCACTTCCAGCCATTGTGGCTGGCAGCGCGCAGATACCTCGCTGAAGATCCGCTCAACGCACTGCTCGTGGAACTCGGCGTGTTCACGGTAGCTGACCAAGTAGCGCAGCAGGCCCGCGCGATCGATCTTCGGCCCGCGGTAACGCAGGCTGACCGTGGCCCAGTCCGGCTGGCCGGTGACCGGGCAGTTGGACTTCAGCAGCGACGAGACCAGGGTCTCTTCCACCACCTCACCCGCATCGGCGGCGAGGAAGTCCGCCTGCGGCGGGCCGTAGCAGTCGATCTCCAGTTCCAGCCCGTCGATGGACTCGCCGAGCGGCGTCTCGCGCAGGCCTGGCAGGCCGAACTCGACCTGGACCGGCACACCGGCGCAGGCCGACAGATCCGCCACCAGGCGCGCGCGCAGTGCCTCGGCGCTGTCGATGCGGGTGCTGTTGAGGGAGTTGAGGTACAGCTTGAACGACTTCGATTCGATCAGCCGCGGCGAGGTGCATGGCACCTGCACCGTGGCGACGGCGACCTGCGGCTTGCCACGCGGGTCGAGCCAGCTCAGCTCGAAGGCGTGCCAGCGGTCGTGGCCGACGAACGGCAGCGCGGCCTCATCGAGGCCGATCTCGGCGCGGGCGCCGCTGCGGGGGATGGGGAACAGCAGGCCGGGATCGTACTGCGACGGGTAACTGACCTCGCGACCGAGGCTGGAATCCTGTGGGGTGTTCATGGAGGTCATTGTATCGCGCGGAGGGCGGGCCTTCGGCCGGGCCGGCCAACGGCGGAGCCCCTCCGTGGTGGGGTGTTGGGTCGTCGAAAGCCTGGATTCCCGGGAGTGGGCCGGGCGGATGGGGCTGGCGGGGACGCCGTGAATCCGTCCCTGGAGGCTTAGCCGCGCCATCCATGGCGCGGATACCCCGCCAGCCCCACCCGCCCGGCCCCCCGACACATTTCTGCCGCCGATCCACCACGGGAAAGATCAGAAAATCAAAATCCGATCCTTCGGACATTTTCGATGTCTGCCATCCACGCATGGCGTGGATCTACCGGCAAGCCACGGGATCGGGTCTGGAGGAAGGCCCCCTGAGTCAGGGGGCGGCCGCGAAGCGGCAGGGGTCTGGAAGCTGGTAAGGGGGGCCCACCGTTCGCGCAGCGAACTGTGGGAGCGACAGCGCGCATGCGATGTCGCGTACCCAGGGCTGCAAGCCCTGCCGGAAACCCTCACCCCGCCGGGGTGCCGGCACCGTGCAGGTAATCCAGGCTCACCTGCAGCAACGCCCGCAGTCCCACATCCAGTGCCTTCTCATCCAGCAGGAACTTCGGCGAATGGTTGGCCGGCGCCGTCGCTGGGTCGATGCCCACGCTGGTGGAGCCGACGAAGAAGAACATGCCCGGCACTTCCTTCGCGTACAGCGAGAAATCCTCCGCGCCCATCTGCAGCGGCGGCTCGTACACGTTGTCCTTGCCCACCACCGCCTGCAGGCTCGGCAGCATCTTCGCGGTCAGCGCCGGGTCGTTCACCGTGGCCGGGTTGCCCTCCGACTCGTAGATGTCGGTCACCGCCTTCGCACCGTGCGCGGCGGCCGTGTGCTCGGCCACGTTGCGCAGGTCGGCAAAGATCTGCTGGCGCATGCCTTCGTCAAAGGTGCGGATGGTGCCGACCATCTCCACTTCATCGGGAATGATGTTGTAGCGGATGCCGCCGTTGATCGCGCCGAAGGTCAGCACTGCCGGTTGCTTGGACAGGTTGGCGCGGCGGCTGACGATGGTCTGCGCGGTGCCGACCAGATCGGCGGTGGCGACGATCGGGTCAACACCGTTCCACGGTGCCGAGCCATGCGTCTGGCGACCGATCACCTTGATCCCGAAGCGATCCGAGGCGGCCATCAATGGGCCGCCGCGCACCGCGATCTGGCCGGCCTGCACGCTGGAGAACACATGCAGGCCGAACACGGCCTCCGGCTTGAAATCGGCAAACAGCCCTTCCTTCAGCATCAGTGCCGCACCGCCCTCTTCCGGCGGCGGCGCGCCTTCCTCGGCCGGCTGGAAGATCAGCATCACCTGGCCCGGCAGGTCCTTCTTCATTGATACCAGCGCTTCGGCCACGCCGAGCAGGGTGGCGGTATGCGCGTCGTGGCCACAGGCATGCATCACGCCCACGGTCTGCCCGCGGTACTGGTCGGTGGCCTTGGAGGCGAACGGCAGGCCGGTCTGCTCGGTCACCGGCAGCGCGTCCATGTCTGCACGCAACGCGATCTTCGGGCCTTGCTTGCCGCCTTCGATGATCGCCACCACGCCGTGGTGGGCGATGCCGGTCTTCGGCTTCAGGCCCATCGCACGCAGGCGCTTGGCGACCTCGGCCGAGGTGCGCGCCTCGCGGTTGGACAGCTCCGGGTGCTGGTGGAAATCACGGCGCCATTCGACCACCCGGGCCTGCAGCCGCTGCGCGGCGGCGGTCACTTCCGGGCGTTGCCCGTCCTGGGCATGGGCAAGCGCCGGCAGGGCCAGCAGCAGGGCGGACAGCAGCAGCGAACGGCGCATCGCAATCTCCACAGCAAGAGGGTTCCAGCTGAATGTAGGGCAACACCGGCGCCACGGGAACCTCCGGTGCCGCATCCGGTCTTAGCGCCCGTCCCATCCGTCATGCAGGAAACGTGATGTGGCACAGGTATGCTTTGCGCATTGTCCCGGCGTCCCGTCCGGTCCAGCCCTCTCGGAGTCCTCGTAATGTCACGTGTTTGGAAGATCGTGCTGCTGGTCGTGGCGATCCTGGTGCTGGCCGTGGTCGGCCTGCGCGTCATTGGCGGGGGCAAGGACAAGGCTGGAAAACCTGCTGCGGGCGCGCGCCAGGGCGGCGAAGATCCGAATGCCGGTCCAGTGCCGGTGACCGTGGTGGAGGCCACGCGCCAGGACGTGCCGGTGTATGCCAGCGCGCTGGGTACGGTGACCGCGATGAACACCGTCACCGTCAGCCCGCAGGTCGGCGGTCAGCTGATGAGCCTGAATTTCCGTGAAGGCCAGGAAGTGAAGCAGGGTGATGTGCTGGCGGTGATCGACCCGCGCACCGCCCAGGCCAGCTACGACCAGGCCGCTGCAGCCAAGCGCCAGAACGAGGCCCTGCTGGCCACCGCGCGCTCCAACTACCAGCGCTCGAACGCGCCGGAGTATCGCCAGTACGTCGCCAAGACCGATCTGGATACACAGCGAAACCAAGTGGCACAGTACGAAAGCGCCGTGGCCGCCAACGAGGCCAGCATGCGCTCGGCGCAGGTGCAGCTGCAGTACACCCGGGTCACCGCGCCGATCTCAGGCATCGCCGGCATCCGTGCGGTCGACGCCGGCAACGTGGTCAGCGCCGGTACCGCGCTGGTCACGCTGACCCAGATCCATCCGATCCACGTGCTGTTCAACCTGCCCGAGCGCCAGCTCGGCGATGTGCGCCAGGCGCAGGCCGCCGGCACGGTACCGGTGGCGGCGCTGGACCGCGCCGATTCGCACGTGCTGTCCGGCGACGGCAAGCTCGATGTGGTCGACAACCTGATCAGTGCCGACAGCGGCACGTTCAAGGCGCGCGCCCTGTTCGACAACACCGACAACGGCCTGTGGCCGGGCCAGTTCGTCAACGTGCGCATGCAGCTGCGCACGATTGCCGGCGGCGTGGTGATCCCCACCCAGGCGGTACTGCGTGGCCCGGATGGCGAGTACGTCTACATCGTGCAGGGCGACAACACGGTAAAGATGCAGACCGTGCGCAGCGGCGTGGAAGTGGGCGACAGCCAGGTGCAGATCGCCGAAGGCCTGAAGGGCGGCGAGCGGGTGGTCAGTGAAGGCCAGTTCCGCCTGAAGCCGGGCAGCAAGGTCACCGCACTGAAGCCGGGCGAGACCCCGGCCGCACCGACCGAGGCCGAACTGAAGGCAGCCGAGCAGAAGAACGCAGGCGGCGGTGGCCGTCGCGGTGGTGGCCCGCGCTGAGCGCAGGCCACTGATCTCCCTCGCGCCGGCGGACCTGCCGGCGCCGACATTGAAGTGCCAGCAAGGATCAGTCCGTGGGCTTTTCGACGATCTTCATCCGCCGCCCGATCGCCACCTCGCTGTTGATGGCGGGCCTGTTGCTGCTGGGCATCCTCGGTTACCGCAAGCTGCCGGTGTCGGCGCTGCCGGAAATCGATGCGCCCAGCCTGGTGGTCACCACCCAGTACCCCGGTGCGAACGCCACCACCATGGCCTCGCTGGTCACCACCCCGCTGGAGCGCCAGTTCGGGCAGATTTCCGGGCTGGAGCTGATGACCTCCGACTCGTCGGCCGGGTTGTCGACGATCATCCTGCAGTTCTCGATGGACCGCGACATCGACATCGCCGCGCAGGACGTGCAGGCGGCGATCCGCCAGGCCACCCTGCCCTCGTCGCTGCCCTACCAGCCGGTCTACAACCGGGTGAACCCGGCCGACGCGGCCATCGTCACCCTGAAACTGACCTCTGACACGCGCCCGCTGCGCGACGTCAACAATTACGCCGATTCCATCCTGGCCCAGCGCCTGTCGCAGGTGCAGGGCGTGGGCCTGGTCTCGATCGCCGGCAATGTGCGCCCGGCCGTGCGCATCCAGGTCAATCCGGCGCAGCTGTCGAACATGGGCCTGACCCTGGAGCAGCTGCGCAGCGCGCTGACCCAGGCCAACGTCAATGCGCCCAAGGGCTCGTTGAACGGCAAGACGCAGTCCTACAGCATCGGCACCAACGACCAGCTGGCCAGCGCCGCCGAGTACCGCGACACCATCATCAGCTACAAGAACGGCCGCCCGGTGCGGCTGTCGGACGTGGCCGAGGTGATCGATGGCGTGGAGAACGACCAGCTTGCCGCCTGGGCCGACGGCAAGCCGGCGGTACTGCTGGAAGTGCGCCGCCAGCCCGGTGCCAACATCGTGCAGACCGTCGAGCGCATCCGTGCCATCCTGCCGCAGCTGCAGGGCGTGCTGCCAGCCGACGTGCACCTGGAGATCTTCAACGACCGCACCGAGACCATCCGCGCCTCGGTGCATGAAGTGCAGTTCACCCTGATCCTGACCATCGGGCTGGTGGTGGCGGTGATCTTCGTGTTCCTGCGCCGGTTGTGGGCCACGATCATTCCCTCGGTGGCGGTGCCGTTGTCGCTGGCCGGCACCTTCGCGGTGATGGCCTTCGCCGGCATGTCGCTGGACAACCTCTCGCTGATGGCGCTGGTGGTGGCCACCGGCTTCGTGGTCGACGATGCGATCGTGATGATCGAGAACATCGTGCGCTACATCGAGCAGGGCAAGAGTGGCAAGGAAGCGGCCGAGATCGGCGCACGCCAGATCGGCTTCACCGTGCTGTCGCTGACGGTCTCGCTGGTGGCGGTGTTCCTGCCGCTGCTGCTGATGCCCGGCGTCACCGGCCGCCTGTTCCACGAGTTCGCGTGGGTGCTGAGCATCGCCGTGGTGCTGTCGATGCTGATCTCGCTGACGCTGACCCCGATGATGTGCGCCTACCTGCTCAAGCCCGATGCCCTGCCCGAGGGCGAGGACGCGCATGAGCGCGCGGCGGCGGCCGGCAAGCAGAACCTGTGGACGCGCACCGTCGGCCTCTACGAGCACAGCCTGGACTGGGTGCTTGGCCACCAGCGGCTGACCCTGGCCGTGGCCGGTGGCGCGCTGGTGCTGACCGTGCTGCTGTACGTGCTGATTCCCAAGGGCCTGCTGCCCGAACAGGACACCGGCCTGATCACCGGCGTGGTGCAGGCCGACCAGAACATCGCCTTCCCGCAGATGGAGCAGCGCACCAGGCAGGTGGCCGAAGCGCTGCGCCAGGATCCAGACGTGACCGGCGTGTCGGCCTTCATCGGCGCCGGCAGCATGAACCCCACCCTCAACCAGGGCCAGCTGTCGATCGTGCTGAAGGAGCGCAGCCAGCGCGACGGCCTGGATGAGATCCTGCCGCGCCTGCAGAAGGCAGTGGCCGGCATTCCGGGCGTGGCGCTGTACCTGAAGCCGGTGCAGGACGTAACCCTGGATACCCGCGTGGCCGCCACCGAGTACCAGTACTCGCTGTCGGACGTGGATTCGGCGACGGTGGCGACCCAGGCCACGCGCCTGACCGAAGCGCTGCGCAAGCGCCCGGAACTGGCCGACGTCGACAACAACCTGTCCAACCAGGGCCGCGCCCTGGAGCTGAACATCGACCGCGACAAGGCCAGCGTGCTGGGCGTGCCGATGCAGACCATCGACGACACGCTCTACGATGCGTTCGGCCAGCGCCAGATCTCGACCATCTTCACCGAGCTCAACCAGTATCGTGTGGTGCTGGAAGTGGCACCGGAGTTCCGCACCAGCACCGCGCTGATGGAACAGCTGGCGGTCGCCTCCAACGGCGCCGGCGCATTGACCGGCACCAATGCCACCAGCTTCGGCCAGGTCACCTCCTCCAACTCGTCCACCGCCACCGGCATCGGCGCGCAGAACACCGGCATCACCGTCGGCGCCGGCAACATCATCCCGCTGTCGGCGCTGGCCGAAGGCAAGGTCAGCAGCGCCCCGCTGGTGGTCAGCCACCAGCAGCAGCTGCCGGCGGTGACCGTGTCGTTCAACGTGGCGCCGGGCTATTCGCTGTCCGAAGCGGTGCGTGCGATCCAGGAGACCAAGGACAGCCTGGACATGCCGGCACACCTGCATGCCGAATTCATCGGCAAGGCCGCCGAGTTCACCGGCAGCCAGACCGACGTGGTGTGGCTGCTGCTGGCCTCGCTGGTGGTGATCTACATCGTGCTGGGCGTGCTCTACGAGAGCTACATCCACCCGATCACGATCATCTCCACCCTGCCGCCGGCCGGTGTCGGCGCGCTGCTGGCGCTGATGCTGTGCGGGCTGAGCCTGTCGGTGGATGGCATCGTCGGCATCGTGCTGCTTATCGGCATCGTCAAGAAGAACGGCATCATGATGGTCGACTTCGCCATCGAAGCCCGCCGCGCCGGCGCCAACGCGCACGAGGCGATCCGCCGCGCCTGCCTGCTGCGCTTCCGCCCGATCATGATGACCACCGCCGCGGCCATGCTCGGCGCACTGCCGCTGGCGCTGGGCACCGGCATCGGTTCGGAGCTGCGCCGCCCGCTGGGTATCGCCATCGTCGGTGGCCTGCTGCTGTCGCAGCTGGTGACGCTGTACACCACGCCGGTGATCTACCTGTACATGGAGCGCTTCTCCGAGTGGCTGGCGCGCCGCCGCGAACAGCGTGCGCTGCGCGACGGTTCGCTGCAGGAGCCGCAGGCATGATCCACGCCCCGCTGCCGTGGGGGGCCGCACGATGAACCTGTCCGGCCCCTTCATCCGCCGCCCGATCGGCACCGCACTGCTGGCCATCGGCTTGTTCATGGTCGGCCTGATCTGCTACCTGCGCCTGGGCGTATCGGCGCTGCCGAACATCGAGATCCCGGTGATCTTCGTGCATGCCAGCCAGTCCGGCGCCGACGCGGCGACCATGGCCTCGACGGTCACCGCGCCGCTGGAACGCCATCTCGGCCAGCTGCCGGGCATCGATCGCATGCGCTCGTCGAGCTCGGAAGGCAGCTCGCTGGTGTTCATGATCTTCCAGAGCGGCCACAACATCGATTCGGCGGCACTGGATGTACAAACGGCGATCAACTCGGCTCAGGCCGACCTGCCCTCGGGCATGGGCTCGCCGATGTACCAGAAGGCGAACCCGAACGACGACCCGGTGATCGCCATCGCGCTGACCTCGCAGACGCAGTCGGCCGACGAGCTCTACAACGTGGCCGACTCGCTGCTGGCGCAGCGCATCCGCCAGATCAGCGGCGTCGCCTCGGTCGACATCGCTGGCGCGTCGACGCCAGCGGTGCGCGTGGACGTCAACCTGCGCCTGATGAACGCGTTGGGCCTGACCGCCGATGACCTGCGCAACGCAGTGCGCGCGGCCAACGTGACCTCGCCCACCGGCTTCCTCAGCGATGGCAACACCACCACGGCGATCATCGCCAACGACTCGGTGGCGCGCGCCGCCGACTTCGCCGACCTGGTAGTCAAGACCCAGGGCGACGGCCGGGTGATCCGGCTGAAGGACATCGCCAACGTCTACGACGGCCAGCAGGATGCCTACCAGGCGGCGTGGTTCGACCACAAGCCGGCGGTGGTGATGTACGTGTTCACCCGTGCCGGCGCCAACATCGTGGAGACCGTGGACCGGGTCAAGGCGCAGATCCCGACCCTGCGCGACTACCTGCAGCCGGGCACCACGATGACGCCGTACTTCGACCGTACGCCGACCATCCGTTCGTCGCTGCATGAAGTGCAGGTCACCCTGCTGATCAGCCTGGCAATGGTGGTGCTGACCATGGCGCTGTTCCTGCGCCGGCTGGCACCCACCCTGATCGCGGCGGTGACCGTGCCGCTGTCGCTGGCCGGCGCCGCGCTGGTGATGTACGTGATGGGCTTCACCCTGAACAACCTGAGCCTGCTGGCGCTGGTGATCGCGATCGGCTTCGTGGTCGACGATGCGATCGTGGTGATCGAGAACATCATGCGCCACCTCGACGAAGGCATGCCGCGCATGCAGGCGGCGTTGACCGGTGCGCGCGAGATCGGCTTCACCATCGTCTCGATCACCGCCTCGCTGGTGGCGGTGTTCATCCCGCTGCTGTTCGCCAGCGGCATGATGGGCGCGTTCTTCCGCGAGTTCACCGTGACCCTGGTGGCGGCCATCGTGGTCTCGATGATCGTCTCGCTGACATTGACCCCGGCGCTGTGCAGCCGCTTCCTCAGCGCGCACGACCACAGCGCGCCGCCGTCGCGTTTCGGCCGCTGGCTGGATGCCGGCCACGAGCGGATGCTGCGCATCTACACCGTGTTCCTCGATTTCTCGCTGCGCCACGCGCTGCTGCTGTCGCTGACGCCACTGATCCTGATCGGCGTCACCATCTTCCTGTTCGGCGCGGTGAAGAAGGGCGCGTTCCCGCCGCAGGACACCGGCCTGATCTGGGGCCGCGCCAACTCCAGTGCCACCGTGTCGTTCGAGGACATGGTCGCGCGCCAGCGCCGCATCACCGACATGCTGATGGCCGACCCGGCGGTGAAGACGGTGGGTGTACGCCTGGGCAGCGGCCGCCAGGGCTCCAGTGCACAGTTCAACATCGAGCTGAAATCACGCAGCGACGGCCGCCGCGAAACCACCGCGCATGCGTTGGCGCGCCTCAGCGCCAAGGCCGATCGCTATCCCGACCTGCAGCTGCGCCTGCGCGCGATCCAGGACCTGCCCAGCAACGATGGCGGCGGTTCCAGCCAGGGCGCGCAGTACCGCATCTCGCTGCAGGGCAACGACCTGGCCGCACTGCAGGAATGGCTGCCCAAGCTGCAGGCGGAGCTGAAGAAGAACCCGAAGCTGCGCGACGTCGGCACCGACGTGGACAATGCCGGCCTGCGCCAGAACATCCAGATCGACCGCGCAAAGGCCGCGCGCCTGGGCATCACAGTGGGCGCCATCGACGGCGCGCTGTATGGTGCGTTCGGCCAGCGCCAGATCTCTACCATCTATTCGGACATCAACCAGTACAGCGTCGTGGTCAATGCCCTGCCCTCGCAGACCGCCACCCCGGCGGCGCTGGATGAGGTGTACGTGCGTGCGCGCAACGGCGACATGGTGCCGATCACCGCGGTGGCCACGCAGATGCCTGGCCTGGCCCCATCGCAGATCACCCACGAGAACCAGTACACGACGATGGACCTCAGCTACAACCTGGCTCCCAACGTGAGCATGGGCGAGGCCAAGGCGATCATCGACGCGACCGTGGCCGGCATGCGCATGCCCGGCGACATCCGCCTGGCCGACGATGCGGGCTTCGGCTTCAACTCCGATCCCAGCGACATGCTGATCCTGGTGTTCGCCGCAATCCTGACCGTGTACCTGGTACTGGGCATGCTCTACGAGAGCCTGATCCATCCGGTCACCATCCTGTCCACGCTGCCGGCGGCGGGTGTCGGTGCGCTGCTGGCCCTGTTCGGCACCAACACCGAGCTGTCGGTGATCTCGATGATCGCGCTGGTGCTGCTGATCGGCATCGTCAAGAAGAACGCGATCATGATGATCGACTTCGCACTGGTGGCGCAGCGCGAGCATGGGCTGGCGCCGCGCGATGCCGCACGCGAGGCCAGCATCGTGCGCTTCCGCCCGATCATGATGACCACGATGGTCGCGATCCTGGCCGCAGTGCCGCTGGCGATCGGCCTGGGTGAAGGGTCCGAGCTGCGCCGCCCGCTGGGCATCGCGATGATCGGCGGCCTGCTGTTCTCGCAGAGCCTGACCCTGCTCAGTACGCCGGCACTGTACGTGATCTTCTCCTGCCTGGCCGAGCGCTGGCGCGCCCGTCGCGCGCGCAGGCGCGAAGCGAAGCTGCTCAAGCGCGCGCAGCGGGCGTAGTAGAGCCCATCCACGCATGGCGTGGATCTAGTTCTCGGTACTGCGAATCTGCTGGCCAGCGGCCGGCACTACCACCGGCGCGGAGGGTGGGTGCGGACCGTTGGTCCGCACGCCTCCCGGTTTGACGTGCTGTAACGAAAAGAGAACAATTCCCCTCCAGCCATGGTCCTGCGCCCCTTCGCGGCGCCCCGCTGCCCTCTCCGGCAAGCCTGCGTGATCCCAGCCATCAACCTTTCCCCCCATGCGGGCGGATGGCGCGTGGCCGTTCGCCGAGGATGACTGAACCATGCTCCTGCACCCACTCTGCCGCCCGGCCCTGCTTGCCGTTTCCCTGTCACTGGCCTGTGCCGCGCATGCCCAGTCCGTACCCGAGCGCACCCATCGGAACCGCAGTGCCACCGATCTGGATGCGGTGAAGGTCACCGCCGAACGCACCCACGCCGATACCGGCGCCCTTGGTGATCGCGTGCTGCGTGATACCCCGTTCGCGATCACCGCCGTGGGCCGCGAGCAGATCGAGCAGCGCCAAGTGGTCTCGCTGGGCGAAGCGTTCCTGCTCGACCCTTCGGTCACCACCCAGGTCAACGCGTATGCCAGTGGCTGGAGTTCGCCGATCCGCAACCGTGGCATCGACCTGAACTTCGACAGCTATCGCGTCAATGGCCTGCAGGTTTCCTCGTGGGGTACCGAGTGGCCGCTGGAAGTGATGGAACAGGTCGATCTGCTGAAAGGCCCGGGTGGATTCCTTTATGGTTTCGGTGCCCCCGGTGGCATCGTCAACTACATCACCAAGAAGCCGACCGATACGCCCACCTTCTCCGCCCAGCTGGGCTGGCGCGAGCAGGGCATCGTCAGTGCCGGGATGGACGTCGGCGGCCGCTTCGGCAACGAGCAGATGTTCGGTTATCGCTTCAATGCTTTCGAGGAAAAGGGTGAGACCTTCAATGGTGGCCACGTCGATCGCAAGGTGGGCGCACTGTCGCTGGACGCGCGCCTGAGCGACGCACTGATCTGGACCTTCGACGGCGTGTTCCAGTCACGCGACCTGCGCGAGGAATCGCAGCAGTACTACTTCCGCGGACTGACCTCGTTGCCGCGACCGATCGCCGGGAATACCGGCAACAGTGTCCCCGGCACCTACTACGACACTCGTTCCAGCCTGTTGTCGACCCGCTTGGACTGGCAGATCAACAGCGACTGGAAAACCAGCCTGAGTTACGGCGTCACCACCTCGTGGAATGACGTCAACAAGATCTTCGCCTACATCGATTCGCCCAATGGCGACTATGACGTCAACGTCTATGAACTGGGTGGCAAGAGCGAGTGGAGGCTGGCCCAGGCGATGCTGCAGGGCAGCTTCCGCACCGGTCCGCTGCAGCATCAGGTGGTGGCAGGCATCAGTCACCAGACCGGGCTGGGCTGGGACCGTCCCTACGAATGGAGCCTGATCGGCCGCGCCAACCTGTACCAGCGCCATGACATCCGCCATGACGCCGTCGGTTCACGGATGATGACCCGTGGCGACGAGACCGTGCAGCAGGCCGTGTTCGCAAGCGATACCGTCGATCTCGGCAGCGGATGGTCGGTGCTGGCGGGCTGGCGCTACAACGATTACGAGACCAAGGGTCGCTACCACACCTATCCGGTCACACCGACCTATGCCGTGATGTTCAAGCCCAGCGAGGCGGTCACCCTCTACGCCAGCTACATCGAATCGCTGGAAGCGGGCAGCCGCGTAGGCAACAACTACGTCAACGCCGGTGATGTGCTCGACCCGACCCTCAGCAAGCAGTATGAGATCGGCGCGAAGGCCGAGGCCGCGCGCTGGAACGCGAACGTGGCGGCGTTCCGGCTGGAACGTGGCGCCAACATCGATGAACTCACACCGGCCGGCAAGCGCCTGGTGCAGGACGGCATCACGCTGTACGAAGGCATCGAGGCCAGTGCCGACCTGCACCTCAGCGATGTCCTCACGGTTGGCGGAGGCGTCACCTGGCTGGACCCGACCTACGACAGGCTGTCCCCGGCCAGCGCTGCACAGGAGGGCAACCGTACCGCCGGTGCGGCGCGCTGGAGCGGGGTCGTGCACGCCACCTACCAGCTGCCGTGGGTGGATGGCCTGGAAACATACGCCGCGGTGCGCTACTACGGCGATGTCTGGTACGACGCCGACAACACCCTGAAGCTGCCCGATTACACGCTGGTCAATGCAGGCATCGGCTACCGCCTGCTCGCCTCCGGTCATCCGCTGACCGTGCGCGCCAGCGTCGAGAACCTGGCCAACCGGAAGTACTGGTCCAACGCCGGCACAGGCCTGCCACGTACGTTCGCTGTGAGCGTGCGGTTCGACATGTAGGGTCCGGCAGCACCGTGGGTGCGGACCGTTGGTCCGCACTCCATATTTCACGCGCAGCCCGCAATAATGGTGGAAGACCCTTCCACCGAGCCTGCATGTCCGCCCGCCAATCCCGCCTCAGCCGACTGTGGGCCCACGAAAAGGCCAGCTACGGCCTGCGCGTGTTCATCGCGCTGACCGCGGCCGTGGCCGTGTGCTGGCAGTTCGAGGCGCTGACCGCCCTGCCCGGCGTGTTCCTCGGCATCATCGCAAGCGCCATCGCAGAAACCGACGACAACTGGTGGGGCCGGACCAAGGCCGTGGTGTTGTCCCTGTTGTGCTTCTGCATTGCGGCGGCTTCGGTGATCTGGCTGTTTCCGTGGCCGTGGATCTTCATCGGCGCGCTGGCACTGTCCACCTTCGGCCTGACCCTGCTTGGCGCGCTCGGCGAGCGCTACGCATCCATTGCCCAGGCCACGGTGACGCTGGCGATCTACACCATGATCGGCCTGGAGCAACATGGTGCCAGCGACCTGCACAGCGCACTGGAAGCGGTCAGCCATCTGCTGGCCGGTGCGGTCTGGTACGGGCTGTTGTCGATCCTGTGGGCCGCGTTGTTCGCCAACCGGCCGGTGCGCGAACGCGTGGCGCGGCTGTACCTTGAGCTGGGCCGCTACCTGCAGCTGAAGGCTGCGCTGTTCGAGCCGGTGCGCGAAGCCGACCTGCAACGTCGCCAGCTCGACCTGGCCGAACAGAACCGCCGTGTGGTGGGTGCACTGAACGAGGCCAAGACAGCGATCCTTGCCCGCTTCGGCCGCTCCGGCCGGCCCGGGGTGAACTCCGGCCTGTACCTGCGCCTGTACTACATGGCGCAGGATTTCCACGAGCGCGCCAGTTCCTCGCACTACCCGTATGGCGCGCTGGTGGACGCCTTCTTCCACAGCGATGTGCTTTACCGCTGCCAGCGCCTGCTCGACCTGCAGGGCCAGGCCTGTGCCCGCCTGGGCGAGGCGATCCGGCTGCGTCGTCCGTTCGTATACGGTGAAAGCAACCAGCAGGCCGGGCGCGACCTGGCAGACGCGCTGGCCTACCTGCGTGACCAGCAGCGCCCGCAGTGGCAGCGCCTGCTCGGCTCGCTGGACCTGCTGGTTCACAACCTGCGCAGCATCGAGCGCCGCCTGCTGGATGCCGAACGTTCCGAAGCCAGCCTGGACAACGTCGACACCCGCCTGCGCGACAGCAACCCGCATACCCTGCGCGAGATGGGCGTGCGCATCCGCCAGCAGTTCACGCCCGGCTCGGTTCTGTTCCGCCATGGCCTGCGCATGGCACTGGCGCTGATCGCCGGCTTTGCAGCGATCCGGCTGTTCAATGCGCAGAACGGTTCATGGGTGCTGCTGACCATCGTGTTCGTGTGCCGGCCCAACTTCGGCGCCACCCGCCAGCGCCTGGCACAGCGCATCGTCGGCACCGTCGCCGGACTGGTGCTGACCTGGGCACTGCTGCAGCTGTTCCCGCAGCTGCACGTGCAGTTGCTGATCGCCCTGCTCTCTGCGCTGCTGTTCTTCTTCACCCGCACCGACCGCTACCTGGTGGCATCAGCCGCGATCACCGTGATGGCACTGACCTGCTTCAACCTGATCGGTGATGGCTTCGTGCTGATCGTACCGCGCATGGTCGATACGCTGCTGGGCTGCGCGATCGCAGCAGCGGCAGCATTCCTGATCCTGCCTGACTGGCAGGGCCGGCAGCTGCATCTCGTCCTGGCACGCGTGCTGGACACTGCGGCTCGCTACCTGGATTCGGTGCTGGGCCAGTACCGCAGCGGCATGCGCGACGACCTGGCCTACCGCATCGCCCGCCGCGACATGCACAACGCCGACGCCGCGCTGTCCACCGCACTGTCGAACATGCTGCGCGAACCCGGCCACGTGCGCCGCAACCTGGATGCCGGCTTCCGCTTCCTGGCGCTGTCCAACACGCTGCTGGGGCATCTGTCGGCGCTGGGTGCGCACCGCGACCAGGTGGACAGCTACGCAGGCGATCCACTGGCGCTGGCCGCGGGCGATCGCGTGCGCAAGGCACTTCAGCAGCTGGCGACGGCGCTGACCGCGCGGCAACCGGTCGCGGACGATGACAACGACGCCGACCGCGCGGTGGCCGCCGAGCTGGAGCAGATCGACGAGGCGATGCCGCCGAAACTGCAGTTGATCCGTACCCAGATGGCGCTGGTACTGCGCATGCTGCCGAAGGTGCGTGCCGCGGCCAATGAGGCGGTGACCAACCTGACCTGATCCGTCATCGCTGCGGGCATCCCGTCCACGCAGGGCGTGGCTCTGCTGCGCCGCGTGCAACGGCGCGTTGCACCTGGCGATGCAGTTCGATCACGCCGCCACGCGGATACTGGGCAGCTCCCGCCCCGGATCATCACCATGAAAATCGAACTTAGCGGCCGCACCGCGCTGGTGACCGCCTCCACCGCCGGTATCGGCCTGGCCATCGCCCTGGGCCTGGCCACCGCAGGCGCACGCGTCGTCCTTAATGGCCGCAGCACCGACAGCGTCGAGCGCGCCCGCCAGCATCTGCTCGCGGCCGTCCCGGGAGCCGACGTATTCGGTGTCGCCGCCGACCTCTCCGATGCGGCCGGTGTCGATACGCTGCTGGCTGGGCTGCCGAAGATCGACATCCTGGTCAACAACGCCGGCATCTTCGGCCCGCAGGACTTCTTCGAGACCGATGACGCCACCTGGGAGCGCTACTGGCAGACCAACGTGATGTCCGGCGTACGCCTGTCGCGTGCGCTGCTGCCAGCGATGGTCGATGCCGGCTGGGGCCGCGTGCTGTTCATCTCGTCCGAATCGGCGCGCAACATTCCGGCCGACATGATCCATTACGGGGTCAGCAAGACCGCGCAGCTGTCACTGTCACGCGGCCTGGCCAAGCGCGTGGCCGGCAGTGGCGTCACCGTCAACGCAGTGCTGCCTGGCCCGACCCTGTCCGATGGCTTCGCCGCGATGTTCGAGGATGAACGCCAGCGCAGCGGCAAGCCGCTGGAACAGATCGGCCGCGAGTTCGTGATGGCGCACCGGCCGTCTTCGGTGATCCAGCGCACCGCTACGGTCGAGGAAGTGGCCAACATGGTGGTGTACCTGGCCTCGCCACAGGCCTCGGCGACTTCCGGGGCAGCGCTGCGCGTGGACGGCGGCGTGGTCGACGATATCGTCTGAGGGTGCTGGCAGGTGTGCGGACCAGCGGTCCGCACCCACAGGTCCGCACCCACAGGTCCGCACCCACAGCGGATGGGCAGGAATGCTAGGCTGCGCCGGTCAAGGAGGCTCCATGTCCGGTCACAACCAATTCGCCCTGCTGCGCCAGCGCCGTTTCCTGCCGTTCTTCGTCGTACAGGCGCTCGGTGCGTTCAACGACAACGTGTACCGGCAGGCGATCATCAGCATGTTGCTGTTCATGGCCGTGCCGGAGGAAGAACTGGGGTTGTACGCCACCCTGGCACCGGCCATCTTCATCCTGCCGTATTTCCTGTTCTCGGCGCTGGCCGGGCAGATCGCCGACAAACTGGAAAAATCGCGGCTGATCGTGATCACCACCACCATGGAGATCGTGATCATGTCGCTGGCGGCCACCGGCTTCCTCACCCAGAGCCTGCCGGTGCTGCTGGTCGCGCTGTTCTGTACCGGCATGCAGTCCACCCTGTTCGGCCCGGTGAAGTATTCGGTGCTGCCGTCGGTGCTCAGGCCCGAGGAACTGACCGGCGGCAACGGCCTGGTCGAGATGGGCACTTCAATGTCGATTCTCTCCGGCATGATCGTTGGCGGCCTGGTGTTCACCGTGGCCGGCAGCCACGGTACGGTGGTGGCTGCGTGCGCGATCATCGCCCTGGCGATCTGCGGCAACATCGCCGCGCGCCTGATTCCCAGGGTCGATGCAGGCGACCCGACCCTGAAGATCAACTGGAACCCGTTGCCGGAATCGCTGGCGGTACTGCGCATGGCGCGCCAGCAGAAGGCCGTGCGCAACTCGATCCTGGGCGTGTCCTGGTTCTGGTTCGTTGGCACCGTGCTGACCTCGCAGCTACCGGCCTACGCGGTGACCAACCTGGGCGGCGAGCCGACCCTGTACATCTTTGCGCTGGCCCTGTTCTCGGTCGGCACCGGCGTCGGCTCGCTGCTGTGCGAGAAGCTGTCGGCACGCACGGTGGAAATCGGCCTGGTGCCGCTGGGTGCGTTCGGCATGACCGCGTTCCTGCTGGACCTGTACTTCGCCCGCAGCGGCGAAGCGACCGTGCACGGGCTGACCATTGGTCCGTTCCTGCAGCAGCCCGGCAGCATCCGCATCGTCATCGACCTGATCGGCATCGGCCTGTTCACCGGCATCTTCGTGGTGCCGCTGTTCGCGCTGATCCAGAGCCGCACGCCGAAGGCGCAGATGTCGCGCGTGTTCGCCGCACTGAACATCCAGAACTCGGGCTTCATCGTCGCTGCGGCGTTGCTGTCGCTGGCCGCGCACACGCTGCTGCACTGGACCATTCCGCAGCAGTTCCTGGCGCTGGCAATCGCCAACGCGCTGGTGGCGATCTACATCTTCACCATCGTCCCTGAATTCCTGATGCGCTTCCTCAGCTGGCTGATGGTGCGCACCCTGTACCGGCTGCGCCCGCACGGCATCGAGGCCAACGTGCCCGACGAAGGCGCCGCGCTGCTGGTCTGCAACCACGTCAGCTACATGGACGCGCTGATCCTGTCGGCGACGATTCCGCGTCCGGTGCGCTTCGTCATGTACTACAGGATCTTCAACATCCCGGTAATGCGCTGGATCTTCCGGACCGCCAAGGCAATCCCGATCGCCGGTGCGCGCGAAGACCCGGCACTGATGCAGCGGGCGTTCGACGAGATCGACGCTGCGCTGGCCGAAGGCGAACTGGTCTGCATCTTCCCCGAGGGTGCGCTGACCCGCGACGGCGAGATGGCGCCGTTCAAGTCCGGCGTCGAGAAGATCCTCGAGCGGCGGCCGGTGCCGGTGGTGCCGATGGCGCTGCGCGGCATGTGGTCGAGCATGTGGAGTCGCCGCGACAGCCGCCTCGGCCGCATGCGGGTGCCGCGCCGTTTCCGCGCCACGGTCGAGGTGGTGGCGGCACCGGCCGTTGATGGCCACGCCACCCGCGCCCCGGTGCTGGAGGCGCAGGTGCGGGCCCTGCGTGGCGATCACGCCTGATCGGCCCGGCGGCCGTCGGTAGCGCTTCCAGGCGATAGCCCCAATCCCCGGAATGACGGCCTCTGTCTCATGACAGAGGCCCGTCAAATAGCGCCCAGTCAAGGGCCATACACGCCATCATCTGACTGTAAACGCATACATGCAGCGCAGGTTGAGGTAGATTACGCACCCACAGGGGGGAGGTTCGGCCAATGCACCAAGGCCGGCCACCAAGGAATGGAGTCTTGCTTTGAATCAACCGCCACCGCTCAGCCGTCCGGTCTACATCCCCAACCATCTGGTCTGGGCGATCCTGACGACGCTGTTCTGCTGCCTGCCGTTGGGCGTGGTGTCGATCGTCTATGCCTCCCAGGTCGATGGCCGCCGCGCGGCCGGCGACCTGCCGGGGGCCTACAGCGCGTCGCGCAAGGCGGGCTGGTGGGCGGTGGCTTCGGCCGTGGCCCTGCCGGTCCTGTTGCTGTTGTGGTTCGGGCTGTTCGGCGGCTTGGCCGTACTGGGCGCTCTTTCCGACCAATGATTCACCACCACCACCCATCAAGGAGCTTGAACCCGTGAATACCGCCACTCCGCAGGTCCCGAACAATCTGGTCTGGGCCATCCTGAGCACCCTGTTCTGCTGCCTGCCGGCCGGCATCGTGTCGATCGTCTACGCCGCCCAGGTCAACGGCAAGCTGGCCGCTGGCGACATCGCCGGTGCCCAGGAATCCTCGGCCAAGGCCAAGAAGTGGGCCATCTGGTCGGCCATTGCCGCCGTCGTGGTCGGCGTGCTGTACGGCATCCTGATCGTCGCTCTCGGCGGCATGGGTGCGATGAGCAACAGCGGCTACTGATCCGCGTGGACGGATCCGGCGCCTGCGCCGGATCCGTTGCTGCATGTCCGCACTGCCCACCCGATCCCGACTGGCCCGCTGGGCACCGCTGCTGGCCGCCACCGGCCTGGCCGCCGGTGCCGCGCTGGTGCTGCGCAACGTCAATCCGTATGTCGCCGGCAATCCCTTGCCGAGCTGCCCGCTGTACGCGCTGACCGGCCTGTACTGCCCGGGCTGTGGCAGCACCCGCTGCCTGTATTCGCTGGTCCATTTCGACCTGCCCGGCGCGATGGCGATGAACCCGCTGCTGGTCATCAGCCTGCCCTTCCTGCTGCTGATGCTGCTGAACATCGCCGGCATCCGTCCGCGCCTGCTGGACCCGCTGATGCGGGTGCTGGCCAATCCCACGTTCTGGCTCTGGGTACTGCCTGGGTATGCGCTGCTGCGTAACCTGCCGTGGGCACCGTTCACGGCGCTGGCACCGGTCTAGTTTCCAGCCAACGGCGCAGCCCCTCGTGGTGGGCGGCGTTTGTCGGTCATGGGATTGGCCGGGCGGGTGGACTGCGCAGGGGGCGCTGCAAGTACGTCCATGTAAGCTCGGTCGCCGCATCCATGCGGCTCACGCCCCTGCGCAGCCCACCCGCCCGGCCACGGACAGTTTCCGTGTGCGTCCACCACGGAAAAGAAAGAGAAGATCAAAAGCGGAAGCGGATCGCTTCGCTCTGCATCCACGCATGGCGTGGATCTACCGTGTCGACCAAGGTCGACACCCACCGGCAGTCGCAGTTGACCCACCGTCACCGCGAAACTGTCGGGGGTGGGGCGGTGTGGGGCCGCAGGACCGTTGGCGCCATGGATGGCGCCATCGAGCCCCCAGGGGTGAGGGCGCTTTGCTTGCGAAGCACTGCTTCGCAAGCGCCCGAACGCACAGCCGCCAGCGGCTGGGCCGGTTTGGGGGTTTACGGCGTGTCCTGCAGCCCCACACCGCCCCGCCCAACCGTCAGCAACCCAGAGCCGCTGTTGCTGTTGCCTCTGCAGGTGCAGGGCTACAAGCCCTGCAACAGCAACTACGTCACCCAGCCCGCAATCACCAGCAGGGCGAGGATCGCCAGCCACAGCAGCAGCATCCGCCACACCAGGCTCATCGCATCACGCAGGTCCGGCAGCCGCTGCCACACCGGCAACAGCCCCGCCTCGGTGTAATCGTGCGCGTCCTCGCGCAGCTCGGCGTTGACGCTGGCCCGCGCCACCGCGCCCAGGAACCCGATGGTGCCGACCAGGCGTTCGCCATGGGCCTGGCGCCAGGCCTTCCACGCCGTATCGAAGTTGCCGACCAGCGCCATCGAGAACGCCATCAGTTGCGCTACCGGCCACTCGATCCAGCCCAGCAGGCGCTGCGCCAGCGCCAGCGGCTCCACCGGCACGCGTGCACGCATCGGGCTTTCCGCCATCAACGCCAGCAAGCGGTAGCCCAGCGCACCGGCCGGGCCCAGCAGCAGGAACCAGAACAGCACCGCGAACCAGCGACGCAGCGCATTGAGCACGGTCGCCTCGACCAGCGACGGCACGTCTTCGCGCAGGCTGCCACCGGCGGCCTGCAGGTTGCGCACGGCTGCCTGCCGCGTCGCGGCGTCGTCCGCATCAATGATCGCTTCGATATCCCGATCCAGGTCGCGCGGCCCCCAGCACCAGGCCAGCACGGCCACACCCAGCAGCAGCGACGGCAGGCCGAACAGCACTCCGCGCAGCAGCCACGCCAGCAGCCCCATCAGCAGCAGCGGCGGCAGCAGCGCCAGCGCCACTCCAGCCGGTCCCTGCCAGGCCTTGCCACCACGCGCGTCCAGCCAGCCCAGCCAGCGCCGGAAGCCGTCGAAACGGCGCATCGAGGCGGCAGCGGCCGGGGCAACGTGGCCCAGGGCCAGCGCCACCAGCACGGCGGCCAGAGTGGTGAACATGGCAGGTCTCCCTACGAAACAGAACGCTCGGCGCCGCTACCTTACCTGTCGCAGCGGTGCCCTCGCGGGTGAACCGGACTGTAACCCGGGCCGTGTTCAGGTGGCGGCAATACAGCTGCCACGACCGGCCCGGCCGAAACGCCGACTCAGCCTCGCTGCTGGCGGTACCAGTGTTCGATCAGGCCCCGCGAAATCGAGATCGGTGGCGACAGGCGGATGCCCTGGCCGTCGTCCTCCACATCGCGCGCCAACGCGGCGCCGACCTCGTCGGCACTGAACCAGCGCGCGTCTTCCAGCTCGCCATCCACGGTCGGCAGGTCGTCATGCGCCTGTGCACGGAAGCCGACCATCAGCGCGCCGGGGAACGGCCACGGCTGCGAACCGAGGTACTGGCAGGCGGTCACCCGCACCTTGCTCTCCTCATGGACTTCGCGCACCACGGTCTGCTCGAAGGTCTCGCCGGGTTCGACGAAGCCGGCCAGCACCGAGTAACGGCGCGGGGCCCAGTTCGACTGCCGGCCAAGCAGCAGCCGGCCCTGGTTTTCCACGGCGACGATCACCGCCGGATCGACGCGCGGATAGTGTTCGGTGGAACACTGCGCACAACGGCCGACGAAGCCGCCACGGGCAAACGCCACCGCGCCGCCGCATACGCCGCAGAAGCGGGTGCGCGAGTGCCAGTAGGACATGCCACGGGCATAGCTGAAAGCGGTGGCATCGGCCATCGGCCACAACAACGCAGCCTGGCGCAGATCGAGTCGGCGTGGCGCGCTCACGGTGACATTGCTGGCTTCAACCGAGAACCATGCCTGATCACCGCGCAGCCCCAGGAAAACTGCGGCGCCCGGGCCACCGCCGACGTCGGCGCCGGTCAGCGCCAGCGGCTGGTCGTCATCGCCGGTGAAGGCGCTGCCATCGTGATCGAGGACGAGGATGCGCGCGCCCGGCCACAGGCGCGCCAGTGCATCAGCATCTTCGCGCAGGGCATCGGCGCGCTCCAACGGTTCGCCAACGAAGGCGAAACCGGAAAGCGGCGAAGGAGTATTGGGCATCCGCCAAGCGTGCCGCCAATCGATGCAGGTGGCAAGCCGCAGGCTTTGCGGAAACCGCCTGTGGGTCCGGAGCTTGCTCCACACACCTTGTCTCGCGGGACACAGGTCCCGCGCCCTGGTTACATGCTGAAACTGCTGCCGCAGCCGCAGGTGGTCTTTGCGTTGGGGTTGCGGATCACGAACTGGGCACCGGTCAGGCTCTCGGTGTAATCCACCTCCGCGCCCATCAGGTACTGCAGGCTCAGCGGATCGACCAGCAGGGTCACCCCGCTGGTCTGTACCGCCAGGTCATCCTCGGCACGGTTCTCGTCGAACTCGAACCCGTACTGGAAGCCCGAACAGCCGCCTCCCTCGATGTACACACGCAGGGCCAAGTCGGGGTTGCCCTCTTCCTGGATCAGGGATTTGACCTTGGCGGCCGCCGACTCGGTGAAGTTCAGCGGGCGCTCCAGCGATTGGTAATCGGGCGCGGCAACCGGGGTGGCGCCGGGCAGGGAGACTAGCGTGCTCATGCTGCCAGCATGGGGGTGCCGACGACGGCTTTCAAGCCATCGCCTCGGCCAGCTTGCGACGCGCGGCGGTATCGCCCTTGCCATCATGGGCGTCTTCGCCTTCCGGCGCCGGCAAGGCTGCCATCGGGGCGCTGGCATGGATCAGGCGGCCGTTCAGCTGCGCGCCCGCGTTCATCTCCACCACCTGGTAATGGACGTTGCCATTGACCCGTGCGCTCGGGGTCAACTCGACCTTCTCGGTGGCGTGTACATCGCCGTCCAGGCGGCCGCTGATGACCACCACCTGGGCCCGGATCTCACCTTCGATCACGCCGTGCTCGGCAACCGTCAGGGTCGCACCACTGGCGCCTTCGGCGGCGATCACCTTGCCGTGGATGCGGCCTTCCACATACAGGCCACCACTGAATTCCACATCCCCGCGGATCACCACCTGGTTGCCGATCAGGGCATCCACCACCAGCTGGCCTTCACGGTTGGATTTGCTGCTTCCGAACATCTGCCTACTCCCCTTTGCTGGCCGGCGCACCGGCCTGTTTCCAGTCGAATACCTGGGTGGTACCCCCCGTACCACTCCCCAATGTCACCCGCACGCGTTGCGGGGTGAAGTCAGCCGGCAGCATCACGCTGCCGGTGAGCTGCTGGAAGTACCGGAACGAGTAGTCCTGTCCCGGCACCTTGCTGCGCTGGTGCAGATCATCCCAGCTGATCGTGGCCAGCTTGCCGTTCTTCACGCCTTCCACGGTGAAGCGCATCTGCCCCTGGCTGATGGCCCCGCGGTTGAGGTTCTGGGTCAGCACGGCGGTGTACTGCCAGGTGCCGGCCGCTTCCGGGCTGAACTCGATCGAATGGGTGTTCAGGCCCTTGCGCTGGCTGGTCGAGCCGACCAGCCGCTCATAGAAGGCAACATCGGCGCGCAGCCCGGCGATTTCCTCATCGCGCTCTGCCAGCGAGGACTGCACCTCGGTATTGGCGGCACGGCTGATGCGGTCAGAGGCTTCCAGCGTGGCCTGCTTCTGGCGCAGCTCGGTCAGCTGTGCCTGCAGCGCCTCGGCACGCTTTTCGGCGGCCTGCAGGCGCTGGCCCTGGGCATCGCGCGGGGTGGCCATCCAGCAGCCGCCAAGCACCGCCAGCACCAGGCTGAGCAGCCAGATGCCGCCGATCACCAGCAGGCGGCGACGGTCGGCAGGCGGTTGCGGCGCGCCGGGCAGGCGGACCTGCACGCGCATGGGAGGACGGTTGGTCATGGGTGGTTTCCGGGGTATCGCAAGGGCGACACCGGTACGGCCCCTGTGGCAAACGACGGGCTAGTGTATGACAGGACGGGTGGGTTTCCTGCGCAGTGGCCGGCCACGGTCGGTGGCGTTCAGGCACGCCATCGTCGATAGTGTGGCCCCCTGCACAGTTCCGTCGCCGGAGCACCGCCATGACCGAAGCCCACCTGTTCGTGATCGGCATCCTGCTGGCCTGGCTGGCCGGTATCCGCGTCTACCTCACCGTGTTCGGTGTCGGCCTGGCCGGGCTGCTTGGCTGGGTCGACCTCCCCCCCGCCCTGCAGGCCACCGAATCCTGGTGGGTGCTGGGCACCTCGGCGGCGCTGGCGGTGGCCGAATTCTTCGCCGACAAGATCCCTGGCGTGGATTCGGTGTGGGACCTGGTGCAGACGCTCGCGCGCGTACCGGCCGGCGCATTCCTTGCGGCGGCCACGCTGTCGCCGGATGGCCAGCTGGGCACCGGTGCGCTCGCCGCCGGCGCCGGCGTCGCCCTGGCCAGCCATGGCCTGAAGGCCGGTACCCGCGCCCTGCTCAACACCTCGCCGGAACCGGCCAGCAACTGGGTCGCCTCTGCGGCCGAAGACACCGTCGTGATCGGTGGCCTGGCCCTCGCCCTGGCACACCCGTGGATCGCGCTGATCGTGGTACTGGCCTGCAGCCTGGCCGGTGCGCTGCTGGTGTGGCTGGTCTGGCGCGCCCTGTGGAAGGGCGTGCGCTGGCTGGCGCGCGGTGCATCGGCAGCACCGCCAGGGCACACCGGTACCGGCTGAGCACCGGGCTTGTCGCATAATGGACGCGAACACCAGGAGCACCGATGGCCGCAAACGAATCCCCCGCGGGCGCCCGCCCGGGACGCGCTGAAACCCCTCCGGCCGACCATTGGCAACGCTGGGCCCCCGAGACGGCACCTCCGGCCGTGGACCCACCGATGGCGGCGACCCCATCCCCTGTCGCGGCCGATGCGTCCACGCCGGCCAACAGCGCGCCGCCGCCGCTGCCCGGCCCGATCGCACTGGCCGACGCCGGCAACAACGATCTGGCCCCGTCGCCATCGGACTCGCCCTACCGCGTGCTGATCGTTGAAGACGATCGGGCGCAGGCCCTGTTCGCGCAGAGCGTGCTGCACGGCGCCGGCATGCAGGCGATCGTCCACAACGATGCCGATGCCGCGCTGCAGGCCATTAAGGAGCATCGCCCCGACCTGATCCTGATGGATCTTCACCTTCCCGGCCTGGACGGCATGCGCCTGACCGCGCTGATCCGCCAGCAGCCCGGCCTGCAGCTGCTTCCGATCGTGTTCCTCAGCGGTGATCCGGATCCGGAGCGCCAGTTCGAAGTCCTCGACAGCGGCGCGGACGACTACCTGAGCAAACCGATCCGGCCCCGCCACCTGATCGCAGCGGTGGCCAACCGCATCCGCCGCGCACGAGCCCAGGCCGCGACCCTGCCCGGCGCCACCGGCGCACCGGCCACCAGCAATCCGGAAACCGGCCTGCCGACGCGCCACCACGTGCTGCAGCAGCTCAACACCGCACTCGCCCACCGCGATCAGGGCGGCGTGTTCTTCATCGAAGTGGCCAGCGCGCTGGGCCTGCGCGAACGCTATGGCTATGCCGCGTTTGAACGGCTGATGGTGCAGGCCGGGCAGCGCCTGGCCGAAGCCGGCCATCCGCACCTGCTGGCACGCCTGAACGACAACAGCTTCCTGCTGCTGGCCCGCAGCGCCGACGAGGACGCCCTTGAAAGCATCGCTGCCAGCCTGCGCGAGCAGCTGTCGGCACGTGCCTTCGTGATCCGCGACGACGAATCCGTGCACCTGCGCGGCGTAGTTGGCTATGCACCGCTGTCACCGGGCTTCGAGGATGCCAACAGTGCGTTGGAAGCCGTCGAGCGCACCACCCTGCAGGCGCGCCTGCTCAGCGCCGGGGTGGCCGGCCATGTGCACCGCCAGGCAGTCACCGAACAGGAACACCTGGCGCTGCTGGAAGGACAGCTGGAACTGGCCTATCAGCCGATCGTCGCTGTTGCCGGCGGCAACACCGCGCAGTACCAGTTGCTGCTGCGCCTTCGCCAGGCCGACGGCACCGTGCTGGCGGCCGGGCAGGTGATCCCGGCAGCGGAAGCCGCAGGCCGCATTGCCGATCTCGACCAGCAGGTGATGGATCACGCGCTGGGGCTGCTGGACCTGTACCGCCACGCGACGCAGCCACTGAACCTGTTCGTCTCGCAGTCGCTGCGCACCCTGCAGCGCGACGCCTTCGCCGACTGGCTGCTGGAATCACTGCAGCAGCGCGACCTGCCGGGCAGTGCACTGGTGATCGACGTGCGCCTGCCGGACGCACTGATCCACACCGTGCCGCTGCAGCAGTTCTGCCAGCGCATGGCCAGTGCCGGGGTGCGCTTCTGCCTGAGCCAGTTCGAACCCAGCGGCGAGGCCGATGCCCTGCTGAACCAGCTGCCGCTGTCGTTCGTGCGCATGGCTGCGCGCTTTTCCAGCAGCCATGCCAATCCGGCCACGCGCGAGGAGCTGCGCAAGGCGATCGATCAGGCCCATGCCGCCGGGCTGCAGATCATCGGCCAGCAGATCGAGGATCCGCAGGCTGCGGCGGCGATGTGGGTCGGCGGCGTCGACTACATCCAGGGCAACATGGTGCAGTCGGCCGGCAGCGACCTGAACTTCGACTTCCACAACGCGGTGCTCTGACGTGCCGCTGTGGGGCGTGCTGCTGGTTGCCCTCGCCGCGGCCACCATCGCGCTGATGGTGCTGGGCCTGCGGCTTCGCGCGCGCGACCGTGCGCTGGCGCAGCTGCAGCGCACGCACGGAGCGCTGGCCGCTGAACGGGACCAGCTACGCCATACCACTGAACGCCAGGGCCAGCTGGAACAACAGCTGCTGCAGGCCAAGCAGGCCGCCGAGGCGGCCGTGCTGGCCAAGGGCGAGTTCCTGGCCACGATGAGCCATGAGATCCGCACCCCGCTCAATGGCATCCTGCCGATGCTGGAGCTGATCGCACGCGGGCCACTGAGCGAGGACCAGCGGCAGATGCTGGCCACCGCCTCGGCCAGCTCGCAGCAGCTGCTGCGCATCGTCGACGACATCCTCGACTACTCCCGGCTGGAAGCACAGGCGCTGGAGCTGGAAATCACCAGCTTCAACCTGCGCGATCTGCTCGATGGCGTGGTGCAGCTGATGCAGCGCGCCGCCGACGCCAAGGGCCTGGCACTGGGCCTGCAGCTGGATCCATCGGTGCGCCTGCCGGTGCGCGGCGACCCGGTGCGCCTGCGCCAGGTGCTGAGCAACCTGCTGGCCAATGCGATCAAGTTCACCGCCCGCGGCCAGGTGCAGCTGCGCGTGCTGCGCCTGGGCGAAGGTGCCGCGCAGCACCAGCTGCGCTTCGAGATCATCGATACCGGCATCGGCATCGACGACGCGCTGCAGGCACGCCTGTTCCAGTCTTTCAGCCAGGCCGACGCATCCACCACGCGCATCTACGGCGGCACCGGCCTGGGCCTGGCCATCTGCAAACGCATCATCGACCTGATGCATGGGCGTATTGGTGTGCAGTCCACGCCCGGCCAGGGTGCTACGTTCTGGTTCGAGATCCCGCTGCTGAAGGTTCCTGGCGACCTGCCGGCGATGACGCGCGCGCCGGCACCGCTGCTGCTGTTCAGTGCCGATGCAACGCTGCAGGCACGCATCGAGCGCATCGCTGCCCACCATGGACTGCAGGTGGAGGTGCTGGCGCAACTGGACAGCGTGGTCGAGCGCCTGCGCGCTCCCGCGCGGCCCGGAAAACCGGCACCCGCCTGGCTGCTGGTCGATGCGCGCGCACGCCGCAACGGCGAGGCCACGCTGCAGCTCGCACTGGGGGAACGCGGCGACGACGATGCACTGCAGGTACTGTGGCTGCAGGAGGATGCGATTGCGCAACGCCCCCGCCAGCGCCAGCTGCCCTCCCACTTCGACGACGCCGCCCTGCATGCACTGCTGGCAGCACCGGTCGCCTCTGCCCGCCCCGCTGCGCTGCTGGCCAGCGCGGAACACGAGCAACCGGCTGCCACGCTGCCGCCGCTGCATCTGCGCGTGCTGGTGGTGGAGGACAATACGGTGAACAGGATGGTGGCCGAGCAGCTGCTGCGGGTGTTCCAGTGCGAGGTGCGCAACGTCGCCGATGGCGAACAGGCCCTGGCCGCCCTCCGCGAAGGCGGGCTGGACATCGTGCTGATGGATTGCCAGATGCCAGTGCTGGACGGCTACGCCGCCACGCGCCGCTGGCGCGCCGAAGAAGCGGAAACCGGGCATGCGCGATTGCCGATCATCGCGATGACCGCCAATGCGATGGCCGGCGACCGCGAGCGCTGCCTGCAGGCTGGCATGGACGATTACCTGTCCAAGCCGATCGCACGCGCCACGCTGCATGCGCTGCTGCAGCGCTGGGGTGGCGGTAAAGCCGCAGCACCTGCACGGCCTTCTGTAGAGCCGGGCCATGCTCGGCTGACGGCCAATTGCAGTCGCACGCCATCAGCCGAGCATGGCTCGGCTCTACCGAATCCGGAAAAGCAGGTGGCGCCAGCAGCACAACCGGTGCTCGACCGCGATGTACTGGATGAACTGCACGCGGTGATCGGCGATGCTGCCACCCAGATCGTCACGGTATTTCTTGAAGATGCGCCGGCGATGGTGCAGCAGTTGCAGCTGGCCGCGCGGAACAGCGATGAACCGCGCATGCAGGCCGTCGCGCACAGCCTGAAATCATCAAGCGCGAACGTGGGGGCATTGTCGCTGTCGGCGATCGCGCAGCGGATCGAGCACGAGGCCCGTAGTGGCAGCCTGCAGCGCCCCGCAGTCGCGGTGGCGCTGCTGGTTGCGGAATTCGCCCGGGCGCGCGTTGCACTGACGGGCTACCTGGCACAGCATCGCGCCGGCCAGGACCGCTGATTCACTCTTCCAGCTTGCTCAGCAGGTACTTCGGCTCGCCGATGCGCTCGATCAGGTCGAGCTGGGTTTCCAGCCAGTCGATGTGCTCTTCCTCCGAGTCGAGGATCTTCACGAACAGCTGGCGGCTGACATAGTCGCCAACCGAATCGGAATAGGCCACCGCCTCGCGCAGGGTGACCACGCCATCGCGTTCCAGCGACAGGTCGCACTGCAGGATTTCAGTCGGGTTCTCGCCGATGCGCAGCTTCCCGAGCGCCTGGAAGTTCGGCAGGCCTTCGAGGAACAGGATGCGGTCGGCGAGCATGTCGGCATGCTTCATCTCGTCGATCGATTCCTTGTACTCGTGTTCGGCCAGTTCCTTGATGCCCCAGTTCTTCAGCATCTTGGCGTGCAGGAAGTACTGGTTGATCGCGGTCAGCTCGTTGTAGAGGACCTTGTTGAGGAATTCGATGACCTTGGTGTCGCCCTTCATGGGGATGCTCCTGCACGCTGAAAACGCAGGCACTGTAACGCCTTGCGTGCGGTGGTGAAGGAACGCGAATCGTGCGCATTGGCCTGCGCGGTTGCAGGTGAAGGACGCGAAAGCGCGGCGTCAACAGGCCGCGAGGAAACGATCAGGCAACCTGGGCCAGGCCCAATACCGGCAGCGGCAGATCGTGCGTCGCGCGTGCCTTGGCCAGCAGGTCGCCGGCCATGTCCAGGCAGGAACCGCAGGTGGCACCGCAACCGGTACGCATGGTCAGTTCGGCCACCGTGCTGACACCATGGTGGGCGGCTTCGCGGATCTGGTGGTCGGTGACTCCGTTGCAGATGCAGACGTACACAGGGGGAACCGGGCTGGCAGGCCAGAAGCGGCCTGTTGCCTATTCCAATGGAAACGAGAATGGTTGTCAATCAGAGACCTGAACCATTCTCGATACCGTTCACAGTCGGATTGGCCGGCCCGCCGGACAGCCCGGTCCTGCTGGAAACAGCCGGCGGGGACGCGTTGTGACGGATCGGCCCGCAGCCTGCGTGGCCTCCCATTCAAACCGCCCCGGACTCCCCCTTGGCCTTGCGCGGCCAGTAGCCGCCGCGCTTGGGCGTGCGCTTCCGGGGCCTGTCATGGCCGGCCGCGTGGCCCGGCATCCAGGCCTCGGCGGCACTCTTGGGCATGGCGCTGACGCCCTGCCCGGCCACCCCACGCGCCAACGGCGCCAGGTGTCGCAGCGCGCGCGCATAGACGCCACGCTTGAACATCACCACGTGCTCCACCGGGTACCAGAAGTCCACCCACCGCCAGTGGTCGAACTCGGGCGAGTCGGTATGGTCCAGCTGCACATGCGATTCATCGCCGGTCAGGCGCAGCAGGAACCAGACCTGCTTCTGCCCGATGCAGACCTGCCGTTCATTGCGGCGGATGGCCCGCGCCGGAAGCTTGTAGCGCAGCCAGCCGGGCGTCGCCCCGAGCACTTCCACGTGCTCAGGCAGCAGGCCGGTCTCTTCCTGCAGTTCACGATACATGGCCTCGACAGGCGTCTCGTCGGTGTTCATGCCACCCTGCGGGAACTGCCAGCCGTCCCGGCGCACGCGTCGTGCCCAGAACACCTGGCCGTCCTGCCGCATCAGCACGATGCCGACGTTCGGTCGATAGCCGTCCGGATCGATCACGATGCGGACTCCTAAGAAAATCTACTGGTCGGGACTATCCCATGCCCTCTGTCGGCCCACAAGCACGGCACAAAAGTGTTGACAGGGCCGATACACATCCGCAGAATAGCGGGCTCACCAAGGCTATGTAGCTCAGCCGGTTAGAGCACAGCACTCATAATGCTGGGGTCGGTGGTTCGAGTCCACCCATAGCCACCACACTGAAAATCAAGTTGTTTTTCAGTGTGAAAAGTGAGAAAATAGTTGCACGTTTTGCCCCGTCGCCAAGCGGTAAGGCACCTGACTCTGACTCAGGCATTCGGTGGTTCGAATCCATCCGGGGCAGCCAAATTAAAAGCAAAAGGCCAGATCGAAAGATCTGGCCTTTTGCTTTTAATTTGGTCGCGCATTCCACCTGATCCCTGCGCCTGTCGGCGCGCGCCCCC
>NZ_JAXBQL020000007.1:0-231464 GCF_047520565.2 Stenotrophomonas sp. FR012
GGGGCCGCGGCATGGATGCCGCGGCCAAGCCACCAAGGATGGGTTTACGGCGTCCCCCGCAACCGGACCCACCCCGCCATCCCGCAGGAACCCAGCTTCTGCTTCGGCTGCTGCCGGCCAGCGGCCGGCACTACCGCGGGTGCCGGGTGCAACCCGGCCGATACCCTCCCGGTGCTACGCTGTGGCCACCGACAACCACGGAGGCGGGATGGGGGCGATCGTGTTGTTGCCGCTGTGCGTGGACGATGCCGCGCTCGACCGCTGCCTGGCCGCACTGGATGCCGGCACCGCGCCGGGCACCGCGGTCTGGCTGGCCGATGACGCGCAGGCAGGGCCGCGTGCGCAGGCCGTGGTCGAGCACTGGTTGGCGCATACGCCGCTGCAGGCCGAGTACACCCGGCGCGCGCGCCCACTGGGCGAGGTTGCCCATCTGGACGAGATGCTGCGCGCCTGCGATGGCCTGGACGTGGCCGTGCTGGCGCCGGACAGCGTGCCGTCGCCCGGTTGGTTGCAGCAGTTGCAGGATGCCTTCGCCCGCGATGCCGCCATTGCCACCGCGACCCCCTGGTGCAATGCCGGCGAGACCGCGGCGTGGCCACGGCTGGGCGAGATCAATCCCGAACCCCATGACCCGGCCTTGCTGGCGCATACCTGCGCCACGTTGCCGACGCTTCACCCGGAGCTGCCATCGGCGGTCACCCACGCGGTGCTGGTACGTGGCAACGCTCGCCGCCGTGCCGGTGGCCTGGACGTGGACAGCTATGCCGGCTGGAATGCCGCGCTGGTCGACCTGAGCCTGCGCATGGCGGGCCTGGGGTGGCGCAACGTGTTGTGCGAGACCGCGTTCGTCGGCCGGGCAGGAGAGGCGGTCAGCCGCGATGGCGATCTGGAGGCCCTGGCCGCGCGCTGGCCGGCCTGGGTGCCGCGGCTGGCCGATTTCCTGATGCACGATCCACTGCACGGTCTGCGTGCCGACCTGCAGCAGCGCATGCGGCAGGCGATAATGCCGAAGGAACAGGGCGACCTGTTCGTCCCGCCCGCGCCGGAGCCTCCCGTTTGAATGCAGCCATTGCCGCCATCGTCGTCACCTACCAGAGTGGCAGCACCATCGATGCCTGCCTGTCGCGCCTGCGCCAGGCGCAGGACATCGCCGAGATCCGGGTGATCGACAATGGTTCGCTGGATGGCACGCTGGACATCGTGCAGCGGCACGCCAGCCATGACCCGCGCGTGCGCTTCGTCGGCAATCCGGACAATCCCGGCTTTGCCGCCGCCAACAACCAGGGCGTGGCCGACTCGCACAGCCCATGGCTGGCCTTCATCAACCCGGACCTGATGATTGAGCCGGACACCCTGACCGAACTGCGCAGCCGTGGTGAGGTGCTGGGCGATTGCCTGCTGGGCGTGGAGCAGGTGGACGAGCACGGCCACGCCGATGAAGCGGTGCGCCGTCGCGATCCGGATTTCCTGCTGATGCTGCGCTCGCCGGGCAAGGGTTCGAAGCTGGCGGTTCCGCGCGATCCGCACCAGGCCGTGCAGCCGGTGCCGGCGTTGTCCGGTGCGCTGCTGATGATGCCGCGTACCCTGTTCGAGCGCATCGGTGGCTGGGATGCGGGTTACCGCCTGCATGCCGAGGACCTGGATCTGTGCCGCCGCGCACGCGAGGCCGGCGCGGTGGTGGCGATCGCCAACGACCTGCAGGTTACCCATGTGCGCGGCGTCTCCAGCCGTTCGCGGCCATTCTTCGTGGAATGGCACAAGCACAGGGGGCTGTGGCGTTACTTCCAGAAGTTCGAGGCCAGGCAGCGCTCGCTGCCGGTACGCGTTGCGGTGTGGGCCGCGATCTGGGCGCATGCGGCGATGCTGGTGCCGCGCCTGCTGCGCAGGTCGTTGTAGCGCCGCAGGAGCATCCACGCATGGCGTGGATCTACCAATGCTGTTCCCCGTGAGCCGAGCGTGGCCGGAGGCACCCCGGTTCACCCTGCCGGGCGCATAATCCGCCCTATGCCTATCATCCAGTCCCTGCTCGACACCGACCTGTACAAGTTCACCATGATGCAGGCGGTGCTGCACCAGCACCCCGGCGCCCAGGTGCAGTACCGGTTCAAGTGCCGTACGCCCGGCATCGACCTGGCCCGCTACATCGACCAGATCGACGAAGAAATCGACCACCTGTGCAGCCTGCGCTTCAGTGACGCGGAGCTGGACTACATGCGTGGCCTGCGCTTCGTGAAGCCGGATTTCGCCGATTTCCTCGGCCTGTTCCACCTCGACCGCAAGTACATCCAACTGCGTGCGTCGACGGCCGTGCCCGGCGAGATCGAACTGGACATCACCGGCCCGTGGCTGCACACCATCCTGTTTGAAGTGCCGCTGCTGGCGATCATCAACGAAGTCTGGTTCCGCAACACCACCACGGCCGACTTCGCCGAAGGCGAGCGCCGCCTGCAGGCCAAGGCCGCGCTGCTGCGCGATACCCCCGGCTTCGAACAATGCCGCATCGCCGACTATGGCAGCCGTCGCCGCTACTCGCGTGACTGGCATGCCCGGCTGCTGCCGCTGCTGCGCGACGCGCTCGGCCCGCAGCTGGTCGGCACCAGCAACGTCCATTTCGCGCGCCTGTACGGCATGACCCCGCACGGCACCATGGCCCACGAGTACCTGCAGGCGTTCCAGGCGCTCGGCCCGCGCCTGCGTGATTCGCAGGTGGCGGCACTGGAATCCTGGGCGCGCGAGTACCGCGGCGACCTCGGCATCGCGTTGTCCGATGTGGTCGGCCTGGACGCGTTCCTGCGCGACTTCGACATGTATTTCTGCAAGCTGTTCGACGGTGTGCGCCATGACTCAGGCGATCCGTTCGACTGGGGTGACCGCATGCTGGCGCACTTCCAGCAGCGCCGGGTCGATCCGCGCAGCAAGGTGCTGGTGTTCAGCGATGGGCTCGACATCGCCAAGGTCATGCGCCTGTACGACTACTTCCGCGGTCGCTGCCAGGTCGCGTTCGGTGTCGGCACCCACCTGACCAATGACCTGGGCCCGACACCGCTCAACATCGTCATCAAGATGGTCCGCTGCAACGGCCAGCCGGTGGCCAAGCTCAGCGATTCGCCGGGCAAGAGCATGTGCGACGACCCGGGCTACCTGGCCTACCTGCGCCAGGTCTTCGAGCTGCCGCCGGCGTAAATACGTCGGCTTACAGGTAGTCGACCACCACCAGGTAGGCGCCCTGCAGCGGCTGCTGCTTCGAAGCCTGCACGCTGTAACGCTCGGAGAAGGCGATATCGCCGGCGCGCATCGCGCTGGCCGACACCGACAGCTTCTGGCCCTGGCGCTTGCCATCGCGCAGCGTCGCGGCCTGGCCATCGGCCAGTGCCGTCACTTCCACCGTCGAGCCCTTGGCCGACGGCGGGCAGGCCGCCAGGCTCAGCTCACCCTGGGACAGGTTCGTCGTGCAGCCCGGCTCGGCGATGCGGCCGCTGAAACGGATGCTGCCGCTGCTGGCCTGGGCCAGCGCACTGACGGACATCAGGGCCACACACAGCAGAATGGAATTCCTCATGACACGTTCTCTGGTTCGGTGTGTCCTAGTTAGCGACAGGTTCGATCCGCCTTTAATAGGACAAATCCGAATCTGCTAGGGCCATCACCAAGAAAGAGTGATGCGCATCAAATAAGGCGATTTCCGGCTGAAAAAGGCCTGTTTCCGCGCCTGCCGAACGCGCCTCTCAACGCGTCATCCACGGTCGGCCGCGACCTGGCGGCCCCGTCGTCAAATCTTTCACGCCTCCCAGGCGCAGATTCCGCCTATCACGTCACATTTAGAGCGTCAATGAATTGGCGTTCAGAAAAATAATGAGACTTTCATCACATTTGTGCATATACTTGCGTCACGGATTCAGGGGAAGGTATGTCCGAGTCCGGCCACAGGTGAGACGCAAGGATGGGTCTTGTTAGCCCGGCAGTGCTCCTTGCTTCCTCCTCTACTTCTCATCTCTTCAGTAGGGTTAGGTAAAAGCGAATGCACAAGATCAACCTCATTGCCGCTCTGATGCTGGCCGCCGCTCCGCTGGCCGCCAACGCCGCCGACGGCACCATCACCTTCAATGGCAAGGTGACCGACAAGACCTGCACCATCTCGACCCCGGGCGGCAAGGACTTCGCCGTGACCCTGCCGACCGTGTCGAAGAACACCCTGGCTACCGCCGGTGCCGTTGCGGGCCGTACCCCGTTCGCCATCAACCTGACCAAGTGCAGCGCCGGCAACGTCGCCACCTACTTCGAGCCGGGTTCGACCGTCGACTTCAACAGCGGCCGCCTGGTCAACCAGGCCTCGGCCAACGCTGCCACCAACGTGCAGCTGCAGCTGCTGGGCTCGAACAACCAGTTCCTCCCGATCAAGGCGGCTGGCGCTGGCCTGGCCCAGACCAACTCGCAGTGGGTCACCGTCGGCACCGACGGCTCGGCCGACCTGAACTACTACGCTGAGTACTACGCCACTGCCGCCGCCACCCCGGGCGACGTCACCAGCAGCGTCAAGTACACGATCATCTACAACTGATCGTAGCCGTACCCGCATTGGCCGGCGTACGCGCCGGCCAGTGCTCCGCGGCCCTTGGCCACACCCCTCGAGCGTAGTACTTCCGATGAAAGCACTCTTTCCCCGGGCGCTGCTGCTGGCAGCGTTCACGCTGCCCCTCTGCCAGAACGCACTGGCCGGCGTGGTGGTCAATGGCACGCGGGTGATCTACCCGGCACAGGCACGCGAAGTCACCGTGCAGGTCGACAACGTGGGCGACTCGCCCGCACTGGTCCAGGCCTGGATCGACAGTGGCGACGCCAACCAGACCGCCGATACCAGCGATGCTCCGTTCGTGCTGACGCCGCCGATCGCGCGCGTCGAGCCGGGCCGCAGCCAGGCGCTGCGCCTGATCTTCTCCGGCGCGCAGCTGCCGACCGATCACGAGACGGTGTTCTGGCTCAATGTGCTGGACGTACCGCCGTCGCCGGACAACGCCGACAGTGGTGACCAGAATTACCTGCAGGTTGCGTTCCGTTCGCGCCTGAAGCTTTTCTACCGGCCGCAGGGCCTGAAGGGCGTCGCCAACGACGCACCGGCAGCGCTGCGCTGGACCCGCAATGGCGACCGCCTGCGGGTGGAAAACCCGAGCCCCTTCCACGTCACTCTGGCCGAAGTGCATGCCGTGACCGGCAGCGGCGAAAAGGCCGTCGAGGACAAGGGCGCGATGGTCGCGCCGAAGCAGAGCCTGGAGTTCGCCGCGCCGGCGGGCACCAACCAGGTGCGCTTCATCACCATCAACGATTACGGCGGCCGGGTCGAGCACACCGTCCGCCTCGACAGCACCGGGAGCTGAACGCGCCGCGCCGGCCAAGGGCCTGCGCATCCCGCCACCGCCGCCGTGCGGCGAATTGAAGGAATGTCAGTGTGATCGGAAACAGATTGACATTGTCGATCCATCAGGCGCTTTGCCTGCTGGTTGTTGGCGCGGCCTGCCCAGGATGGGCGCTGGCTGCACCGGCCAATCTCGGCGAACAGGCGCTGATGGCGCAGAGTGGTGCGGCCAACGCGCGTGCACCGGAATCGGCCCAGTTCAATTCGAGCTTCCTGTCCGGCCAGGCCAAGCAGGTCGACCTGGCTGCCTTCAGCAACGGCAACCCGATGGTGGCCGGCAGTTACCGTGTCGATGTCTACGTCAACGGTGCCTGGCAGGGCCGTCGTGACCTGCAGTTCAAGGCCGATGCACAGGGCCGTGTCGACGCCTGCCTGCCGCTGCCGATGCTGGAAGAAATGGGCGTGGACAGCGAGGCCGTGCTGCTGCAGCAGGACCCGACGCTGCCGACCGACACGACCAGCTGCGTGCCGGTGCAGCAGCGCATGGCCAACGCCTATGGTGTCTACGACAGCGGCAACCTGCGCTACGACCTCAGCATCCCGCAGGTGTTCCTGCGCCGTGAGGCACGCGGCTACGTCAACCCGGCGCTGTGGGACCGCGGCATCAATGCCGGTTTCGTCGGCTACAGCTTCAATGCCATCGACAGCAACAGCCGTGTCGAAGGTGGCCAGCGCAACCGCAGTGCCTATCTCGGCCTCAATGCCGGCCTGAACCTGGGTGGCTGGCAGTTCCGCCACGACTCCAACCTGACCTGGTCCGAGGGTGACGGCCGCCATTGGCAGAGCATCGCCACCTACGCACAGCGCGGCATCCCGCAGGTGCGCGGCATGCTCACCATCGGTGAGGCCTACACCACCGGCGAGCTGTTCGACTCGATCGGCTACCGCGGTGCCAGCCTGGCCAGCGACGATCGCATGCTGCCCGATTCGCTGCGCGGTTACGCGCCGGTGGTGCGCGGCATCGCCGAGACCAACGCACGCATCGAAGTGCGCCAGAACCAGCAGCTGATCTACTCCTCCACCGTTTCGCCGGGCAACTTCGTCATCGATGACCTGTACCCGACCGGCTACGGCGGAGACCTGGAAGTGAGCGTGATCGAGGCCGATGGCCGCCGCCGCGAATTCAAGGTGCCGTTCGGCTCGGTGCCGCAGATGCTGCGCGAAGGCGTGTCGCGTTACTCGCTGACCGCCGGCCAAGTGCGCAACAAGCTGCTGGCCGACGAACCCTGGCTGGTGCAGGGCACCTACCAGCGCGGCATCGGCAACCAGCTGACCCTGTACGGCGGCAGCGCGCTGAGCGATGGCTACCTGTCGCTGCTGTACGGTGTCGGCCTGTCCACGCGGGTCGGTGCCTTCGCGGCAGACGTCACCCATGCACGCACCTCGTTCGACCACTACGGCAGCCACACCGGCGCCAGCGTGCGCTTGAGCTACAGCAACATGATCGGTGAGACCGGCACCAACCTGACCCTGGCCGCCTACCGTTACTCGACCGAAGGTTTCTACAGCCTGCAGGACGCGCTGTATGGCCGTGACTCGGACAAGCGCGGCATCGATCCGACCACCCGTGGTCGCCAGCGCAGCCAGTTCCAGGTGACCTTGAACCAGCCGCTGGGCCGTCGTGGCGGTGCGCTGTACGTGACCGGTTCGGTGCGTGACTTCTATGACCGCTCCGGCACCTCCAAGCAGTACCAGGTGGGCTACAACAACGCCTGGCGTTCGGTGAACTACGGCTTCTCGGCGCTGCGCACCGAAGAAGGCGTGCTCGGCCGTTCCGACACCCAGTACCTGCTGTCGATGAGCGTGCCGCTGGGCCGTGGTACCCACCCGGTGTCGTTCAGTGCCGATCTGGGCGTGCGCGACCGCGGTGGCTACGACAACAGCCGCGTCGGCATCACCGGTTCGGCCGGCGTCGACAACAACTTCAGCTACGGCGTGGCCCTGTCCGATTCCCGCGAGGGTGGCACCACGGCGGTCGGCAATGCCGAATACCGCAGCCGCTACTCCGCGTTGAATGCCACCTACAGCCACTCGCGTGATTTCCGCCAGGCCTCCGTCGGTGCCAACGGCAGCGTGGTGGTGCATCCGGGCGGCTTCACTTTCACCCCGCAGCGTGGCGACACCATGGTGCTGGTCGAGGCACCGGGCGCGCGCGATGCGATCGTCAGCAACGCCCCGGGCCTGCGCGTCGATGGCCGCGGCTACGCCGTGGTGCCGTACGTGTCGCCGTACCGCCTCAACACCGTCACCCTCGATCCGCAGGGCATGGCCCACGACGTCGAGCTGGAAAGCACCAGCCAGTCGATCGCACCGTTCGCCGGTGCCATCAGCTACCTGCGCTTCGATACCCGCAAGGGCAACGCGTTGCTGATCCAGGTACGCAACCCGGATGGCCGCAGCATGCCGTTCGGTGCACAGGTCAAGGATGAGCAGGGCCAGCCGGTCGGCATGGTCAGCCAGGGCGGCCGCCTGTACGTGCGCAGTGAAAAGAACCAGGGCCGCCTGCTGGTGGAGTGGGGCGCCGGTGCCGACCAGCGCTGCACCATCGATTACCAGGTTCCGGCGGGCGCCGATGCGTCCAAGACCGGCTTCATTCCGCTGGAGGCAGCATGCCGATGATTTCTTCCCGTGGCCGCAAGGCGCTGACGGCCCTTGTACTGCTGGGTGGCGCACTGCTGGCACAGCAGGCCAGCGCGTCGTGCCGCATCCAGTCCAGCTGGTTCACCGCGCAGGACGTGACCATGGACATGGGCCAGATCGTGATCCTGCCCAGCACGCCGGTCGGTGGCGTGATCAAGGAGATCAGCGAACCAATCAACCAGCAGAACAGCGTGGCACGCTGCGACTGGTCCGGTGGCCGTTCCATCGGCGAGTACGTCAACGCCGCGCAGAAGCGTCCGGTGGCCGGCTTCTCGAACGTCTATGAAACCGATGTGGTGGGCGTGGGCATCCGCCTGTACCGCGACTCCGGCGCGATCCAGACCTACTATCCGCACACCATCAACTTCGCCAGCAACAGCACCATCTCGCTGGTCGGAGGCACGTTCCGCATCCAGCTGATCAAGACTGCGGCACAGACAGGCTCGGGCGTGATCGCGCCGAACGGCCGCTTCACCACGTACTACTTCGACGGTGATGGCGCCGGCCGACCGGTGCTGACCTCCACCTTCAAGGGCTCGGGCACCACCGTGGTCAGCCCGACCTGCGAAGTGCAGGCCGGCAGCCGCAACATCGCCGTCGACTTCGGCAGCGTGCCTAACACCACCTTCACCGGTGTCGGTTCGCGCGCGGTCGATCGTGATTTCGAGATCCGCCTGAACTGCCAGGGCAGCAATGTTGCCGCCTACCAGAGCAAGATCGGCATCCGCCTCGATGCCGACCAGGACAGCTCGAACATGCCGGGTGTGCTGAAGCTCAGCGCAGCCAGCAACAGCGCCACCCGCATCGGCATCCAGATGGTCCAGCGCGTTGGCACCACCGAGCGCGAAGTGCGCTTCGGCCAGACCATCAACGTCGGCACCACCGCGCCGGGGACCAGCGTCATGGCGCTGCCCCTGCGCGCGCGCTATGTGCAGACCCAGGCCGGTACGGTGGGTGCGGGTGTCGCGAACGGCCAGGCCACCTTCACCATCCAGTACGAGTAAGGCCGCCCGGGCGGCTGTCCCTGCTGCGTTCCGCCGCAACGTCGCCCGTCCCACGGGCGGCGTTGACTGCGTCTTGATCTTCCAACGATGAAGATCAGTGCCACGACGCACGTACCATCAATCTAATGTGATGGACGTCGCGAATTTGGAGTTTCCTCATGAGGTGACCGTCTCCTGCCTGCGGGCATTGGGCGGGAACGCCGAAAGGATCCAGACGTGGCTACAGCTACTGGCATTCTCCAGTACGGTCCTTCCGGAGCACCCCGGTGAAGGTCCTGTCGGTGTTCGGCACCCGACCGGAAGCGATCAAGATGGGGCCGCTGGTGCGCGCCCTGGCCGAGGCTGCGGACATCGAATCGGTGGTCTGCATCACCGGCCAGCACCGGGCGATGCTCGACCAGGTGATGTCGCTGTTCGAGATCACCGCCGACCATGACCTGGATGTCATGGTGCCCAACCAGACCCTCAATGGCCTGTGCTCCAGGCTGTTCGAGCGGCTTGACGCGCTCTACACGCAGGTCCGCCCGGATCGCGTGCTGGTGCACGGCGATACCACCACGGCGATGACCGCCGCCCTGGCCGCGTTCCACCACCGCATTCCGATCGGCCATGTCGAGGCCGGCCTGCGCACCGGCGACATCAACCGGCCATGGCCGGAGGAGATGAACCGGCGGGTGATCGACGTGGTCGGTCATCAGCTGTATGCACCCACTCCCGGCTCGCGCGCCAACCTGGCCCGTGAGCATCTGGGCGGTCAGATCCTGGTCACCGGCAACACCGTCATCGATGCCCTGCAGCAGACCGTGCAGCGCCTGGATGCCGATCCGGCACTGCGTGCCCAGGCCGACGAACCCTTCCACATGCTCGACCCCGGGCGCCGCCTGCTGCTGGTCACCGGCCATCGCCGCGAGAGCTTCGGCCAGGGCTTCGAGGACATCTGCCGTGCGCTGGCCGAACTGGCCCAGCGGCCGGACCTGCAGGTGCTGTACCCGGTGCACCTCAATCCGAACGTCCAGGCACCGGTCAACGCACACCTGGGCAACCTCGACAACGTGCACCTGGTGCCGCCGCAGGACTACCTGCGCTTCGTGCGCCTGATGCAGCGCGCCGACGTCATCCTCACCGACTCCGGTGGCGTGCAGGAAGAAGCGCCGGCATTGGCCAAGCCGGTGCTGGTGATGCGCGACGTCACCGAGCGCCCGGAGGCGGTCGAGGCCGGTGTGGTGACGCTGGTCGGGACCACGCCCTCGCGCATCGTCGAGGGGGTCAATGCGGCCTTGGCACAGCCACCGCAGCCGACCCGTTTCGACCCCGATGGCAGTCCCTATGGCGATGGCCGCGCCAGCGCCCGCATCGTCGCCGCCCTGCGTGGCGCTCCTCTTCCCGAGTTCTCGCCCGGTCTCCGCAGCGGCGGTGCCGCCCACCACCCTCTCCATGAAGTGACGCCATGAGCCAGACCGGCCGCTGTCCCCTGTTTGTTTCCGCCGCCGCGTTCGTCCTGTCGTGCGCGGTTGGCAGTGCCCACGCCGCCGACAGCGTCGCCGGCCAGTTCGCAGAATGGAGCGGCGACAGCACGGTGAGCCGGCAGATGACCCTGCGCGAACTCGGCTTCCGCCAGCCGCTGGTACTCAGTGGGCAGGAGAGCCAGCGCGAGGTCTACCTGCCGGTGCCGGCCGGTGTTGCCACCCGCGATGCGCAGCTGCAGCTCGATGGGCGCTATGTGCGTGGCCACGCTGGGCGCACTTCAGGCCTGTGGTCGGTGGATGGCGATCCGGTCGCCGCGCGTTCGATCACCGATGCCCAGGGCGATGCCAGCCAGCTGCTGGCCATTGATGGCGAACCCCGCCAGAACGGCTTCGTGCGGGTCGGTGTCGGCTGGTGGTCGATCGTGTCCGACTATCAATGTGCCGACCAGAGCGCGCCGGCCAATGTGCTGCGGTTGTCGCCGGATTCGCGCTTCAGCTACCGCTTCGATGGGCGTGCCGTGGATACCGTCGCCAAGGCCTGGGGCGCGCTGCCACCGCGGGTGCGCCTGCTGGTGGAGGGCAAGGCGCTGCAGGCGCCAACCTATGATGCCGCCTGGCGCATTGGTACCGCGTTGCAGGCCGGCGGCAAGCAGGTGCAGGTGGTGGCGCTGCCCAAGGTCGGCGACAGCGTCGACCTGGCCGGCATCAGCGTCCCGGCCAGCCTGCAGGGCGTGCCGGCCTATGCAGCGCTGGCTACGGGCGAACGCGTGCACGCGATCAAGGATCTGGCCGAAGTGGGGGCGCTGCTGTCGTTGCGTGACAGCGGGCCGCTTGCCGCCGATGTGATGATCGGCAGCGAGGCATTGCGCGCCGGCGTACGCGCGGCGCTGGATGCGCTGGCCGCACAGGTCGGCGCGGCGGGCACCGATGCGGGCGCAGCGTTTGCTGCGTGGCGCGGTACTGACATGAGCGGCCTGGAGAAGCCCGCCGCCAACGCTTCGGTCAGCGTGGTGGCCGTTGCGGGCCGTCCGACGCTGGTGGTCGACCCGGCGGCAGCGGGCAAGGTGGCCGGACTGTTCGCCGAACAGTGGCGCGGCTATGCGCTGGGCCGCAGCCTGCAGGTCAGCGCAGCAGGAACGCCCAAACTGGACGGTGACCAGGTACTGCTGAGCCGGCTCGGAAACATCGCCGGAACCATGGATGTGGTGACCCGTGCCGACCGCAGCGCCAGCTTCGATCTGGGCACGCTGTCGGCCGATGGCCGCCTGCCCGGGCAAGTGGTGATCGATGTCTCGGCGGCCCCCAATGCGGCGGGTCAGGGCGCGGTGGCCACGATCTACCTCAACGACTACCTGCTGGGCGGCAAGGTGCTGTCGGCCAACGGCCAACCGCAACGGCTGGTGGCCAAGGTACCGGCCTACGCGCTGTCGGCGCGCAACGAGATCCGTGTCAGCTTCCTGCGCCAACCGGCACGCCCCTACTGCCACGATCCGGCGACCGGCTATCCAGTCTCGATCCTGCCCAGCAGCCACCTGACCCTGGCCAAGCGCTCGCTGGGCAGTGATTTCGTCGGTGCCAGCAGCCAGCTGTCACGCGGCAACCAGGTGTTCGTGCCCGGCGCCTGGCTGCAGGATGCACCGGCCTCGCTGGGCAAGGTCATCGCGGTGACCAGTGCAGTGGGCGCTTCGCCGGAGGCGTCGGAACTGAAGGTGGTCGACGCCGGTGCCGCGGTCAGCCCGGGCGCGCCATGGCTGGCCTTCGGCGTTGCGCCGGTCGGTGTCGATGTGGCCGGCCTGAAGGGTGGCCACCTGCGCGTAGGTGGCACGTCGCAACCGCTGCTGGATGTCAGCGGCCTGGATCACGCCGCGGTGGTGCAGGTGGGATCGTCCGGCGGCCAGTTGGGCGTTCTCTACAGCGACCTCGGTGCACAGGCACCGTCGTTCAGCGCACCGTTCCGGTTGCTGCGCGGCGATCTTGCCGTGCTTGACGGCACTGACGTCGTGCGCGAGTTCGACCGCCAGGATCCCTATGGCACGCGCCTCGCGCACGATGGCAATCCGCAATCGAAGTGGGAACGGCACATGGTCTGGTTGCTGCTGCTGGTCGGCGTGATCGTATTCGCGCTGCTGGCCGCCCGCGTCACCCAGGTGCGCCGCCGCAAGTCCGCCAACGCAGGACATTGATCCACCGTGGACGGTCTGTTCTGGAACATCCAGCTGGCCAACTACTACGCCGCCCTCGAAACCACGGCGGCGGCGGTGGCCGTGCTGATCCTGATCTCCAGCCTCGATGATCTGTTCATCGATGTCTGGTACTGGGTGCGCGAGAGCTGGCGCGCGCTGACCGTCAAGCGCCGCGACGCGTACCGGCCGCTGACCCAGGAAGACCTGCTGCAGCGGCCGGAACAGCCGCTGGCGATCATGGTGCCGGCGTGGATGGAGTACGACGTCATCGCGCAGATGGTCGAGAACATGATCAACGTGCTCGACTACCGCGAGTACGTCGTGTTCGTCGGCACCTATCCCAACGACCAGCAGACCATCGACGAAGTCGAGCGCATGCGCCGTCGCTACAAGCGCCTGCGTCGCGTGGAGGTGCCGCATGACGGACCGACCAGCAAGGCCGACTGCCTGAACTGGCTGATCCTGGCGATCTTCGACTACGAGAAGCGCCACGACATCGAGTTCGCCGGGGTGATCCTGCACGACAGCGAAGACGTGCTGCACCCGATGGAACTGCGCTTCTACAACTACCTGCTGCCGCGCAAGGACATGATCCAGCTGCCGGTCACCTCGCTGGACCGCGAATGGTACGAACTGGTGGCCGGTGTCTACATGGACGAGTTCGCCGAATGGCACGCCAAGGACCTGGTGGTGCGCGAGAGCGTGTCCGGCATGGTGCCGTCGGCCGGCGTCGGCACCTGCTTTTCGCGGCGTGCGCTGCTGGCGTTGAGCGCGCAGACCGACAACCAGCCTTTCAACACCGACAGCCTCACCGAAGATTACGACGTCGGTGCGCGGCTGGCAGCCATGGGCATGCAGTCGATCTTCGCCCGCTTCCCGGTGCAGTTCCGCGTGCGCCGGCCGTCTTGGTTCGGCTGGGGGCCGGTGCGCGAGCGCACCCAGCAGATGGCACTGTGCGTGCGTGAGTACTTCCCCGACAACTTCCGCGCCTCGTACCGGCAGAAGGCGCGCTGGGTGCTGGGCATCGGCCTGCAGAGCTGGGAGTCGCTGGGCTGGCGCGGTTCGCTGGCTACCAAGTACCTGTTGGCGCGCGATCGCAAGGGCATCATCACCTCGTTCGTCAGCATCATCGCCTACCTCATCTTCCTGCAGTTGCTGTTGTTCTGGCTGTTGAAGGCGACCGGGGTGTGGACGATGCAGTTCCCCAGCGTGTTCCAGGCCGGTACCTGGCAGATGAATGTCGCGCTGCTGACCACAGCAGCGCTGGCGACCCGCGTCGTGCAGCGCTTCTACTTCGTCAACCGCTTGTACGGCTGGGAGCATGCGCTGATGTCGATCCCGCGCATGGTGGTCGGCAACATGATCAACTTCATGGCCACCGCCCGCGCATGGAAGGTGTTCCTGGCCTACCTGCTGTTCGGCAAGCGCATGGTCTGGGACAAGACCATGCACGACTTCCCCGATGCGGCACAGCTGGTGCAGACCCGCAAGCAGCTCGGTGAGCTGTTGACCACCTGGCAGGCGGTGGAACCGGAGCGGCTGCAGCAGGCGCTGGCGCAGCAGCATGCCGGCCGGCGGCAGCCGCTGGGCCGCATCCTGCTAACCCAGGGCTGGCTGGATGATGAAACCCTGGCCGAAGCCATCGCCTTCCAGGGCGACCTGCCGCGTGCGGTCATCGACGTCGACTACCTGCGCGCGGGCTCATTCCCGGTCAGCGCCGATGCCTGCGTGCAGTGGCGCATGCTGCCGCTACCGCCGCGGCAGCAGCAGACACTGCGGCTGGCCGTGGCCAGCCCATTGCCCGAAGACGCGCTGGCATTGCTGAAGCAGGAAACCCGCAGCGCACACATCGAACAGAGCATCGCCCGCGAAAGCGAAATCAACGCTGGCCTGCGCCTGATCGGCGGCGACCAGCACTGGCAGCTGGACAACGTGCCCTTGCTGGGCGACCTGCTGGTGGAGATGCGCCTGATCGACCACGCGCGCTTCGAGATCGCACTGGATGCGTACAAGCCGCAGCGCGATGGCCGCATTGGCGATTACCTGGTCAAGCAGGGCATCACTACCGAAGAGGCCGTGGCCCAGGCCATGCAGGAGCAGCGCCGGCGTGCGGCCGCGCTGCAGTCGCCGCCTCCCGGAGCCTTGCCCGCATGAAGACCACGCTGCTGTCCACCGTCATTGCCGTGGCACTGGCCACGGCCGCCGCGCCGGTGCTGGCGCAGGCCGATGCGCCGCTGCCGTTGTCCGGCGCTGCATACCGCATCGCCGAGCAGGCCTTCGCCGCTTACGAGCGCGGCGACTATCAAGCGGCTTACCAGCAGTCCAGCGAAGCTGTCCGGTTGCGCCCGGACGTGGTGCGGCTGCGCCTGCTGCAGATCTATGCGTTGCAGAAACTGGGCCGGTCGGCGGAGGCGCAGCAGCAGGCGCGCCGTGCACTGGATGCCGGGTTGAAGGATCCGGCCTTGCCGGCACTGGCCGCTGCCACCGCTGCGCGCAGCACGCCCCCGGATGCCAGGGGCGGGCGCGCCCCCTCCCCACCGCGCGCGGCCGGCAGCGGCGCAGACCGCGCCAGGCAGCAGGCCTACACGCTGGCCACCGAGGCCTATGCTGCCTATGACGCCGGGCGCATGCGGGAAGCAGCCAGCAAGGCCGAGCAGGCCTTCCGCCAGCAGCCGAAGCAGGGCGCCTGGGCGATGCTGTGGGTGGCGGCGCTGGAAGCACAGCAACAGGCCGAACTGGCCGACGCGGCCATCGGCACGGCGCTGCAGCTGGGCGCACCGAACGTCGAGGAACTGCACGCGCGGCGCGTGGCGCTGGCCCGCCAGCGCGCGCTGCTGCAGGCCCAGCAGGCCTACCAGTCGCTGTCCACGCAGAACGATGCGGCGGCCGTCGCGCAGGCGCGGGCCGCCGTCGAGCTTGCGCCGGATGTTGCTTCGTACCGGTTGCTGTTGATCACCGCGCAGCTGCAGCAGGGGCAGCTGGCCGACGCCGAGCGCAGCGCCGACCAGGCACTGCAGGCCGACGGCGGCGATCTCAATGCCCGGGTGATGCGCGGTTATCTGCGCCAGCGCCAGGGCAAGACCGTGCTTGCCAATGAGGACTTCGACACCGCGCTTGCCCTGCCGGGGTCCACAACGCAACAGCGCAACGTGCGCCTGCTGGCCGTGGATGCGGCATTGGCCGCTGGGGACCGCATACGTGCGGCTGCACTGCTGGCGCCGCTGCAGGCGGCGTTGCCCACGGATGTGGGCGATGCTCGCGCGCAGCAGTTGCTGCAGCAGGGCATCGAGCAGCGCGCCAGGGCGACCGGATCCAGTCGCGAGCGTCCGCGCATGAGTGCGCAGGCCTATCCGGCGCCGTTCCAGCATTGCCAGTCGGATGGCACCGGCAATGTCTGCGAGCTGATGCCGGCTGACCTGCAGGGCGACGGTGGTGCCGCACAGCGCGCATATGCAGCCTACGCGCGGCAGGACTTTGCCGAGGCCATCGGTGAGGCAAGGCAGGCCGTGCAACTCGCACCGGACGATGCAGACCTGCAAGGCCTGCTGACCACCACGCTGGCGGCAGGCAACCGCAGCCAGCAGGACGAAGCGCGGCTGCGCCTGGATGCGACGCTGGCACAACACCCTGATGACGCGGTGGCGCTGATGCAACGCGGCTACCTCAACCAGAAGGCCCGTGAACCGGCGCGCGCACTGGCCGACTTCCGTGCCGCCGAGGCCACCGGCAAGGCACCCAAGAGCGTGGTGATCGACCAGGCGTACGCGAGTGCGGCCAACGGAGATCATCCGCAGGCGGTGTCGCTGCTGCGCAGCGCCATTGATCGCGCCGACGCCGGTGAGCTGCCTCTGGATGCGCATCAGCGCTACAACGTGCGCAATGCCATCGCCAACTATTCGCGCGAGTGGGGCGTGATCGCCTCGGCCGGTTTCCGCGGCGCGCGCCAGGCCGCGACCAATGTCGGCGGCGCGGCGATCAGTACGTCGGGCGATTCGGTGTTCAGCACGCTGGAAGCGTTCTGGCGGCCCCCGGCGTTCAATGACCAGCATGGCACGCTGGAGCTGTACACCCGGCTGCTCAACACGCTGTACGACGAGGGCGGCACCTACGAATCGATTCGCGCAGTGGACCCGTGCACCGGCGAATCGACACCCGACGCACGTGCTCGCGCCGACCGTCTCAGCCGCTCGCGTTCCACCACCGGCTGGCCGTCCACCATCGCCTCGTTCGGCATGCGCTACGCCTTCGGCCAGACCGGCCTGAGCGCCGGCATCGAGCGCCGCCAGTTTCTCGGTAGCGCCACCCGCACGGGCGATGTCTATCCCGCGTCCGCGGCCGTGCAGTGCAGCCTGCAGCTGGCCCTGAACCCGCCACTGGAAGCCAGCACGCTGGCCCGCTACCGCCTGGCCAGCGGTTCCGGTGGCTGGATGTCCTACCTGACCTACGGCTATTACCACGGTACCGACCTGCGCACCGACGTGAACCAGTGGTGGATGGTCAGCGGCTACGCGCAGGGCGGTTACACATGGGATGACAACAGCGCGCATTTCACGCTCGATGCACTCGATGCCAACGGCATACCGGTGCGGCGGATCGGCGATGCCAGCGGGCGCCTGCATCGCGAACAGTGGTTCGCAGCCGGTGAGCTGCGCGCCGGACGCAGCTTCCGCTTTGGCGCCGGGCAGACCCACTGGGTGGTCACGCCGTATCTGGTGGTGGGGGCGGACTGGCTGGACCAGCGCTCGCGCGTGCGCGACATCCGTTACCCGCTGTTCCCGTCGCAGTCGTTCGCGCTCAACGATACGCAGCGCAGCTGGTCACTTGGCGCGGGGCCGGGCCTGGGCGTGCGCTACTGGTTCCGCGAGGACCGCTACAACACGCCGCGTTCCTACCTCGACCTGACCGTGCAGTACCGCTTTGCGATCGGTGGCGGTGATACGCAGCGCGCCAAGGGCCTGTTCGCCACCGCCATCCTCTATTACTGAGGCAACCCCCACCGCCGCCGCAGCGCCGCCGCCTGCGGCGTGTCCTGGGTCAGCCACGGCTCCAGCGCATAGACCAGCACGTGCTGCGCGCGGCTGTCGCGTGCCCACGCCAGCTGCCGTTGGATCCGCGCGGCATCGGCAGTCTCGCCCTTGAACCCGCTGCCATCAGCGGCGCTGCCGGGCAGTTCGCGGAACAGCTCGACGATCGCATCGAAGCCGATGTCGTGCGCGTGGAAATGATCGAGCAACGGCTGAAGCTGCTGCACGTTGCCGGCGCCGGCAACGCCCACGCCGTCCTGCACCATCGGCCGCAGCGTGGCCTGTGCCAGCACCGCCTGCCACAGCGTGACCAGGTTGCCGTCGGTCTGCAGGCGGCTGAAGTAGCAGGAGATCGCGCAGTCACCGCCGCGCGCGCGGGCGGCGTCTGCCAGCCCGTGCAGCCATTGCGCCAGCCACTGCTGGCGGGCCGGATCGGCCCAGTGGTACTGCTCCAGCTCGTAGGGCAGGTACCAGCCCTCGAAGGCGGGTACCTGCGCCCAGGGCGCCTGTGCCAACCAGCGGCGTGCATGCGCCAGGCTGTCGGCGAGGAACGCCTGCAGCGTGGCATTGTCGGCCCCGATCGCCTGCCACCAGCGTTGCTGGAAGGGCAGTCCGACGCGGATGCGGATGTCGTTCTCGCTGGCGGCGGTGAACAGCTGCTGCAGGCTGCCGTCGGGCAGTGACCAGTCGCCGTCACTGCCGCCGACGATGCCGGTCCATTGCAGCACCAGCTGACGGCAGCCCAGCGTATGTGCAAGCTTCAACGAGCGCTGCCAGTCGGCCAGTCCCCACTGCAGGTGGCTGCGCCAGGGCTGCAGGAAGGTGCCGTCGACCTGCACCGGCAGCGAGCAGCCGGGCAGGGTGGCGAGCGTACCGGCCAACGGCGCCAGCACGGCCGCGCGCAGCAGGCGGCGGCGCAACGGCGAAGACGGATCTGCGGGAAGGACGGGCGCAACCATGCCCGCATCATCCCAGAGCACCGTGCGCAGCAGGTGAACCCAGCGACCGGTGGTGCTGGCCGCTGGCCGGCACCACCGTGTGCTTACTCCAACGCGTAGCGCAGGGTGAACAGCACCGCCACCAGCCATACCGCCGGATGCACTTCGCGCCAGCGGCCGGTGCCGGCCTTCAGTGCCGCATACGCGATGAAGCCAAACGCCAGGCCATTCGCGATGGAGTAGGTGAACGGCATCGCCAGCGCGCACAGTGCGGCCGGCACCGATTCGGTCAGGTCGCTCCAGTCCACTTCCACCAGTTCGCGCAGCATCAGGCCGGCCACGAACAGCAGCGCCGGTGCGGTGGCATAGCTGGGCACCATCGCCGCCAGCGGCGAGAACAGCAGCGCGGCCACGAACAGCGCCGATACGACCAGCGCAGTCAGGCCGGTACGGCCACCCACCTGCACGCCCGAGGCGCTTTCAGCGAAAGCGGTGGTGCTGCTGGTGCCGAGCACCGAACCGGCCACGATGGCGGTGCTGTCGGCCAGCAACGCGCGGCCGAAGCGCTTCTGCGCGCCCGGCAGCTTCAGCAGTCCGGCGCGACCGACCACGCCATACAGGGTGCCGGTGGCATCGAACACTTCCACCAGCACGAACACCAGCACTACCTGCAGCAACACCGCGATCGGCGCACCGCCGTCATGGTGCAGCAGGCCCGGCAGGTCCAGCTGCAGGAAGGTGGGGGCCAGGCTCGGCGGCAGCGAAACCAGGCCCTGGTACTGCACGTCGCCCAATGCCCAGCCCGCACCGGTCACCGCCAGGATGCCGATCAGGATCGCGCCGCGGATCCGGCGTGCTTCCAGCACTGCGATCAACAGGAAACCGGCCAGCGCCAGCAGTGGCGGCGCCGTGTTCAACGGGCCCAGCGCCACCAGCGTGTCTTCGTTGCCGACGATCACGCCGGATTTCTGCAGTGCGATGATCGCCAGGAACAGGCCGATGCCGGCCACGATCGCCGAGCGCAGCGACGAAGGAATGCCCGACACCAGCCATGCCCGCACACCGGTCAGCGACAGCACCAGGAACACCAGGCCGGAGATGAACACCGCCCCCAGCGCCTGCTGCCACGGCAGGCCGGCAGCGCCGACCACGGTGAACGCGAAGAACGCGTTCAGGCCCATCCCCGGTGCCATGCCGACCGGGAAGTTGGCCGCCAGCGCCATTACCGCCGAACCCAGCGCGGCGGCCAGGCAGGTGGCCACGAACACCGCACCCGCATCCATGCCGGTGGTGCCGAGGATCTCCGGGTTGACGAAGACGATGTAGGACATCGTCAGGAAGGTGGTGATGCCGGCCAGCAGCTCGGTACGCACGGTGGTGCCGTGCTGCTGCAGCTGGAACATGCGCTCGAACAGGGACATGGAGATTCTCGCGACTAAGGTGTCACGACCAACGGTCGTGACCTACCCGAATGCAGAACGTGGGTACCGACCGTTGGTGGTGGGTACCGACCGTTGGTCGGTACGCTTCAAAGCGTCACCACCAACGGTGGTGACCTACCGAAAGGAGAAAGGCCGCGCGAGCGCGGCCTTTCCGGTTGCTTTACTTCAGCGCCTTGAAGCGCAGGCGCTTCGGCGCAGCGTCATCGCCCATCCGACGCTTCTTGTCTTCCTCGTACTCGCGGTAGTTGCCCTGGAAGAACTCCACGTGCGAGTCGCCTTCGAAAGCGATGATGTGCGTGGCGATGCGGTCCAGGAACCAGCGGTCGTGCGAGATCACGAAGGTGTTGCCCGGGAACTCCAGCAGCGCGTCTTCCAGTGCACGCAGGGTTTCGATGTCCAGGTCGTTGGACGGTTCGTCGAGCAGCAGCACGTTGCCGCCCTGCAGCAGGGTCTTGGCCATGTGCAGGCGGCCACGCTCACCACCGGACAGCGAACCGACCATCTTCTGCTGGTCCTGGCCCTTGAAGTTGAAGCGGCCGATGTAGGCGCGCGACTGGATCTCGATGCCGTTGATGTTGAGGATGTCCAGGCCGCCGGCGACTTCCTGGAAGACGTTGTGGTTGCCTTCCAGCTTGTCGCGGCTCTGGTCCACGTAGGACAGCTGCACGGTCGGGCCGATCACGATCTCGCCCGAATCCGGCTTTTCCTGGCCGGTGATCATCTTGAACAGGGTCGACTTGCCGGCGCCGTTCGGGCCGATGATGCCGACGATCGCGCCCGGCGGAATCAGCATCGACAGGTTGTCGATCAGCAGGCGGTCGCCGAACTTCTTGGAGACGTTCTTGAACTCCATCACCATGTTGCCCAGGCGCTCGCCCGGCGGGATGAAGATTTCGTTGGTCTCGTTGCGCTTCTGGTAATCCTGCGACTGCAGCTCTTCCAGGCGGGCCAGACGGGCCTTGCCCTTGGAACGGCCGCCCTTGGCGTTCTGGCGCGACCACTCCAGTTCCTTCTGGATCGCCTTCTGGCGGGCCTTTTCCTGGTTCTCTTCCTGCTTCAGGCGCTCATCCTTCTGCACCAGCCATTCAGTGTAGTTGCCCTTCCACGGAATGCCGCGGCCGCGGTCCAGTTCCAGGATCCACTCGGCGGCGTTGTCCAGGAAGTAGCGATCATGGGTGACCGCCACCACGGTGCCGGTGTAGCGCGCAAGGAACTGTTCCAGCCATTCCACCGACTCGGCGTCGAGGTGGTTGGTCGGTTCGTCCAGCAGCAGCATGTCCGGCTTCTGCAGCAGCAGGCGGCACAGTGCCACGCGGCGCTTTTCACCGCCGGACAGGTTGGCGATCTTGGCATCCCACGGCGGCAGGCGCAGCGCATCGGCAGCCACGTCCAGCTGGTTTTCCAGGGTGTGCGCATCACCGGCGGCCAGGATCGCCTCCAGGCGCTCCTGCTCCTTGGCCAGCGCGTCGAAGTCGGCACCTTCCTCGGCGTAGGCGGCATACACCGCTTCCAGCGCAGCCTGCGCCTGCAGCACTTCGCCCACGCCTTCCTCGACCGACTCGCGCACGGTCTTGTTCGGGTCCAGTTCCGGTTCCTGGGCCAGGTAGCCGACCTTGATGCCCGGCTGCGGGCGGGCCTCGCCCTCGAAATCGGTGTCCACGCCGGCCATGATCTTCAGCACGGTGGACTTGCCGGCGCCGTTCAGGCCCAGCAGGCCGATCTTGGCACCCGGGAAGAAGGACAGCGAGATGTCCTTGATGATCTGCCGCTTGGGCGGGACCACCTTGGACACGCGGTTCATGGTGTAGATGTATTGCGAGGACATGAGGTCTCCGTAGGCGCGGCCCTGCGCCCGGCCCATCACGGGAACATCCCGTTGTGGCAGCGGGCACAGACTGGAAAGGAATACCCGCAATTATAGCCGGAACCGGTTCCGGGCCGCGCCGGGCAGGCGCCGTCGGGCTGGCCGTGGGCTGAATACTGCGTCACAGTCCTGCAGCGGGAAGCGTTTCCAGCCGGAAACGGTTCAGATCGGTTGCGCAATATGGGCTCACCACCACCCAAGCAGAGGTCTGACATGCGCATCAATCGAGTAATGGCCGGCGCCGTGGCCTCTGTGCTGGCGTTCGGCGCGGTGGCCCCGGCCTTTGCCGACAACGACCACCGTCGCGGCCATGACCGCCGCGAGTGGCGCGAGGACCGCCGCGAATGGCGACAGGACCGCCGTGACTGGGAACGCGACCGCCGCGAGGCACGCCGCGACTGGGAGCGCGACCGCCGCGACTGGCACCGCGATCACGACCGCTACTACCGCCCGGCCCCGCCGCCGCCGCGCGTGGTCTACGGCCCGGGCTACGGCTGGAAGGTCGGCCACCGCTACCGCGATTACTACCGCGGCCCGATCTATGTGGTGAACGACTACCCGCGCTACCACCTGCGCCGCCCGCCGTATGGGCACCACTGGATCCGCGACGACCGCGGCAACATGCTGCTGGTGGCGGTGGCGACCGGCATCATCGCCGACTACATCATCAACAGTCGCTGAGGATCGCGGCCGGGGTCGGATCCCTTTCCAACGGAAAGGGCCCTGATCCCACAACATCCCTGGAAACCATACGGGGCCGGATTCCTTCGGGAGTGCCGGCCCCGGCCTTTTCGGCCCCGGCAGGCCGGTGCGGGGCTACAATCAGGGGCTGAGCCGTACCCCTTTCCCTGCCTGCTGGAGTACCCGATGTTCCCGCGTGACGTCCGCATCGAAACCTACGATCCCGAACTGGCCAAGGCCATCGCCGCTGAGACCCAGCGCCAGGAAGACCACGTCGAGCTGATCGCCAGCGAGAACTACACCAGCCCGGCGGTGATGGAAGCCCAGGGCAGCCAGCTGACCAACAAGTACGCCGAAGGCTACCCGGGCAAGCGCTACTACGGTGGCTGCGAATACGTGGACATCGCCGAGCAGCTGGCGATCGACCGCCTCAAGCAGCTGTTCGGCGCGGACTACGCCAACGTGCAGCCGCACAGCGGCTCGCAGGCCAACCAGGCCGTGTACTTCGCCCTGCTGCAGCCGGGTGACACCATCCTCGGCATGAGCCTGGCCCACGGCGGCCACCTCACCCACGGTGCCAAGGTCAATGCCTCGGGCAAGCTGTTCAACGCCGTGCAGTACGGCGTCAACGACCAGGGCCTGATCGATTACGACGAAGTCGAGCGCCTGGCCCTGGAGCACAAGCCGAAGATGGTCGTCGCCGGCTTCTCGGCGTACTCGCAGGTGATCGACTGGGCGCGCTTCCGCGCCATCGCCGACAAGGTCGGTGCCTACCTGTTCGTGGACATGGCCCACGTGGCCGGCCTGGTCGCCGCTGGCGTCTACCCGAGCCCGCTGGAGCATGCCCACGTCGTTACCTCCACCACCCACAAGACCCTGCGCGGCCCGCGTGGCGGCATCATCATCGCCAAGGGCGCCGACGAAGACCTGGTCAAGAAGCTGCAGTCGATCGTGTTCCCGGGCATCCAGGGCGGTCCGCTGATGCACGTCATCGCCGGCAAGGCCGTGGCCTTCAAGGAAGCGCTGGAACCGGGCTTCAAGGCCTACCAGCAGCAGGTGGTGAAGAACGCCCAGGCGATGGCCAACACGCTGATCTCGCGCGGCTACAAGATCGTTTCCGGTGGCACCCAGAACCACCTGATGCTGGTCGACATGATCGGCAAGGACGTGTCCGGCAAGGATGCGGAAGCTGCGCTGGGCAAGGCTCACATCACTGTCAACAAGAACTCGGTGCCGAACGATCCGCGTTCTCCGTTCGTGACCTCGGGCCTGCGCCTGGGCACCCCGGCCGTGACCACCCGTGGCTACGTCGAGCAGGACTGCGTGGACCTGGCCAACTGGATCGCCGACGTGCTGGACGCGCCGAACGATGATGCCGTCATCGCCCGCGTGCGTGATGCCGTCAGCGCGCAGTGCCGCAAGTACCCGGTCTACGGCTGATCGCCGCCGGGGTCGGATCCCTTCCCGCAGGGAAGGGCTCTGACCCCGTCACCAGGAATCCCGCGCATGGATGAGCGCCGCCTCAAGTACCTGTATGCCGTCCTGGCGGTGGCATTTGGCCTGCCCAGCCTGGCAGTGGGCGGTGTCGCGGCGACGATGCTGCTGCTGACGGGGCTGGGCCAGTTCGGCCATGGCACGCTGGCCGCGGTGACGGTGATGCCGCTGTGGGGCCTGGCCGGCATTGCCGGCTGCCTGGCCTGGTTGTGGCTCAGCGCCGGGTATCTGCTGCAGGGGCGTGCCGGGCTGCAGGTGCATCGCCTCTGGTGGTGGATGCTGCTGGCCGGCGGTCTTGCCGCTGTGCCCCCGCTGGGGCTGGCGCTGTGGTGGAGCATCACGGTCCACGCCGAAGGCATCGCCCTGTTGCTGTTGGGCCCATCGATGCTGGTGCCGGCGGCGGTGCTGGTGTGGATCAAGCGCCGCGCATGACGTGGCCCATGGAAGGACATCGAACGCATGGATGAGCCCCTGCACAAGCGCGGGATGGCCATTGCCGGCCTGCTGGTGGGCCTGCCCACAGTGGCAGCAGGCGGTACGGGTGCCGTGCTGGGGCTGATGGTCGTATGGGACGGCAAGTACCTGACGGGCGACGAGCACACGCTGTTGCTGCTGTGGTCGTCGGCGGGAATCATCGGCCTGCTGTCGTGGTTGTGGCTGAGCGGGCTGTTCCTGTGGCGCGGTGTTGCCGGCCTGCGCCAATCACCGGTTGCCGCCTGGGCCGGCCTGGCGCTGGGCGTGCTGGCTGCGTTGGGCGTGATCGCCGCCGCGTTGTACTTCACCTTCAAGCACGGGGAGATCTCGACATTGGCCTTCCTCGGCTTTGGCCCACCGCTGTTGGTGATGGCCGGGCACCTGGCGTGGCTGCGCTGGTCACGCGTGGCATCGCCGCCGCCCGCACCGGGTTGAGCCGGACATCACGAACTCGCCGCACACCTCGGGTGGCCAGAATGCAGGCGCTTCCGCGCAGGCAGCATTTGCTGCGGCGCCCTTTCTCAGGTACCTTTGCGACGCTGCCATGATCGTGGCAATTGCTCCCTGAGCCAGGCGTTCCATGCATTGCCCCTTCTGCCAACATGCCGATACCCGGGTCATCGACTCGCGCGTCTCTGAAGACGGCGCGACGATTCGCCGTCGGCGGGAATGCGAAGCCTGCGGCGAGCGCTTCAGCACTCTGGAAACGGTCGAGCTGAAGCTGCCGGCCATCGTCAAGAGCGATGGCACCCGCGAAGCGTTCGACCAGCGCAAGGTCCGCGCGGGGTTCGACCGCGCGCTGCAGAAGCGCGCGGTGCCCGAAGACAAGATCGAAGCGGCGGTACGTGCGGTGGTGCACCAGCTGCGCATCAGCGGCGAGCGCGAAGTGCCCTCGATCAAGGTTGGCGAGTTCGTCATGAACGAACTGCGCAAGCTCGACCACGTGGGCTACGTGCGCTTCGCTTCGGTGTACCGCAGCTTCGAGGACGTGGCCGATTTCCGCGAGGAGATCGAGAAGCTCGAGCGCGACCTGCCGTCCAGCACCGAACAGCTGCAGCTGCTGGGCGATGTGATCGCCCTGACCAAGAAGAAGAAGGGCTGACCGACACCGCTGTGGTGGCACGGAGGCGCCCATGATCTGGTGGGTGCCAACCTTGGTTGGCACGGAGGTATCCATCCACGCATGGCGTGGATCTACCGATCGCGTGCATCCACACCGGCGGCGTTACCATGGTCGCATGACACCATCGTTCTCCGTCCTCGACCACCTGCACATGGCCAACGCGCTGCGTCTGGCCGAGCGCGCTGCCTATACCACCCGGCCCAACCCGATGGTCGGCTGCGTGATCGCCCACGGCGAACGCGTGGTCGGGCAGGGCTGGCACCAGCGCGCAGGGGGGCCGCACGCTGAAGTATTCGCACTGCGCGAAGCCGGCAGCGAGGCCCGCGGTGCCACCGCTTATGTCACCCTGGAGCCCTGCGCCCATTACGGGCGCACGCCGCCGTGCGCACTGGCGCTGATCGAAGCGGGCGTGACGCGCGTGGTGGCGGCGATGCGCGATCCCTTCCCGAAGGTTGATGGCGGTGGCTTCGATCTGCTGCGCAATGCAGGTATCGAGGTTGCCGAAGGACTGATGGCGGCGCCGGCGCGCGAGCTCAACAAGGGTTTCCTGTCACGCGTGGAGCGCAACCGCCCGTGGCTGCGGGTGAAGCTGGCCGCCAGCCTCGATGGCCGCACCGCGATGGCCGACGGCAGCTCCAAGTGGATCACCGGGCCGGCTGCGCGCGAGGACGTGCAGCACTGGCGCGCTCGCGCCGGTGCGATCCTGACTGGCGCCGATACCGTGCTGGCCGACGACCCGATGTTGACCGTGCGCCTGGCCGGTGCCGAAGTGATGCCGCCACTGCGCGTGGTGCTCGATTCGCGCCTGCGTTCGCTCGAATGCAGCCGTGTGCGCGAGGGCGGTGCGCCGACGCTGTACCTGCACGATGCGGCGGTGAGCGCACCGGATGCGGCCGACGCCGAATTTGCCAGCGTGCCCAGCGCAGAGGGGCGGTTGGATCTGGGTGCGGTGCTGGCGCTGCTGGCCGAGCGTGGCATCAACGAGGTGCATACCGAAGCCGGCGCGACACTGGCCGGTGCGCTGCTGCGCGCTGGCTGGGTGGACGAACTGCTGCTGTACCAGGCGCCCACGCTGCTGGGCGACAACGGTCGTCCGTTGCTGGCGGGCCTGGGCATCGAGGCAATGGGCCAGCAGCGCCGTCTGCGCGTGGTTGACCAGCGCCAGGTCGGCGAGGACATCCGGCTGCTGTTGCGCCCGTGAGGCAATGGCGGGGCACTGGCCCCGTTCCGGCGCTGTCAGGTGCCCTCGTCCTCGTGGGCAGGGCACTGCTCTTTCCATTGCTGCTTCCACAGCAGATGCAGGTCACGGCAGTAGGCACCGAGTGCTTCTCCCGTCAGTTGCGTTGACTTCCACCGCAGCCTGCGCCGGCTGATGCCCTGGTCGTACTCGTCCGGCAGTACCGACGGTGCGCACTGATCGTGGTACTGCAGGAACGCGCGGCAATCGTCGTTCTCGCTCAGTTGCGCGTCGATGTCGCGGTCGCGCAGCTGGGTCGACTCGAACGCAACCGAAGGTTGCACGAAGAATGTCCTGGGTCTGGACGCTTCGGCGTGCCAGCACGCCATCAGCGCGACAAGCAGGGCCGTGGTCGAGGTTGTGCGGTGTTTCATGCTGTTGCCCTCGTGGAAGAGGACAACAGCATTGATCACGCAGTGTGCGCAAGACCATGCAACGGTTCTGAAAGTGCCATTGATCCTGCTGCAGGCAACGGCGCTACATCGTGCTCATGTGCACTCGTCCGTCCACATCATCTCGGCGATCGGGCGCAGCGCCTTGCACTCCTGCGTCATCTCATCGGCCGACTTCACCTGTGCCTTGGCCTTCAGTTCCTCGGCCATCGCATCCACGCCGCTGATCTGGTCGGGTGCGATCTTCGCCACGCAGCTGCGGTGCTGCTGCAGCAGCAGGTCGCAGCCGGGTACGCCGGTCACCTTCGGTGCGCTGGCCGCCTGCACGTCCTGCATCCATTCCTCGAACGGTGCCAGCGCCCCGGTCACGGTGCCCACCAGATCATCGAAGTTGCCGCTGTACCAGTAGCCGTTGTCCTTGGCCGGGTACAGGGTGAAGGTGCCGCTGACCGGCACGCGCGCCGCTCTGCAGCGCCTGGGTGTAGGCGTCGGTGAACTGCTTGCGCGAGGCCGGGCTGGCGTCGGCGGCAAGGCTGGCGGCGAACAGCGGACGTACCTTGCCCAGGTCGGGCACCTGGCAGCTGAAGGTGATGCGCGCCAGCTTCTGGTCGTCCACGTATTCGTTGTCTTCAATCACGCTCTTGCTGGCGCGGCACTTCGAATCACGCAGGGCCTTGGCATACAGCGCTTCGCTGGTGGCCGCGTCGGCCTTGGCGCCGGTGCTGGCAAGCACGACCTGCCACGGTTCGGCCAGCGCCTTGGCCAATGCGCCCGGGTTCGGGGTTACCGCGTCCTGGCCGTCGAAGGCGGGCTTCAGCGCATCGTTGAGGGTGCGGGTCGCGGCGGCGTCGTCTTCCAGCAGGACGCGGGCATACAGATCGAAGGCCTGTTCGGGCGTCAGTGTGGCCGGGGCGGCGCTGGCCAGCAGCGGGGCAGCCAGCAGGGCGCTGGCCAGCAGGGTACGCAAGGGGGTCTTCATGACGGTGTTTCCTGTTCCAGAGGCGCGCAAGCCTAGCGCATCTTTGCGCAGGCCCCACGGCGCCCTGTGATCACGTGCCGACGCGCGGGGCAAAAAAAACGGGCCCCTTGCGGGGCCCGTTCGATCGCACGACGAGGAGCGACCGTTGGATCAGAAGCTGGCGCGGACGCCGGCCGAGTACTGGGTGACGTCGCGGTAGCCGGAGATCTCGCCCACCAGACCCCAGGTCTTGGTGAAGTTGATCTGGCCGCCAACAGTGCCGACCCAGGTGCCCTTGTAGTTGTTGCCGCCATCCATGTAGCCGGCCTTGGCCCAGGCTTCGGTCATGCGCGACGGCTTGCCGCGGATGCCCATGGTGACGCGGCCCAGGTTGGTGTGGTCCTTGCCGTGGTAACGCACACCGTCATAACGCAGGGTCGATTCGGCGTTCTGGCGCACCCAGGCGGCATCGGCGGTGAAGTCCAGGCGGTCGGTCCACGGCATGTGGTAGCCGATACCCAGCTCCGGCTGGTTCAGTTCCAGCTTCAGCGAATCTTCGCCGTAGTGGCGGGTCTTGCTGGTGCGCGACCAGCCACCGAACACGTAGACCTGCTCGGCCAGCGCGACCGAACCGCGCAGGTAGCCACCGTCGACCTTCGGGTCGTCCAGCAGGTTGTCGTCAACCTGGACCTGGGTCCAGCCGCCTTCAACGTAGGTGTAGCTCAGGGCCTCGGCCGAAGCCGAGAACGGGGCGGCGGCCAGCAGGGCGGCCACGATCAGGATCTTGCGCATGGGAATTCCTGTGAGTTTCAGTCCATTGGCGGGCCTGCCCTCGCGGCTGCCCGTGGCGACCTCATGTCGTCCGCTGCGGATTTTAATGAAAGTTTTACAAAATGCGAGAGACGGCCGTCACAGGCTGGGGCGGACCGGGGTTGGGGGTCGGATCCGTTTGCCATCGGGAAACGGCCCTGACCCCAGTGCTGCTGCGCCACCGGTCCATGGGGTCAGAGCCCTTTCCTGCGGAAAGGGATCCGACCCCGTTCAGCACGGGCTGGTACACTGCGCGGGCCGGTTCGCCGGTACACAAACGTCTTCAGGGCGGGGTGCAATTCCCCACCGGCGGTAGGTGCGCAAGCACGAGCCCGCGAGCGCCCCGGCCCACGGCCGGGGGTCAGCAGATCCGGTCCAATGCCGGAGCCGACGGTCATAGTCCGGATGAAAGAAGACGGTGCCACAGGGCTCTTGCCCTGCGTGCACCTGTTTGCCTTGCGGCGTTTTTCGCTCACTTTTCGCGGAGAACGTTACTTGTTTACTGGAATCATCGAAGGCGTCGGCCGTCTGGCCGCACGCGAATCCATCGGCGGCGATGTCCGCTTCACCTTCAATGTCGGGAATCTGCCGTTCGACAACGTGCAGATGGGCGAGAGCATTGCCATCAACGGCGTCTGCCTCACCGTCATCGCGTTCGATGCCCGCAGCTTCCAGGCCGACGCCTCCACCGAGACTCTGGGCCTGACCACGCTGGGCCAGCTGGGCGAGGGTGCGGTCATCAACCTGGAACGGGCCATGCGCCCGACCGACCGCCTCGGCGGCCATCTGGTCAGCGGCCACGTCGACGGCCTCGGCCAGGTGCTGTCCATCCAGGAAGATGCACGTGCCCAGCGCTGGCGCTTCGCCGCGCCGGCCTCGCTGCGCCGCTACATCGCCAAGAAGGGTTCGATCTGCGTGGACGGCGTCAGCCTCACCGTCAACGAAGTGGACGATGAAGGCTTTGAAGTCGCCCTCATTCCGCACACCGTGGCCAACACCGCCTTCTCTGCCACCGGCGTGGGCAGTGCGGTCAATCTGGAAATCGATTTGGTCGCCCGCTATGTGGAGCGGTTGATCAGTGTGCCGACCAACGGTCAGCACCCACACGGAGATGCCGCATGAATTTCGCCCCGATTCCGGAAATCCTGGAAGACATCCGCCTGGGCCGCATGGTGGTCATCGTCGATGACGAAGACCGAGAGAACGAAGGCGACCTGATCATGGCCGCCGAGCTGGTCAAGCCGTCGGACATCAACTTCATGGTCACCCATGGCCGTGGCCTGGTGTGCCTGCCGCTGACCCGCACCCGCGCCGCCGACCTCGGCCTGGCGCCGATGGTGCAGGCCAATACCGCGCAGTTCCAGACCAACTTCACGGTCAGCATCGAGGCCGCCGAGGGCGTTACCACCGGCATCTCGGCTCACGACCGCGCCCACACCATCCGCACCGCGGTCAAGCCCAACGCCAAGCCGTCGGACCTGCACCAGCCGGGCCACATCTTCCCGCTGATCGCCCAGCCGGGCGGCGTGCTGACCCGCGCCGGCCATACCGAAGCCGGCGTCGACCTGGCCATGCTGGCCGGGCTGGAACCGGCCGGCGTGCTGGTGGAGATCCTGAACCCGGATGGCAGCATGGCGCGCCGCCCGGAACTGGAAGTGTTCGCCCGCGAGCACGGCCTGAAGATGGGCTCCATCGCCGACCTGATCGCCTACCGCCTGGCCACCGAAAAGACTGTTGAACGTGTGGACGAGCGCGACATCGACACCGAATTCGGCCCGTTCAAGCTGGTGACCTACCGCGACCGCATCGCCCACGACCTGCATTTCGCCCTGGTGCGCGGCACGCCGGATGCGGAAACACCGACCCTGGTGCGCGTGCAGGTGGAAAACCCGCTGGCCGACCTGCTGCACTGGCGCCGTGACGACTTCGGCGTGGCGGCCACCGACGCCCTGCGTGCAATCGATGCCGAGGGCGCAGGCGTGATGGTGGTGCTGTCGGCCCCGCGCGATGGCGAAGCCCTGCTGGCCCGCCTGCGCCAGCAGCCGGCGCCGGTGGTGCCGGGCAAGGACAAGGACGTGGGCCAGTGGCGCCGCAACGGTGCCGGCGCACAGATCCTGTCCGACCTGGGCCTGGGCAAGCTGCGCGTGCTGGGCACCCCGCGCCGCCAGATCGGCCTGGCCGGGTACGGCCTGGAAGTGGTGGAGACGGTGACCCTGTAATGGGTAGAGCCGGCCAGCGGCCGGCACTACCGGTGGGTGCCGACCGTTGGTCGGCACACCCTGAAGGCCCCCGCCAGCCACGGCCGGGGCCCATCCACGCTAGAATTACCCCCTTATCGAGTCCCCCAAGCCGCATATGAGCCACTACGAAGGCGATCTTCGCACTCCCGAGTCGGCGCGCTTCGCCATCCTGGCCAGCCGCTGGAACGCCCGCATCACCGACGCGCTGGTCGCAGGCGTCCGCCTGAGCCTGGCCGGCAACGGCATCACCGAAGCCAACATCGACGTGATCCGCGTGCCGGGTGCCTGGGAACTGCCGCTGGTGGCTGCACGCCTGGCCGCCGCGCATGAACACGCCGCCATCCTCACCCTGGGCTGCGTGATCCGTGGCGACACCCGCCACTACGAACACGTGGCCGACCGCTGCGCCGAAGGCCTGATGCGCGTGCAGCTGGATTTCGGCGTGCCGGTGCTGAACGGCGTGCTGGCGGTGGAACGCGTTGAAGACGCCGAGGCCCGCGCAGGCGGCAGCCACGGCAACAAGGGCGAGGAAGTCGCACTCGCCGCACTGGAAATGGTCAATCTGCTGGAGCAACTGCCATGAACAAGAACACCCAGGGCAAGCCCTCCGGTAAACCCGTCCGCCGCGATGGCGTCGATCCGGTGCTGCGCTCGCGCGCCCGTCGTCGTGCCGTGCAGGCCATCTACGCCTGGCAGATCTCCGGCGGCAACGCGCAGTCGCTGATCGCCCAGTTCGCCCACGAGCAGGCCCGCGAAATCGCCGACCTGGCGTACTTCGAGGCGCTGGTGCACGGCGTGCTCGACAACCGTCGCGACATCGACGAAGCGCTCGGCCCGTACCTGGACCGTGGCATCGAGGAAGTGGATGCGATCGAACGCGCGGTGCTGCGCCTGGCCGCCTACGAGCTTCGCTACCGCCTGGACGTGCCGTACCGCGTGGTGATCAACGAGGCCATCGAATCGGCCAAGCGCTTCGGTTCCGAACATGGCCATACCTACGTCAACGGCGTGCTGGATCGTGCCGCCGTGGAATGGCGCAAGGTCGAATCGGGTCACTGACCCGCCTGTGGTAGTGCCGGCCGCTGGCCGGCAGCTGCAGGGATCCTGAGGTTGCCGGCCAGCGGCCGGCACTACCGCCCACCGCGCCTTGCGCGGCACGTACAACAGCGGGAACGCCCCATGTCCCTGGCCGAATTCGCCCTCATCGACCGCATCCGCGCCCGCACCCTCGAGCGCGACGACATCCTGCTCGGCATCGGTGACGACGCCGCGCTGTTGCAGCCGCGCGCCAACGAACAGCTGGTGGTCACCGCTGATACGCTCAACAGCGGCGTGCACTTCCCGGTGGAAACCCCGGCCTTCGACATCGGCTGGAAGACCCTGGCGGTCAATCTGTCGGACCTGGCCGCGATGGGCGCGCGCCCGGCGTGGTGCACGCTGGCACTGTCGCTGCCGGAAGCATCTGAAGATTGGATCGAGGCCTTTGCCGATGGCTTTTTCGCCCTGGCCGACCAGCACGACATCGCGCTGATCGGTGGCGACACCACGCGCGGTCCGCTGTCGCTGTCGGTGACCGCGATGGGCCAGGTCGGGCGCGGCCAGGCCCTGCGGCGCGACCGCGCACAGGCAGGCGATGACATTTGGGTCAGTGGCACGCTCGGCGATGCCGCCGGTGCGCTGCGCCTGTGGCAACAGGGTGCGTTGAGCATCGCCACCGCCACGCTGCTGGCCGACTACGAAAGCCTGCGCCTGCGCCTGCTGCGGCCGGCACCGCGCGTGACCCTGGGCCTGCGCCTGCGGGCCTTCGCGCACGCGGCGGTGGACGTGTCCGACGGCCTGCTGGCCGACCTCGGTCATATCGCCACGCGCAGCAACGTGGCCGCACATGTCGATGCCGACTCGCTGCCGATCTCGCACGCATTGCGTGAGCTGCTCGGTCGTGAGGCCGCACGCGACTGCGCACTGCGCGGTGGCGACGACTACGAGCTGTGCTTTACCGCGGCTGCCGACCAGCGTGACGCGCTGCACTACCTGGCCGAATCGCTGGACGTGCCGCTCACCCGCATCGGTCGGATGGCCGGAGGGCAGGGCGTGCATGTGGATGGCGAAGCCGCCGACGGCGGCTACCAGCACTTCGCGTAGCCGCAGCGGTACTGCCCTGCTGGGTCAACCTTCGGGGTGGGGTCAGATCCCTTTGCGCCGCAAAGGGATCTGACCCCAAGTGAAGCACATCGATGTTGCTCTGGTAGGTGCCAACCTTGGTTGGCACGGATGTGTCGGCATCCGGTGGCACATCCATGTCGACCAAGGTCGACACCTACCAACGCGGTCTGGTTATACGTGCGGAACCGGCGCACCGAAGCGGTTGTCGCCCGGCGTGCTGGGCAGCACCAGGAACACCAGCAGCACCAGGCTCGCAAACGGCACGAACGCCAGCAGCATCCACCAGCCCGAGCGATCGGTATCGTGCAAGCGGCGAATGGTTGCGGCAATGCACGGCAAGGCGAACACCAGCCACATCACTACGCTCAGCCCGGTAGCGACCAGCGCCAGGCCCTGCGAACCACTGTGGCCGGCATAGAAGCTCAGCAGATACAGCGGGATCGAAACGATCAGGATGAACAGCTGGAACCACCAGAACTCGCTGCGGCTTGCGCGGCCATTGAACTGTGCATAGCGTTTTGTCAGTGGAACCATCATCTTGTGCATCAGTACCCTCCAGGAAAGAAGAGAGCACTATCGACACTGGTGCACTGACGGGCCATACAATTTCTTGCAAACACGAGCCCCAATTGCCCTGACTGTGGGCACTTCGACAGCTGCCATGGTTGTGTGCTCATGTGCAGTGCAACTGCACATCCACATATTCAGACAGCCCTCGGCACGCCAGAAGCAAGCCTTCGCGCACGTCCTCTCCAATCTGTTGATCTTCATCGCCATCCACACGCATCCGTTCGCTCGCATGCAGCAGTTCCAGCAACACGGTCAGCCCGGCATTGGCGCGGTCCGCGCGTGCCATGGCCATCCGGTGACCCGACGTGTGGCCCTTCTTTGGCCAGGGTTGGCCGTCGGCGGCGTCCACCTGGCGGAAGCGCTGCAGGCATGCCAGCAGCGTGGTGGCTGAAGGTTCGGTACTGCCTTGGGTGGCACTGAGTGTGGTTTCGAGCGCACGGGCGATGGCCTCGGGCAGTTCGTTGGCGGCCTCGCCGAGGGTGGCGAACAGGTACGGGTAGTGTGTGGCAGTCATGGCGGCTTCCTTGTGCGTGCGACGAAGGGGCCACCCTGCTTAACAGCGAGGGTGGCGGACGGTGCGTGGTTCCAATACCGGAGGTCGATGTAGAGGCGCCGGCGGGCACAAGGCCCCCACGCACCGCCCGCCATGTAAGCGCGGACAGAATGCCTGCCGACGCCACCCAACAAGGAAAGAGCGACGCCGGCAGGCAAGCGTAACCAACACATCAACCTAACGGGATTGGAAGCCCGTGCCACCCGTTGTCGGTGGCGCCACATCATTTGCGGGAAGCGCCAGCACTGCCAATGAGAAAGATTTGAAAATTCAAAGAAGGTGCAGACGCGTGGCGCGCGCCTCGGCATGGCAATCGCGACATTCCTGTAGAGCCCACGCTCGGATCATCGCAATCTGATCGAAAAGCGGCCGAGCATGGCTAGGCTCTACAGGAGCAGCGTCGTGCGGGCGCACTGCAAGAAGAGGCAATCGCGATGGCACATGTCTTGTCTGGCGGGTTGCAGCCTTCATACTGCGGATGGATTTGCAACAAGTTGCATGGCATTCGGTGGCGTACGGGTCGAAAGTTCCTGCCTATACCACCTTTCGATTCCTGGACGCCATGAACAACCTCACCCGACAGCCTCTGGCGGCAGCATTGATGCTGGCCTTGGTGCTACCCGCAGCATCGGTTGCCGCCGCTCCTCCCGGCGTGCCTTGCCCGAGCATTCCCCGCCCGGCTGATCCGGGCGATCCGGCTGTAGACGTGTCCTACCTGTGCGGCGTTGAGATCGCTGCCCACGATCTCTGGTTCGATCGGTCGCTGGAGGTCTACGACGCCACCGTGATCGGTAGCCATGATCGCTGGCCTGGCGTGGAGATGAGCATCAATCACCGTGGCTATCTGGTGATGGAAGACAGCCGGGTCGAGACTGCAGGGACGATGTCCGACGCCGTGGTGATGACCAGCAACCATGTGGACGGCGCAAGGATCAGCCGGTCGCACCTGAGGACCTCCGGCGAGGCTTCGACGGGGCTGTACGTAGGCAATATTTCGCCGGACGCGTCAGGATTCATCGCCAAGGCGAATACGACCACCGTGATCGACAGCTCGATCTTCACGCAGGGCCAGGATAGTGCGGGCGTCGCGCTCAATCCCAGTGCGTGGCTGCAGCTGCGCAACGTGGACATCGCGACCCAGGGTGACAGGGCGTTCGGCCTCTGGAACTATCGATCGGATGTGGCCATGCAGGGCGGCAGCATTCGCACAGCGGGGGAAGACAGTACGGGGCTCTACGTCGAGTCGGGTCACATTGGTTTCGGAGGCCCGTCGTACGCCTACGTGGGTCGTGCCCAGCTGTACGGTGTGCAGGTTCGCGTTGAGGGCAATGGTAGCAATGGCATCGTTGCAGGCTATCGCGGCGCTGACGCGGGCCGTGCAGGCATGGGCGCCGAACTGATGCTGCAGGACAGCCAGGTACAGGCGCTGCAGGGCGATGCAGTGCGCTTCCTCGATGGCGATGCCAATCGATTGGAGATGGTCAACAGCGTGGCAGAGGGCAGCGACGCGGCGCTGCGCATGGCGGTTGGGCATGGTCAGGTGCGGGTGAACCTGCACGCATCCAAGCTGCTTGGCGGAGGGGCTGCGGCGATCGTCCTGGAGGCACCCGATACCCGGGTGCAGCTGCGCGCGCAGGCGGGCAGCGTACTTGCGAACGAGCGCGGTGCACTGTTCGATATCGGCCGCTTCGCCGCGGCCGATGTCCAGCTGCAGGGCAGCCTGATGCGGGGGGGCGCCCGCGTCGCGGATGTTGGCCGGCTCGATGTCGCATTGCGCGAGCGCAGCGTCTGGCAGGTGGACGGCAACGCCATGGTCGATCAGTTGAGTGTGCAGCGCAGCGAGGTGTCGCTGGCCAACGGCCATGCAGGCGATCGCTTCGTCGTGCGCGGGGATTTGACCCTTGACGAAGGTCACCTGCGCCTGGATACGGTGCTGGGCGGGGACGCCGCAGCCAGTGATCGCTTCGACGTCCAGGGCGATTTCCTGGGCAATGGTACGGTCTCGGTGGTCGGCGTTGGCGACGGGGCCGCAACCGACAAGGGAATCCCCTTGATCACCGTGGGCGGGCAGTCGCTGGCGACGCTGGCCCTGTCCGGTCGTGCGGTCGGCGGCATGTATGAGTACTTCCTGCATCGCGATAACGCCGATGGTGACTGGTACCTGCGCTCGCAATTGACCGCCGTTGACCCATGCGATGACGATCCGGCTCTGCCCGGCTGCGGCGTCGATCCAGTTCCTGGTCCCGATCCGGCACCGGAGCCGACACCGGAGCCGGGGCCTGATCCAACCCCGGAAGTTCCATCACTGCCTGACCCGGCAGGCGTGCTGCGACCGGAAGCGGGTGCCTATCTGGCCAACCGGTGGGTGCGACAGGCGCTGCTGCAGCCACGCCAGCCTCTGGCCACGAATGAGGGGCGGGAGGGCGTACGCGGGTGGACCCGGGTCGAGAGTGGTCAGGCGCAGCTGCCGGGACTGGTGGATCAGCTGCAGCAATCCGCGCAGTGGAACAGCCTGCAGCTGGGCGCCGACCTGGGCGTGTTCGACGCCGGGCGTGGCCGCGCTGGCGTGTCGCTGTTGTCCGGGCGTGCCGATGCGCAGTCGCGCTCGTCCCTGACCGGCTATGCCGCCCGCGGCCGGGTGCAGTCCAATGCCCTCGGCGTGTACGCCGGTTGGCAGGGTGAGGCCGCTTATGTGGATGCTGCAGTTGTGCATGCGCGCTTCCGCAATCGCGTGCAGGGTGATGCGCTGGCGCCAGAGCACTACCGGTCGCGCGCACGCCAGGCATCGCTTCAGGCCGGCTACCGCCTGCCGCTGGGCACGCTTGGCGGCACCGTGCTGACCTTGCAACCGGATGTACAGATCGTCCAGTTCCGCGATCGCGGCAACCTGCACGTGGAGGCAACCGGCACTTCGATCGCACATCCAAACCGTACCGCGTGGTCACGGCGCCTGGGGTTGCGCCTGGAGGGGCAGGGTGCCGAAGGACAGGGCTTAGTGGTCAGTCCATGGCTGGCCGCCCACGGGTATCGCGATACGGGCCGATCCGAGCTCGGTTTCGGCAACGAGACAATCGCCGGTACTACACCGCGCAGTCGCTACGAAGTGGGAAGTGGGGTACGCATCCAGTTCCGGAGCGGCCTGTCCGCCTGGGGTGGCCTCAACGTCTCGCGTGGTGATCACGGCTACCGCCAGACGAGCGCACAGCTGGGCGTGGCACGGCGCTGGTAGGACAGCATCGATGTAGCGCTGAGCCTACGCCCGGCGGCTTTCCTGGCCGCCAGCGTAGGCCCGCAATGCGGGCCGCGCAACGCCAGATGAACCCACCGTCCCCTGTACTGCCTGATTGCAACAAGTTGCATGGATGGCCTCTGCGACAGAAGGGACCATTTGCGACATTGCCTTTCTTCGGAGCGCCTTCATGTGTCGCAATCATCCTGTCGTCCCCTCTTTGGGGCTGCTTGCTGGCGTGCTCGCCGGCTTCTCGGCGCAAGCGCAACAGGTCATCGCCGACGGTGATGAGCAGAGGCCTGCAGCCGGTGACTATCGAGCCTACAGCAGTGACGCTGCGCCGGTATTCCACGCGCTCAACGGCGGTTCGATCATTCCCTCAGGATCGGTGAATCTCTACCAGTGGGGCGCCGACGTTCCAGCTGTCCGGGTCGAAGGCTCGGGAAGCCGCGTTGCGCTGGAAGGGGGCAGTATCTTCTCTGGGGGGAGTAGCGCGCCCGGCATCTCTGTTGGCACGGGAGGATACGCCCGTCTTTCTGGCGTGCATCTGGAAACCCGCTCTTCGAAGGCCGTGGCCGTGGCGGTCGATGGTGAAGGGAGCCGGGCCGTGATCGAGGGCGGCAGCATCCAGACCAACGGCAGGCGTGCGCATGGCATCTCGGTGGGTGCTGGCGCGGTCCTGCAGGCGTCCGGCACACGCATCACAGTGAGTGGTGAGAGCAGTAGCGGAGTTCTCGTCGAGGGAGGGGAGGTTGCTCTGGAGGATGTGCATATTCAAGGTTCTGACAAAGGGTCCACGGGCCCTGCTATCGACGTATCAGGCGGCCGGCTGCAGATGCGGGGAGGGACGATCCTGGCACGGCGTGGATACGCCTTGAATGCGACCGGAGGGACCACGACGCTGGACGGGGTGCTGGTGGAACTGCCGGCGGGCCCGAGAGAGGGCATCATGGTTGCCGGCACAGCGCACGTGATGCTCAGGGATGTACGAATTGTCGAGCAGCCCATGTCACCCAGAGATATCCATGCCATCCGGGTGCGGGAGAACGCCAAGGTGACGCTGGATCGTGTCGCGATCGATCTGAGCGACAAGGATGGCGGGTCCTATCCCAAAGGGCTGTCCCTGGCGGCCGGCGCAACCGCGACGGTCAATGACAGTCGCATAGTTGCCGGTGGTGGTGTAGCTATCGACAGCTACAACGGCACGCTGGTTGTTGCCGACAGCGAACTGAGCGGCGCCCTCGCTTTGGCCCTTGGCAGCAGTGCTGTTGCGATATCCGGAAGTCGATTGCGTAGCGATCTGTATCACGCCATTAACGTGATTGGTGACGGAAGCCGACTGAGCCTTCACGGCAGCGGTGTTTCCGCAATAGGCGATGCGTTGTCGATGACTGGAGCGGACAATCACGTGGACGTCGTGGGCAGTCGGCTTGAAGCCTCTGAGGGAGAAGACCGGTATTTCCGTGCCGGCCTGCGGCTTTCCGGCGAGCGAAGCACGGCCCATGTCGATGCCAGTGCGGTTGTGGGCGGCATCGGCGTGAGCCTGTCTGGAAACACCTCGCTGGATGCGCGCCATTCGGAACTGCAGTCCACGGCTGCGGGGGGCGCGGCACTGTGGCAGGAAGGTGGCGTGGCGAGGGTGCATGAAAGCGCGCTGCGCGCATCTGGCACCGGTGCGGCTGGCTTATGGGTCGATGGCAGGCATTCTGCCACGCCGCAGGCCGAGGTGATCGGATCCTGGGTTGAAACGACTGGTGACGATTCGCCTGCGGTGGTTGCACGCGATGGCGGCACAGCGCACTTGCGGGAAAGTGCCGTCGTCACGCGAGGTGCCCAGGCGCATGGCGTACTGGCAGCGGGTACGGGTGAAATCGTCCTGCATGACACCCACGTATTGACCGAAGGCGAGGGCTCATGGGCGGCAGTAATCAACGATGGCGGGCGCCTGCAGATCGATGGCGGATCGCTGGTAAGCCAGCAGTACGGCGGCGCCTGGATCCGTTCCACGCGTGATGCCGGACTGGCGCTGGGCAAGGGCGCGGTGCTGTACGGTGGCAACGGCATCGCCGTGCAGCTGGATGCGGCCGTGGCCGGTCGCTTCGACGTGGCCTTGGCGGAGGGCGCGCGGATGCAGGGCGACATCGTCATCAATCCCGACGATCTGGCGGCGGGCCGGGCGCCGCAGTCGGAGCTGCACGTGCACCTGTCGGAGGGCTCGCTGTGGGTGGGCCGCTCGGATCGGCTGCACGGCGTCTCGCTGGACAGTGGCAGCCAGTGGACGTTGACCGGCGATACTGCGGTCGAATCGCTGCAGGTCAACGGCAGTGGCCTTGCACTGTCCGACGGGCGCGGTTTCAACACGTTGACCGTGGCCGGTGATCTGGATACGACCGCTGCGACGTTCCTGTTCAACGGTGCATTGCAGGGGGACGATTCGGCCATCGACCGCCTGCACGTGCATGGCGACGCGCGGGGCGATGCGCAGGTAATGGTAAACAACGTCGGCGGCCTCGGTGCGCAAACGCTGGACGGGATCGAACTGATCCGGGTTGATGGCGCGTCGCTGGCCCACTACACGCTGGCCGGGCGTGCCGTGGCGGGTACGTATGAGTACTTCCTGCACAAGGGGGGCGTGGCCGGCGGCGAAGGCAACTGGTACCTGCGTTCCGAACTGCCGACGACGCCCGACCCGTGCCAGGTCGAAGCGTCGCTGCCGGGCTGTGCGCCGATTGACCCGATCGATCCGGTTGACCCCATCACTCTGCCTCGGCTGCTGCGCCCGGAAGCCGGTGCTTACTTGGCCAACCAAGCTGCCGCGGTGGGTATGTTTGGTCATCGACTCAACGATCGCCAGGGTGGCGCGGGTGCAGGTGATACACGCAACGCCTGGGCGCGGGTCGGGCATGGTCGGGCCGACTTCACCGCGGTGGGGGGCCAGCTGTCGGTAGACGGCAACACCTCGGTGCTGCAGATCGGCACTGACCTGGCTCGCCGAGGCAACGCTGCATTCGGCGTGATGTTAGGCACGGGGCGTGCTGACAGCAGCGCAGTGTCCGATCTGACTGGCTACAGTGCCAAGGGCCGGGTGCGTGGCAGCGCGGTGGGCGTGTACGGCACCTGGTTGCAGGAGGCCGATGGCACGCGAGGCGCGTATGTGGATGCGACCCTGCAGTACGGCCGATTCGACAACCGGGTGCAGGGCATCGGCCTGGCGCCGGAGCACTACGATTCGCGCATGGCCAGTGCGTCGCTGGAGACCGGCTACACCTTCAACGTGTGGCAGGGTGCCGCCAGCGCATTGTACGTGCAGCCGCAGCTGCAGCTGAGTCATGTCGACTTCCGCGCCGATCGCCACGTGGAGAGCAATGGCACGGTGATCGACCACGCCGACGCCGGTGGCCTGAGCGGGCGCCTGGGCGTGCGCGTGTTTGGCCATGGCACTGCCGCCGGCAACACGGTGCAGCCGTACCTGGGCGTGAACTGGTTGCGTGGCAGCGGCAGCAGCACGTTGCAGTTCAACGGTGAGACGCTGGGCGCGGACCTGCCACGCAACCGCTACGAGATGCAGGCCGGTGCCGAGCTGAAGCTGGGCCAGCGCTGGGGTGCGTGGGGCGGCGTGAGCGTGCAGCGCGGCGAAGGCGGCTATCGCAACGTGGGTGGCCAGGTGGGCTTGCGCATGGCCTGGTAAGCGGGCGTGTCGGGGTCGGCGCACGGACCTCTGTAGAGCCGAGCCCACGCTCGGCTCACCGCGATCTGAACGAAGAGCAGCCGAGCATGGCTCGGCTCTACAACCGCGTCGAGCGGGGGCGGGACCTGAACGATGTCCATGTCTGTCGCGATCGTCCATTGAATGACTACGCAAACGGTGGCGATGCTGCCGGATCGCTCGCTGCCGGTCACCCGCATGTCTGCTCCCGAACGTTCCCACAACGCTGCCATTGACGGCCTGCGTGCATTGGCGGTGCTGGCCGTCATCCTGTTTCACACCAACGCAGCCTGGTTACCGGGTGGCTTCACCGGTGTGGATCTGTTCTTCGTGGTGTCCGGCTTCGTGATCAGCCAGTCGTTGGCTTCGCGCGCCCATGCGTCGCTGGGCGCGATGCTGCTCGATTTCTACCGGCGCCGCGTGCTGCGCCTGTTGCCGGCGCTGCTGGTGATGCTGGTGACCACTTTCATACTGTCTGCGCTGTTCATTCCCCGCGCGTGGCGCAATGAGCAGTTCGACCAGACCGGCTTGGCCGCGCTGGTCGGCTTCAGCAACATCGTGCTGGCTGGTCAGCAGGACGACTACTTCTCACCCGGCGCAGAACTGAACCCTTTCCTGCACACGTGGACGCTGGGCGTGGAGGAACAGTTCTACCTGGTCTTCCCGCTGCTGTTCTTCGTGTGGCTGCGCGGGCGTGAGCGCTGGCCGTGGTTGCGCTGGTTGTTGCCGGTGCTCACCCTGCTGTCGCTGGCGTGGGCAGGCTGGCAGGCGCAGACGGCACCGGCGGCAGCGTTCTACCTGCTGCCGGCGCGATTCTGGGAGCTGGCTGCGGGCGCGCTGCTGTACCAGTGGATGCGCACGCGCACGCCGGGCCAGAACGGTGATGCGGTTGCAGTGGTCGGTCTGGCACTGCTGGGTGCGGGCGTGGTGATCGCACCGCAGCTGGCGATGCCGGTTCCCGGCGTGCTGGCCACCGTGGCCGGTACCCTGCTGCTGTTGGCAAGCGTGTCGATGCCGGGGACATCACACATCGCCCGCGCGCTGGGCTGCGCACCGCTCGCCTACCTGGGGCGCCTGTCCTATTCGCTGTACCTGTGGCATTGGCCGCTGCTGGTGCTGCTGCGCTGGACCTACGGCCTGCACGGCGCCGCGCTGTGGCTGTATCCGGTACTGCTGCTGGCGCTATCGGCTGTGTCGTATCACTTCATCGAGCGTCCGCTGCGCAGTGCGTTGCCGCTGCTGCGCCTGGCACCGGCCAAGGTGCTGGCGATGGCGTTGCCGCTGGTGGCGCTGTGTGGCGCGGGTGCCTGGGCCACGGTGGAGTACCATGAGCAGGTCTCGCTGAGCGTGACCCGCGACGGCTATGCATGGCAGGCGCGTCGCTACCCCGCGTGGCGCCCATTGGAGCCGGTGAGTGCGCCGGCGCTTGAAGGGCGGCGCCTGTTCGTGTCCGGCGATTCGCACGCGGCGGCGTATCGCACCATGACCAGCATGGTCGCGCGCCAGACCGGCATGGAGGTGCGCCAGCAGGATCGCGGCGGCTGCAGCTTCGTCAACCTGCTGCGGGCCAGCCCGTCCGACTGCCAGGGCTTCATTGAGGACGCGTTGTCGACCATCGAGCGCGAGGCACGCCCCGGTGACATCGTGCTGCTGGCGGCCTTGCGCATGCCGGAGCTGCGTGGATTCGACTGGCAGCGTCAGGATGCGCAGGAAATCTATCGTCAACTGCTCGCCGAGCGCACCCCGACCGATGCGCAGGCCGCGCGTGATGAGGCTGATCATGTTCTTGGACGCCTGCAGAAGCTGGGCGTGCAAGTGGTTTTGGATGCACCGCTGCCGTTGTTCAAGGCCGGTGCGTACCGCTGTTCGGACTGGTTCAACCGCCGCAACCCGGCGTGTGCCGGTGGCCTGAGCATGCCGCGCGATGATCTGGAGAGGCTGCGTGCGCCGCAGATGGCGTTGCTGGCCGAGCTGGCAGCGCGCTATCCATCGCTCACGGTGTGGGATCCGCTGCCGCTGCTGTGCGGGCCAACGACCTGTTCGGCGGTGGAAGACGGGGAGCCGCTGTTCTTCGACAACGACCACCTGAGTGGGCATGGCAACCGCGTGCTGTTGCCCAGTTTCCGGCAGACCCTGATCGATATTGCAGGCGACACGCCGGTGTAGAACCGAGCTCACGCTCGGCTTGCCACGCGGTGCGGGCTTCATCGCGATCTGGTCGAAGCGCAGCCGAGCATGGGCTCGGCTCTACAGGAGTGCGAAGGAGTGCGCGCGGTCTATGCCGGCGGCAGTACCTTGCCCGGGTTGAGAATGCCGTCCGGGTCCAGCGCGGCTTTGATCGCGCGCATCGTCGCCAGCGTAGCCGGTGTAAACGCCTGCGCCATGAAATCGCGCTTGGCCAGGCCGATGCCGTGTTCGCCCGACAACGTGCCGCCCAGTGCCAGTGTCAGCTCGAAGATCTTCGGCAGCGCGGCATGCGCGCGCGCGTTTTCGTCGGCATCCTCCGGGTGATAGAGGATGTTGACGTGCAGGTTGCCGTTGCCGGCGTGGCCGAAGGTGACGATGGTGAGCGCGTAGTCACGTGCCAGGGCCTGCACGCCGGCCACCAGTTCCGGAATGCGCGACACCGGAACCACCACGTCTTCATTGATCTTGCCCGGCGCGACGCTGCGCAGCGCAGGCGACAGCGCCTTGCGCGCCGCCCACAGCTGATCGCGTGCACGGCCTTCCATCGCCACGTCCAGCTCGATCATGCCGTCGCCTTCGGCGGCGCTGGCCAATGCCTGCAACAGATAGGGTAGCGTGTCGTGGTCACCATCGGCCTCGACCAGCAGCATCGCGCCTGCCTCCGGCACATCGGCACCATTCAACCGCAGCAGCTCCAGGCTGCGCGCGTCCATGAATTCCAGGCGGGTGGGTACCACCGGCTGCGACATCAACCGCGATACGGCGGCCGCAGCAGCATCGGCGTCGCGGTACAGCACGCGCAGCCCGGCCTGGCTGACCGGCAACGGGGTGAGCTTCAACGTGGCTTCCACGATCAGTGCCAGCGTGCCTTCGCTGCCCACCAGTAGATGGGTGAGGTCGTAGCCGGTGGCGTCTTTGGTGTAGGCGCCACCGCAACGGATCACGTCGCCGGTTCCGGTCACCGCCACCAGGCCCAGCACGTTGTCGCGGCTGGTGCCGTACTTCACCGCGCGCGGGCCGCCCGCATTGCAGGCCAGGTTGCCGCCGATGCTGCAGATTTCGGCGCTGGACGGGTCCGGCGCCCAGAACAGGCCGTGCGACGCCAGCGCCTGCTGCAGCGTGCCGTTCAACACGCCCGGCTGCACGACCGCGCAGCGATCACCGGCGCGGATCTCGACGATGCGGTCCATGCGGGTGAACGAGAGTACGATGCTGCCCGGCTGCGGGACCGCGGCACCGGTGGTACCGGTGCCGGCACCGCGCGCGACCAGCGCCACGCCATGCGCGCGGCATGCACGCACCAGCGCCTGCACCTGCTCGATGTCCGCCGGAAACGCCACTGCGGCCGGCCGCTGATGGCGCCATGAGTTGTCCTGCGCATTCGCCTCCAGCGCGCCGTCATCCATGCGCCAGCCCTCCGTGCCCAGCAGGGTGGACAGTTCGGCAACCAGGGCAGCAGGCAGGGCAGGACTCATGACGGATCTCGTAAGGCAGCAGGAGCGGGTTGGATCAGTTTCCAGGCGACAACGGCGCCGGCCAGTGGCAGCCACACCCAACGCAGTTCGGAGAGCAGGGTAGCCACGCCGCGTGCGCTGAAGAACTGTGGCGCGAGCGGTGACACGCGGATGGGGCGCCATGGCGCGAAGAAGCGGTGTTCGCTCCACGGCCAGGCCAGCGCAACGCCCAGGCCACCGGAGGTCATCGCATCCAGCAGCGGATGGCTGGCGGCGCAGACGAAGACAAATACCGCCGCTTGCACGGTAGATGCCAACCTTGGTTGGCACACATCCGCCGACCAAGGTCGGCGACTGCCCAAGAACGCCAACGCCGCGGCCAATGCTGCCAGCACGCCGGCGAACAGCAGTGAGTGGCTGGCGCCGCGATGGCCGAAGGCATCGGCATAGGGAATGTGCAGGGCAAAGGCCAGTACATCGGCATCGGGCAGCATGGCGGCGATCACGCCGGCGGCCAGCAGGCGCGGCGGGATGCGGCCACGATCCGCGGCGCACCACAGCGCCAGCGGCACAGCGGCATGGGTGATGATCGAAGGCATCAGTCACGCACCGTGGTCGTGCCGGCCGAGGGCCGGCTGCAGGTCCGACGGGTAGTGCCGGCCGCTGGCCGGCAAAGAGTAGCCATCAGCAGTCATCCAATCGGAACGCATCCCGCAGCCAGTGCAGCTGCGGCGGTTCGCCGGTGGCTTCCACCACATCGAAGCGGCAGGGTGCATTGGCCAGCGCCGGGTTGTCCTGCAGGTACAGTTGCGCGGCATGGGCCAGGCGCCGGCACTTGCGCGCATCCACCGAGGCCGCGCCGCCACCGAAATCGGATCGCGCGCGGTAACGCACTTCCACGAACACCACGGTGCCGGCATCGTCCATCACCAGGTCCAGTTCACCGCCGCGATAGCGCACATTGCGCGCACGCGGCTGCAGTCCGGCCTGTTGCAGATGCTGCTCGGCGGCGGCTTCCACCGCCGAGCCCCGTTGGCTGCGTTCAGCGACCACCGACGATCGGCATCGGCCGGCCGCCATTGAAGGTCGACCAGGCCGGCTGGCGCAGGATGTTGCCGTTGCTGTCCAGGAACAGGGTGCCGGTGGCACCGTCCAGGCCGCCTTCGTTGGACAGCTTGTCCAGGTAGGCGGTGATCTTCCAGGCGTCGGCACCGAAGGCGAACAGGCGGCCGGCCGCACCGCGTGCGCTCGGCAGGGTGCTGGCCACCTGGCTGGCCGACGGCAGGCCGGACACGCTGCGCACGTTCCAGGCTTCGTTCGGGTAGACAATGCCGTCCAGCGCCACGTCTTCTTCCACCTTGCCGCTGCCAACGGTCAGCTGCGAGGTGCCAACGCGGGTCGCGCCGCCTGCACCGGCCAGCGCCAGCTGCGGCGCCAGCAGGCGCGCCTGCGGCGCACGCACGGCGAGGAACACGGCATCGACCTGGCCGGCGTTGCGCACCTGCGCGCCGACATCGCCGACGGCATCGGTGACGCCGATCGTGGCCACCACCTGGCCACCGCGCTGCGCGAAGCGCTGGGCGAAGGCGGCGGCGGCACGGCGGCCGGTGTCGTCGGCGCTGTTGATCACCAGCGCCTTGCCGCGCTCGCGGCCACGCAGGTACTCGGCGGCGACGATGCCATCGTCTTCCGGTGCCAGCGAGAAGCCGGCACTGCCAGCCGGCGGTGCGTCCTTGCCGCGGTTCAAGGCCAGCACCGGCACCTGCAGCTGCTGGCGGCCGTACACCGCGTCCACTTCGTCGCGGCCCAGCGGGCCGACCACGAAGTCGGCACCGGAGGCGACGGCCTTGTCATAGGCGGCCAGGGCACCGGCCGGGGTGCCGGCGGTGTCGAAGAAGTTGATGTCCGGGCGGCGCCGGCTTTCACCGTAGTAGGCGCTCAACAGGCCATCGCGCACCGGCTGTGCGGCAGTGGCCAGGCGGCCGCTGAGCGGCAGCAGCACGGCCAGCTTGGCCGGCGGGCGGTAACCGTCGCTCATCGCCGGCGGGCGCTTGCTGGTGTCGAACTGGGCCGCGCCATCGCGGTCGAACGGGCGCGGCAGCGGCAGGCCGCGCGCGATCAGTGCACGGCCGGCGAAGTTGTAGAGCGGGTCGTTGGCCGGCAGGGCGGCGGCACGGCTGCGCAGGGTGGCGTCGTCGAGGGTGCCGAGCAGGCCGGCAATGGCGGCCTGGTTCTCGCTGCGCGCGCTGCCGGTCAGGCTGGAATGGGCGCGGGCCCGTTCGGTGGCGGCACCGAAGGCATCGCCGGTGCCCTGCAGGGCACTGGCACGGGCCAGGTACCAGCGTGTGCGCAGGGCCGGCAGCACGTTGTCGCCGTGGACCTTCAGCAGGGCCAGCGCCTGCGCCGGCTGCTTGTCGGCCAGGGCCAGCTCGGCACTGGTCAGCTGGTAGCGCTGCAGGCTGGCGCCGGACAGCTGGCGTGCGGTGAGCTGGCCGAGCAGGCTGCGCGCGCGGGCACTGTCGCCGGCGAGGTGCCAGGCCCAGGCCGCATCGGCCAGTGCGTTGCTGCGGGCGCCGCCGCGCAGGGTGGAGGCCAGGCCTTCCAGCTGCAGCGCGGCATCGCGCGGCTTGCCCTGTTCGATCAGCGCCAGCGCCTGGCTCTGGGCCGGCGACTCGGGCGTGCTGGTCAGGCTGGTGGTGGCACAACCGGCCAGCAGCATCAGCGACAACGACAGGGCGGAGATCCGTGCGGCGGGCTTGTTCATGATCGGGTCCATGCGATGGGGGCAGCGGCCTTGGCCGGGTACACGCTACGATTCTACCCTTGCCCCGTGAGTACCGCTGAAATGAGTGTGCCAACCCTGTACGTCGTCGCCACGCCGATCGGCAACCTGGCCGATCTGAGCCCGCGCGCGCAGGAGGTGCTGCGTTCGGTGGCGGCCATCTGTGCCGAGGACACCCGCCGCAGCGGCCAGCTGCTGTCCCATTTCGGCATCCAGCAACCGCTGGTGGCCCTGCACGAACACAATGAAGAGGCCCTGGCGCAACGCCTGGTTTCGCGATTGCAGGCCGGCGAGTCGCTGGCGCTGGTCAGCGATGCCGGTACCCCGCTGGTCAGTGACCCCGGTTTCCGCCTGGTGCGTGCCGCGCGCGCGGCGGGCATCAAGGTCAGCCCGGTGCCCGGCGCCTGCGCCGCCATTGCCGCGCTGAGCGTGGCCGGCCTGCCCAGCGATCGATTCAGCTTCGAAGGTTTCCTGCCGGCCAAGGCCAGCGGTCGCCGCGACCGCCTGCAGGCGCTGGCCGGCGAAGTGCGCACGATGGTGTTCTACGAATCCTCGCACCGCATCGCCGAATCGCTGGCCGACATGGAGGCGATCTTCGGCGGCGAGCGCCCGGCGGTGCTGGCCCGCGAGCTGACCAAGCTGTTCGAGACCGTGCTTGATGGTGACCTGGCGGGCTTGTTGGCCAAGGTCGAAGCCGACGACAACCAGCGCAAGGGCGAGTTCGTGGTGATGGTGCAGGGCGCCGGCGACGACGAGGAAGCGCAGCTGGCGCATGGTCGCCGCGTCTACGCGAAGCTGAGCGAGCACCTGCCGCCGTCGACCGCCGCCAAGCTGGCCGCGGAACTGACCGGTGCGCCGCGCAAGGCGCTGTACGGCAGTTGATCGCTCGCTCCGGGCCATGCCCGGGCAGCGCGCGGCGCGAAATGCAAAACGGTTCGGATCCGCCGGAGGGTCGCCGATCTCTGGCGCGTGAATGTGCTCACGTGCGCAGCTGAGGGGCGAATCAGGGGCTAGGGAATGTCGTGATGAGCATCAATGACCGACCCACTGATGATCGTACGAACCCAGCAGCCTTTGGCAGTACGGGACGTCCTGCAGAGCGACATTGAGATCAGTCGAGCCCGCGCGGATACTCCCGATGCGGAAGGGTGTCCGTAGTGTGACCCCATTTCCGAGGCCTCTGACGCGTGAGGACCGGTGCTCGGGATGTCTTCAAATGCCTGTCCTGGGCGAAGACGCTCCGGCACACGCCTCTTCATTCCCCACTTGGGAGCAATTGTTCGAGATGGCATTGACAGCCTACCTTCAGGCTCATTTCCTGCCAAAGGATGTGTTCGCCGCATTCTGTAATGTGTCAGAAGAAAGGCTAAGTCGCCTGATTGCAGTGGGCGCGGTGCCGGAGCCCACCTGCACCTGCGAGGAAGGCACCATCTATGCGCGTGCGTCGATGCCGTTCTCGCCGGCCGAGTATGACCGTAGCAGTAGAAAGCGGTTGGTCGACGATCTTCGCCGGGAGCTGGGCGAAAAGTCCTGAGAAGCGTGCAGGCTGCATGGGTCATTCACAGCCTGGGACGCTGGAATGCGAATGAGCGGCGGAATTCTGGGGGGGGAAGAAATGAAGCTCTCAAATTTACTTGAGGGAGGGAAGACAGATGCTGGAAAAGGGACTGTTCCTGCTGTTCGCTCTGGCCGACGTGCCAGCTCCTGCAGCTGAAGCGCCGCCACCTGCAGCCATTACCGAAGCCGATCTGGGCCCGGACTATGTCGGCTACCTGCTGTTCGATCCGGGGTTGGTCGAGTTCAATCGGCTGCAGTCGGTTCGCGATTACGGCAATTACCTGACCTACCGCGCGGCACGTGACGCGTTGGAGAGCTACGAGGCATGTCTGCAGGTGGGGGCCGACAACCACGCACAGATCGAGGCGGCCTACCAGCAGTTGGTGAACAGCCAGCAGCGGTACGTCAGCGCGGCGCAATGGCGCGACCTGCGGCAGGCCCTGCGTGCGAGGCGCGAGCCGGTGCCCGAGCGCGCGTCGTGGCAATGCGCCGCATTCGTGGACAACGCGCCCTATTTCGATGCGGGGTTGGACGATGCACTGCTGGGCGCCACCGAATTGGCGCGCGAGCAGGCCGGGGAAGGGGATTCGCGTAGCGACGCGCTGCGCCCGGTCCTCGGCGTTCAGATGGGGGGCGCGACCGTGATCGAATCCGAGCCTGACGAGGGTCCGGCCCATCGCGCCGGCCTGCGCAAGGGGGATGAGGTGCTGGCCGTGGCGGGTACCCGAGTGAAGACCGTCTTCGGTGTCGGCCAAGCATTGAAAGCCTACGCGCCGGGCGATCGCGTGGACGTGCGCGTTCGCCGCATTGAATGGGACGGTTCGCAACCGCAGGTGCGGGAATTGATCGTAGGTGTGGTGCTGGAGTCGCGGGCGGTGGTGATGGCGAGGGCGAAGGGTCGCTAGAGCCACGCCACGCGTGGATGAACCGGCCGCCGCGATCGGCACGGCAGGAAGGGCGTGCGTACGCTAGAATACGCGCTGGCGGAGCCGGCCAGACAGTCGCGTCATCCCTTCGGGGGTGCCGAGGAAAGTCCGGGCTCCATAGGGCAAGGTGCCAGGTAACGCCTGGGCGGCGCAAGCCGACGGAAAGTGCAACAGAAAGATACCGCCTACGTCTTCTTCGGAAGGCCGGTAAGGGTGAAATGGTGCGGTAAGAGCGCACCGCGAGTCTGGCAACAGACCGGCACGGCAAACCCCACCTGGAGCAAGACCAAATAGGGATCCTTTGGCGCGGCCCGCGTTGGATCCGGGTAGGTTGCTTGAGCGTTGCGGTGACGTAACGCCTAGAGGAATGACTGTCCACGACAGAACCCGGCTTATCGGCCGGCTCCGCCTCTTTTTCCGGTAAGCCGAGCACGGCTCGGCTCTACAGTACAGCCGAGGCATGCTCGGCTGCTTTCCGTCCAGACGCTCGGGATGTTGTTCAGCCCGGCGTGCGGTACTGCCCGGCGGAAATGAACTGCGAGAAGCGCTCGCACCACACCACCACCGTGGTGTAGTCGTCCACGTCCACGTTCGCGGGCACATCCACCAGGAAGCGGTTGAAGGTCTTCACCTCGCCGATGCGTTGGGCCTGTGCCTTGATCTTCAGGAAGTCGGCCTTGTTGTCGACGAAATCGCGGACCAGATAGACCTTGTAATCCGGGCCCGGTCCCATCTTCCCGTCGAAGGCGACCTGGGTGGCGCTGACGCTGACCTTGCCTTCGGCCCAGTGCACCGCATCGCTGCCTTTGAGGTCGCGGCGGAAGGTGGTGCGGTAGGTGGCGTCTTTCATTGCGGCCTGTACCTGGGCGACCGGCGGGTCATCGGGGGCGATCAGGATCGGCAGCAGATAGACGCCCAGGCCGAAGCCAAGGCCGAGGGTGAGCAGGTGGGTGGCAAGCAGAATGAGGATGCGGCGCATGGGGCCTCCTTGGGGTTGCGGTCGATTTGCGCGGCGCGGTGCCGGGCGCGACCACCCTGGGAGGTCGAGGGCGACATTTATAGACACAGTGCCGATTGCGAAAAGGGCACAGTCGGGTGGCGGCGATACTGAAACCCCTGGGGTGCGGACGGATCGTGGTCGCGGCTGGAAGCTGAATGACGTTTCAGGCCCGCTGCGATGGCGACGGCCGTCACGTGGATCGCGACAGCAAGCTGCGGGTAGTGCCCTCCGCTGGCCGGCAGCTTCATGGCGAATCCGAGCATCCAAAGGTTGCCGGCCAGCGGCCGGCACTACCCCGCTGGCAAGAGAATCCGCCCAGTGGCCGGGACGGCCTGGTCAGAAAATGACGTGGCTTTGTCCGCTCGGTGCACCCTGCGGGCCGAAACGGCGTTCGTGGATCTCGCCGTGGCCGTCGGCGTCGATCAGCAGTACGGTGCTGGCGCGGGTGCCGTAGTCGTCGCCGCGGATGAAGGCCGGGCTCAACCAGCGCTCGCGTTCCAGGCCAATGCCGGTGTCGGGCAGGTCGCTGTCGGCAGGGCGGTGTTCGTTGGCCAGCGCATTCCAGAGCGGGGTCAGGTTCGGGGTCAGATCCCTTTCGCGCTGCGAAAGGGATCTGACCCCATCTTCCTCAAGCCACGCCGAGAGCGCAGCCATCAACCTGCGGGTCTTCGGCCAGGGCGCGTCCAGCGCGCCGTTGGACATGCCGTGGACCCCCGGGCCAAGCGTCTGCCGTTCGGCGGGATGGTTGCCCAGGTACTCCAGGCTGTCGCCATCGGCCAGCAACAGATTGAATGGGGCGTAGGCACCCGCCACGGTTGCCAGCCGCTCGATATGCACGGCGGCCGGGTCGCGGCCGCGCAGGAAGTCGGCCACCAGCGCGCCCCGCGACGGTCCGGTCTGGGCCGCCAGCGGGTCGCGGACGTTGGTGACCACCGCCATCCGGCCCGAGGCGCCGACCCCGGCCCAGCCACCGCCGGAGCGCAGGTCGCGTCCCCCGATGACGGAGGTCTCATCCTGCCAGGGGGCCAGCGCCGCGGTGGGGCGGGCGTGGAACTCATCACGGTTGCCGGTCATTACCAGCCGCCAGCGCGGGTGGTGCATCCAGCCAAGAGCGAGCAGGCACATGGCCTCATTGTGCACCGTTTGCGCATTACGGCGCCGTTTCCGGCCAGGCCGGGATGAATGCGCGGTCGATGTTTCACGCCCCGTCCACGCCCCTGAACTTCCGTTCAATCTCAAAAATTGAGACGGATCAGCAACTTGTGGATAAGCCTTGAACAATTCTCTAAAGGTTGTTGCAAGCCATTGATGCGGCTGGCGATTTCCCTGCTGAAAAGTTGTTGACAACCCTCGGCCCGCTGCTAAGGTGGGCATCAGAGGGAAATCCGGGTGTTTTGTGGGTTTTCGTGGTTCAATGTTTCACCGGGCGAAGGACAAGGTGCAGGCGTCGTGTTCCAGGGCGAGACGGCCATCACAGTTGACGACAAGGGGCGCATGGCGGTTCCCACCGCTTACCGCGACCTCGTCGCGCGCGCCAGTAACAACCGTCTCGTGCTGACCTACAACCCGTTCGAAGCCGGCTGCCTGTGGCTGTACGCAGAGTCGGAATGGGAACGGGTCCGCGACGATGTGATGTCCAAGCCCAACACCCAGCGCGTCGTGCGCCTGTTGCAGCAGAAGCTGGTCGGCTCGGCCGCCCATCTGGAACTGGACGGCAACGGTCGCATCAGCATCCCCGCCAGCCACCGCGGTGCGGTGGGCATTGAGAAGAAGGCGGTATTGCTCGGCATGGGCGACAAGTTCGAATTGTGGAGCGAGCAGGCGCATCGGGCCCTGATCCAGCAGACGTTGTCTGACGAGGATCTGGGTGATGGGTTGCTCGACCTGAAGTTGTGAGCCGGGGTGCCCGGATGCGCCCAGAAGCGCAGACCGGTCACCTTCCGGTGTCGCAGTCGCCGGCGGTGCACCTGCCGGTCCTGTACACCCAGGTCCTTGAAGGCCTGAGGGTGATCGAAAACGGACGTTATCTGGATGGCACGTTCGGTCGTGGCGGTCATGCACGTGGCGTGCTTACCCAGCTCGGTCCCGAGGGGCGCCTGCTGGTCATGGACAAGGATCCGGAAGCCATCGCCGTTGCCGAGCGCGATTTCGCGCCGGATCCGCGCGTGTCCATCTTCCGTGGCAGCTTCGCCCAGCTGCTGCAGTGGGATGCCACGGCCGAAGGCCTGGACGGCGTGCTGTTCGACCTGGGCGTGTCGTCGCCGCAGCTGGATGTGGCCGAACGTGGCTTCAGCTTCGGCAAGGACGGCCCGCTGGACATGCGCATGGACCCGGACAGCGGTGAAAGCGCCGCGCAGTGGATCAACCGCGTGGAAGAGCGCGAGATCGCCGATGTGCTGTGGACCTACGGCGAAGAGCGCCAGAGCCGGCGCATCGCCCGCGCCATCGTGGCCCGCCGCGAGAAGCAGCCGTTCTCCCGCACCGCCGAACTGGCCGAGCTGATCGCCTCGGTGATGCCGCGTGGCAAGGACAAGATCCATCCCGCCACGCGCAGCTTCCAGGCCATCCGCATCCACATCAACCGCGAGCTGGCAGACCTGGAAGCGGGGCTCGATGCGGCGGTGGAACGGCTCAAGCCCGGTGGCCGTCTGGCGGTGATCAGCTTCCATTCGCTGGAAGACCGCATCGTCAAGCAGTACATGAACCGCCTGGCCAAGGCGCCACCGGCCAACCGCCGCCTGCCCGAGGCCGTTGCGTTCGTGCCGACGCTGGACCTGATCGGTGGGGCCATCAAGGCCACCGACGAAGAGCTGGCCGCCAACCCGCGCGCCCGCAGCGCGGTGCTGCGCGTGGCCCAGAAGCGGGAGGCCGACGCATGAGCCGGTTGCTGCTGATCATCCTGTTGGCCTGCACCGTGGCCTCGGCGATCGGCGTCGTGTTCGTGCGTCACCGTCATCGGCAGACGTTCATCGAGCTGTCGCGCGCCGAGCGCAAGCGCGATGACATCAACCTGGAATTCGGCCGCCTGCAGCTGGAGCAGGCCACGTTGGCCGAAGCCAACCGTGTCGATCGCATCGCCCGCGAAAAGCTCGGCATGAAGTTCCCCGAGGCCGCCGACATCGTGGTGGTGCGCCCATGAGCAAGGCCGGTCGCAACCGTCCACGCAATGCCTTCAACCTGCGCCAGCGCCTGCGCTGGGTCGCGCTGGCGCTCGGCCTGTGCTCGGTGTCGCTGGTCGGCCGCGCGGCCTACGTGCAGATCATCAACAGCGACTTCTACCAGCGCCAGGGCGAGGCCCGCTATCTGCGCGAGCTGCCGATCAAGACTTCGCGCGGCATGATCACCGACCGCAACGGCGAGCCGCTGGCGGTGTCCACGCCGGTTGCCTCGATCTGGGTCAACCCGCAGGACCTGCTGCGTTCGCCCGAGCGCATCCCCGAGCTGGCCCAGGCGGTCGGCATGTCGGTGGATGAGCTGAGCAGCCGCCTGTCGCAGAAGTCGGACAAGGAATTCATGTATCTGCGTCGCCGGATCAATCCGGACGAGGCAGAGAAGGTGGTCGCGCTGAAGATTCCGGGCGTGGCGGCTCAGCGCGAGTTCCGCCGCTTCTACCCGCAGGGTGAGGCGATGGCGCACGTGCTGGGCTTCACCAACATCGATGATCGCGGCCAGGAAGGCCTGGAACTGGCCTTCGACGAATGGCTGCGCGGCAAGCCCGGTGCGAAGCGGGTGATCCGCAACCGCAAGGGGGAAACCGTCGAAAGCGATCTGCTGCGTGCCGCTGAGCCGGGCAAGGACCTGACCCTCAGCATCGACCGCCGCATCCAGTACCTGGCGTTCAAGGAACTGCGCAACGCGCTGGTGGCCAACAAGGCGGCCGGCGGCTCGATGGTGATCATGGACGTGACCACCGGCGAGATCCTGGCCATGGTCAACCTGCCGACCTACAACCCGAATTCGTTGACCGGCGCGATCCCTGATACGCGCCGCAACCGTGCGGTGACCGACCTGGTCGAGCCGGGTTCGACGATGAAGCCGCTGACCATCGCCACCGCGCTGCAGGCCGGTGCGGTGACCAAGGACACCATCATCGACACCAACCCGGGCTACATGACGCTGGGTCGCTTCACCATCCGCGACGTGCCACGCAACAACGGCGTGCTGAACGTGACCGGCGTGATCACCCGCAGTTCGAACGTGGGTGCAGCCAAGGTTGCGGCGAAGATGCCGGACCAGACCTTCTATGACGGCGTGCGCCGCTTCGGCTATGGCTCGGCGCCGCACAGCGGTTTCCCCGGTGAATCGGCTGGTGTGGTGATGCGTCCGGCGCGCTGGTCGGGGACCACCAAGACCACCATGTCCTACGGCTACGGCCTGTCGGTCACGCCACTGCAGATTGCCACCGCCTACTCGGCGCTGGCCAACGGCGGGCGCCTGATCGCGCCGACCTTCGTCAAGGGCCAGCGCAACGAAGGCCAGCAGATCATCGACGAGAACGTCGCCAGGCAGGTGGTGGCGATGATGGAAACGGTGGTCACCCAGGGCGGCGCCAAGCAGGCGGCGGTGCTGGGCTACCGCGTGGCCGGCAAGACCGGCACTGCACGCAAGGCTGGCCCGGGCGGTTACGAGCGCGGGCATTACAACGCGCTGTTCGCCGGCGTGGTGCCGGCCACCAACCCGCGCTTCGCCACCGTCATCGTCATCAACGATCCGCAGGCCGGCAAGTTCTACGGCGGCCTGGTGTCGGCGCCGGTCTATCACAACGTGATGGAAGGCACCCTGCGCCTGATGGACGTGCCGCTGGATGACCTGCAGTCGTGGCTGGCCGCACAGCAGTCGGGCAAGGTCGGCCATTCGGCCTCGATCCTGCCCGCACCGCCGGCCGAGACCGCGCTGCCGGTCGATGCCGCCGCTGAATTCGATGCTGCGCTGCCGAGCGCGCAAGCCCAGACGCCGCCCGTTACGGGAGGCACGCAATGAGTCCTTCGATGTTGCTTTCGCAGTTGCTTCCGGACGTGGCCCTGGCGGGCCATGATCCCGTTCTGACCGGCCTGGTGCTGGACAGCCGCGCCGTGCGCCCCGGCAATGCCTTCGTCGCGATCGCCGGCTTCGGCGCGCATGGGCTGGGCTTTGTCGAGCAGGCCCGTGCGGCCGGTGCCAGCGTCATCCTGTTCGAGCCACCGGCACCGGCCGAGCTGCCGGCGCCGGCCGATGCGATCGCCGTGCCGGGCCTGCGGGCGCGCATGGGGGCGATGGCCGACCAGTTCCATGGCGCGCCGTCGCGGGCGATGGCGATGGTTGGCGTGACCGGTACCAACGGCAAGACCTCCACCGTGCAGCTGCTGGCCCAGGCCTGGCACCTGCTCGGAACGCCCAGTGGCAGTATCGGCACGTTGGGCGCCGGACTTTATGGTGCGGTCGAGCCGACCGGTTTCACCACGCCGCTGGTGCTGCAGATGCATGCGCTGCTGGCACAGCTGCGCGACGCCGGTGCGCGCGCGGTGGCGATGGAAGTCAGCTCGCACGCGCTGGACCAGGGCCGCGTGGATGCCGTGCACTACGACGTGGCGGTGTTCACCAACCTCACCCGCGATCATCTGGACTACCACGGTGACATGGCCAGCTACGGCGCGGCCAAGGCGCGGCTGTTCCATCGCCCGGGCCTGAAGGCGGCGGTGGTCAACCTGGACGACGCCTTCGGTCGCCAGCTGTTCGCTGGCCTGCCTGCTGGCGTGCAACCGATCGGCCTGAGCTCGCGCGCTGCCGCTGACGCCAGCGTGCGCGCCGAGGCGCTGCAACTGGATGGACGCGGCATTGCCTTCGAGCTGGTCATCGACGGCCAGCGTGCTGCGGTGCAGTCGCCGCTGCTGGGCCGCTTCAACGTGGACAACCTGCTGGCCGTGGCCGGTACTCTGCATGCGCAGGGCCAGCCGCTGCCGCGCATCGCCGAAGTGCTGTCGGCGCTGCAGCCGATCCGTGGCCGCATGAACCGCCTGGGTGGTGAAGACGGTCTGCCGACAGTGGTGGTCGATTACGCCCATACCCCGGACGCGCTGGAGCAGGCGCTGGACAGCCTGCACGGCCATCTGCAGGGCACGCTGTTCTGCGTGTTCGGTTGCGGTGGCGAGCGCGATACCGGCAAGCGTCCGCAGATGGCGGCGATTGCCGAGCGCCTGGCCAACCAGGTCATCGTCACCGACGACAACCCGCGCGGCGAGGATGGCGACGTGATCGTGGCCGACATCCTGGCCGGCTTCCAGCACGCCGATGCCGTGACCGTGCAGCGCAACCGCGCGCGTGCGATCGGCCTGGCGGTGAAGCGTGCCGGTGCCGGCGACATCATCCTGATTGCCGGCAAGGGCCATGAGCCGTACCAGGAAGTGAATGGCGTGCGCCATGACTTCGACGACACCGAAGTGGCTGCGGCTGCACTGGCGGCCAAGGCCGGTGTTCTGCAGGCAAAGGCCGGGGAGGGCGCCGCATGAAGCGCACTCTGCTTTCGCTGATCGCACACTGGGCCGGCGGCGAGATCCATGGCGACGACGTGGCCATCGATGCAGTCAGCAATGACACCCGTAGCCTGGGCCCGGGCAGCCTGTATGTGGCGCTGCGCGGCGAGCGTTTCGACGGCCATGACTTCGCTGCCGACGCGCAGGCGCGCGGTGCCAGTGCGCTGCTGGTCGAGCGGCTGCTGCCGATCGAGCTGCCGCAGGTACTGGTGGCCGACAGCGAGCTGGCACTGGCGAAGATCGCCACCGGCATGCAGCGTGACCGTGGCACCGAGGTGTTCGCGATCACCGGCAGCAATGGCAAGACCAGCGTGAAGAGCCTGCTGCTGTCGATCCTGCAGCAGGTGGCCCAGCACGCGCACAAGGTGGTCTACGCCAACCCGGGTAACCGCAACAACGAGATCGGCCTGCCGCTGGCGGTGATCGACGCGCCGGAAGATGCCGACTACGCCGTCTACGAGATGGGCGCTGGCAAGCCTGGCGATATCGCCTACCTGACCGACATCGCCCGCCCGCGCTATGCGCTGGTCAACAACATCGCCCCCGCCCACCTGGAGCGGATGGGCAGCCTGCTCGGGGTGGCGGTGACCAAGGGCGCGATCTATGCCGCGCTGCCGGCCGATGGCGTGGCGGTGATCAACGCCGACGATGCCTACGGCCGCTGGTTCGAGCAGCACTTCGTCGGTCGCCCGCAGCGTTGCCGCGTGCTGCGCTATGGGCTGGAACACTCGGCGGACGTGACCGCGCGCGACATCCGCGCCGGTGCACAGGGCAGCCAGTTCACCCTGGTCGCCCCGACCGGCGAAGCCCGCGTGGTGCTGGGCCTGCCGGGTCGCCACAACGTCAGCAATGCGCTGGCCGCCGCCAGCCTGGCGCTGGCGGCCGGTGTCGATCTGGCGCTGATTGCGGCCGGTCTGGCCGAGGCGCAGCCGGTACCGGGCCGCCAGATTGCCCATCAGCTGCGCAACGGCGCGGTGCTGGTGGACGACAGCTACAACGCCAATCCCGGCTCGCTGGCTGCGGCCATCGATGCCCTGGCCGCTGCCCCGGAAGAGGGCTGGCTGGTGCTGGGTGACATGCGCGAGCTGGGCCCGGACGCCGAGGCGCTGCATGCGCAGGCCGGCATCCGCGCACGCGCCGCCGGCCTGAAGCGCCTGTACGCGCTGGGCCCGCTCAGTGCCGCCGCCGCCACCGCCTTCGGCGACGGCGGCCGTCGTTTCGCCACCCACGACGCGCTGTCGCAGGCGCTGAAGGACGGGCTGCACGCCGGCGTGCGCTGCCTGGTCAAGGGTTCCCGTGGCAGCGCCATGGACACGATTGTCAAAGCGCTGCTGGCGCAAGGAGAGGAATCCCCGCATGTTGTATGAACTGGCTCGATGGTTGCAGCAGTTGGAGAGCCTGTTCGGGCTGTTCAACTACCAGACGTTCCGCGCCATCCTTGCCGCGCTGACGGCCCTGTTCCTGTCGCTGTGGCTTGGCCCGGCGATGATCCGCAAGCTCGCCCAGTTCAAGGGCGGCCAGCCGATCCGCCAGGACGGCCCGCAGACCCATTTCTCCAAGGCCGGCACGCCGACCATGGGCGGTTCGCTGATCCTGCTCACCATCACCCTGTCGGTGCTGATGTGGGCCGACCTGCGCAACCGCTACGTGTGGCTGGTGCTGGCGGTGATGCTGTGCTTCGGCGCCATCGGCTGGTATGACGACTGGATCAAGATCGTCCGCCGTGACCCGAACGGCCTGAAGTCGCGCTGGAAGTACCTGCTGCAGTCGATCTTCGGCCTGGCCGCGGGCCTGTTCCTGTTCTACACGGCCGACGTGCCGGCAGCGCTGACCTTCTACATCCCGATGTTCAAGTCGGTCGCGCTGCCGCTGGCCGGCATCGGCTTCGTGGCCATCGCCTACTTCTGGATCGTCGGCTTCTCCAACGCGGTGAACCTGACCGACGGCCTGGACGGCCTGGCAATCATGCCGACCGTGCTGGTGGCCTGCGCGCTGGGCGTGTTCGCCTATGCCTCGGGCAACGTGGTGTTCGCCAACTACCTGCAGATCCCGCAGATCCCGGGCGCCGGCGAGCTGGTCATCATCTGCGCGGCCATCGCCGGAGCCGGCCTGGGCTTCCTGTGGTTCAACACCTATCCGGCCATGGTCTTCATGGGCGACATCGGCGCGCTGGCGCTGGGTGCGGTGCTGGGCACCATCGCGGTGATCACCCGCCAGGAACTGGTGCTGGTGATCATGGGCGGCGTGTTCGTCATCGAAACCCTGTCGGTGATGATCCAGGTCGCCTCGTTCAAGCTGACCGGCAAGCGCGTGTTCCGCATGGCGCCGATCCACCACCATTTCGAACTGAAGGGCTGGCCGGAGCCGCGCGTGATCGTGCGCTTCTGGATCATCTCCGTCGTGCTCGTGCTGATCGGCCTGGCCACGTTGAAGGTGCGCTGAGATGAACGACCTGTCCCGCCAGGCAACACGCCTTGAAGCCATCGAAGGCAGCTACGACAAGTGGCTGCTGGGCGCGATCATCGCGCTCACCGGCGTGGGCGTGGTGATGGTGGCGTCCAGCTCGATCGCCTTGATGAGCAGCCCGTTCTACTACCTCAACCGCCACCTGATCTTCCTGGCGGTGGGTATCGTGCTGGCGGTCATCGCCGCCCGCACCGAGCTGAAGTCCATCGAGCAGTACAACCAGATGCTGCTGCTGGGCTGCTTCGTGCTGCTGCTGGCGGTGTTCGCGCCGGGCCTGGGCAGCACGGTCAACGGCGCACGCCGCTGGATCAACCTGGGCATCTCCAAGTTCCAGACGGTCGAGGCGGTGAAGGTGCTGTACATCGTCTGGCTGTCCAGCTACCTGGTGCGCTTCCGCGACGAGGTCAATGCGACCTGGCCGGCGATGCTCAAGCCGCTGGGCGTGGCCGGTGCGCTGGTGGTGCTGCTGCTGCTGCAGCCGGACTTTGGTTCTTCGACCCTGCTGCTGGCGATCACCGCCGGCATGCTGGTGCTGGGCGGGGTGAACATGCCGCGCATGTCGATGCCGGTGGTCATCGGCCTGGTCGGCATGAGCGCGCTGGCGATCATCGAGCCGTACCGCATGCGCCGCATCACCTCGTTCCTGGACCCGTGGGCCGACCAGCAGGGCGACGGCTACCAGCTGTCCAACGCGCTGATGGCGGTGGGCCGTGGCGAGTGGACCGGCGTCGGCCTGGGCAATTCGGTGCAGAAGCTCTACTACCTGCCGGAAGCGCATACCGACTTCATCTTCTCGGTCACCGCTGAGGAATTCGGTTTCCTGGGTACCTGCGTGATCGTGGCGCTGTACGCGCTGCTGGTCGGCCGTACCTTCTGGCTGGGCATGCGCTGCGTGGAAATGAAGCGCCACTTCTCCGGCTACATCGCCTTCGGCATCGGCCTGTGGATCAGCATGCAGACCTTCGTTTCGATCGGCGTGAACCTGGGTATCCTGCCGACCAAGGGCCTGACTCTGCCGCTGATCTCCTCCGGCGGCTCGTCGGTGCTGATGACCTGCGTGGCGATGGGCCTGCTGCTGCGCGTGTCCTATGAGCTCAAGCGCGCCGAGCGTCGCCAGGCCGTGCGCATCGGTGGCGCCGAAGAAACCGCTGCCGAGCCGATGGACGCCGCCGCCACGCCGGTGGCCGCCAGCGTGCCGGCGAGCGCCGAGCCGACGGCTGCCGCTGCGGCGAACGCAGCGCGCGGCACCAGCCGCCTGCAGTCGCGCATCGAACCGACCTTCGGGAGGCTGTCATGAGTGCAGCCAACGAGAAGGTGCGCCCGGTGATGATCCTGGCCGGTGGTACCGGCGGTCACATCTTCCCCGGCCTGGCCGTGGCCCGCGTGCTGCGCGAGCGTGGCGTGCCGGTCACCTGGATGGGCGCCGAAGGCGCGATGGAAACCCGCCTGGTGCCGCAGCACGACATCGCCATCGACACGCTGGCGATCACCGGCCTGCGCGGCAAGGGCAAGCTGGCGCTGCTGGCGGCGCCATGGCGGCTGATGCGCGCGCTGCGCGCGGCCGGCATGATCATCCGCAAGCGCCAGCCGCGTGCGGTGGTGGCCTTCGGTGGCTTCGCCTCCGGCCCGGGTGGCATGGCCACGCGCCTGCATGGCCTGCCGCTGATCGTGCATGAGCAGAACCGTGCACCGGGCCTGACCAACCGCATCCTGTCGCGCTATGCGCGCCGGCTGCTGACCGGCTTCCCGGGCACCTTCGCCCAGCGCGAGGAGTTCGTCGGCAACCCGGTGCGTGCGGAGATCGCCGCCATCGCTCCGCCGGAACAGCGCTTCGCCGACCGCAACGGCCCGCTGCGCGTGCTGGTGGTGGGCGGCAGCCAGGGTGCGCGCGCACTCAATGCCGGCGTGCCGCAGGCGATTGCCGCGCTGGGTGCCGGCGTGCCGGTCCAGGTGCGCCACCAGAGCGGCGAGAAAATGCATGCCGAGGCGGTCGAGGCGTATGCCAAGGCCGGCGTGCAGGCTGAAATCACCCCGTTCATCGCGGACATGGCCGAGGCCTTCGCCTGGGCCGATCTGGTCGTGTGCCGCTCCGGTGCGTCGACCCTGGCCGAGCTGTGCGCGGCCGGCGTCGGCAGCGTGCTGGTGCCATTCCCTGCTGCCGTCGACGATCACCAGACCCGCAATGCGGAGTACCTGGTCGAGCGCGGCGCGGCGGTGTTGCTGAAGCAGGACGGAACGCTGGCCGACGGCATTGCCGCACTGCTGCGCGATCTGTCCGAAAATCCCGCCCGCCGCATGCAGATGGCGCAAGCCGCGCGTGCCCTGGCCAAGGTCGATGCCGCCGAGCGCATCGCCGATATCATTCTCGAGGAAGCTGTATGAAGAAGGCATGCCACCGCGCCTGCCCTGCGCGAGGCCGCGCATGATCCGTCGCCTGCACGACACCAACGACCTGGTGCGCGCGTTCCCGCGCGTGCATTTCGTCGGCATCGGTGGCACCGGCATGAGTGGCATCGCCGAAGTGATGCTGACGCTGGGCTACGAAGTGTCCGGCTCGGACAACGCCGACAACGTAGCGACCCGCCGCCTGGCCAGCCTGGGTGCGCGCATCATGCGCGGCCACTCGGCAGCCAATGTGCTGGGCACCGACTGCGTGGTGGTCTCCAGCGCCATCCGCGAGGACAACCCGGAGCTGATGGAAGCGCGCAGCCAGCGCATTCCGATCATGCCGCGCGCGGCGATGCTGGCCGAGCTGATGCGCTTCCGCCGCGGCATCGCCGTGGCCGGTACCCATGGCAAGACCACCACCACCAGCCTGACCGCAGCGGTGCTGAGCGAAGGTGGCCTGGACCCGACGTTCGTGATCGGTGGCCAGCTGCTGGCTGCCGGTGCCAACGCCAAGCTGGGCGGTGGGCAGTGGCTGGTGGCCGAGGCCGACGAAAGCGATGGCAGCTTCCTGCGCCTGAACCCGCTGATGTCGATCATCACCAACATCGATGCGGACCACCTGGAGAACTACGGCAACGACTTTGCCCGCGTGCAGGCGGCGTTCGCCGAATTCCTGCAGCGCCTGCCGTTCTACGGCCTGGCGGTGCTGTGCATCGACGATCCGGAAGTGGCCGCGCTGGCTGCCAGGACCCCGCGCCACGTGATGAGCTACGGCATGAGCCCGCAGGCCGACGTGCGCGCCGAGAACGTGGTGCAGGAAGGATCGCGCATGCGCTTCACGCTGCGCCTGCCGCAGGGCACCAGCCAGGAAGTGGTGCTGGCGCTGCCGGGCAGGCACAACGTACTCAACGCGCTGGCCGCCGCCGCGGTGGGCTGGCAGCTGGGCGTGGCACCGGACGCCATCGCGCGCGCGCTGGAAGGCTTCGCCGGTGTCGGCCGCCGCTTCAATGACCTGGGCGAAGTGACCACCGCCAGCGGTGCCAAGGTGCGCATCATCGACGACTACGGCCATCACCCGAGCGAGCTGGAGGCGGTGTTCGCCGCCGCTCGCGGCGGCTGGGCTGACAAGCGCCTGGTGGTGGCCTTCCAGCCGCACCGCTACAGCCGCACCCGTGACCAGTTCGACAAGTTTGCCGCAGTGCTGTCCAGCGTCGACGCGCTGGTGCTGAGCGAGGTCTATCCGGCCGGTGAGGAACCCATTGCCGGTGCCGACTCGCATGCGCTGGCCCGCGCCATCCGCGCGCGTGGCCGCAGCGAGCCGGTGGTGGTGGGCAAGGCCGCCGAGCTGGCCAGCGTGCTGCCGGACGTGCTGCAGGACGGTGACCTGCTGCTGATGATGGGGGCCGGCGATATCGGTGCCGTGGCCGCCCATATCGCGGTGGAAGGCTTCCAGGGGGAGGGCCAGGCGTGAGCGCGCTGACTTTCCCGCCGCTGCGCGTGACCGACCCGGCCGTGTTCGGCCGCGTCGCCGTGCTGCTCGGCGGCAGTTCCAGCGAACGCGAGGTGTCGCTGGATTCGGGCCGCAACGTGCTCGAAGCCCTGCAGTCGCGCGGCGTCGATGCGTTCGCCGTCGATGGCATTCCGGCGCTGGCCAGCGCGCTCGCCGCCGGTGGCATCGACCGCGTGTTCAACATCCTGCATGGCCACAACGGTGGCGGTGAGGACGGCATCGTGCAGGGCCTGATGGACGCCTTCGGCGTGCCGTACACCGGCTCGGACGTGCTGGGTTCGGCGCTGAGCATGGACAAGATCCGCACCAAGCAGGTGTGGCTGTCGCTGGGCCTGCCAACGCCGCAGTACCGCAAGGTCGACGCGTCGAACGTGCATGCGCTGGCCGCCGAGCTGGGCCTGCCGGTGGTGGTGAAGCCGGCCAACGAAGGCTCCAGCGTGGGCATCAGCCGGGTCACCGACGAGGCCGGCCTGGACGAGGCCGTGGCCCTGGCCGCGCGCTACGACGGCCAGTTGCTGATGGAGCAGATGGTGGTGGGCGATGAGCTGACCGTCGCCATCCTTGGCGACGTTGCCCTGCCGTCGATCCGCATCGTGCCCAAGGGCCAGTGGTACGACTACAACGCCAAGTACATCGCCGAGGACACCCAGTACCTGTGCCCGGGCCTGGACGGTAGCGACGAAGACGAGATCCGCCGCATCGCGCTGGCCGCATTCCGCGCCGCCGGCTGCCGTGGCTGGGGCCGCGTGGACGTGATGCGTGACCGCGCCAGCGGCCGTTTCTTCCTGCTGGAAGTGAACACCGCGCCGGGCATGACCAGCCATTCGCTGGTACCCAAGGCGGCCCGCCAGGCCGGCATCGGTTTCGAGGAACTGGTGTGGCGCGTGCTGGAACAGACCCTGGAGGCCACGCACGCATGAACGCGCTGCTGCGCATCTTCGTCTGGCTGTTGGCACTGTCGGTGGTTGCACTGCCGGTGGTGGCCGTGGTCAATGGCTGGGTCGGCGCCGAGCGCTGGCCGCTGGCGAAGCTGCGCGTGCATGGCGAGTTCAAGCGGGTACCGGCCGAGCAGCTGCAGCAGGTGCTGCTGCCGTACGCGCGCGCCGGGTTCTTCGCGGTCAAGCTGCAGGATGCGCAGGACGCGCTGGAAAAGCTGCCGTGGGTGGAAAGCGCGCAGGTACGCAAGCAGTGGCCGGATGTGCTGGAAGTGACCCTGGTCGAGCACAAGCCGTTCGCACGCTGGGGCAACGACCGCCTGGTCTCCGAGCAGGGCAAGCTGTTCCCCACGCCGAAGAAACTGTCCGACCTGGAACTGCCGGAGCTGGATGGCCCGGACAGCCAGACCCAGGAAGTGATGAAGCTGTACAGCGACTCGCGTGCCTTGTTCGCACCGGCCGGCGTCGACGTGCGCCGGGTGACGATGGATGCTCGCGGCAGCTGGTCGCTGGTGCTGAGCAACGGCACCGAAGTGGTGGTCGGCCGTGACGACGCGCGCTCGCGCATGCAGCGCTTCGTCAAGGTGCTGCCGCAGCTCAACCGCCAGGACGCGCCGATCGAGCGCGCCGACCTCCGTTACACCAATGGTTTCACGCTGAGCTGGGGTACCCCGGCCACGCCGGCGAAAACGCCGGCGACCCCGGCCAGAAGCACGCAGGAAAGGACATGAATCGCAAGGGTGACAAATCGCTGATCGTTGGCCTGGACATTGGCACCTCCAAGGTGGTGGCGCTGGTGGGCGAGTATTCGCCGGGCAACCCGATCGAAGTGATCGGCATCGGCTCGCACGAATCGCGCGGGCTGAAGCGTGGCGTGGTGGTGGACATCGAATCGACCGTGCAGTCGATCCAGCGTGCGGTGGAAGAAGCCGAGCTGATGGCCGGCTGCGAGATCCGTTCGGTGTACGCCTCGATCTCCGGCAACCACGTGCAGTGCAAGAACTCGCCGGGCATCGTGCCGATCCGCGACGGTGAAGTGACCTGGGGCGACCTGGATCGCGTGCTCGACGCAGCCAAGGCGGTGGCGATCCCGGCCGACCAGAAGATCCTGCACGCGATTCCGCGCGAGTACGTGCTGGACGATTCGCAGGAGGGCATCCGCAACCCGGTCGGCATGACCGGCGTGCGCCTGGAGGTACATGCGCACCTGGTGGTGTGCGCGCAGTCGGCGGCGGCCAACATCAGCAAGTGCGTGCAGCGCTGCGGCCTGCAGGTGGACGACCTGGTGCTGTCCTCGCTGGCCTCCAGCGTGGCGGTGCTGACCGCCGACGAGCGCGAGCTGGGCGTGGTGCTGGTCGACATGGGCGCCGGTACCACCGACATCGCGGTGTTCGTGCAGGGCGCGATCTGCCACACCGCCTCGCTGCCGATCGCCGGCGACCACGTGACCAACGACATCGCGCACATGCTGCGCACGCCGACCCCGGAAGCCGAGCAGATCAAGGTGCGCTATGCCTGCGCTCTGGCCCAGCTGGCCACGGCCGAGGAGAGCATCCAGGTGCCGTCGGTCGGCGACCGCCCGCCGCGCCGCATGCCGCGCCATTCGCTGGCGCAGGCCGTGCAGGGCCGTTACGAGGAGATCTTCGAGATGGTGCAGGCCGAACTGCGCCGCTCCGGCTTCGAGGAACTGGTGCGCGCCGGCATGGTGCTGACCGGGGGCGCATCGAAGATGGAAGGCGTGGTCGAACTGGCCGAGGAAATGCTGCAGATGCCGGTGCGCGTGGGCATCCCGCAGCACGTCACCGGCCTGGGCGAAGTGGTCGGCAACCCGGTGCACGCCACCGGCGTGGGCCTGCTGCTGATGGGCAGCCAGATCGAGCACCCGCGGCGGCCGTCGCTGCCGACCGGGCGCGCTGGAAGCATGTTCAAGAAACTCAAGACCTGGTTCCGCGGCGAGTTCTGACGCGGAACCCGTAACTCCGGGCCCGGCCCGGCGCAACACCCGCAGTACCCGCATCACAACGCAACAACGCACTACACAACCCACACAGCCGCAACGGCAACATGACACGCGAAGGCAGGAGGCCCGACCGTCCATGCCACCGACAAGCGGATACAACGAGGACACGGACATGGCGCATTTTGAACTGATCGAAAAGATGGCACCCAATGCGGTGATCAAGGTGGTTGGCGTGGGCGGCGGCGGCGGCAATGCCGTGGCGCACATGGTCAACTCGGCGGTGGACGGCGTGGAGTTCATCACCGCCAACACCGACTCGCAGGCCATCAAGAATTGTGGTGCCAAGCTGCAGCTGCAGCTGGGTACCAACGTGACCAAGGGCCTGGGCGCAGGCGCGAACCCGGAAGTCGGCCGCCAGGCCGCGCTGGAAGACCGTGAGCGCATCATGGACGCGCTGCAGGGCGCGGACATGGTGTTCATCACCGCCGGCATGGGCGGCGGCACCGGCACCGGCGCTGCGCCGGTGGTGGCGCAGCTGGCCAAGGAAATGGGCATCCTGACCGTGGCCGTGGTCACCAAGCCGTTCCCGTTCGAAGGCCGTCGCCGCATGCAGGTGGCGCTGAAGGGCATCGAGGAACTGAGCCAGCACTGCGACTCGCTGATCACGATCCCGAACGAGAAGCTGATCACCGTGCTGGGTCGCAACGCGACCATGATCCAGGCCTTCCGCGCCGCCAACGACGTGCTGCAGGGCGCCGTGCAGGGCATCGCCGACCTGATCGTGCGTCCGGGCCTGATCAACGTCGACTTCGCCGACGTGCGCACCGTCATGTCCGAAATGGGCCTGGCGATGATGGGTACCGGCACCGCACGGGGCGATGACCGCGCCCAGGCCGCTGCCGAATCGGCGATCCAGAACCCGCTGCTGGACGATGTGAACCTGGCCGGTGCCAACGGCATCCTGGTCAACATCACCGCCGGCGCCGACTTCACCATGGCCGAGTTCGACGAGATCGGCCGCACCATCGACGGTTTCGCTTCGGAAGACGCCACCGTCGTGGTCGGCACCGTGCTGGACCCGGACATGCAGGACGAAGTGCGCGTGACCGTGGTGGCCACTGGCCTGAACCGCGTCTCGGCCAGCAAGACCCAGCGTCCGGGCGAGCGTGCACCGATCAAGCTGGTCCGTAACGCCACCACTGGCCAGCCGGAGTTCGGCGAGTTCGACAACGGCGGCGATGCCGTGTCCAAGGCCGTGGGCGGCATGGGCCTGGGCCTGCGTCGCGCCAGCAGCGATACCGCGGCGGCGTCGGCCCCGTCGGCCCCGTCGGCCCCGGCGGCTTCGGCCCCGGCAGCGGCGGAACTGCCGAACGACTACCTGGACATCCCGGCCTTCCTGCGCCGCCAGGCGGACTAAGCGGGGCGGCCCGGGGTTGTCCTCCCCGGGTTGCGCCACCATGTCCTGAAAATGCGGGCGCCGGGCCAGGATGGGCCCGGCCGCCCTGCTTCACGCGCTTTCCCAGCGGCGTGCCGGTGTGTCCTGCCGGTGGCTGTCACTGGCGTTTCAGCCAGGGTAGGGGAGTGCGCGTGTTAATCTAATGTGTCACTTCCGGTCCATCCCCATGATCCAGCAACGCACCCTCAAGAACACGATCCGCGCCACCGGCGTTGGCCTGCATAGTGGTGACAAGGTCTACATGACCCTGCGCCCGGCACCGGTCAACCATGGCATCGTGTTCCGCCGCGTGGACCTGGACCCGGTGGTGGAAGTGCCGGCCAAGGCCGAACTGGTCACCGAAGTGACCCTGTGCACCGGCCTGACCTGCAACGACGCCAAGATCCAGACCGTCGAACACCTGATGTCGGCGCTGGCCGGCCTGGGTGTGGACAACATCATCGTCGAGCTGTCCTCGGCCGAGCTGCCGATCATGGACGGTTCGGCCGGCCCGTTCGTGTTCCTGCTGCAGTCGGCAGGCATCGTGGAACAGGATGCGCCCAAGCGCTTCATCCGCGTGCTGAAGACCGTGGAAGTGACCGAGGGCGACAAGGTGGCCCGCTTCACCCCGTACGAGGGTTACAAGCTGGGTTTCACCATCCAGTTCAACCACCCGATGATTCCGGCCAAGCAGTCGCGCCAGGAAATCGAGTTCTCGACGCTGGCCTACACCAAGGAAATCTCCCGCGCGCGCACCTTTGGTTTCATGCGCGACCTGGAGTACATGCGCGAGCGCAACCTGGGCCTGGGCGGTTCGATGGACAACGCCATCGTGCTGGACGAGTTCCGCGTGCTCAACGAAGACGGCTTGCGCTACGCCGACGAATTCGTGCGCCACAAGATCCTTGACGCCATCGGCGACCTCTATCTGGCCGGTGGCCAGGTGTTGGGTGCCTACGAAGGCTTCAAGTCCGGCCACGCGCTCAACAACAAGCTGGTGCGGGCCCTGATGGCCGATGCCAGTGCCTGGGAATGGGTCAGCTTCGACTCGCCGGCCACCCCGGATCCGGTGGAATACGCCACCCCGGCGTACGCATGATTCCATAGGTTGTTGAATTTAAAGATAAAAACGCCGCCTTCCTGGGCGGCGTTCTTGTTTCCGGCGTTGGCGACGCATTCAGCGTGCTTGAAAGACGTCAAGGCTGGTTCAAGGTCACGGTTTTGTGAACCTGTTGGATCAGAAGCCTGAATTTAACGCAGTTTTAACAACAATCTAACGACAGGCCCCCGGATGGCCGCTAGGATGCGACCCGGCCCCCGAAATGTTTCACGCCGTGGTGACACGCGCGACGGGGAGCGGAGCCGGATGCTCCGTTGCCATCAGGACCGTTTCTTCGGCTTCGAGGGAACGTCCTGCAGGCAAGCCAAGGCGTCGCGTAGCCCTTTGTGCGTGGCGGCTGAAACTGCGTGGGGTCCATTCCGGTTGTCGAGCGCTGGGGAGCGCGTGGGAGTGGGAGACGCAGTCTTGATGGTCACCCTGGTGGCCTTCAGCCCGATGGAACGGGCCGCGTCGAGCAGCTGGGCTTCGGCAAGCCGCAACTTGGCATGCCAGACCGGGGACTCGACGAGAAAAACGAGGTGTTCCCCGTCCACATTGGCCAGCCGGCAACGGCTGCGCAGAGGTGGCGGCAACTGGGGGCGCAACTGACGGTCCAGCGCGTCGAGCCACAGGGCACGCCGCAGCGGGTTCCCGCTTTTGTCCGCCATTACCGCATCCAGCGCCGGTTTCGGTGCCGACGCGGGGCGAACGCTGGATTTCGGCTCAGACATGAAAACTCACTGATGGCATTCAAAAAGATCGTAATCAAAACGCGTGAAGGACAGGCCAAATCGTCGCCGATCACGCGTTTGCGGTTCTATTTCGAGGACCGCCCCCGCGCCCTGCTGGGCAGCGTGCTCGGGGTAGGCTGCATTATCGGCCTTGCTGGCGGCATTGGCGCCAGCGCGCTGAATGATTCCCGGCTGCAGGCCAAGGTCGAGCGCCAGGATGCGGAGCTGGCCAAGGTCAAGCGCGATGCGCAGACCCAGGTCAATGCGCTGGCGGCCCGCCTCGGCGAGCTGCAGGCCCAGGCGACCCGCCTCAACGCCCTCGGCGAACGGCTGACCCAGATGGGCAAGCTGGAGGACGGCGAGTTCGACTTCAACGAGACCCCCGGCCTCGGTGACGGTGACGCAGGCGGCCCGACCAGCGACATCCCGGTCAAGGACGTCAACGCCGACTTACAGGTGCTGGAGCAGCGCTTCGCTGCTTCAGGCCGCCAGCTGTCGGTGATGGAATCGCTGATGTTCGACCACCAGCTGCAGCAGAACGCCGTGCCGTCGCGCATGCCGATCCGCAACAGCTATGTGACGTCCGGCTTCGGCACCCGTGCCGACCCGTTCGGCCGCGGCGCCGCCACCCACAAGGGCATGGACTTCCACGCAAAGGTCGGTGACCCGGTGATGGCCGTGGCCGAGGGCGTGGTCAGCTTCGCCGGCGTGAAGGGCGGCTACGGCAATGTCGTCGATGTCGACCATGGCAATGGCTATGTCACCCGCTACGCGCACAATTCGCGCCTGGTGGTGAAGGCCGGCGACCTGGTCCGTGCCGGCCAGGAAGTGGCCAAGGCCGGTTCCACCGGCCGTTCGACCGGTGCCCACGTGCACTTCGAGGTGTGGGAGAACGGCAACGTGGTCAACCCGCGCAAGTTCCTCGGCGACGGCGGCAACACGCCGGTCGGGCGGGTCAGCCGCGGTTGATCCCCGGGTCGGATCCCTTCCGCGCCGCGCAAGGGCTCTGACCCGACTCGGTTGATCTGGTAGTGCCGGCCGCTGGCCGGCAACCTCATGGATTTCGGCAGCATCGCGGATTGCCGGCCAGCGGCCGGCACTACCGGGAATGTTCGGATGCCATTGCCGCCAAAGGGTTGAAACCCCTTGCGGCCGTCCCAAGCTACAATGGGTGTTGCCATCGACAGGGCGCCAGGCGCCCTGTTTCGTTTGCGGCGGACGGATCCCCAGGGGGAGGCCGGGCGTCGTGTCCATCCAACCCGGTTCCTTCAATGATCAACAGCCTGCTTACCCGCGTATTTGGCAGTCGTAACGAACGACAGCTGCGCCAGCTCAACCGCATCGTCGCCAAGATCAATGCGCTGGAGCCGGAGATCGAGAAGCTGTCCGACGAGCAGCTTCAGGCCAAGACGCCGGAGTTCAAGCAGCGCATTGCTGGCGGTGAAGCCCTGGACAAGGTGCTGCCGGAAGCGTTCGCGGTCTGCCGCGAAGCCGGTCGCCGCGTGCTGGGCATGCGCCACTACGACGTGCAGCTGATCGGCGGCATGGTGCTTCACCTGGGCAAGATCGCAGAAATGCGCACCGGTGAAGGCAAGACCCTGGTGGCGACCCTGCCGGTGTACCTCAACGCGCTGGAAGGCAAGGGCGTGCACGTGGTCACCGTGAACGACTACCTGGCCCGCCGCGACGCCGCGCAGATGGGCAAGCTGTACAACTGGCTGGGCCTGAGCGTGGGCGTGGTGTACCCGGGCATGCCGCACAGCGACAAGCGCGAAGCCTACGCTGCGGACATCACCTACGGCACCAACAACGAATTCGGTTTCGACTACCTGCGCGACAACATGGCGCTGTCCAAGGCCGACCGCTACCAGCGCGGCCTGCACTACGCCATCGTCGACGAAGTCGACTCCATCCTGATCGACGAAGCGCGCACCCCGCTGATCATCTCCGGTCCGGCCGATGATTCCCCGGAGCTGTACATCCGCGTCAACCGTGTCGTGCCGCACCTGGTCAAGCAGGAAGCGGAAGACGGCGAAGGCGATTTCTGGGTCGACGAGAAGGGCAAGCAGGTGCACCTGTCCGAAGCGGGCATGGAGCACGCCGAGCAGCTGCTGGTCGAGGCCGGCATCCTCGATGGCGAGACCGAAGGCCTGTACGCGGCGCAGAACCTGACCGTGGTGCACCACCTCAACGCCGCCCTGCGCGCGCACGCGATCTACCAGCGTGACGTGGACTACATCGTGCGCGATGGCGAAGTGGTCATCGTCGACGAATTCACCGGCCGTACCCTGGCCGGCCGCCGCTGGTCCGATGGCCTGCACCAGGCGGTGGAAGCGAAGGAAGGCGTGCCGGTGCAGCGCGAGAACCAGACGCTGGCGAGCATCACCTTCCAGAACCTGTTCCGCATGTACAAGAAGCTGTCCGGCATGACCGGTACGGCCGATACCGAAGCGTTCGAGTTCCAGAGCATCTATGGCCTGGAAGTGGTGGTGATCCCGACCAACCGCCCGACCATCCGCAAGGACAGCCCGGACCAGGTGTTCCTCAACCGCAAGGGCAAGTTCAATGCGGTGCTGGCCGACATCGAAGAGTGCGCCAAGCGCGGCCAGCCGGTGCTGGTGGGTACCACCTCGATCGAAACCTCGGAAATGCTGTCCGAGCACCTGAGCAAGGCCGGCGTGAAGCACGAAGTGCTCAACGCCAAGCAGCATGACCGCGAAGCGACCATCGTCGCCAACGCGGGCCGCCCGGCGGCGGTGACCATCGCCACCAACATGGCCGGTCGTGGTACCGACATCGTGCTGGGCGGCTCGCTGGAAGCCGAGATCCACGCTCTGGGCGAGGACGCAACCGACGAGCAGAAGGCGGCGGTCAAGGCCGAATGGCAGAAGCGCCACGACGCAGTGAAGGCCGCTGGCGGCCTGCATATCGTCGGCACCGAGCGCCACGAGTCGCGTCGTATCGACAACCAGCTGCGCGGCCGTTCGGGCCGCCAGGGTGACCCGGGTTCGTCCCGTTTCTACCTGTCGCTGGAAGACAACCTGATGCGCATCTTCGCCTCCGACTGGGTGCAGAAGGCCATGCGCATGATGGGCATGAAGGAAGACGACGTCATCGAGGACCGCCTGGTCAGCCGCCAGATCGAAAAGGCGCAGCGCAAGGTCGAGGCCCACAACTTCGACATCCGCAAGAACCTGCTGGACTTCGACGACGTCAACAACGATCAGCGCAAGGTGATCTACGCCCAGCGCGACGAGCTGCTGGACGCCGAATCGGTGAAGGACAACGTCGACGGCATCCGTGACGACGTGATCTTCGACATCGTTGCGCGCTTCGTGCCGCCGAACTCGATCGACGAGCAGTGGGACCTGCGTGGCCTGGAAGCGACCCTGGAGTCGGACTTCGGCCTGCAGATGTCGCTGACCGACCTGGTCAAGCAGCATGAGGAACTGGACGCCGAGGCCATCGCCAGCAAGGTCCAGGAGCGCGTCAACCAGCACTTCGCCGAGAAGGAAGCCAGCCTGGGCGAAGAGACCATGCGCGCGCTGGAGAAGCACGTGATGCTGACCGTGCTGGACCAGAGCTGGAAGGAGCACCTGGCGCGCATGGATTACCTGCGCCAGGGCATCTACCTGCGTGGTTACGCGCAGAAGCAGCCCAAGCAGGAATACAAGAAGGAAGCCTTCGAGCTGTTCTCGGACATGCTGGAGAACGTCAAGCGCGAAGTGGTGACCCTGCTGGCCCGCGTGCGTATCCGCAGCGACGAGGAAGTGCAGGCCCTGGAGGCCGCCGAGCGGCAGCAGGCGCAGGCTCGCCTGAGCCAGTCGCAGTTCCAGCACCAGGATGCGGGCGGCTACAGTGCCGACGAGGAAGCCGCGCAGGTGCAGGCTGCGCAGCAGGGCGTCGCGCAGATGCAGCGCGACGAGCCGAAGATCGGCCGCAACGATCCGTGCCCGTGCGGCAGTGGCAAGAAGTACAAGCACTGCCACGGCCAGCTGAGCTGATCCCGAAGAGCCCCGCGAAAGCGGGGCTTTTCGTTTGTTGCGGGGGAGTTGCACCGGATCCGTGATTGCGCCGGCCGCACTGTTCTGGGCATGCTTCCCCCATGCCTTCCCCCACCCGATCGATCCACGTCGTGGCCGCCGTCATCACCGACGCCCGTGGCCGCGTGCTGCTCAACCGCCGTACCGAGAACCGCGACATGGCCGGCCTGTGGGAGTTCCCCGGCGGCAAGCGCGAATCCGGCGAGACCTCCGAACAGGCGCTGGCGCGTGAACTGCGCGAAGAGCTGGGCATCGAGGCCGATGTCGGGCCCTGGCTGATGGACGTGCCGCAGCGCTATCCGGACAAGCACCTGACCCTGGAAGTGCGCCATGTGCGCAGCTGGAAGGGCACCCCGCGCGGCCGCGAAGGCCAGGCGATCACCTGGGTGGCGCAGGACAAGCTGGGCCGCTATTCGATGCCGCCGGCCGACCTGCCGGTGGTGGCCGCACTGCGCCAACCGGACCGCTACCTGATCACGCCGGCGCCGGCTGACGATGCCAGCGGCGTGCAGCACTGGCATGACTGCCTGCAGCGCGCGGTCGCGGCGGGCCAGCAGCGCATCCAGCTGCGCCTGCCACCGGAACACCCGCAACGGCAGGCAATGATCGAACAGGCCGTGCGCGCGCATCGTCGCGGCGTGCAATGGCTGGTCAACCGCGATGTCGCGCTGGCACGCGCACTGGGCGTGGGTGTGCACCTGGGCAGCGAGCAGCTGCAGGACCTGCAGGAACGGCCCTTGCCGGAAGGGCAGCTTGTCGCCGCGTCCTGCCACGACCTGGAGCAGCTGCAGGCGGCGCAGCGGCTGGGCTGCGACTTCGTGGTGCTCGGCCCGGTGCAGGCCACGGCCAGCCACCCCGGGGCAGTGCCGCTGGGCTGGGAGGCCTTCGCCGCGCTGCGCGCGCAGGTGTCGCTGCCGATCTACGCGTTGGGTGGGATGGTTGCCGGCCATATCGCCGAAGCCCGTCGCCACGGTGGGCAGGGTATCGCTGCGATTGGCGGGTTGTGGCCGGCGTAAAGCCGCGTCGGTCGCCGGGCATCGCCCGGTGCTGGCGTGGAAGGGAGGCAGTAGATCCACGCCATGCGTGGATGGATGCCTGCGATCACAACGTGATCCAGAAACACCCGTACTGCCGCCGTAATCCCACCACCGTCGAGGCACGCGCCACGCTGCCTGGCAGGGTCTGCTCCAGACGCAGTCCGACCGGATGGCGAACATCCGTCGGCTCAGGGGCGGATCCCTGCGCAGCAGGGCCCTGACCCTCGTCAGTCACTGCGTCCTGGCCCTGTCCTGGATACACCGGTACCACGTCTACCAGCGGCCGCCGCGCCAGCGATTCCAGTTGACCGAGGATGCGCTGCGCACCGGCATCGGAGACCGCGCCCCACAGGTACAGCGACGACAACCGGTTCACATCGTTGCTGAGGATGCCGATGCGCAGCGCGTCCACCAGCTCGCTAAGGCGCCGTGGGCAGCGCGCCCCCAGGGTGTCTCGCCGCAGGCTGCTGCCGGTGGGCGCGGGCGGTGGCAATCGTGATCGGGCGCCGACGCTGTCGCAGGGCCGGTCGGTATACACGCTCTGGCCCTGCGCATCGGTGCAGCGGTTCAAGCGCGTGGACTGCGCATGGACAACGCTCGATGCCGAGCACAATGACAGCAGCAACAGCAGGAAGGAAAGCCGGTTCATCGACGCAGGGTAGCGCCGATCGCGGTGGCATGGCGTGCTTTCAGCCGTGCAGCAGCTTCAGCACCGACGTGGTCGGCTTGGCCAGGTTCAGGGTGTAGAAGTGCAGGCCCGGCGCGCCGCCCTCGACCAGGCGCTGGCACAGCCTGGCGACCACTTCGGTACCGAACGCCCGCACCGATTCGGCGTCATCGCCATAGGCCTGCATCTTGCGGCTGATCCAGCGCGGGATCTCCGCACCGCACTGCTCGGAGAAACGGCGCAGCTGGCTGAAGTTGGCGATCGGCATGATGCCGGGCGTGATCGGTACCTGTACGCCGAGCCGGCGCACGGCATCGACGAAGTGGAAGTACGCATCCGGGTTGTAGAAATACTGGGTGATCGCCGCGTCGGCGCCGGCATCGATCTTGGCCTTGAAGTGCTTCAGGTCGGCCAATGCATCGGAGGCCTGTGGGTGGGTCTCCGGGTAGGCACCTACCTCGATGCGGAACGCATCGCCGTGTTCGGCGCGGATGAACTCGATCAGCTCGGCGGCATAGCGCATGTCGCCGGGGAAGCCCATGCCGGAGGGCAGGTCGCCGCGCAGCGCGACCAGGCGATGGCAGCCGATGGCGCGGTACAGCTTGAGCAGTTCGCGGATTTCCTGGCGGGTGCCGCCGACACACGACAGATGCGGTGCGGCCTCGAAGCCATGGTGCTGGTTGAGATGGCGCACGGTCTCGGAGGTATAGCTCAGCGTCGAGCCACCAGCGCCGAAGGTACAGGACACGTACTCGGGGCCGTAGTCCTTCAGCTTGGCTGCGGCGCGATCCAGCTGGCTGCGCTGTTCGTCGGTCTTGGGCGGATAGAACTCGAAGCTGATGGCAGTCATGGCACGGGCGGCGGCGGCGGGTGCGGATCAGTATATCGCTTCATCAAGATGGATGTGCGCGAATATGTGGAAGCGTGGCCGCTGCCGGGCGCTCGCGCGGGACAGGCTGCTACAGCTCAGCGCTGACCGGGCTGGTGATGAAGCCCCACAGCAGGCGCGCCATCACCGCCGGCGAGCGTGCCTGTGCACGGGCGTACGCCCACAGTGCGTCCAGGCGCGGGCGGTCGTACAAGTGCCCGGCCAGCAGCACGGCGTGGATGCGGCGCGTGTTGCCGGTGTCCAGCAGCGGATCGCCATCGAGCAACACCAGGTCGGCGGCCCGGCCGACCTCGACGCTGCCATGCGATGCCTGCAGCTGCAGATGACGCGCGGCCTGCAGCGTGGCCGCACGCAGCACGTCGGCCTGGCTCAGCCCCGCCTGCCGCAGCCACTGCAGTTCGTCGTGGTAACGCAGTCCACCCAGTCCGGTATCGGTGCCGACCAGTACGGTCACGCCAGCCCGATGGGCGGCGCCGGTGAGCGCCAGGCCATGGGTGAAGTAGGCCTTCAGCGCCTGTTCGCCGCGCGCGCCGGGATAGCGCGCCACGGTGGCCTTCAGATCGTCGCGCCATGCCCAGCGCGAGAGCGGATCCAGGTAGGCCAGGCGCGGGTCGTCGACGAACGCCGGATCGCGCGCGCGTGCATCCTCTTCGCGGGTGACATGGGTCGGTACGAACGCCGCACCGCTGGCCTGCATCAGGTCGAACGCCTGGGCGCAGAGGGCGGGCTGGTAGTCACCCACCATGGCTTCGGCGAGCGCGGTCGGGTTCCCGTCATCGAGCGAGCCTTCGCGCCAGGCGGCGGCACTGTCCACGCAATGGCGCACGAACAGATGGCCGTGCTCGAAGCTGCGCTGGCCCGCGTGCAATGCGGCTTCCAGCGGGACCGCCCTGGGCAGGTGTCCGACCAGGGGCAGATGCAGCTGCCGCGCTTCGCTGGCCAGCCGCTGGTAGGTCTCGGCGCGAAGGCGGTTGTAGACCTTGAACGCATCGACGCCGCGTGCGCGGTACGCGTGTGCACGTTCGCCCGCTGCATCCGGCGTCAGCGCCGGGTCTTCAAAATAGAAGCTGGCGATCTGTACGAAGCGCGGTGCAACCTGCTGCCCGGCAATGGCCTGTGCGGTCCAGCGGCGCTTGTCGGCCACGCAGGCGATCAGCGGATCGGTGGCCTGTGGGCAGTCCATCATGTCGCGGGTACCGGTGATGCCGTTGGCCAGCATCAACGGAAACTGCAGTTGCGGTGACAGCTGCAGTGCATGGGTGTGCATGTCCCAGAAACCGGGCAGCAGCCAGCGTCCGCCCGCATCGAGAACCGGCAACGTGGTCTCCGGCGGGTCTTCACCGATGGCGGTGATGGTGCCGTTGCGCACGGTCACCGTGGTGGGTTCGCTGGCCTGGCCGCGGGCGATGTCCACCACGCGTGCGTTGACGATCACGTGACTGTTGCCGGGGTGGGGCAGCGGTGGTGCAGACAGCGGCCAGAGCAGGGCGGCGGTGAACAACAGGGGTGGGACCAGCAGGAGCACGGCCAGCACGCGCGGCCAGCGGCGACGACGGGCGGAGCGGGGTAGTGCATCCATGAACCGGCAATCCTTGCATGGGGTCGCCTGCAGGGTGCGCCAACACGGGTGCCGATGCCAGTGACCATCGGCATCCCGCCCTCCATGCCGCGTGGGCAGGTACCCTGTGCAGCAGATTCCCTGATCACGCCGCGCCATGTCCATCGTTCTCACCGATTTCGCCCGTCCCCGCCTGTTCCCGCGCGTACCGCGTGGCAACACGATCCAGGACTGCACTGCCGAACAGTTCGAAGCGCACCTCAACGCGCACGCGCCGATGAAGGTACTGGACGGCTATGCGCCGTTCTGCAAACTGTTCGTCTACGAGAACTGGACCAGCACGCGCTGCCTGACCGTGCCGATCACCGAGGCCAACCGCCATCTGCTGCGCAGTGGTTACGAGGCACGCAATCGCGACGAACTGCCGGTGCTGGTGCGCTGGTTCGAGGGCGTGGAGTCGCCGCGTGCGAACTATCTGGTGGTGATCCTGTACAGCGCCGAGCAGCTGGCGAAGGAAGGCTCGCCGATCGAGGCCGACTGGGGCATCGTCGGCTGTATCTATACCGCCGAGCCGGAAGAGGTGCCGATGGCGCCGATCACGATGATGCGCAATGCGCTGGGCGTGGAAGAGGGCGGTTCCGGCGTGCCGTTGGACCGCGAGGCCTACCGGCGTTCTGTCGAGTTCTGGGAGAGCAACGCGAACTGGCGGCCGTGAGCGATATTGGTCGTCCACGCATCGCGTGAGTGTACGGACCGCAGTAGAGCCACGCCATGCTTGGCTGCCTGGCCTTCAGGCAGTTTTCCATTCCCACCACGGGTAGTGGTACTCGCGGTCGATGGCCTGCCAATGCTGGCCGCAGTGCATGCAGGCAACGTTGTGGCAATCGCCCCAACCATCCTCGGCCTCCTGCAACGCGAGCAGCTGCATCTGCCCTTGTTCAATCAGGCGGCGCGGATCGAAGAACGGGTAGCCGGGATTGAGCGCGCACAGGCAGCCTGCGTGCGCCTGCCAGTGACGCAGCCGTTTCAGGGCCGCCTCCAGATGCGCCTGGTTGCTGATCAGCATGCCGCCGAGGGTGATGCCGTGGCAGCTGCGTTCAATCAGGTCCACATGCGCGGCCAATGCGTCCAGCGACGGTGCACTGAACAGTCGTGCGACGATGCGGGCGGCGTCGGTGATGCGCGTCGCGTCGCGCGACAGCAGGTCCTGCAGCAGCACATCGGCCTGCGCGTCTTCCAGCCTGGGCGGCGGTGCTGCAGACCACGGCCAGCGCATCAGCGTGCCTTGCCGACGGCAGCGTAGTGGCCGGCGGTCAGGCGCAGCAGGTCGGCCGGCGCCAGTTCCACTTCCAGGCCACGGCGGCCGGCGCTGACGTGCAGCGTGGGCAACACCTGCGCGCTGGCATCCAGGAACGTGCGCAGGCGCTTCTTCTGCCCCAGCGGGCTGATGCCGCCGACCAGGTAGCCGGTCGCACGCTGCGCGGCGTCGGCGGCGGCCATCTCGCACTTCTTGCAGCCGGCCGCTTCGGCCAGCGCCTTCAGGTCCAGGTGGCCGGCCACCGGCACGATCGCCACCAGCAGTTCATGTGCTTCAGTGCTGGCCAGCAGGGTCTTGAAGACCTGGGCCGGGTCGAGGCCGAGCTTGTCGACGGCTTCGCCGCCATACGATTCGGCGTGGGCGTCGTGCACATAGCTGCGCACGGTGTGGGCGATCTTCTCGCGCTTGAGCAGGTTGATGGCCGGGGTCATGGACGCATCCTAGCGCGGGGCTGGGGCGTTGCCTTGACCGAGACTCGCGCGTCAACGCAGAACGGGCGCCCGAAGGCGCCCGTCCCGGCTGCGATCGGCTGCATCCAGCATCAGCGCGACATCGACTGCTGCGTCTGCATCTGTTCCTGGGTCTGCCGCTGCGACAGTTCGTTGTCCAGGGCCTGGCTCTGCCGCGTGCTGTCCTGCAGATTGTGGTTCACCGCCTGCGACAGGTCCACGTAGGTGCGATGCATGGCGGGATCGCCGAGCTGGCCCTGCACCGCGAACACGCCCTGGTTGTCCGGCCGCGCCAGCACGGTATCGACCTGGCTCATGCCGGCCAACTTTGACTCGTAAGCCACCTGGCCTGCGGCGTTCTCGAGCTGGCTGCGGTCATTGAACAGCGGCGACAGGCCGCCCTGGCGCCGCTGTTCTTCCAGTGCTTCCAGCTTTTCCACGACCTGCTGGTAACGCGGGTTGTCGGCGTGGCCCGGGGTGGCCATGGTCGGTTCGGCAGCCGGTGCGCGCTGCTGCGTGGCCGCATCCAGTGCGGCCAGGGTAGTGCCGCCAGCCTTGCCGTCTACGGTGAGGTGGTGATCCCGCTGGAACTGCTTGACCGCTTCCAGGGTGCCGGGGCCGAAATCGCCATCGGCCACCAGCGGCTTGCCGTCCTTGCCCAGATAGCCCAGGTCGGACAGCTTCTGCTGCATGGCCTGCACCTCATCGCCCTTGCTGCCGTTGACCAGCACGCCGTTGCCCGCAGGCGTGCCCGGTGACCCGTGCGAGGGAGCATGGGTTGGGGTGATGCCGATCTGGACCATGGCCCGGTCGAAGCGCTCATCGCGGCTGGCTACGGCGGCCTGCGACTGGATGCCGTATTTGGTGGCATCGACGAAGTTCTGCACGTCGCCGCGCGTCGGCGGATTGCCGGCCTGGACCGTGCCGCCCTGCAGCTTTTCCGCATTGCCGGCCAGATAGCTGATGAACTGCGGGCCCATGCTGCCGAACTGGTTGTCATAGTCCGCCATGGCCAACTGCAACTCCGGGTTGGCGGCGATGGCATCGGCCGCGGCCGGATTGGTTGCACGCACCTTGGCGATGGCCTGATCGACACGCTCGATGGCGCTGTCCAGCTTGGCGTTGGTGAGCTCGTCCATCCTGGCCTGCGGAATGGCCTGCAACTTGGCGTCGAGCGCCGCCAGCTGCTGGGTGCTCAATCCGCCCTGCTGGGACAACAGTGCGATGTCACCATCGGTGAAGCCGTTGTCGCGCAGGAAGCGCCTGGCCTGCGGATTGCCGCCGACATCGAACTGCACCAGCCCGAACGAATAGGTGCTTGCGCCCTTCTGTGCGTATGAGAAGTGGTCCAGGTGGCGGGTGTCGCCGCCCAGCTCGGTGTTGAGGAACAGCGTGGACAGCTGTTCGCGCGTAAGGGTGGAATCCGTTGCCATGGTCATCGTCCTTCAATGAGAGAAAAGCGCCGGGCGTGCCCGGCGATTGTCAGCCGGCGCAGTGCTGCTGGGTGAAGCCGAGCAGCTGGCGGATAGCCTGGGTGCCGTAAGCAGCCGGCGCCGGTTCGAGGGCGAACTGGCCAACCATCTGGTTGCTGCACAGCTGTACGGTGCGCCTGCCGGCGGAGGTTTCCTGGGTGCAGTTGGCTGCGAGCAGGGCGTTGGCGCCGCCGCCCATGTTCGTGGCGGCCGTGCAGCCCAGCAGGCGGCCTTCCTGGCCGTTCTCACCCAGCAGCGTGTTGAAGTTAGCCAGCTGGCTGTTGGGATCGCGCAGCACCAGCAGGTCCACGCACTGCTGCTGGCCGTCAGGGGCTTCGCATGCATCCTGATCGACCAGGCCGTCACGCGTAGCGGACAGCACCTTGAGGCGATCGGCGTACACCTGACGCAGGCACTGTGCATCGGTGCACAGGTCGCGGGTGTGCTCCTGCCAGCGCTGCTGTTCGGCGTGCAGCTTGCTCTGCCCTGCTGCATCGAGCGTGGCCTGTGCGGCAGTGACCGCCTTGCCCATGTCCGCATCCAGGCCGGTCAGGGTCGGGTCCTTGCAGACCAGGGTCTGTGCCGGCGACGCTGCATCGGCGCAACCAGCGCTCGTGTCGGCAACCGTGGCGGGCGCGTCGGCGGCCTTGCCTGCGGGGCTGGCCTGTCCGCTGGCCGCAGCCGGAGCCGTAGCGCCGGCGTCGCCGGCAGGTGGGGTGCAGGCGGCCAGCAGGGCCACCCAGCACAGGGTCATCAGGGGCTTCATGGCCCGGTTCAGTCGTTCACGGTTGCGCGGCATGTCCTGTCCTTTGGTGTCTGCGTCCCGGCGCATGGCCTGCCGTTGGCAGCCCACGCGGGCGTAAAGCCTAGCAAGCAGCTTCTTAGTGCTCCGTGACAGGGTGCGCGGATCAGTTGCCGGGTGCCGCAACGCAGAACGGGCGCCCGAAGGCGCCCGTCCTGTCTGCATCCGTTGCCGGGGTCAGAGCCCTTTCATGCGGAAAGGGATCCGACCCCGCGTACGCCGGTAGTGCCGGCCGCTGGCCGGCAACCGCAAGCGCCCCAAGAGGATCATGAGGTTGCCGGCCAGCGGCCGGCACTACCGATGATGGGCTGGCCCGCACCGGTATAATCGGGGCCTTCTCATTGCTGTGGCCGCCCCCTTGAACGACACGCCCGAACCCGTCGTCTCCGAGCTGATCGACCTGCTCACGCTGGAGCGGCTGGAGGACAACCTGTTCCGCGGGCAGAGCCGCGACATCGGCACCAAGTACGTGTTCGGTGGGCAGGTGCTGGGCCAGGCCCTGGCTGCGGCGCAGGCCACGGTCGACAACGGCCGCCACGTGCACTCGCTGCACGCCTACTTCCTGCGCGCCGGCAACATCGACCACCCGATCGTCTACGACGTGGACCGCACCCGCGACGGCGGCAGCTTCTCGGTGCGACGGGTCACCGCGATCCAGCACGGCAAGGTGATCTTCTTCTGCGCGGCCTCGTTCCAGCAGGCCGAGACCGGCGCCGAGCACCAGCACAAGATGCCTGAAGTGCCGCAGCCGGAAGACATCGAACCGAACCGGCCGCTGCCGGCCGAAGTGCTGGAGCGGCTGCCGATCAAGGTGCAGCGCTGGCTGTCGCGTGGCGGCCCGTTCGAGTTCCGCCACGTCTACCCGCGCGACGAGTTGAACCCGCCCAAGCGCCCGCCCTACCACCAGGTGTGGCTGCGCCTGAGCGAGCCGGTCGGCGATGCCCCGGAGCTGCACCAGGCGCTGCTGGCCTATGCCTCCGACTTCCACCTGCTGGGCACGGCGACCTTCCCGCACGGCATCAGCTACTACCACCCGCACGTGCAGATGGCCTCGCTCGACCACGCAATCTGGTTCCACCGCCCGTTCCGCGCCGACGACTGGCTGCTGTACTCGCTGGACAGCCCCAGCGCGCAGGATTCGCGCGGCCTGGCCCGCGGCCAGTTCTTCACCCGCAACGGCGTGCTGGTGGCCAGCACTGCGCAGGAAGGCCTGATCCGCGTGGTTCCCGACCAGGCTGCGGCCGCCGCCGTGCCGGCCAAGGAGTAACCCATGCGCCAGATCTTCAGCAGCCAGCGCGTGGAAACCGTCGAAGGCGTGGCCGAGCTCCTGCGCGGGCATGGGATCGACGTCAAGGTGACCAACGGGCGCTCGTACAAGACCCGTCGCCGCGGCCAGTTCAGTTATACCGACCTGGGCAACGCCAACGCCTATCCGGCGGTATGGATCGTGCGTGCCGACGACCAGCCGCGCGCGCGCGAAATCCTGCGCGAAGCGCGCCTGCTCGACACTACCCGCCGTGACCACCCCACCGCCGAATTCGCCTTCCGCGACGCGCCGGAACCGGGCAGCGGCGGCCGCAGCTGGGCCTGGCGCATCCGCATCGCGCTGCTGGTGGTGATCGCTGGCGTGGCGCTGGTGATCGGCCTGCGGGGCGGCGCCCCGGTGCCCGCCCCGCAGGCCCAGCCGCAGCAGGCGCAACCGGCCCCGCAGGCCGCGCCGGAAGAGGAAGAAGTCCGGGTCCGCATCCAGCCCTCGAAATGATTCGCGGGTGAAAAAGGGGACGGAGGGGATTAAGTCGTTTGTGGCACAAACGACTTAATCCCCTCCGTCCCCTTTTTGTCATGAGGATGCCGGCCAGCGGCCGGCACTACCGCACAGAATGCTGGTCACACTTCGCGCGCGGCTCCGTCATGGGACACAATCCCCGCAGGAGAGCCGCCGCCATGACGACGTTCACCGCATCGATCGACCAGACCCTGGAACGCGAACTGCCCGCCGCCGCCAGCGGTTGCCAGCACGCCTACGGCCGCATCGTGCTGGCCTGCCAGAACACGGTCACCGCCATCGCGCTGGCCATCACCCGGGACCGCCAGGCCAGCGAGGACATCGCCCAGGAGGCCTTTGTGAAGGGCTGGCAGCAGCTGCACCAGCTGCGCAGCGCGACCAGCTTCCTGCCGTGGCTGCGGCAGATCACCCGCAACCTCGCCCGCGACTGGCTGCGCGCCCAGCGTGGCCGTCCACTGACCGGCGAGGCGGCCGAGGTGGCGATGGGGATGGCCGCCGATCCGTCCCCGGGCGCAGCCGATCGCCTGCAACGGGTGGAGGAAGAAATCGCCGCCGAGGACATCATCTCCACCCTGCCCGCCGACAGCCGCGAAGTCCTGTTGCTGTACTACCGCGAAGGCCAGCGCTCGCAGCAGGTGGCCGACCTGCTCGGGCTCAGCGACGCCGCCGTGCGCAAGCGCCTGTCGCGCGCCCGCGCGCTGGTGCGCGACGGCCTGCTGCAGCGCTTCGGTGAGTTCGCGCGCAGCAGCGCGCCGAGCGCCGCCTTCGCCACCGCCGTGGTGTCGATGGTGCTGGTGGCCGCACCCGGCACCGCCAGTGCCGCGATCCTGCTGAGCGCCGGCGTCGGCGTGGGCAGCAGCAAGCTGGGCCTGGGCGGGGCCAGCGTGGCCGGGGGTACAGCCATGGGCTCGGTCACCGCCACCCTGGGCTACCTGCACATGATTCCGGCCAGCACTTGGGGCGCGTTCGCTGGTGGCGTTGCCGGCGGCGTGATCGGCAGCTACCTGGGCGGTCGATTCCTGCTGTCCTATGCCAAGACCGATGCCGAACGCGCGCGGGTCTGGCGCTTTGTGCGCATGAACACCTGGACAGCCATGGCCTGCTGCCTGGCAGTGCTGGCGGTGGTACTGCTGCAGACCCCGACGTGGGTGCATCTGCTGGTGCTGGTGCTCGGCATGGGTCTGGTGAACTACCAGTGCCTGGGACCGCTGCAGCAGATCATGGCGCCGCTGATCGCGCGCGATTCGTCGCGGCGTGGGCGCACCGGCACCAACTGGGTGTATGAATCGCTGTATGGGCGTACCGGGATCATCGCCATGAACATCGTGGTGCTGGGCGTCGTGCTGTATGCCGTGGCCCATTCCAGCGGCCGCTAGGGCCTCAACGCACGACGCCGGCAGTACGCCGGCGTCGTGGTCGGTCAGCGTGCGATGAATCAGCGCTGCGACTTCGGTGCACCGCCGTCGCGCGGACCGCCTTGGCGCGGGCCACCGTGCATCGGGCCCTTGGCCGCGTCGAACTCGGCCTTGCTCAGCTGGCCATCCTTGTTGGTGTCGGCGGCAGCAAACCAGGCATCACGATGCTGCTTCATGCGCAGCTCGCGGTCAGCCTTGTCCAGGTAACCGTCCTTGTTGAGGTCGAGCTGGTCGAAGCGCGCGGCCAGGCGCGGGTCGGCCTTGGCCTCGTCGCGGCTGATGCGGCCGTCCTTGTTGACGTCCAGCCTGGCCCAGCGCTCACCGCCGTGGCCACGACGGCCATGCTGCCAGCGCGGCATCTCATCGCGCGAGAGCTTGCCGTCCTTGTTCCTGTCCAGCTCGTCGAACTTCGCGGCCAGGCGCGGGTTGGCAGCCGCCTCGCTGCGGTCGATCACGCCGTCGCCATTGGTGTCCAGCTTGGCCGGGCGCTGCGCCGACGTGGCCGGGGTGTCGGCCGCCAGCGCGATGCCGGAGGCGGAAGTGCCGAGCAGCAGGGCCAGCAGCAGGGGGGTACGGATCATGGGGTCACTCCTGGGAATGGGAATTGCGTCGGGGTGATCACTTCACCCTCGAGTGACAACAACGCCCGGGCGCGACATCGGTTGACGCCGTGGCCGGTTCCATTCATCCGGCGGACAGTCGCCGCCACTGCGACGGGCTGGGGCTATGCTGTGCCCATGGCACTACACGGCGATAGAGACGACGAACTGCGGCTTTTCCAGACCGGCGAGCACCCCTGCGGGTACTGGTCCGACCGGGTGGCGCGCGACCTGGTGCTGGACCCGCACGATCGCCGGCTGGGTGGCCTGTACCCGCTGGCACTGAGCTGGGGCTTCCGCCGCAGCGGTGATCTGGTCTACCGGCCGCACTGCGCGCACTGCCAGGCCTGCGTGGCGGTGCGCATCCCGGTGGCCCGCTTCGCCCCGGACCGCAGCCAGCGCCGCTGTGCCGCCCGCAATGACGACCTGGAGGTGCGGATCACCGCCGCCACCGCCCGTGACGACCTGTTCGCGCTGTATCACCGCTACCTCACCCACCGCCACGCCAATGGCGGCATGGACGACCATGGCCCGCACGAGTTCGAGCAGTTCCTGATCGGCAGCTGGTCGCACACCCGCTTCATGGAGATGCGCCTGCCCGGCCACGACGGCCAGCCCAGCCAGTTGCTGGGGGTGGCGGTGACCGACGTCACCGAGCATGGCCTCTCGGCGGTCTACACCTTCTTCGACCCGGACCACGCCGCGCGCGGGCTGGGGACCTTCGCGATCCTCCAACAGATCGAGTGGGCGCGCCGCGAGGGGCTGCCGCACGTGTACCTGGGCTACTGGATCCGCGGGCACCAGAAGATGGACTACAAGCGCCGCTTCCATCCCCTTGAGGCCTACGACGGTCGCCGCTGGCACGATTTCGACAACGAACTGGACGGGCGCTGACAAACCGCTGACACCGGGCCGGGTGCAGAATAGGGGGATGAACGCCAAACCCCTGATCCTCGCCCTGGCCCTGCTCTGCGGCGCCACCGCCCCCGCCTTTGCCACGTCCCCCGCGATGACTGAGAAGCCGTCCACTGCGCTGCGCCTGGCCACCTACAACACTTCGCTGTACTCCGATGATGCCGGTGGCCTGATCAAGGAACTGGAGGGCGACAGCGAGCACGCACGCAAGATCGCCGCCGTGCTGCAGCAGGTGCGCCCGGACCTGGTACTGCTGAACGAATTCGATTTCGACGATGCCCATCGCGCCGCCGACCTGTTCCAGAAGCGCTACCTGGAAGTCGCCCAGCCCGGCGGCGGCAAGCCGCTGCACTTTGCCTACCGCTACCTGGCGCCGGTCAACACTGGTGTGCCCAGCGGCCTGGATCTGGACAACAACGGCGTGGTCGGCGGCGAAGGCCGCAGCCGTGGCAATGACGCGTGGGGCTACGGCCTGCACCCGGGCCAGTACGGCATGCTGGTGCTGTCGCGCTACCCGATCGATGAAACCAAGGTGCGCAGCTTCCAGCTGTTGAAGTGGAGCGCGATGCCCGGCGCGATCCGCCCGGTCGATCCGCGTACCGGCCAGAGCTTCTACAACGACCACGTGTGGTCGCAGCTGCGCCTGTCCTCGAAGTCGCATTGGGACGTGCCGGTGAAGACCCCGGGCGGCGTGGTCCACGCGCTGGTCTCGCATCCGACGCCGCCGGTGTTCGACGGCCCGGAAAAGCGCAACGCGGCACGCAACCACGACGAACTGCGCCTGTGGCAGGAATACCTGTCCAAGGGTGAGAAGCCCTGGCTGTGCGACGACAAGGGCCAGTGCGGCGGCTTGGCGGAGGACGCGCGCTTCGTGATCCTCGGCGATCTGAACAACGACCCGGTCGATGGCGATGGCCGCCACGAGGCGATCGTCGAGCTGATCGAGAACGCGCGCGTGCTGCGCTACCCCACCCCGCGCAGCGTCGGCGGCGAGCAGACCAGCCTGGCCTATGCGGCCAAGGGCATCGAACGCAAGGGCGCACCGTTCCACGCCACCGGCGATTTCGGCCCGAAGTCCGGCACCATGCGCCTGGACTACGTGCTTCCCTCGACCGGTTTCGAGTACGTGGGCAGCGGCATCTTCTGGCCGGCCAATGAAAGCCCGGAAGCGAAGATCGCCGACGGCAGCGACCACCACCTGGTGTGGGTGGATGTGAAGCCGTAACCGTCCGTCCCCTTTTTTTGTACCGACCAACGGTCGGTACCCACCGGGTTTCGGTAGGCGACGACCGTTGATCGTCGCTCCTTTTTTACGGGCGCAGCTCGACGCCGATGGCGTCGGCGGCATCACGCGCGATGGCGCGTGCTTCGTCGATGGTTTCCGCGCGCGCCAGGGTCACACCGACGCGGCGGTGGCCATGCACGCTCGGCTTGCCGAACAGGCGCACGGCGGTATCCGGCACCTGCAGCGCGGCGGCGACATTGTTGAAGTACGGCACACCCTCGCCGTGTGCCAACAGCGCGCACGACGCCGACGGGCCACTCTGGCGGATCACCGGAACCGGCAGGCCGAGGATCGCGCGCGCGTGCAGCGCGAACTCGCTCAGTTCCTGCGAAACCAGGGTCACCAGGCCGGTATCGTGCGGGCGCGGCGACACTTCGCTGAACCACACCTCGTCGCCCTTCACGAACAGCTCGACGCCGAACAGGCCCCAGCCGCCAAGGTCGTCGGTGATCGCACGCGAAATCTCTTCGGCACGCGCCAGTGCCGCGCTCGACATCGGCTGCGGCTGCCAGCTTTCGCGGTAGTCGCCATCCTTCTGCAGGTGGCCGATCGGCGCACAGAATGAGGTGCCGCCGGCATGGCGCACGGTCAACAGGGTGATCTCGTAGTCGAAATCGATGAAGCCTTCGACGATGCAGCGGCCGGCACCGGCACGGCCACCGGTCTGTGCGTACTCCCAGGCCGGAGCGATGTCCGCTTCGCTGCGCAGGGTGCTCTGGCCCTTGCCCGAGGACGACATCACCGGCTTGACCACGCACGGCAGACCGATGGCAGCCACGGCAGCGCGGTATTCGGCCTCGGTATCGACGAAGCGGTAGGGCGAGGTCGGCAGGCCCAGGGTTTCGGCGGCGAGGCGGCGGATGCCCTCGCGGTCCATGGTCAGGCGCGCGGCGCGTGCGGTCGGGATCACCCGCAGGCCTTGCTCCTGCTCCAGCTGGACCAGGGTCTCGGTATGGATGGCCTCGATCTCCGGCACCACCAGATGTGGCTGCTCCTGGGCGATCAGGGCGCGCAGCGCCATCGCATCGAGCATGTCGATCACGTGCGAGCGGTGGGCGACCTGCATGGCCGGGGCATCGGCGTAGCGGTCAGCGGCGATCACTTCCACGCCCAGCCGCTGCAGCTCGATGGCCACCTCCTTGCCGAGTTCGCCCGAGCCCAGCAGCAGCACGCGGGTGGCGGAGGGAGACAACGGAGTTCCAAGCTTGGCCATGGCGGTTCCAGCAGCGACGTGAAGGCGGGTGGGCATTCTAGCTGGCCGCGCACCCGGGTCATGGCATCCGACGAACGGTAGTCTAAAAGTGATATCACTTTGATATCTTCAATTCGAACCCTCAAGGACGTACCGCCATGAAAGAGAAGTCGCTTGCCTCCCTCAACGGCCTGGGCACCCTGGCCGGATCCCTGCTGGTCGCGCTGGCGGGTACCGCACTGTTCGTACTCGGGGCGACGACCAGGACCGGTTCCGGCTCACCGAACCTGCTGCTGATGCTGGCCGGCATGCTGGTGATCTTCGCTGCGGTCTTCATCCTGGCCGGCCTGTACACCATCCAGCCCAACCAGGCGGCGGTGCTGAGCCTGTTCGGCAAGTACATCGGCACCGTCAAGGACAACGGCCTGCGCTGGAACAACCCCTTCTATGCCAAGCGCCGGGTCAGCCAGCGCGTACGCAACTTCGAGAGCGGCAAGCTGAAGGTCAACGAGCTGGACGGCAGCCCGATCGAGATTGCTGCGGTCATCGTCTGGCAGGTGGTCGATGCCTCCGAGGCCGTCTACAACGTGGACGACTACGAGAGCTTCGTGCACATCCAGTCGGAATCGGCGTTGCGCGCGATGGCCACCAGCTATCCCTACGACCAGCACGAGGAGGGCCAGCTGGCGCTGCGCAGCCATGCCAGCGAGATCTCCCAGCACCTGAAGAACGAGCTGGCCGAACGCCTTGCCGATGCTGGCGTGCAGGTGATCGACGCACGCATCAGCCACCTCGCCTACGCCGCCGAGATTGCCCAGGCGATGCTGCAGCGGCAGCAGGCCAACGCAGTGATCGCTGCACGCACGCGCATCGTGGCCGGTGCGGTCGGCATGGTTGAAATGGCCCTGGCCGAGCTGCAGAAGAACGGCGTGGTGCAGCTGGATGAGGAACGCAAGGCGCACATGGTCAGCAACCTGCTGACCGTGCTGTGCTCGGACCGCGGCACCCAGCCGATCGTCAACGCCGGTTCGCTGTACTGAACCACCCTCGCAACGGGGTGCCCCACCGCCCCGCCGGGAGTCTTCATGAGTGAGAAGAAAGCCTATCCGCTGCGCATCAACGCCGAGGTCCTGGCCGCGGCGCAACGCTGGGCTGACGACGAGCTGCGCAGCCTCAACGCACAGATCGAATACGTGCTGCGCGACGCCCTGCGCAAGGCAGGACGCCTGCCGAAACCCACGCCATCTTCGGAGGACAAGGAATGAGCAAGCGTTGGAGCTACCAGACGATCGAGGTCAAGACGTCCATGATGGGCCTGCTCAAGGCCGAGGACATCCAGAGCGAGCTGAGCCGCCAGGGCCAACTCGGCTGGGAACTGGTCAACATCATCATCCCCGCACCGATGCGCCCGGCGATGCTGGTGTTCAAGAAGGAGGCCTGAGCCATGGGCGCCAGCGATCCGAAACAGTACGAGGTGGCCGAGAGCTCGCCGTTGCGCGTGCTGTGGATCGTGCTGCCCCTGCTCGCCGCCTTCGTGGCCTGCTTGTATGCGCAGTTGTACAAGGCGCCGGCGACGGCGCCCTGGATCGAAGTAACGCTGTCGCCACCCTGGTTCCGGATGGGCGGCAGCGCCGCCTGGAGCCTGCTGGTCATTGCAGCGCTCGGCATCGGGCTGGGCGCAGCATTCTTCCGCCGCCGGGTGGAACTGGCCGATGGCATGCTGGACGTGCGTTCGACGATGTACCGCCGCCGCGTTCCGGTGGCGCAGTTGCGGCTGGACCAGGCCGAGGTGGTCGACCTGCAGCGTGCCCCCCGCTATGGCATCCGCTTCAAGACCAACGGCTACGCGATGCCGGGCTTCTATTCCGGTCACTTTCGCCTGCAGGGCGGTGGCAAGGGTTTCGCGCTGGTCACCAACCGCGCGAGCGTCCTCGCCCTGCCGGTCCGCGATGGCAGCACCCTGCTGCTCAGTCTCGATCGGCCACAGGCGCTGCTGGAAGCACTGCGCAAGGTGGCCGTGCCGGGTCCGCGGCAGTAAGCTGCGGCGATGCAACGACGCCTGCCCCTGCTGATCAATACCGAAGCCATCGAGTTGTGGCCCGCAGACCTGCTGCGTGCGCGCAGCAATCTCGACGCGCGCCTGCTGTCACGAGCGAACTGGGTGCTGCGGCGCAAGTGCGATGGCCGTTACCTGGCGGCGGTGGTGGAACACGGCGTGCACGCCATGGTGCCGCGCCTGGCGCGCGAGCCCGGGGCCGAGGAAGCACTGGCCTTGCTGGATGCAGCCGCGGCCCGGCCGTTCGGTGCAAATCTGGAAGCGCAGTGGCTGCCCCTCGCCGGGCTGCAGCAGCGCCTGCAGCAGCTCGGCCTGGATGCCCAGCGCTATGCCGACGACAGCGGCCTGCCGCTGGAACCCGAACCGTGCCTGCTTCACTTTGCTGGGCGCGACCGCTTCGCCCGCCCGCTGTGGCTGCGCCGCGGCGCTGCACAGGGCTGGCGGCGGATGCGCCTGCATGCAGCGCGCGATGGCATCGCGCTGGATGCAATCTCCGGCTTCCGCAGCCATGCCTACCAGCTGGGCATCTTCGAACGGAAACGGGCGCGCGGGCTGAGCGTGACGGAGATCCTGAAGGTGAATGCCGCGCCGGGGTTCAGTGAACACCATAGCGGCCATGCGCTGGACATCGGCACGCCGGGCGATGCCCCGGCCGAGGAATCATTTGAAGCCACCGACGCGTTCGCCTGGCTGCAGGCCCATGCCGCTGGGCACGGCTTCCGGTTGAGCTACCCGCGCGACAACCCGCACGGCATCGTCTACGAACCCTGGCACTGGTGCTGGAGACCGGCCAACGGCTGAGCCCCTCGTGACGGCCGCAGGGCGAAATTCATGGAGCTGTCCGGGCGGATTCCGCGCGCGCCCACCACGAGATGGAACAAGAAGGCAAAGACAGAAGCCGGTCGCTTCGCTCGAAGTCTCTATAAGGGATCAGCGCGCGGCTGTTGGGTCCGCCTTCAAGCGAGCCGAGCACCGCAGGTCCGGCGAGGGCGAAGAGGTGCTTGCGATTCTGTAGAGCCGAGCCATGCTCGGCTGCTCTCCGCACCGCCCCTCGACGGGCCGAGGAGCACAGGGGACCGGTGCACAGCACCGGCTCGCGGCCGGCGGCGCGTTTCTTTTGGTTACTTTTCTTTTCGCGCGAAAAGAAAAGTAACGCCCATGAACCATCACGATCGCATCGGCATGGATCGGAGCGACAGCCCTGCGACCCTCACCGCCTCAACGCATTGATCGCCAGCAATACCCACCCGGCCATCATGCTGGTGCCACCGATCGGCGCCATCCGTGTCGGCCACTGCCACAACGCCCCACCCACCAGGCTGCCGGAAAACAGCAGGACCCCCAGCAGCAGCACGTACAGCGCCAGGTGTGCGATCACCCCCTGCGCGCGCGGCCCAAGCGCGACCAGCACCGCGCCATGCGCGAACGCATACAGCGCCGCCATGTTCAGATGCTGCTGCGCCAACGGGTCGGCCACGCCATGCGATGCATAGGCAGACAGGCCGATCGAGACGGCAGCCAACAGCGCCCCGAGGCAGGCCAGCAGGGAAGGCTTACGTGCGCGACGTTCCAGATTGAACATGAGGGCTCCTTGCGCAGCGCCCCTTGCCGGGCGCCGGATGAAAAAAAACGCGCCGCAATGAGCGGCGCGTTTTCGTGTCCAACACTACATGGCTCAGCCGGGGATTACTTGACGGCCCAGTAGATGTCGTAGGTACCTTCCGGGGTGAACGACTTGTCGATGCCGTCCTTCCAGGTTTCGTACGGACGGTCGATGACTTCGTTGCCCGAGGTCACGGCCCAGGCACGCAGGCCGTTGCGCGCCACGTCCAGACCCGCCATGTGGCCGGTGTAGGCCGCATGCGCCGAACGGTGCGGAGCAACGTGCACGTACTTGACCGGAGCGCCGCCGTCGATCTTGACGGTCAGCTCGTCGGCAGCAGCACCTTCGGCACCCTTCTTCTTCACCGGCTGGGCAATGTCGAAGGCGTACTTCTCCTGGCCGAAGTCGGTTGTGATGATGCGGAACGGACCGGCAGCTTCAAGGCCATTGGCCTCCATCACGCGCTTGATCCACTCCTGGTTGTCCTTGATGGACTTGGTGATGGTGTCCTGACCGCGGTCCACGTTGCCGGCGTTGACCACCAGCAGGTTCTCGGCCGGCACTTCAACGATGGCCAGGTCGGTCAGCGGGGCTTCCGGCGTGCGGTAGTCCACGTTCGGCACGGTTGCGAGCATGTTGGCCATGCGCGACAGACCCATCTTGATGTCGTCGCCGATCTGGCGGCTGACATACAGGCCGGCGTAACGGCCGAACAGGTCGAAGCCGTACTTCACCGAGTAGTCCTGGGTGATCTTGACGTTGCGACCGCCCTTGCCGGTCGGCTCCAGGTTGAAGGTGGTGACCTTGTCGTGACCCTTGGTGGCGTCCTCGATGGCGATCACAACACGCTTGTTCTCTTCGGCTTCGGTGATCTTCCAGGAACCGGTACCCAGGTCCTTGGAGGTGAAGTCGAGGGTGGCACCGACACCCGAGGCCGGGCCGGACAGCTTCAGGTCAACGGCGGGATCGCGCAGTACCAGCGGGTTCCAGTCCTTGAAGCGGCGCAGGCTGCTGACCGTGTCGTACACGATCGTCATCTTGCGGTTGGTCTCGATGCTTTCGGTGATGTGACGCTCGCCCGGCAGACATACGCCAATGATGACGAACAGGCCAGCCACGATCCCCAAGGCGATCAGGAACTCGATAATACGGGTCATTCAGAGAGTCTCCGGGGCCGATCCCACGGCCGGGTTGATTGAAGCGAAGCGCCAATCCTAGCAGGCTTCGCGGGCATTGTTTATCGGGATTGGCGCACCGGTTTCCCTGCCGGCTGCGTATTTGTATGGACAAAGGATTCGAAGGGTAACGCATACCGCTACCCGGCAAGTAGGGGGCAACCCTGGCGGAACCCCCCGGCCACGACCCAAGTCTTTGTACTTGAAAGATTTTTCTTATACCAGCTGGAGTTCGAAGGCCTTCAATACGGCACGCGTACGGTCGCGCACACCCAGCTTGGAAAGGATGTTGGACACGTGGTTCTTGATGGTGCCCTCGGCGACGCCCAGCGAATTGGCGATCTCCTTGTTGGAGAAGCCACTGGCCATCAGCCGCAGGATCTCGGTCTCGCGGTCGGTCAGCGGGTCCGGGCGGTCCAGGCTGACGAATTCATTGCGCATGTGCTCCAGGCCGGACAGCAGGCGCTGGGTTACCGCCGGCTGCACCAGCGATCCCCCGTCGGCCACGGTGCGGATGGCACCGACCAGCTGTGCCAGGGTGACGTCCTTGAGCAGGTAGCCCTTGGCACCGGCCTTGAGCCCGGCCAGCACCAGCTGATCGTCGTCGAAGGTAGTGAGGATGATGGTCGGCGGCAGCTGTTCCTGCCTCGACAGCACCTGCAGGGCCTCCAGCCCCGACATCACCGGCATGCGCATGTCCATCAGCACCACGTCGGGGCGTACCTGGGGGATCAACTCGACCGCCTGCCGGCCGTCGCCGGCCTCGGCCACCACCTCGATGCCGTCGTCGAGCGCCAGCAGGGAGCGGATTCCCTGCCGCACCAGGGTTTGGTCGTCGACCAGGCAGACGCGAATCATCAACGCACTCCTTCAGGAACCTTGGTAAGGGCCGCCACCAGCACCGTTGCCGGCACCGTCGCCCGCAGCCGGAAACCCTCACCGGGGCGGGTTTCGATCTGCAGCTGGCCACCACATTGTTGCAGGCGCTCGCGCATGCCGCGCAAGCCATTGCCCACATTGACCATATCCGCGCCGACACCGTCGTCGCGGGCCTCGACCACCACCCGATCGGGGGCTTCACGGTACACCTTGATCCACAGGTGGCGGGCACTGGCATGGCGCACCGCGTTGGTGATGATCTCCTGGGTGCAGCGCAGCAGTACGTGGGCCCGCTGCGGGTCCTCCACGTTCAGCGGATCCTCGATCTCCAGCTGGATGTCCAGCGAGGGCACGTTCTCGGTCAGCGGGCGCAGGGCCGCGGCCAGATCGATCGCGCCGGTCTCGCGCAGCTGGCTCACGACCTCGCGCACGTTGCCCAGCAACAGCTTGGCCAGCGCGTGCGAGCGCTTCACGTGATCCAGGGCCTGGCCCTCGGCCAGGTGCCCGGCGACCTCCAGGTTCAGGGTCAGCGCGGTCAGCTGGTGGCCCAGCAGGTCATGCAGTTCGCGCGAAATGCGGGTGCGCTCGTTGACCCGCGCGCTCTCGGCCAGCAGGGCGCGGGTGGCGCGCAGCTCTGAATTGAGCCGGCGCTGCTCGTCGCGGGCCTCGGTCTGCTGACGCGCAACCAGGCTGGTCACGAAGATGAACATGGAGAAGCCGCCGTACAGCAGCGACTGCATCACCGCTTCGAACAGCGGGAAGCGCAGCAGCATGTAGTAGACCGGAGCCACGGCCAGCTGGCTGACCAGCAGCCACAGCACCCCCAGCCGTACCGACAGCATCCACGGAATGACCCCGGCGGCCACCATCATCAGGATGCTGCCCAGGCCCGACCCGCTGAGGAAGCTGACCCCCAGCGCCGAGACCGTCAGCAACAGCAGCAGGCTGCGGTCCAGCCAGCTGGTGTGGCTGTCGCTGCGCAGGATGCGGGTCAGCCAGTAGTAGGCCGTGCCGAAGGACAGGTAGGCAACGAACAGCAGGATCGCCCAGCCGCCCATGTCAGCGCGGCTGTGCAGGTTCTCGAACTGCGAGTACGCCAGCGGCAGGCCGACCATGACCCAGGTGAACAGGCCGGCCAGGCGGAGGACGCGGGTATGGCTGAGGACTCCCAACATGCCAGCACTCTACGGGCCCGGCCTGCGTCGCGCACTCCCACGGAAGTCATGCCCCTGCAGTCGCCTGTTCATGCCGCAGCCCACCCCGGGCATGCAATAATCGTGCGCAGGGTCCCTTGATGGACCAACCGCGTTACCCCACGGAGTCACAATGTCGATTGTCATCCGCGACGTGCGCGAGCACGAGCTCGATTCCGTCCTGGCTTTGAACAACAATGCTGGCCTGGCCATCCTTCCCCTGGATGCGGCCCGCCTGCGCCTGTTCTATGAAACCGCTGAATACTTCCGCGTCGCCGAGCGCGACGGCAACCTGGCCGGCTTCCTGATCGGCTTTGGCAGCGACAGCCAGCACGACAGCAGCAATTTCGCCTGGTTCAAGCAGCAGCTGGACACCCCGTTCTTCTATATCGACCGCATCGTGGTCGCCAGCCGCCGTCGTGGCGGCGGCGTCGGCCGTGCGTTCTATGCCGACGCGCAGAGCTTCGCCGAACTGCGCTACCCGCAGATGACCTGCGAAGTCTTCCTCGACCATGGCGCCGATGCCGCCCTGCTCTTCCACGGCAGCTTCGGCTTCCGCGAGCTGGGCCAGAACACGATGCCGCAGGTCGATGTGCGCGCCAGCATGCTGGCCAAGGAACTGTGCAGCTACCCCTGGGTCAAGGAGACCTACGGCGGCAAGCTGCCGGATGTGGCGTGGACACGCGCACGGCAGCTGCCGGCGCAGGCACAGCGGCCGACGGGGACCTGAGCGTGGCGGTGAATTTCGATTACGAACAGGCCGGTGAACTGAAGATCGGCCAGGTGGGCATCGCCAACCTGCGCATCCGTACCCTTGATGTCGAACGCCTCGTGCAGGAAATGCGCGAGCGCGTGACCCGCGCCCCGAAGCTGTTCGGCCGCGCCGCGGTGATTCTCGACTTCGGCGGCCTGAGCCAGGTGCCGGATGTGGCCACCGCGCAGGCGCTGGTCGATGGCCTGCGCAGCGCCGGCGTGCTGCCGGTGGCGCTTGCCTATGGCACCAGCGCGATCGATCTGCTCTCGCAGCAGCTCGGCCTGCCGCTGCTGGCCAAGTTCCGAGCGCAGTACGAGCGTGCCGAGGCCGAACCGGCCCCGCCGCCGCCTGCACCGGAGCCGCGCCGCGCAGCCCGTGCCGAACCGAAGCCGGCCCCGGCAACGCCGGTGGCCAAGGTGGCCGACGCGGCTGCACCGAAGCCGGGCCGCATGCAGCTGGGCAACGTGCGTTCGGGCCAGCAGCTGTACGCGGAGAACTGCGACCTGACCGTGATGGCCACCGTCGGCGCCGGCGCCGAGGTCATTGCCGATGGCAGCATCCACATCTACGGCACCCTGCGCGGCCGCGCGCTGGCAGGGGCCCAGGGCAACACTGCGGCACGCATTTTCTGCCGTGATTTCCATGCGGAACTGGTCGCCATTGCCGGCCATTACAAGGTACTGGACGATGTCCCGGACAACCTGCGCGGCAAGGCCGTGCAGGTCTGGCTGGAACAGGACCAGATCAAGATCGCTGCGCTGGACTGACGCAGCCCCCAAACAGAATCATCAGGAGAAGTCCTTTGGCTGAAATCATCGTAGTCACCTCCGGCAAGGGCGGCGTCGGCAAGACCACTTCCAGCGCGAGCCTGGCCTGCGGCCTGGCGCGGCGCGGCAAGAAGGTGGCGGTGATCGACTTCGACGTCGGCCTGCGCAACCTCGACCTGATCATGGGCTGCGAACGCCGCGTGGTGTACGACTTCGTCAACGTCGTGCACGGCGAAGCCACCCTCAAGCAGGCCCTGATCAAGGACAAGCGCTTTGACAACCTGTACGTGCTGGCCGCCTCGCAGACCCGCGACAAGGACGCACTGACCCAGGAAGGCGTGGGCAAGGTCCTGAAGGACCTGGCCGCCGACGGTTTCGACTACATCATCTGCGACTCCCCGGCCGGCATCGAGAAGGGTGCCTTCCTGGCGATGTATTTCGCCGATCGTGCGGTGGTGGTGGTGAACCCGGAAGTGTCGTCGGTGCGCGACTCCGACCGCATCATCGGCCTGCTCGACTCGAAGACCCACAAGGCCGAGTCCGGCCAGGACGTGCCGGCCTTCCTGCTGCTGACCCGCTACACCCCGCTGCGCGTGGAAAGCGGCGAGATGCTGAGCATCGCCGACGTCGAGGAAGTGCTCGGCCTGAAGGCGATCGGCGTGATTCCGGAATCGGGCGACGTGCTCAACGCCTCCAACAAGGGCGAGCCGGTCATCCTGGATGTCGAATCCGCTGCCGGCCAGGCCTATGAAGACGCCGTCGCGCGCATCCTCGGCGAAGAACGCCCGATGCGCTTCACCAACGTCGAGAAGAAGGGCTTCTTCAGCAAGCTGTTCGGAGGGTAAGCATGGGCCTGTTTGATTTCCTCAAAGCGAAGAAGACCACCGCCGAAACCGCCAAGAACCGCCTGCAGATCATCATCGCGCAGGAACGCAGCCACCGTGGTGGCCCGGACTACCTGCCGCTGCTGCAGCGCGAGCTGCTGGAAGTGATCAAGAAGTACGTGAACATCGACGTCGATGCGGTGAAGGTCGACCTGGTAAAGGATGGCCAGCACGACGTGCTGGACATTTCCGTGGCGCTGCCCGAAGGTCCGGACAAGCCCTGATCCCCTGCCCCGCCCGTGCCTGCATGGGCGGGGCTGTCTGACCCGCATGACCGATACGACAACCGCCGTGGACATCACCTGCGTGGGCGACATCGCCTTCGCCGACGCGCAGCGCCTGCTCGCCGCGCATGGCCTTCGGCTGCACCACGTGGCGGCCGGTGAACCGATTCCCGGCAGTTACTGGGGCGAGCCAGAGGCCGGCATCATCGCCAGCAACGTGTACGTACGCGATGACACGCCCGTGCACTCGATGCTGCATGAGGCCTGCCACCTGATCGTACTGCCGCCGGAGCGGCGTGCGCAGGTGCACACCGATGCCACCGACTCGGTGGCCGAGGAAGACGCGACCTGCTACCTGCAGATCGTGCTGGCCGGGCAGCTGCCCGGTGTCGGCAGCCAGCGGCTGATGGCCGACATGGATGCGTGGGGATATACGTATCGGCTGGGATCTACCCAGGCGTGGTTTGAACAGGACGCCGAAGACGCGAAGGCGTGGTTGATCGAACGCGGATTGCCGGTGGCGTGATTCACCGGGAACCGGGGTCAGATCCTTTTTGCGTCGCAAAAGGGATCTGACCCCATCACCGTATCAGCCCTGCCCGGCCAGCGCGCGCAGGGTGATGCCGACGATGTAGGCCAGGTACGTGCCGGTGGCATAGCCCATTGTCCCCAGCAGCACGCCGACCGGCGCCAGGGCCGGATGGAACGCCGCGGCCACCACCGGCGCCGAGGCTGGGCCACCGATGTTCGACTGCGAACCGATGGCGAAATAGAAGAACGGTACCTTCAGCAGCTTGCCCAGGCACCACAGCAGCACGATGTGCACGCTGATCCAGATGATGCCCAGCAGGAACAGCCACGGGCGGTCCAGCAGCGCCAGCAGATCCATCTGCATGCCGATGCAGGCGATCAGGAAGTACAGCAGCAGCGAGCCCAGGCGCGATGCGCCCGCGCCTTCCAGGTTGCGCGCACGGGTGAAACTCAGGCTGAGGCCGAGCGTGGTCGACAGCACCACCACCCACACGAACGGCGCGTCCAGGCTGAACTGCGCAGCCCAGCTGACATTCGCCTTGAACCACGCCGCCAGCGGTGCGCCAATGGCGTGAGCCAGGCCGACACCGCCGAAGGCCACCGCCACGATCAGCATCAGGTCGGTCAGGCTGGGAATGCGTTCGTGTTCGGCCTGGAAGCGCGCGATGCGCTCCTTCAGCTCATCGATGGCCGAGGTATCGGCGCCACTGCGCGCGTCGATCTTCGCCGCGCGCCCGGCCAGGAAGATCAGCGCGGCCATCCATACGTAGCCGACCCCGACGTCGACCACCGCGAACTGTCCGAAGGTGGTCGCATTGACGTCGAACACTTCACGCATCGCCAGCATGTTGGCGCCGCCGCCGATCCAGCTGCCCGCCAGCGCGGCCATGCCGGCCCAGGTGTCTCCGGCCACGGCTTCCGGATGCACGGCACGCATCAGCAGGAACGCCACCACCGCACCGAGCATGATGCTGGCCGAGGCACCCAGGTACATCAGCACCAGCTTCGGGCCAAGCCGCAGGATGCCCTTGATGTCGACCGCAAGGGTCAGCAGGATCAGCGCCGCCGGCAGCAGGATGTCGCGCGCGATCGGGTTGTAGAGCCGGGTGTTCTGCCCGTCGATCAGGCCCACAGTGTTGTAGATGCCGGGAATCAGGTAACACAGCAGCAGGGCCGGCACGAAGGTGTAGACGCGCTTCCACAGGCCCTGCTCTCGCGAGGCGGTCCAGAACACGGCGCCAAGGGTGGCGGCGATCAAACCGAAGACGACGATGTCGTTCTGGATGAGGGCAGTCGAAGGCATGCAGGCGCTCTGGTAGAGCCGGCCGCTGGCCGGCTGCTGTTGGCGGCAGATCCGGAAGGTGCACCGACCAACGGTCGGCACCCACCGGTAAAGCAAAGGGTGAAACAAAAGCGCCGCCCCGAAGGGCGGCGCTGCAATCATCAATTGCCGATGTGCTGCTTCAGCCAGGCATTGACGGTGTCATGCCACAGGATGCTGTTGTTCGGCTTCAGCACCCAGTGGTTTTCATCCGGGAAGTACAGGAACTTCGATTCGATGCCCTGGCGCTGGGCGGCGGTGAACGCGGCCAGGCCCTGCTCGACCGGAATGCGGAAGTCCTGCTGGCCGTGGATGACCAGGATCGGCTTCTTCCAGTCCGCCACGTGGTTGACCGGGTTGAACTTCTCGTAGTTGGCGGCCTTCTGGTACGGCGTGCCGCCCTGCTCCCACTCGGTGAACCACAGTTCTTCGGTGGCGTAGCCCATCATGCGCTGGTCGAACACGCCGTCGTGGTTGACCAGGCACTTGAACGGGCCGTTCCAGTTGCCGGCGATCCAGTTGACCATGAAGCCGCCGTAGCTGGCGCCCAGCGCGCAGGCCTTGTCACCGTTGAGGAAGGAATACTTCTTCAGTGCCGCATCCCAGCCCTTCTGCAGGTCTTCCAGCGGGCGGTCGCCCCAGTGCTGGCTGATCGCATCGGTGAATGCCTGGCCATAGCCGGTGGAGCCGTGGAAGTCGATCATCACCACCGCGTAGCCCTGGCCCGCGTAGGTCTGCGGGTTCCAGCGGTAGCTCCAGCCATTGCCGAAGCTGCCCTGCGGGCCGCCGTGGATCAGGAACGCCACCGGGTAGGACTTGCCTTCCTGGTAGTTGTGCGGCTTGACCACGTAGCCGTGCACGGTGTCGTTGTTCCAGCCCTTGAACTCGAACTGCTCGTAGTCGCCGAAGGACACGTCCTTCAGCACCTCGCCTGCGGCCGGGGTCAGCGCGCGCAGTTCGCCGATGGCTTCGCCCGCGGCCGGCAGCAGGCCAACCAGCACCTGGTCGTTGCTCTTCAGGCTGTTGCGGGTGATCGCCACGCTGTTGCCGGCCACGTCGACCGCGGTCACGCTGCCGTCGCCGATCAGCTTGGTGGCCTTGCCGCTGGCCACGTCGATCTGGAACAGCGGGTGTTCGCCGAGGTCGTCGGCGGTGGTGTAGATGCTGGCGCCGTCGGCGGACAGGGTGATGCCACCGGCCGAACGATCCCACTGCGGGGCAATCTCGCGGGTCTTGCCGCTGGCAACGTCCATCGCCATCAGGCCGAAGCGGTCGGCCTCGAAGCCCGGGCGCTTCATCGCGCGGTAGAACAGCGTCTTGCCGTCGGCACTGAACACCGGGCCGGCGTCCCAGGCCGGATTGGAGGCCGTCAGGTTGACCGGCGCCTGCTTGCCGGCGGCGTCGAAGCGGTACAGGTCGAAGTTGGTCGACCACGGCTCCTGCTTGCCGGCCACGCGGATGCTGGCCACCACGCTGGCGCCGTCCGGCGACCAAACGAAGTCGTCATTGCCGCCGAACGGCTTGGACGGCGCATCACCATCGATGGTCGCGCTCAGCGCCGAAGCGCCCTTGACTGCACCGGACTTGGCTGCCGGCAGCGGAGCGACGAACAGGGTGTTGCGGCGACCGTCGTTCCAGGTGTCCCAATGGCGCACGAACAGCGAATCCCACACCTGGCCGCTGGCCTTGGCGTCCTTCTTTTCCTTCAGCTTCTTCTCGGTGCAGGCCAGGTCCGAGGCGCACGCCTGGAACACGCCGGCGCTGAACAACACGCGGTCGTCCTGCGGCGACACACGGTAGCTGTCCACGTCGACCGGGAAGTCGGTCAGCTGGCGCGGGGTGCCGCCGCTGATCGGCTGCGCGTACAGCTGCTGGCTGCCGTTCCTGGCACTGAGGAAATACACGGTCTGGCCATCGGCCGACAGCGAAGCGGAATTGACGTTCCAGCCGGCCGGGGTGATCTGCTTCGGCGGCGCTGCATCGCGGGTGCGCAGGTTGCGCGCGTACAGCGCGGTGGAGGCCTTGAGATTGGCATCCACGCTGCGCTTGGCGAACACCACGGTGCCGCCGTCAGCGGTCAATACCGGCGCGGAGACGCGGTCCATGGCCACCATGTCGCGGACTTCCAGGCCACGGGCAGCGGCGACGCTGGGCAGGGCGGCCAGCAGGCTCAGTGGCAGCAGGGCATGACGCAGTTTCATCGGGGTCTCCGCAGGACGGCAAAAAACCGATGGTAGGCCCGCATGGCCGGGGCTGCCAAGGCCATCGGTCATGGCTGCAGGCGGGCAATCGCCAGAAACCGCAAACCCCGCCGAAGCGGGGTTTGTGGGGACGCCGGGGTCGGATCCGATTCCGGCGGAATCGGCTCTGACCCCAGACGCCGTCAGCGCGGGGTCGGAGCCCTTCCCTGCGGGAAGGCGTCCGACCCCATTGCTTACGCCTTGGCGTACTTGCCGGTGCGGTAGATCAGCCAGCCGACCAGGAACAGCACGGCCAGGCCGATCCACTGTGCGCCCGGCAGGTGGAACGGCACCGCCAGCACGTCGGCGCGGCTGCTGACCACGATCGGAATCGCGATGGCGATGCCCATCAGTGCCTCACCGGTGATCAGGCCGGCGGCAAACAGCACGCCCGGCTTGTGCACGCGGTCGCGGCCTTCTTCGTCATCGGCGCGCACCTTGTGGAAGCGCTCGACCAGATGGGCGATCAGGCCGCCGAGGAAGATCGGCACCATCAGTTCCAGCGGCAGGTAGATGCCGATGGCGGCGGCCAGCACCGGCACGCGGAAGCGCGCGTTGCGGGACTTCAGCCAGCTGTCGAAGGCGATGATGGCAGCGCCGACCACAGCACCAATGCCGATGAAGGTCCACGGCAGTTCACCACCGAACAGGCCCTTGGCCACCGAGGCCATCAGGTTGGCCTGCGGCGCAGCCAGCGCGTTCGGGTGCAGCTCGGACTTCACACCGATGCCGTAGGCAGTGGCCAGCAGGTTCAGTACCGGGGCCATGATCAGTGCGCACGAGAACGCACCGATGCCCAGCATCAGCTGCTGCTTCCACGGGGTGGCACCGACGATGTAACCGGCCTTGAGGTCCTGCAGGTTGTCACCACCGACCGCGGCGGCACAGCACACCACCGCACCAATCATGATCGCGGCCACCGCGCCCAGCGGCGCCCCGCCGGCACCGACCGGCTTGAGGCCGTCAGCGCCCAGCAGCACGACCAGCACGGCCGAGGCGAACAGGATGGTGGAGATGGTGATGCCCGAAACCGGGTTGTTGGACGAACCGATCAGGCCGGCCAGGTAGGCCGAGACCGAGACGAACAGGAAGCCGGCGACGATCATGATGAGGGTCATCGGGATCGACACGTGCCACTGGCCGACGATGGCCTGATACAGGGCCAGCAGCGGCAGCACGAACGCCACCAGGGCGACCAGCATCCACTTCATCGGCAGGTCGCGCTCGGTATGCGCTAGCACCGGGCCACCACTCTTGCGGGCCGCGGCGAAACCGCTCTTGACGCCGTTGAGCAGCGACTTGCGCAGCGAGATCAGGGTCCAGATGCCACCGATCAGCATCGCACCAACGCCCAGGTAGCGCATCTTCGCGCCCCAGATGGCGAACGCGGCCTCGGTGGAGGAAGCCGCAGCAACCGACGCGGCCAATGCCGGATCGGTGTTCATGAAGAACGCCTGGTAGATCGGAATGGCGATGTGCCAGGTCAGGATCGAGCCCGACACCACCACGATGCCGACATTGAGGCCGACGATGTAGCCCACGCCCAGCAGTGCAGGCGACAGGTTGGTGCCGATGAAGGCGGTGACCTTGGAGCTGCCGACATAGGCCGAGGTGGCCCAGGCGTCCGGGATCAAGCGCATGCCGCTTTCCGCAGCCAGCTTGACGAAGGCGCCGATCACCGCCGACAGGCCGAGGATCTTCAGGCCCGGACCCGGGTTCTCACCGGCCTTGAGCACTTCCGCCGCCGCCTTGCCTTCCGGGAACGGCAGCGGGTCTTCAACGATCATCGAACGGCGCAGCGGCACCGAGAACAGCACGCCCAGCAGGCCGCCCAGGCCGGCGATGCCCAGCACCCACCAGTACTTGAAGTCCGGCCAGTAGCCCATGATCACCAGCGCGGGGATGGTGAAGATCACACCGGCGGCGATCGACGAGCCGGCCGAGGCGCCGGTCTGCACGATGTTGTTCTCGAGGATGGAACCACCACCCAGCAGGCGCAGCACGCCCATGGAAATCACCGCGGCGGGAATGGCGGTGGCGATGGTCAGGCCTGCGAACAGGCCGAGGTAGGCGTTGGCGGCCGACAGCACCACCGCCAGCACGATGGCCAGGGCCACTGCGCGGAAGGTGAGCTGCTTGGGCGCAGCGTCGTGGTTCATGGAAGCCCCTGCTGGCAAAAAATCCCTGTCACGCTAGCGTTCAGGACAGATCAAGTCCAGCGTGCCAAAGGATGGGGCAGCCGCCACAGCGCAATGAGGCTGTGCGTGAAGCCGGAATCGGCAGACACGGCAAAGTCCGGCTGGGATCACCTGAATTGATATGTTATATCTTAATACTACCCTGTAGCTTCCGCATCGCATGCCCCCTTCCCCCTCCTCTCGCCTGGCCTCCATCGACCAGCTGCGCGGCACCGTGATGCTGCTGATGCTGCTGGACCACGTGCGCGAGACCTTCTTCCTGCAGCACCAGGTGAGCGACCCGATGGACGCAGCCACGGTCTCCCCTGCGCTGTTCGCCTGCCGTCTGCTGGCCCACCTGTGCGCACCCGTGTTCGTCCTGTTGACCGGCCTGTCGGCCTGGCTGTACGGCCAGCGCCAGCCGGATCCGCGCCGGGCCACAGCCGCCTTCCTGCTCAAGCGCGGGCTGTTCCTGGTGGTGCTGGAACTGACCCTGGTGAACTTCGCCTGGACCTTCCAGCTGCCGCCGCACACGCTGTACCTGCAGGTGATCTGGGCCATCGGGCTGAGCATGATCGCGCTGGCCGGCCTGCTGTGGCTGCCACGCCCGGCCCTGCTGATGCTGGCAATCGCGGTGGTGGCCGGGCACAACCTGTTCGACGGCCTTCGGGTGCAAGGCAATGGCCTGCTGGCGGTGCTGTGGAAAGTGCTGCACCAGCGCGACTGGATCGAGGCTGGCACGCTGCGCCTGCGCACCTCCTATCCGGTACTGCCGTGGATCGGGGTGATTGCGCTGGGTTATCTGATGGGGCCCTGGTTTGGCCGTGCGCGCGCGCCGGAGCAGCGCCAGCGCTGGCTGCTGTGGGCAGGCGTCAGCGCGCTGGCCCTGTTCGCATTGCTGCGGTTGGCCAACGAATACGGCGATGCGCCCTGGCAGTACCAGGCCACCACGCTGCGTACCTGGCTGAGCATCTTCAACGTCACCAAGTACCCGCCGTCCTTGCAGTTCCTGCTGCTGACCCTGGGCGTGGGAGTGTTGCTGCTGCGGCTGTACGAATGGCCGCCGCTGGCGCGGGCACTGCAGCCGCTGGCCGATATCGGCGCTGCGCCGATGTTCTTCTACCTGCTGCACCTGTACTTACTGAAGGGGCTGTACCTGGCCGCATTGGCGGCCTGGGGGCCGACCCATGGCGAGTTGTATGCCCTGGATTCGGTCAGCGGCCTGCTGCTGGCGGCCTGTGCACTGGCAGTGGTGCTGTATCCGCCGACGCGGGCCTTCGCGCGGTTCAAAGCGCGAAGGCGCGATCTGCCTTGGTTGCGATACCTGTGATCGCCCAGGCCAGTCCGGCAATCCACGCATGGCGTGGATCTACTGAAAGCGGATCAGGTCACAGGCCTATAATTCCGCGATGAATTCCACCGCTATCGCTTCCGACGACTTCCTGGGCCACCCCAAGGGCGTCTACGTCTGCTTCTTCACTGAAATGTGGGAGCGCTTCTCCTTCTACGGCATGAAGGCGCTGCTGCTGCTGTACCTGACCAAATATCACCTGTTCGGCGACAAGGCCGGCCTGGACCTGCTCGGTGCCTACGGTGGCCTGGTGTACTGCATCCCGGTGTTCGGCGGCATGCTGGCCGACCGCTGGCTGGGCATGCGGCGGGCGGTGCTGTTCGGCGGCATCCTGCTGGTGCTCGGCCACCTCGGCATGGCCTTCGAGGGCCGCGCCGCTTACCGGGTAAACGGCGAAGTGGTGCGCGACACCTCGGCACTGGCGGTGACCTACCTGTCGCTGGCGCTGATCATCATGGGCGTCGGTTTCCTCAAGCCGAACATTTCCACCATCGTCGGCAAGCTGTACGCCAAGGATGACCCGCGCCGCGATTCGGGCTTCTCGCTGTTCTACGCCGGCATCAACCTCGGCGCGCTGTTCTCCTCGCTGGTGTGCGGCTTCCTCGGCGAGGCCTATGGCTGGAAGTACGGTTTCGGTGCAGCCGGCATCGGCATGCTGGCCGGCCTGGCGATGTTCCTATGGGGCCAGAAGTACCTGCAGGGCCATGCCGAACCGCCGCAACCGGCCGCGCTGAAGCAGAAGGTGCTGGGACTGCCGCGCGAATGGCTCATCTATCTGTGCGCGGTGCTGGGTGTGCTGCCGGTGGCGTGGCTGATGTGGGCTGCCGGCAACGGCGCGTTCGCGCTGGGCGGAGAAATCAGCCTGGCGCTGATGCTGATGCTGGTGGTGCTCGGCGGCGTGCTGGTCTGGTTCGCCTGGTTCACCGGCAGCAAGTGCACGCCGGTGCAGCGCCAGCAGATGATCGCGCTGATGGTACTCATCTTCCTGGCGCTGGTGTTCTTCACCATGTACGAGCAGTCCTACGGCTCGTGGGTGACCTTCACCGACCGCCTGTTGACCAAGGACATCGTGCCCTCGCTGGTGATCACCGGCGGCACGCCGCTGCCGTGGTCGATCCTCTCGCTGCTGCTGGCACCGCTGGGCTTCGTGGTCAGCGCGCGGCTGTCCGAACGGCGCCCGGGTTCGGCCGCGCCGCGCACGTTCTTCGCCGCCATTGTCGTGCTGATGCTGGTGCTGCTGGTGCGCGACTGCCTGGTGATCCCGCAGACCGCCGGCTCGCTCACCTATCTCGGCGGCCTGTTCCTGGTGCTGCTGGCGCCGGCATTCGCCGCGCTGTGGACGTGGATGGACCGCCGCGGCTGGGAGCCGGGCAAGCCGGTGAAGTCGGCCTGGGGCCTGGTGATTGGCGCACTGTCGTTCGTACCGCTGGCACTGGCGGCGCAGCAGGTGGGCGCCACTGGCGAGATGGCCAGCGTGTGGTGGCTGGTGCTGGCCTACTTCCTGCTGGCCAGCGGCGAGATGTGCCTGTCGCCGGTCGGCCTGTCGGCAGTGACCCAGCTGGCCGTGCCGCGGGTGATGAGCCTGATGATGGGCACCTGGTTCCTGGCCACTGCATTCTCGGAGACGCTGGCCGCGCTGTTCGGCAAGCTGGCCGCGATCGAGGTGCCGGAAGGCGAATCGCTGGACATGGTGGCCGCAGCCGGCGCCTATGCGCACCTGTTCTGGCTGCTGATGTGGATCGGCCTGGGTTGCGCACTGGCGGCCTTCATCGCCGCACCGCTGCTGAAGAAGATGATGCACGGGGTGAAGTAACCCCCGCGCTTGCGGAAAACCAGGGCGGCGGAATGATCATCCACCGCCCTGTCAGCTCAGGGCGCCTTGTCCTTGCCGGTCGCGGGCACGGTCGTCGCAGTCTTGCCGCCCAGGCTGCGCGCCAGGAAGGCCAGCAGCTTGTCGTAGTACTCGCTACGATGGGCCTCGGTGTAGAAGCCGTGGCCTTCGGTCTTGTAGTACAGGCTTTCCACCGGCGTGCCGGCGCGCTTGAGCGCGGCTTCCATGCGCTCGGTGTGCTGGATCGGCGCGCGCTTGTCTTCGCCACCGGCGGCCAGGAACACCGGCACCTTGATCCGTTCGGCCATGTTCACCGGCGACACCGCACCCAGCTTGGCCGGATCCCCCAGCCATTCGCGCAGATAGGTCACGCCTGAACCCCGGTCCTGGATGTCGCCACGGGTGTACATCATCGGCAGGTCGTAGACCCCGACATAGCCCGCCGCGCACTGATACAACCCGGGTTCGCGGGCGGCACCCATCATCGCCGAGTAGGCCCCGTAGCTGGCGCCGTAGATACAGATGCGACGGCCGTCGGCGATGCCTTCGCTGATTGCCCAGCGGGTGGCATCGGTGACATCGTCCTGCATCGCCGCGCCCCACTGCTGCGCCCCGGCCTGGGTGTGGGCCCGGCCGTAGTTGCCCGAACCACGGAAGTTGACCTGCAGCACGGCATAACCGGCCGCGGCCAGCATCTGCGTTTCGCGGTCGTACTGGCCGGAATCGAAGATGTCGAACGGGCCGCCATGCGGCATCACCACCATCGGCAGGTTGCGCCCGTCGCTGCCGGCCGGCAGGGTCAGGAAGCCATGCAGTGGCAGCCCGTCGCGCGCCTTCAGTGCAATCGGCTTCACGCTGGCACTACGGTCCACGTCGATCCAGTCGCTGCGGCTGATCAGGTGATCGGCCTTGCGCGCCACCGTGTCGTACACGTAGAAATCGCCCGGGTTCGAGCCCGACCAGGTTTCCACCAGCACGACACGGCCATCGCGGGTGCTGGAGGTGATGTAGACGGGCCCTCCGAAGGCGGCTTCCAGGCTGCGGTACAGGCGCGCCTCCGGCGACTTCTCGTCGAAGAACCGGGTACGCGGCGTATCGCCCAGATACAGCGCGCCCACCGGCACGTGGGTGCCGGGCCGATGGATGATGCGATACGGATTGACCACCTCGTCGCGCAGCAGCGTGGCACGCTCGCCGGTCTGCGGATTCCAGCTGACGATCGCATCCGGGCCCTGGGCCTGCTCGACGTTGAGGTAGGCCAGGCTGTCATCGGCCGAGAAGCCGAGGGCGGTTTCGATGCGCTTGCTGACCGCCTCGTCGTTGATCAGCTTCCAGGTGTCGCCGCTGCGTTCGCGGAAATACAGCTTGTTGATGTTGTCGCTGCCCGAGCCGTGCACGAAGCGGACCTCGCCGGCGCCATCGGTGGTGAATTCGCCGCGCCGTACCGGCGAAGATGCCACCCGCGCACGGCGGCCCGTGGTCACATCCATGCGATCGACGCGGGTAAACGGGTCCTCGGCCAGCGGCCATACGGTCACCAGCACGTTGCGCTCGTCGCCCGGCAGGTCGTCGGCCAGGAAGGCGGCCACTGCTTCGACTTTCTTCGGCTGGATGCGGGTCCCCGGGCCCTTGCTTTCGACGCGATAGCCGACCAGCAGCTCGCCACGGTTGCCGTTGGCGTCGACGGCATAGAGTTCGCCGGTGGGATTGGGTTGGTCGAGCGAGCCCCACTTCTGGGCCAGGCCGATCAACAGGCGTTCGTTGCTGACCCAGTCGAATTCCTGCGCGTGGTTGCGGCTGGGTGGCCAGAAACTGCCGACCAGCTGCTTGTCCTTCAACCGCAGGATCGCGATCGCGGTGCTGTCCTCCCTCGGAACCGTTGCCGCTACGTACTCGCCCCCCGGCGAAATCTTGATGTCGGTGAAGGTCTCCCGACGCAGGTACTGCGTCAGATCCACCGCCCCCGCGCTGCCTGCGGCAACGCCCCCGATGACGGCCAGCGCGGCCGCCAGAATGGTCTTGTGCATCCTTCCCCTGCTCCTGTGGACACCTTGTCCTGGTGGCCGATTCTAGGCAGCGCCGAGCGTTTGACGCCAGAGCCGGAAAAGACGACGGCACCGTTGCCGGTGCCGTCGTTGCCACTACCTTGGAGAGAGAGTCAGGACGTGGGTTCGGGGGGCGTGCGCCGGGTCAGTGGACCCCGCGCACCGCCAACATGAGGGCCAGGATGCTGAGGATCACGGCGATGGTGCCGTCGAGCACGCGCCAGGTGCTGGGCTTGGTGAACAGCGGCGCCAGCAGGCGGGCGCCGAGGCCCTGCGCGGTCAGCCACAGGCAGCTGGCGGTGACCACGCCGGCAGCGAAGGCCATGCGGGCGTTGCCGAAGTTCTCGGCGATGGAGCCGATCACCATCATGTCCAGCCAGAAGTGCGGGTTGATCAGCGAGAAGCCGACCGCGGCCATCAGCACCGCGCGGCGGCTGCCGTCATCGCTGTCGGCCTCGCCCATGCCCCCCCCCCCGGCGATCGCACGGCGTGCCGACTTCATCGCATACCAGGCCAGGAACGCGACACCGGTCCACAGCACGGCGGTCGTCAGCCACGGCAGCGCCGAGGTGAGCGTGCGCAGGCCGGCCACGCTGGCGAAGATGAAGATGGCATCGATGGCCGCGCAGGTGGCGACCACCGGCACGATGTGCTTGCGCAGGATGCCCTGGCGCAGAATGAAGGCGCTCTGGGCGCCGACCACGGCGAACAGGCCGATGCCGGTGGCTGCACCAGAGAACCAGGCACCGAGGCCGGTGCTGGCGGAGATGACCGAGAACATGGGATTCACTGCCTTGTATTGCTTGGGGGGGACGGTGCCTCGCGAAGGCGGACAGCACCGGAACGGGCGCCATTGTCGCGCCGCAACATGGAAAAGACGAGCTAAACTTCCTAAATCAACATTAGCGGAGCTTAATTCGATGCGTATCGACCATGCCCAGCTGCGCGCCCTGGCCGCGGTGATCCGCGAAGGCAGCTTCGACCGCGCCGCGCAGTCGCTGAATGTCACGCCCTCGGCCATCTCGCAGCGGGTCAAGGCGCTGGAGGACCGGATCGGCCGCCTGCTGGTCAAGCGCGGCACGCCTGCCACGGCCACCGCCGAGGGGCAGCTGCTGGTGCAGCTGGCCGAGCAGACCGCCCTGCTCGAACACGATGCGCTGCACCGGATGGGCCTGGCCGATGAGGATCTGCCCCAGGCCAGCATCCCGGTGGCGGTGAACCACGACAGCCTGGAGACCTGGTTCCCGCAGGCCGCCTACCAGTTCGCGCAGACCACCGGCACCACCCTGGACCTGCGCGTGGAAGACCAGGACCACACCGTGGAGCTGCTGCGCCAGGGCACGGTGCTGGGCGCAGTGACCACGCTGGACGAGCCGGTGCAGGGCTGCCAGATCCATGCGCTGGGCAGCATCCGCTACGCCGCCACCTGTACCCCCGAGTTCCGCGAGCGCCATTTCGCCAAGGGCGTAACCGCGCAGGCGCTGGCGCAGGCGCCGGTATTGGTGTTCAACCGCAAGGACGAAATGCAGTCGCGCTTCGCCCGGCGCATGGCCGGCGACGACCTGCCCAGCACCGCACCGACCTGGTGGATTCCCTCCACCCGGGCCTTCGTGCAGGCCAACCTCGGCGGCATGGGCTGGACCATGAACCCGCTGCCGCTGGTCAAGCGGCACCTGGACGCAGGCCGCCTGGTCTACGTGCGCCAGCGCGCGTGGGAGGACGTGCCGCTGTACTGGCAGCACTGGAAGGGCGACGTGCAGACCATGGCCCTGCTGACCCGCGCGGTACTGGATGCGTCCTCCGCGCTGATCCGGCGCAAGCGCTGACGCCCAGCGGGAAAAAGGGGACGGAGGGGATTAAGTCGTCTTTGCCCCGGATGTCGTTTGGGTCTTAAACGACTTAATCCCCTCCGTCCCCTTTTTTGCTCCATCGGATCTCCACGTAAGCTCCACACCAGGTCCATGCGTGATGCGGATACTGGTCGGCCGATCACTGCAAGGATGCCCTGCATGCCTGTATTCGTCCGCGACGCCCGCCCCGAAGATGCCGCCGCCTGCATCGACCTGCGCGGGCGCACCCGCGAGAACGCCTTCAGTGCGGCCCAGCTGGCAGAACTGGGCATCACCGAGGACAGCTGGGCAGCCGGCATCGCCCAGGGCGATTCGATCGGCCGCGTCGCCTGGGACGGCGAGCGCATGGCCGGTTACTGCTTCGCCGATCGTGACAGCGGCGAGGTGCTGGTGCTTGCCCTGCTGCCGGACTACGAGGGCCGCGGCATCGGCCGCCAGCTGCTGCAGGACGTGGTCAGCCTGACCCGCGATGCCGGCCACCAGCGGCTGTTCCTGGCCTGCTCGGCCGACCCGCGTTCGCGCTCGCATGGCTTCTACCGCCGCCTGGGCTGGCGCCCGACCGGCGAGCTCGATGAGGCCGGCGACGAGATCCTTGAGCTGGTCCCCACCGTCGCCGGGCGCCGCCTGCCGCCCACGTGACAGCGTCGCGAAACGTCGTATGCTGCGTTGCATCAAAAAACGACCGGATCCGGTTAGAATCGCGGATGGATGCTGCAAGGCGTTGTTTCTTCACGCCCTTTCCCTGCCCCACGCGCATCCTGACCCCTTCCCCTCCGCCAACGATCCCGCCCCCATGAAGAAATTTGGCAAGGCCCTGCTCGCCCTGCTCGTGCTGCTGTTGCTGGCCGCCGCGCTGTTCCTGTATTGGCCGCTGACCCAGCGCTCCGTGCCCGCCGCCAGCAACGACAAGCCCGTCGATGTTGTGCTGGTCGGCGCCGGCATCATGAGCATCACCCTAGCCACCTACCTGCAGGAACTGCAGCCGGACTGGAACATCCAGGTCTACGAACGCCTCGACGGCGTCGCCGGTGAAAGCTCCGATGGCTGGAACAACGCCGGCACCGGCCACTCGGCGTTCGCCGAACTGAACTACACCCCGGAACTGCCCGACGGCAGCATCGAGACCAAGCGCGCGGTCGGCATCGCCGAATCGTTCGAGGTCTCGCGCCAGTTCTGGTCGCACCAGGTGAAGGAAGGCCGGCTGAGCCAGCCCAGCGACTTCATCAACCCGACCCCGCACATGAGCTTCGTCTGGGGCGATGACAACATCGCCTACCTGCACAAGCGCCAGCAGGCCCTGGTGAAGAACCCGCTGTTCTACGGCATGCAGTACTCCGAGGATCCGGCGCAGATCAAGCAGTGGGCCCCGCTGCTGATGGAAGGCCGTGACCCGAAGCAGAAGGTTGCCGCGACCTGGATGCCGCTCGGTACCGACGTCAACTTCGGTGTGATCACCCGCCAGCTGACCGCCGGCCTGCAGCGCAGCCCGAACTTCAGCCTGCACCTGAACCATGAAGTGACCGCCCTGCGGCAGAACGCCGACAAGAGCTGGAACGTCACGGTGAAGGATCTCAAGGCCGGCACCGAAACCACCACTCACACCCGCTTCGTGTTCATCGGTGCCGGCGGCGCCGCGCTGAAGCTGCTGCAGATGTCGGGCATTCCGGAATCGAAGGACTACGCAGGCTTCCCGGTCGGTGGCCAGTTCCTCGCCTTCCAGGGCCAGGACGTGACCTCGCGCCATGGCGTAAAGGCCTACGGCATGGCCGAAACCGGTTCGCCGCCGATGTCGGTGCCGCACCTGGATGCACGCAAGCTGGACGGCAAGCCGGTGGTCCTGTTCGGGCCGTTCGCGCTGTACAGTACCAAGTTCCTCAAGCACGGCTCGTGGTGGGACCTGTATTCCTCGGTGACCCACAACAACGTTGGCCCGATGCTGGAAGTGGGCAAGGACAACCTGGACCTGGTGCAGTACCTGATGGGCCAGGCGCGCCTGAACGATGCCGACCGCCAGGCCGAACTGGTCAAGTACTTCCCCAATGCCAAGCCGGGTGACTGGAAGCTGGTCACCGCCGGCCAGCGCGTGCAGATCATCAAGCGCGATCCGCTGAAGGGCCCGGTGCTGCAGTTCGGTACCGAGATCGTGACCGACAAGGACCACACCATCGCCGCGCTGCTCGGCGCGTCGCCGGGCGCGTCGACCTCGCCGCCGATCATGCTGGACCTGATGGCCAAGGCCTTCCCGGACCAGATGAAGGCCGGTTGGGAAACCCGTCTGCGCGAGATCGTGCCGTCGTACGGGCGCAAGCTCAACGACAGCGCCGCACTGGTCAACGAGATCCGTACGCTCACCAGCCAGACCCTGCACCTGCCGTACCTGGAGGTGCCGGTGGATGCGAACGCGGCGGTGCCGGCTCCGGCCGCTGCGGCTCCGGCACCGGCGAAGGAAAAGCGCAATGCCAATGAGGAACTGCAGGCGCTGTAAGCCCGCGCGTTCCTCCGATGCAGACGGACGGCCACCTTCGGGTGGCCGTTTGTTTTTGTGCGAGGTGGGTCGGATCCCTCCCGCACGGGAGGGCACTGACCTGCGATTGGGCGTCGATGATGGGGTCAGAGCCCATTGCCTGCAGCAACGGGATCCGACCCCAGCCCGCCACCGCTCTGCGCCGGAAAGCCCCTGCACAATGACGCGAATTGTAATGTTGTTAAGAATTATTTACATTTGCACCCTGCGCAGTGATCGCGCCGCTCCAGATGGACCTGACCGTGCCCGAAGCCGCCGCCCCGGGTGCTGGACGACTGTTGCCGCCCTTCCCCCGTTTCCGAGCCTCGAGCCCACCATGCCCCTGCCTGTCCGTAACCGCCTGCCCCGCCGCGCGCTGCTGCCGGCTGCCCTGCTTTCGTCGCTGACCCTGCTGGCCACGCCCGCCGCGTTCGCCGCCACCGATGCCGCCGGCGATGCCAAGACCCTGGACCGGGTCAGCGTCCGGGCCGAGCAGTCCGCTCCGCCGGCCAGCACCACGCGCCTGCCGATCACCCTGCAGGAAACCCCGCAGTCGGCCACCGCGATCAGCCTGCAGCGCCTGCAGGACGAATCACTGTTCAGCATCAACGATGTGATGCGCAACGTGACCGGCGTCAGCGTGTCCTTCTATGACACGCAGCGCCCGCTGTACTACGCGCGTGGCTTCGCCATCACCGACTTCCAGGTCGACGGCATTCCCACCTACAGCGGCTCCACCAACCAGGAATACGACACCGCCTTCTACGACCGCATCGAAGTGATCCGCGGTGCCAACGGCCTGCTCAGCGGCGCCGGCGTGCCGTCGGCCACGGTCAACCTGCTGCGCAAGCGCCCCGGCAAGGAATTCGACGCGTCGTTCGCGGTCAGCGCCGGTAGCTGGGACTACCGCCGCATGGAAGCCGACGTCACCGCGCCGCTGACCGATGACGGCCGTTTCCGCAGCCGCGTGGTCGCCGCTTACACCGATCGCGGGCTGTACTACGACCGTTACGACGAGAACAAGATGGCCGGCATGGCGGTGCTGGAAGGCGATGTCACCGACACCACCACCCTCACCCTCGGCTACCAGACCCAGGACAACAACCCGACCGGTTCGACCTGGGGCACCGTGCCGTTCTTCGACAGCCAGGGCAATTTCGCCCATCTGCCGCGCTCGACCAACCTGTCGCCGAAGTGGAGCTACTGGAAGCGCGAGAGCAACACCGCCTTCGCCAACCTGGAGCAGCGTTTCGGCGACAACTGGCTGTTGAAGATCAACACCGCCTACACCCGTGGCAACGTGCAGAACGTGCGCCTGTACGGCACCGGCAACCCGGACCCGGCGACCGGCTCGGGCATCTACCTGCGTGCCGCCGCCGGTGATTCGAAGGACACCCGCCGCAATGTCGATGCTTACCTGACCGGCAGCTTCCCGCTGTTCGGCCGCGACCACGACCTCACGATCGGCGCCCAGTGGTCGGACCTGGAAGGCACCACCAATACCGTGTCGCTGAACTTCCCGGGGGACTGGGCCACCTGCGGGCGTGAGCGCTGCTACTACATCCCCAATGTGTACTCCTGGAACGGCGACATTTCCGAGGTGACCTACACCCGCACCGGCGCACGCCGCGTAGCGAAGACCACGCAGAGCGGCGTCTATCTGGCCACCCGCCTGCACCTGGCCGATCCGCTGTCGTTGATTGCCGGTGCACGCCTGAGCCGCTGGGAAACCCTCACCCGCTCCTACAACGCCACCGGCGCCTATACCGGCACCAGCGGTGCGTACAAGGTGAGCGATGAAGTCACTCCGTACGTGGGCCTGGTCTACGAGATCACCCCGAACGTGTCGGCCTACGCCAGCTACACCGAGATCTTCAATCCGCAGAACTACAAGGACCGCAACGAGAACCTGCTGGCACCCGTGCAGGGCTCGAACCTGGAAGCGGGCATCAAGACGCAGTGGTTCGATGGCCGCCTGACCGCAAATGCCGCTGTGTTCGAGGCCAAGCAGGACAACTACGCGGTGCGTGACATGGGCGTGCCGGAAGGCACGCTGAGCGACGGCAGCTCGGCCTACATCGGCGTGAACGGTACCAAGGCGCGCGGTTGGGAGATGGACGTCAACGGCGAGATCCTGCCGGGCTGGACGGTCAATGCCGGCTACACCCACGTCAAGGTCACCCGCGCGGCTACCGACCTGCTGTACGCCAACCCGCCGAAGGATCTGTTGCAGCTCAACACGCAGCTGCAGCTGCGCGGTGCGCTGGAACGCCTGAGCGTTGGCGGTGGCGTGCAGTGGCAGAGCAAGGTGCAGGGCTACAACATCGCCTATCCGCTGGGCGGCACGGTGACGGTGAACCAGCCGGCCTACATGCTGGTGCAGTTCAATGCCAACTACCGCATCAGCGACAGCTGGACCGCAACGCTGAGCGTGCGCAACGCACTGGACAAGACCTACTGGGCGAACCTGGACTACAACAACTACGGCGAACCGCGCTTCGTGTCGGCCAGCCTGCGCTGGAAGTTCTGAGCAACCCGCGAACCGGTGGGTGCCTGGTGGGTGCCGACCGTTGGTCGGCACGCCCTCCGCCACGACCCACCGTCGCGGCCTACCTGAATGGGCCCGCCTCCGCGCGGGCCCTTCCTTTTGCTGCACTGCAGGTTGCGGCGCGCTTCGTAATTATGCCGTAATTACATCAACACCAATCGGAAGCCGGTCGATGAACCCGAGCTGGGATACGTTGGAACGCAGCCGCCAGGCCCGCCTGGAACGTGCCGCGCCGTGGGCCCGGGGACGCGAGGTCGCCAGCAGCGACGTCGGCGAGTTGCTGCACGCAGTGCTGGAGCCAGGCGACAAGGTCTGCCTGGAGGGCAACAACCAGAAGCAGGCAGATTTCCTCGCCCAGGCGCTGGCCGACCTCGACCCCGCCCGCGTGCATGATCTGCACATGGTGCAGTCGGTCCTCTCACTGCCCTCGCACCTGGACGTATTCGAGCGTGGCATCGCCTCGAAACTGGATTTCTCGTTCTCCGGCCCGCAATCGGTGCGACTGGCCAACCTGGTGGCCGAAGGGCGCATCCAGATCGGTGCCATCCACACCTACCTGGAACTGTTCGGCCGCTACTTCATCGACCTTACGCCGCGCGTAGCGCTGGTCGCCGCGCAGGCCGCCGACCGCCACGGCAACCTCTATACCGGGCCGAATACCGAAGACACGCCGGTGATCGTCGAAGCCACCGCCTTCGGTGGCGGCATCGTCATCGCCCAGGTCAACGAGATCGTCGACAGCCTCCCCCGCGTCGATGTTCCTGCGGACTGGGTCAACTTCGTGGTGCAGGCGCCGAAGCCGAACCATATCGAGCCGCTGTTCACCCGCGACCCTGCGCAGATCTCCGAGATCCAGGTGCTGATGGCAATGATGGCCATCAAGGGCATCTACGCCGAGTACGGCGTGAATCGTTTGAATCACGGCATCGGCTTCGATACCGCCGCCATCGAACTGCTGCTCCCCACCTACGCAGAATCGCTCGGGCTGAAGGGAAAGATCTGCCAGCACTGGGCGTTGAACCCACACCCGGCACTGATTCCGGCGATCGAATCGGGCTTCGTCAGATCGGTGCATTCGTTCGGTTCGGAACTGGGCATGGAGAAATACATTGCCGCGCGGGGCGACGTGTTTTTCACCGGCGCCGACGGCTCGATGCGTTCCAACCGCGCGTTCTCGCAGACCGCAGGCCTGTATGCCTGCGACATGTTCATCGGTTCCACCCTGCAGATCGACCTGCAGGGCAACAGCTCCACTGCCACCCGCGACCGCATCGCCGGCTTTGGCGGCGCACCGAACATGGGCTCGGACGCGCGCGGCCGCCGCCATGCCAGCGAGGCCTGGATCAAGGCCGGCCAGCAGGCCGCACGCCCGGGCGAGATGCCACGCGGGCGCAAACTGGTGGTGCAGATGGTGGAAACCTTCCGCGAGCACATGGCCCCGGCATTCGTTGACCGCCTCGACGCCTGGGAACTGGCCGAACGCGCGAACATGCCGCTGCCGCCGGTGATGATCTACGGCGACGACGTCAGCCATGTGCTGACCGAGGAAGGCATCGCCAACCTGCTGCTGTGCCGCACCCCCGAGGAGCGCGAACAGGCGATCCGTGGCGTGGCCGGCTATACCGCCGTGGGCATCGGGCGCGACCGCGCGATGGTGGAGAACCTGCGCGACCGCGGCGTGATCCGCCGTCCCGGTGACCTCGGCATCTCCGTGCGCGATGCCAGCCGTGACTTGCTGGCGGCGCGTTCGGTGAAGGACCTGGTGCGCTGGTCCGGCGGTCTGTACGACCCGCCCAAGCGCTTCCGCAACTGGTAAGAGGCTGAGCATGGAAACCCTCGACTATCGATTCGAAGGCCGCACCGACGTGCCGTTCGCGCGCGATGCGGTGCTGGTGGGCGTGCTGGCGTCAGGCAACCTGGAAATCCTGCTGGAACCGGCGGCGCAGCAGGGCGCGATGACGGTGCGCGTCATCACCGCCGCGCAGGGCTTCGGCAGCATCTGGCAGGCGGTGATCAACGACTTCGCACAGCGTCATCCGCTGCGCGATGTGCGCGTCTCGATCAACGACGCCGGTGCGACCCCGGCCGTGGTCAGCCTGCGCCTGGACCAGGCCGTGGAAACCCTGCTGGCCGGAGGCGCGCCATGAACCACGTACAGCGCCACAGCTATTACGAAGCCGATGCGCGCGAGCGCATCGCCGGGCTGGTCGACGCCGGCTCGTTCCACGAGTTCCTCGGCCCGGCGCGACGGATGATGAGTCCGCACCTGGCCCAGCTCGACCAGCCGGCCGCGTTCGACGATGGCATCGTCGTCGGCGAGGCCAGGATGCAGGGCAAACACGTGCTGCTGGCCGCACAACAGGGTGAATTCATGGGCGGCGGCGTGGGCGAAGTGCATGGCGCCAAGCTGACCGGGCTACTGCGCCGTGCGGCGTACACCCGCCCTGACGGCGTGCTGCTGCTGCTCGATACCGGCGGCGTGCGGCTGCACGAAGCCAATGCGGGCCTGATTGCGATCTCCGAGATCATGCGCGCCACCCTGGACGCGCGTGCAGCGGGCGTGCCGGTGATCGCGCTGATCGGCAGCGGCAACGGCGCCTTCGGTGGCATGGGCATCGTTGCCCGCTGCTGCAACACGGTCATCATGTCCGAGGAAGGCCGGATGTCGCTGTCCGGACCGGAGGTGATCGAAACCGTTCGCGGCGTGGAAGAGTTCGACTCACGCGATCGCGCGCTGGTCTGGCGTGTGACCGGTGGCAAGCACCGGTACCTGATCGACCAGGCGCAGGTGCTGGTGCCCGATGCCCTTGAAGCATTCGCGCTGGCCGCACGCGACGCGCTGCACCCCGATGCGGGCAGCACTGACCCGGATGCTGCACTGGCCGCATTGCAGGAACGCCATGCGGCCTTGAAGGCGCGCGTGCGGGCCTGGGGCGATTGCCGCGATGGCCTGGAGATCTGGGCGCGGCTGGGCATTGCCCACCCCGAACGCCTGCCACTGCTCGACACCGATGAATTCCTCACCGCCACCGGCGACCGGAGCCTGCCATGAGCATGCCGTTGCAGACACTGCTCGATGCCCTGTTTCCGCATGGGCATGCCATTGCGGTGAGCGATTCGGTGCTGACCGGCAGCGCCACCACCGACAACGGCGATGTGACTGTGATCGGCACCGCCAACAAGCTCGAGGTGGGCGTGGACCACGCACTGGCACTGGCCGAAACGGTGCTGGCCAGCACCGCCGCGCATCCGCAGCAACCGATCGTGATGCTGGTCGACACCGCCGGCCAGCGCCTGGCACGCCGCGACGAACTGCTCGGCATCAACGGCTGTTTCGCGCACCTGGCGCAGACGCTGGATCTCGCGCGTCGACGTGGCGCGCGACTGGTCACGCTGGTCTACGGTGAATCCGTCAGTGGTGGCTTCCTGTCCTTCGGCCTGATGGCCGACCACATCCATGCCCTGCCCGATGCACAGGTGCGGGTGATGGACCTGCGCGCGATGGCACGGGTGACCAAGCAACCGCTGGAGAAACTGCAGGCGCTCAGCCAGAGCTCGCCGGTGTTCGCGCCGGGCGTAGCCAACTACGTGTCGATGGGTGCGGTGGATTCGATCTGGAGCGGCGACCTGGCCCAGCACCTGCTGCAGGCCCTGCGCACGCCCGCCGATGGCGACCGCCGCGCCGCCCAGGGCGCCGAGCGTGGCGGGCGCATGCTGGCCGCACGCGTGACTGAAGCCGTGAGCCAGGGCGATGCCTGAGCGGCTGCCCCGACATACGCTGGTCTGGCTGTCAGCGCACGCCGCCTGGCAGGCGGACATCGCCGCGCATGAGCCGCGCTTGGCCGACTGGTTTGCGCAGGGTCTGCCGGCGATCGTCGCCCGGCGCGCCGCTGACGATGCCGATCCACGCCTGCGTCTCGGCGTGCCGCTGCCGCCCGCCGAGGGCAAACTGCGCCTGGCCCTGCGCGTGCCAGCACACGATGTGCTGCGCACCACGCCGCCGCCGGCACTCCAGGCGGTGCTGAAAGGCGACGTTCCGCAGGACTCGCGGCGGCCCCTTGAAGTGCTGCAGAACATCGCTGAGGCGCGCGTATTCGGTGCCTTCGCGTGGCAGCACCTTACTGGCCTGCGCTATGTGCACGCGCGCTCGGACGTCGATCTGCTGTGGCCGATCGACACCACCGCGCAGGCCGATGCCCTGGCTGCACGGCTACAGGCATGGGAAGCCGAACACGACCGGCGGGTCGATGGCGAGCTGTGCCTGGGCGGCGACGCCGCCGTGAACTGGCGGGAGTACGCCGGACGCAGCCGCGAGGTACTGGTCAAGCGCCTCGATGGTGCCGCACTGGAACTCCGCGATGCGTTGTTCGCCTCCGCCGGGGTGAGCGCATGAACGCCGTCGTGCAATCGGCAGTCAGGCCGGCAGCTGCCGTGGACAGCGCGCGTCTGGGGCGCCTCGCCGTCGCCAGCCTGCATGCGGAGCTGGCGCTGGCACCCAAGCCCGGACTGGTCACGCCATTCGACAGCGGCAGCCATCACGACATGGACGCCGGCACGTTCCTGCGCAGCCTGTTCGCACTGCGCCACTACTTCACCGCCGTGGCCCGCCTCGGTGCAGCCGGGACGGACTTCGACGCCTTGCGCCGGTGTGGCATCGCCGCCGAGATCGCGATGCTGCGCGCGACCGCCGGCGTCAATACCCATCGTGGCGCGGTCTTCAGTCTCGGCCTGCTGGTGGCGGCCGCCGCGGCCTGTCGCTCCCGCCTTGGCCATGCCGCCACGGGCGAGCAGGTCTGCCAGGAAGTGTGCCGCTGGTCTGCCGAGCTCGCCGACGCACCTCTGGATGCGAACAGCCCTGGCCAGCGCGCGCGCGCACGGCACGGCGTGCAGGGTGTGCGCGAACAAGCGGCCACCGGCTATCCGCTGCTGCGCGGCGTGGCATTGCCTACCATGCGTCACGCGCTGGCCAGCGGCCTGCCACGCGAGGCCGCGATGTGCCAGACCCTGATGCAGCTGATCGCGTGCGTGGATGACCTCAACCTGCTGCACCGTGGCGGCGCCGACGGCCTGCGCTGGGCCCAGCGGCAGGCCCGCACCTTCCTGGAAGCGGGCGGCACCTTCGCGCCGGACTGGCGGACACATCTGCGTCGCATCGGTGATGGCTTCGTCGCGCGCCGGCTGAGCCCGGGCGGCAGCGCAGACCTGTTGGCCTGCAGCGGGTTCCTGCTGCTGCAGGAGCGCGCATGAGCCTGGCCCTGCTCTGCCCCGGCCAAGGCGCGCAGCATGCAGCGATGTTCGACCGCGTGCGCGATCTTCCGGCTGCGCGCCACACCCTTGATCGGGCCAGCACGGTGCTCGGCCGCGATGTGTTTTCCGCCGCGGCGGCCGACGACCGTTTCGACAATGCGCAGGCACAACCGCTGCTGTGCGCGGCCACTCTGGCTCAGTGGCAGGGGCTGCGCGACAACGTGCCAACGCCGACGCTGGCCGCCGGCTACAGCATCGGCGAGTTGGCCGCGCATGCCATCGCCGGTAGCTTCGATGCGGCCACCTGCCTTGCCCTGGCGGCGCAGCGCGCGCAGTTGATGGACGGCGCCAGCCCCGCCGATGCAGGCCTGCAGGCGGTACTTGGCCTGGAGCGCCATGTACTGCAGCCACTGTGCGATCTGCACGGTGCGTACGTGGCCATCGCCAATGGGCAGGACCATTTCATCGTGGGCGGCACGCACGCCGCATTGCAGCGGCTGGCCGGTGCCGCACGGGCGCAGGGTGCCGGCATCCGTCCGCTGCCGGTGCACGTGCCTGCACACACACCGTTGCTGGCGGCGGCGGTAGCACCGTTTGCTGCCGCACTCCATGCCTCGCCACTGCAGGCCCCACGCCTGCCGCTGCTGGCCGGGATCGATGCGCGACCGGTGCGGGATCGCGCAATGGCGGTCCACACGCTGTCGGCGCAGCTGGCGCAGACCATCGAATGGGCGCAGGTGATGCGCCAGGCCTTCGAGCGCGGCGCGCGGGTTTTCCTGCAGCTGGGCCCGGGCAACGCGCTGGCGCGCATGGTCGCACCGGCCTATCCGTGCTGCGAAGTGCGCGCGGTGGAAGAGTTCCAGAGCCTGGAAGGCGCCGCGGCGTGGGTCCGCAGTGCGCTGGAGCGGCTGCAGTAACGGGTTCGAGCAGTACGTATCACGCAACACGCAGTACGTCGCCTTACCCCGGGGATGGCGGGTCTCCATCCGCGCTGTACGTGAGTCACGTGTCTGGGAGGGCGCATGAGTCCACAAATCGCAACGATCATCGGCCTGGTGATCATGTTCATCGTCGCCACGGCGATGCCGATCAACATGGGCGCGGTCGCCTTCGCGTTGGCCTTCATCATCGGTGGGCTGTGGGTCGACATGGGCGGCAAGGAGGTCCTGGCCGGCTTTCCCGGCGATCTGTTCCTGACCCTGGTCGGCATCACCTACCTGTTCGCCATCGCGCAGAAGAACGGCACCATCGACCTGCTGGTGCACTGGGCTGTAAAAGCCGTGCGCGGCCATATCGTGGCCATCCCGTGGGTGATGTTCGTGATCACCGCGGTGCTGACCGCGTTCGGTGCGCTGGGCCCGGCGGCGGTCGCGATCATCGGCCCGGTCGCGCTGCGCTTTGCCAAGCAGTACAACATCAACCCACTGATGATGGGCCTGCTGGTCATCCACGGCGCACAGGCGGGCGGCTTCTCGCCGATCAGCGTGTACGGCAGCATCACCAATGGCGTAGTGCAGAAGGCCGGGCTGGAAGTGACCGAGATGGCGGTGTTCCTGACCAGCCTGGGCTTCAACTTCATGATGGCGACGATCTGCTTCTTCGCCTTCGGTGGCATCGCCCTGCTGCGTCGCGGCTCGATCACCGCGGCAGGAACGATCGGCAATGCCGAACTGGCGATGGCCGGTGGCCCGCAGGCGTCGTCGCGCCAGTTCGCGATCGAAGGCCATGGCGCGCTGGTCGCAGCAGGCGGCGGCACGCTCAGCAATGATCCGGCGGCACTGGATGCGGTGGGCCTGACCCGCGAACGGTTGTTCACCCTGATCGGCCTGCTCGGCCTGGGCGTGGCCGCGCTGATCTACAACCTCAACGTCGGCCTGGTCTCGATCACCGTCGCGGTGGCGCTGGCGCTGCTGTCGCCACAAAGCCAGAAGGGCGCGGTCGATGGCATCAGCTGGTCCACCGTGCTGCTGATCTGTGGCGTGGTGACCTACATCGGCGTGCTGGAACATGCCGGCGCGGTGGACTTCATCGGCAATGGCGTGTCCGACATCGGCATTCCGCTGCTCGGCGCGCTGCTGGTCTGCTACGTCGGCGGCATCGTCTCCGCATTCGCCTCGTCGGCCGCAGTGCTGGGCGCCACGATTCCGTTGGCGGTGCCGTTCCTGATGCAGGGTCACCTCAGCGCCGCCGGCGTGATCTGCGCGCTGGCGGTGTCGTCCACCATCGTCGATGTCAGCCCGTTCTCCACCAATGGCGCACTGGTGGTGGCCTCGGCAGCGAAGGAAGAGCGCGAAACCCTGTTCCGCCGCTTCCTGGTCTACAGCGGTCTTGTGGTGGCGCTTGGACCGCTGCTGGCCTGGCTGGTATTCGTGGTGCCCGGCTGGATGTAACCGCCCAGCGGTAGTGCCGGCCGCTGGCCGGCAATCCCATGAAGCCATCCAGCGATCACGGGTTGCCGGCCAGCGGTCGGCACTACCTGGCGGTACACTTCCTCCATGGCCATTGCCCCCGCCCCGCGATCACCGAAGAAGCGCGCGCCTCTGTATGAAGAGGTGGCCGACCACGTGCGCGAGCGCATCTACGACTACCGGCTGCCGCCGGGCGAGTGGATCGACGAGCCCGCGCTGTGCGAAGAACTGGGCATCAGCCGCACGCCGCTGCGCGAGGCGTTGAAGCTGCTGGCCGCCGAAGGCCTGGTACAGATCGACGCAGGTCGTGGCAGCCGGGTCACCCGGTTGACGCTGGAAGACCTCAACCAGCTGTTCCCGGTAATGGCCATGCTGGAAGGCCGTTGCGCACACGAGGCGGTCAGGCACATCGATGATGCCGGCGTGCAGCAGCTGGAAGATCTGCATGCAGCGATGGAAACCGCGGCGGCCGAGGGCAACATTGCCGAGTACTACCGCAACAACTACCTGATCCACGAAACCGTGCAGCATTACGCGGGCAATCCGTGGCTGATCCGCATCACCCACGACCTGCACCGCATCCTGAAGATGCATCGCGGCCGCCAGCTGCTGACCCCGGGCCGCACGGCGCAGTCGCTGGCCGAACACCGCGAGTTGATGGAGTGCTTCCGCCGCCGCGATGCGCAGGCTGCCGAACGCACCATGGAGCGCCATCTGCTCAGCCAGGGCCAGGCATTGGCCGCCTATGTGGCAGCGGGCGGGTTGTTGAACGTGCCAGCGCCCTTGCCGACCGAAGGCGGCGGTTGAGCGGATGAGGTTGCCGGCCAGCGGCCGGCATCCTGGAACATCTCGTCAATCGCCACCACCGCAGCTGCCGCCGTCACCGCTGCCACCGTCGCTGCTGCAGTCGGAGCTGCTGTGACTTTGATGGCTGTAGCTGTCGCCGGATTGGCCGCCCGGATGATCGTAGCCATCGCCGAAACTGTTGTCGCCCCGGATCCCGGAGCCATAGGCCGTAGCCACCGCCATGCACAGGATGGCGCCGACCAGCGGCAGCAGCCAGACCAGCAGCAGCTGCACCGTCCGGCCACCCGCCGACAGCCCATCACGCCTGACGATCACCACGGTGGCCACCACGTTCAGGCCCAGCACCAGCAGGACCAGCAGAAGGGCAACGATCAGCATTCGGCGACTCCATGCCTGGACTGGAGGCATTATGGCCTGCCACCCCGGCAATGGCCCTGCCTGTCATGAAGATGGGACAATGTGGGGGCGCGCCGGCCTGCCCCGTGGCCGCCGGCGCCCCTCGCACCACACGGAAGAAGAAGAACAACAACATGCTGAAAGTCATTTTCGATACCGACCCGGGCGTCGACGACGCCCTGGCCCTGCTTTACCTGCACAAGCACGCCCAGATCGACCTGATCGGTGTCACCACCACCTTCGGCAATGCCTCGGTGGAGTCGACCACGCACAACGCGCTGTACCTGAAGCAGGCCTGGGGCTTCGCCGCCCCGGTCGCGCGCGGTGCCGATGGCCCGCTGCAGCCGGAAGCCACCCCGGAAGCGTGGCCGGTGCACATCCACGGCCACAACGGCCTGGGCAACCACCCGGTGCCGGCCAGCCTGGACGTGGCCGCCGATGCCCGCCCGGCCCATCAGCTGATCATCGATCTGGTCCGCGCCCATCCGGGCGAAGTGACCCTGGTCGCGGTCGGCCGCATGACCAACCTGGCCCTGGCCCTGCAGCAGGCCCCGGACATCGCCGGCCTGGTACGCGGCGTGGTGATCATGGGCGGCGCCTTCCACGTCAACGGCAACATCACCCCGGCCGCCGAGGCCAATATCTGGGGCGATGCCGAAGCCGCCGACGTGGTGTTCACCGCCAGCTGGCCAGTCACCGCGATCGGCCTGGACGTGACCACCCGCGTGGAAATGGACCGTGACGGCCTGGATAAGCTGGCCACCATCGGCGGTGCCGACGCCGAGCTGGTCCGTGCGCTGTCGCAGGATTACGTGGACTTCTACCTGCAGGCCGGCCACAAGGGCATGGTCGTGCATGACTGCTGCGCGTGCATCGCGCTGACCCGCCCGGAACTGTTCCAGTTCGAGCGCGCCAGCGTGCGCGTGGCCACCGACGGCGTCGCCCGCGGCATGACCATTCCCAAGCCGGAAGGCCTGGCATTCGGCCCCAGCGTGTGGGACGGCCACGTGGTGCAGTCGATCGCCATCGGTGTGGATGCGGCCGCGGTACTGGCCGACATCGAGCAGACCCTGAAGGTCTGACCGGCTAGCGCCTGGCCCTGCCCGGGACCGTCTCGGGCAGGGTCCACAGCACCGGCAGCACCAGCACCGCCACCAGCGCGATCATCGCGCCCGGCGCCGCCGCCCAGCCGCTGCGCTCCACCCACCATTGCGCCAGCCATGGCGTTGCCCCGCCGAAGAAGGCAGTGGCCATTGTTACTCCCAGTGCCAGGCCGCTGACCCGGCCTTCGCCTGGGAACTGCTCAGCCGTGGCCGGGGCCGCCACCGCGCTTACACCGCCGGCCACGCAGGCCAGCAGCACCGCCGCCAGCACGATGCCCAGCGCCGTCGCCTGTGCCATCCACGCAAACAGGGACAGCGGCAGCAGCGCTGCCAGCACGGTCAGGCCCAACAACACCGGACGTCGTCCGATGCGGTCCGACAATGCGCCACACAGGGGCGTGATCGCGATCACTGCCACCGCCGCGATCGTCGACAGCCACAGTGCGTCACCCTCATCGTGGCCCTGCGCGTGCAGGAATGCAGGCACATAGGTGATGCCCACGTAGTAAGTGATCGATCCCAGCGCCGAAATCGCGAACGTGCGCGCCACCGCCAACGGATGATGCTGCAGCACATGCCGCAGTGGTGTGGCGGGAATGCTGCCTTCGCGGCGCTGGCGCTCGAACTCCGGCGACTCGTGCATGCCCGAACGCGCAATCAGGATCACCAGCGCAAGCGCGGCGCCGACGAGGAACGGAATCCGCCAGCCCCAACGGTCCAGCTGCGCGGTGGGCAGCAGCGCGACGGTAAGTGCAGAGATCGCCACCGCCAGCAGTGCGCCCACTTCGCTGGCCGCCGAAGCCAATGACGTAACCAGGCCGCGTCGGCGCGCCGGTGCGCTTTCCAGCAGGTACGCCACCACGCCGGTATATTCGCCGCCCACCGAGAACGCCATCACGCAGCGCAGCACCAGCAGCAGCACGCCGGCCGTGGCGCCTGCGGTGGCCGCGGTCGGCAGCAGCGCAGTGGCCAGCATTGCCGCTGCCATCAACGCCATCGACGCGAGCAACATCCAGCGTCGGCCGAGCCGGTCACCCAGGTGACCAAAGCACAGCGCGCCCAGCGGACGCATCAGGTAGGACACCGCGAAGCCAGCCAAGGTCACCAGCAACGCCTGCTCGCCACCGCCGAAGAACACCCGCGACAGCACCGTGGCGAAGTACAGGTACAGGGTGAAGTCGTACCACTCCACCACCGTGGACAGGCCCGCCACCCACATCGAGCGCTGCCGCGCCGCCGTCATTGCGTGTTCGCCTTCAACAGCCTCGGTCCCGGTTGGGCAGGTTCCGCGCAGCGTGGCATGGACGGGGTGAAATGCCGGTCATCGGCTGTCGGCTGCGTGCATGCACTGAGTTTCATGACCGGTGAAGCGCTCACCGCCAAGGCCGAAGCAGAAGCATCCTTGCTGGAACACAAGGCCGGGCAACTCAGCCCGGCAGCTGCAGTTCCGCCCGCAGGCCGCCACCCTCGCGGTTGTGCAACCGCAGCGAGCCGCCCAGCGACTGCGCCAGCTGCACCGCGATGGCCAGGCCCAGGCCGGTCCCGCCGGTATCGCGATTGCGCGAGCTTTCCAGCCGGTGGAACGGCGCCAGCACTGCCTGCAGCTGGCCCTCGGGAATACCGGGGCCACGGTCGGAAATGCTGATCCAGACCCTTCCGGCCTTATCGCGGCCCGCCTCGATCTCGGCGGCGCCGGCGTAGCGCAATGCGTTGTCGACCAGATTGCCGACCACGCGGCGCAGCGGCTGCGGCCAGGTCTGCACGACCAGTCCAGCGGGCGCACCGCCAGTGACCGGCTTGCCCATGTCCTCGTAGTCGCCGACCACACTGGCGAGGAACGCGCCCAGGTCCATCGACACCGGCGCGCCAGCGGCAACGTGGCTGCTGCGCGCATAGGCCACGCCCTCACGCACCAGCTGCCCAAGGTGATCGAGGTCGGCCAGCAGGCGCTGCTGGGTGCTGTCTTCAGGCAGGGTCTCCACCCGCAGCTTCATGCGCGTGATGGGGGTCTGCAGGTCATGCGAGATCGCGGCCAGGATCTGCAGGCGCTCACTGACATGGCCACGAATGCGTGCCTGCAGTGCATTGAGTGCAGCCGCCGCGCCGCCCACTTCCGCAGGGCCATCTTCAGGCAGTACAGGCCCGTCCTTGCCCGGCTGCAGATGCTCCACCGCATGCGACAGCTGCTGCAGCGGGCGCAGGGCCAGGCGCACCGCCAACCACGCGCACACCAGCAGCAGCGCCAGCTGCACCAGCAGCACGGCGGGCAGCCAACGTGCCAGCGGCAGGCCCGACGGAGTGACTTCAATGGTCAAGGGTGTGCCGTCGTGCAGGCGCAGTTCCACCTCGAACCGCTCCGGCAGGCGAGCCACCTGGCGCGCCTGCAACGGATAGCGGTGCTGCAGGCTGTCGTCGATGATCGCCGTGACCTGGCGTGCACGATCGGTCTGCAGCCCTGGTCCGGCCGCGGCCGGGCGCAGCAGGTAACGGTAGGTGCGCCGCTCCAGCCGCGGCACCCAGGCCTCACGCTGCGCCACAGGCAGGTGCTCCAGCAGCGCGACACTCACCGCCACATCCTCGTCGAGGTTGCGCAGCATCATGCTACGAGTGGACTGGTAGCGTTCGAAGAACAGCAGGCCGAAGGACAGCGCGTGGGCCAGGGTGAGTCCGCCCAGCAGGACCAGCAGCAGCCGCGCCGACAGCGTGCGCGGCCAGCGTGGACGGCGTGCGCAGGTGTTCATTCGTCTGGCCCCAGCAACTGCACCGGCACGCTGAACACATAGCCTTCGCTGCGCACGGTCTTGATGTAGGTCGGCTCGCGCGCGTCGTCACCCAGTCGCTGGCGCACGCGGCTGACCAGCAGGTCGATCGAGCGATCAAACAGTTCGGCATCGCGGCCCTGGGTGAGGCTGAGCAGCTGGTCACGGCTAAGCACCCGATTGGCGTGGTCGAGGAACACGCGCAACAGGCGGAACTCGGCGCCACTGAGCGGATACGCAGTGTCCTGCGCATCCAGCAGATGGCGCGCGGTGGTGTCCAGGCGCCACTCGCCGAAGGCGAGCTGGCGCCCGGCCTCGCTCACCTGCAGGTTCGGCGGCAGCATCTGCGTGCGGCGGATCACGGCGTTGATGCGCGCCAGCAGTTCGCGCGAGGAAAAGGGCTTGGTCACGTAGTCGTCAGCGCCCATTTCCAGGCCGATGATGCGATCGGTTTCGTCATCGCGGGCGGTCAGCAGCACCACCGGCACCGCACGATGCTTGCCGGCGCGCAGGTTGCGGCACAGGCTCAGGCCGTCCTCGCCCGGCATCATCACGTCCAGCACTACCAGATCCACCGCATGGGTATCCATCAGCGCGCGCATGGCCCGGCCACCGTCGGCCTGGCTCACGCGCAGGCCGTTGCGCTGCAGGTAGTCGGCCAGCATCTGGCGGATCTCGCTGTCATCGTCGACGACCAGGATGTGCGGTACATGGTTCATTGCGTTCTCGATGAAGACGGAGGTCAGGGCCGCGCTGCGCGGCCATGGTAGCGCGGCTCATGGGCTGGCCAGCAGGCGCTGGATCTCGCTTTCGGTACGTGCGTAGTCGCCCTCGCCGTAATGGCGATAGACCACCCGCCCCTGCCGGTCGAGCAGGTACAGCGCGGGCCAGAAGCGGTTGCCCCAGGCGTTCCAGATCCGGTACTGGTTGTCCTGCACCACCGGCCAGGTGATATCCAACCGCGCGATGGCCTTGCGCACGTTGCCGGGCAACCCTTCATGGGCGAATTCCGGCGTATGCACGCCGATCACCTTCAGGCCCTGCGGTGCGTAGCGTGCATGCCACTGGTGGACATACGGCGCCACGTTGAGGCAGTTGCTGCAGGTGTAGGTCCAGAACTCGACCAGCACCACCTGTCCCCGCAACTGCTTCAGTGTGAGCGGTGGGCTGTTGTGCCAGGGCCCGCCACCGTCGAACCCGGTGGCGGGAACGGCCTGTGCCGGCCGCGCATCGGCCTCCGGGCTGGGCCATGCCAGCAACAACACCGCTCCGCCCAGCAGGCTCAGCAGCAGCGGCAGTGCGTACCCTCGCAGTGCGGCCATCGCTCAGCCCCCCTGCTCAGCCAGCGGCAGCTCCACCGGCTTCACCCCGGCCGCTTCCAGGATGCTGTCGGCCACCTGCGCCGGATGCGAAAGCAGCGACACATGGCTGCTGCCGATCGATTGCAGCTGAGCACCGATGCGACGTGCGGTCGCGGCCTGCAGCTGTGGCGACAGCATGCGGTCATCACGGCTGAGCACGTACCAGCTCGGCTTGCTGCGCCAGGCCGCCACGTTCACCACCTCGCCCAGCGCGCTTGCCTTCAACGGGACCTGCGTGCTGTACAGCAGTGCGGCCGACTTTTTCATCACGTCCGGGGCGAAGTCCTGGGCGATGGCATCGGCCGGCAAGGTCAGGTAGCCATCCCTCTCCTGCAGCCGGGCCAGGCCCGGCCCGACCGGGAAGCCTTCGCCCTGTTGCGCCGAAGACTGCCCTGCATCCGGTGCGAAGGCCGCCACGTACACCAGCGCCTGCACCTTCGGGTCATTGCCCGCTTCGGTGATGACCGTGCCACCCCAGCTGTGGCCGACCAGCACCACCTTGCCAGGCGCGGCGGCAATCGCGCGGCGGGTGGCCGCCACATCGTCGGCCAGTGAGGTGAGCGGGTTCTGCACCGCCACCGCCGGCACCTTCCAGTCGTGCAGCGTGGTGAGGACCTTGCTCCAGCTTGAGCCATCGGCGAAGGCGCCGTGCACCAGGATGACGGTGGGCGGTGCAGCGGTATCGGCCTGGGTAGCGAAGGCGGGGGCGGCAGCGCCGGCCAGAGCGAGAGCGGCGGCAAGCAAGGAGGTACGGATCATGGGTGTCACTCCGGTGTTGGGAGTGGCCATTTCCGCCTGCCGGTGTATCGGCGCTGTTTCTCCGTGGCGCGGAGTTGTACCGGACTGTAGGGCGCAGGCGGGTTTCTACACTGGGATACATTTGCGCGACGGGCCAGGCCGGCTACTACCGGCCGGACATCGTTCCCCGCCCGCGTGCGCACAACGCCCCGATGTGCATCCACGCATCGTCTTTGTATCGGACTGTACGAAACCCCGGTCGCGGCCACAGTCGCTGACAAAACCCCGGGCAACGGCACACGTTGCCGATACCTGCACCGCCTGGAATGGCCTCCATCGACCACTGGCCCGCAGGACACCACCATGATCAGCACCGCCTCTTCCGTGTATACCCCCCGCCTGGACGCCGTCGGCCGCTGGCTGTCGCCATTGGCGCTGCGCACCCTGCTGGCCTGGGAGTTCTTTGAGTCCGGCCGCGAGAAGCTGGGCGGCCAGAACTGGTTCGCCGACCTGGAAGGTCGCTTCCCGTTCCCGTTCTCCACCCTGCCCGCATCGTTGAACTGGCAACTGGCCACCTGGCTGGAACTGGTGGGTGCGGTGATGCTGCTGCTCGGCCTGGCCACGCGCTCGGTGGCCTACGTCTTCTGGGTGTTGACGGTGGTCGCCATCGCCGCCGTGCACTGGCCCGACCAGTGGAACGGCCTGGGTGAACTCTGGCAGGGCTACGCGATCACAGACCAGGGCTACGGCAACTTCAAGCTGCCGCTGCTGTTCCTGGCCATGCTGCTGCCATTGATCCTCAACGGCGGTGGCGCGCTCAGCGTGGACCGGCTGCTGGCCGGCCCACAGCATGCCCCCGTCGGCAATGACGGCCTGGGCTGGGGCGTCAGCCTGATCGCCCTGTTGCTGCCGGTTGCCGCGCTGTTGCCCGGCGTCGGCTTCGGCGGCGCCCTGCTCGGTGGCGTGCTGCTGCTGGGCTACGCGTTGCGCCGTCGTCGCACCGTCTGACCTGCTTCGCCCCTTCCCGCGCTTCTTCCTTTCGTTTCCGTCGCCTTCAGGCGGCGTCCATCCCGCACGCCTGGCGTGCCATGCCCAAGGAGTCACCACCATGTCCGTCTCGACCAAGAACACCCCCTCCTCCCGCCTGCCGCGCATTGGTGCCATCGGCATCGCCCTGGCCGGTGGCCTGCTGCTGGCCGGCCAGGCCGCAGCGATCCAACCGCTGGCGATCAGCGCCGTCGCCATGGGCGCCGCCGCCGAAGGCAAGTGCGGCGAAGGCAAGTGCGGGGCCAACAAGGCCACCACCGGCAAGCCCGCCGGCAAGGCCAAGGTGGCCGAGGGCCAGTGTGGTGAAGGCAAGTGCGGCGACGCCTCGTTTGCCCGTACCGACCGTGACCACGACGGCAAGGTCTCGCGCGCCGAGTTCAACGCGGTGGCCGCCAAGCGTGCCGCCGAGTTCGACCGCATCGACACCGACCACGACGGTTACATCAGCGAGCAGGAAGCGCACGACTACCTGCGCAGCGTCTACACCGCCAACGGCAAGCCGATGCCGAAGGGCCTGTTCTCCCGCGTTGCCGATTGATCGACGTCCAACCGGCGCTGCCTTCAAGGCGGCGCCCTCTCTCTGGAGCATCCGCCATGTCCCTGCCCCTGCCCTCCAATGCCGCCGGTCTTGGCCTGCGCCGTGGCCTGATCGACGAACTGCTGGCAATGCCGGCCGGCGCCATCGACTTCCTCGAAGTGTCCCCTGACAACTGGATCGGCGTCGGCGGTGCACACGGCGCCGCGCTGCGCCAGCTCAGCGAGCGCCACCCCCTGACCTGCCACGGCCTGTCGCTGTCGCTGGGAGGTCCTGATCCGCTGGACCGCACCCTGCTGGCACAGACCCGTGCCTTCCTCGACCTGCACCAGGTGCAGCTGTACAGCGAACACCTGAGCTACTGCGCCGCCGGCGGACATGTCTACGACCTGCTGCCGCTGCCGTTCACCGCCGAAGCCGTACAGCATGTCGCCAGTCGCATCGCCCAGGTGCAGGACATGCTGGGCCGGCGCATCTCCGTGGAGAACATCTCCTACTACGCCGTTGCCGGCGCGGACATGAGCGAGATCGACTTCATCAACGCCGTGCTCGCCGAAGCCGACTGCGACCTGCTGCTGGACGTCAACAACGTCTTCGTCAACGCCTGCAACAACGATTACGACGCTTTCGAATTCCTGGCCCGCGTGCCGTCCCACCGTGTTGCCTCGCTGCATGTGGCCGGCCATTTCGATGAAGGTGATGGCTTCAAGATCGACACCCACGGTGCCCCGGTGAAAGGCGTGGTCTGGGCGCTGTTGCGCGAGGCCTATGCGCGGGTCGGCGTGCGCCCCACGCTGCTCGAACGCGACTTCAACTTTCCGCCGCTGGCGGAGTTGCTGGCCGAGGTCGCGCAGATCCGCCAGGCGCAAGCCGAGGCACGCTGGCCCGAGGTGGCCCATGGCTGAGTCGCTGGCTACCCTGCAACGGCGCTGGGCCGATCATGTGCGCGACCCAGCAATGGCCGCACCCGACAGCGTCGAGGCGGGCAGGCTGGCGGTATACCGCCGCCTGTGCATCGACAGCCTGGACGCCCTGCTGGCCGGCAGCCTGCCGCGCCTGCAACAGCAGTTGGGCACGCCACACTGGCGCGACACAGTGGAGCACTACTACGCCCACCACGCCTGCCAGACCCCGTTGTTCCCACAGATCGCCGGCGAGTTCACGGCCTGGCTGGCAGTGCAGGACGCGCTGGCACTCCCGGCCTGGGCAGCGGAACTTGCGCACTACGAGAGCACGCTGCAGTCGCTGCGCATTGAAGCGCGTGACGCCGGGCAGTCGCTGCACAGCGTTCCCGAGGGCAGCGATGTGCTGGCGGTTTCGCCGCTGGTGCGGGTGCTGGGCTACCGATGGCCGGTGCATGAGGACGAGGCCCTGGAGCCGGTGCCGAGCGCTGCGCCCACGCTGCTGCTGATCCGGCGCCTCGCCGATTTCAGCCTGCAGGTCGAGCAACTGTCGCCGCTGGCCTACGCGCTGCTATCGATCTTTGGTGACGACGGCGCAGCTGTGGAAGCAGCACTCCGGGCGCTGTCCGAGGCACATGGCGTGGCAACGGACGCATTGCGCGCGGCCTGCGCGCCCGTACTGGGCGAGCTGTGTGCGGCGAGCGTGCTGGTTGTGCCGAACGACTGTTGAGGGTGCCGGCCAGCGGCCGGTGCTACCCACTCATCGCCCGGCCAGCGGTCGGTGCTCCCCATTCCTGCTTCGAGGTCTCACCATGCCTGCTTCCAACACTTCCTTCCTGCACGGCTGGCGCCTGTTTGTGGCCATGGCCGTGGTCCTGATCGCATTCGCGCTGGCGGCCTTCGCCCTGTATCCCGATGCAGCCGAAGGCAGCCGTGCGGCGATACGGGTCACTGCACGTACATCGTTCCTGTTGTTCCTGGCGGCGTTCACCGCATCGTCGTTCGCCAGTCTTCTGCCCGGCCCATTCACCCGGTTCCTGCTGCGCGAACGGCGCACCGTCGGTTTGTCCTTCGCGTTTTCGCACCTGCTGCATGCCATCGCCATCACCAGTTTCGGCATCCTCAACCCGGCGTTCTGGCCAGCACGATCCGCGCTGGCCAACCTCCCGGGCACGGTGGGCTACATCGCCATCGTGGCGCTGGCCATCACCTCGCATCGGGGGATCGCCCGCCGCATGGGCCCCACCGCTTGGCGTCGCCTGCACCTGACCGGCATGTGGATCATCGCGGCGGTGTTCACCTACTCGTACTTCAAGCGCGTGCCAGGCAACTTCTGGTATGCGGTGCCGTCGGCCCTGCTGTTCACCGCCTTCGTGGTGCGCTGGATAGCCAAGCGGGCGCAGTCACTGCGGCGCAATGCGCATGCGCGGCCACCGCTGCGGAGTTCTTGAGGAGGCGGTTACTTGTGGAGCCGAGCCCATGCTCGGCTGTCTTTCTGGTTCAGCCGAGCATGGGCTCGGCTCTACAGAGGGATCCCAGCGCGATAGGCAGCGAACTCCCTGCGCAAAGGGACCTGCCCCACTTCAGGTCACGGCGCGCGGCGCAATGTCACCAGGGTGATCTCCGACGGCACGCCGATGCGCGCCGGGAAACCGGCCCAGAGGCCCGCACCGTTGCCCACGTACAGCGTCATCCCATCCACGTCATAGCGGCCGGAGACAAAACCGCCATTGGCGCGCTTCACCAGCTGGTCCATGCCGATGATCTGCCCACCGTGAGTGTGCCCGGACAGCTGCAGCTTCACCCCACGCGCCGCCGCCTCGCGTGCATTGCGCGGGCGATGATCGAGCAGGATCACCGGCGCGGACGGATCGGCACCCTCCAGTGCAGCCTGGAGATCCGGCAGCGGCAGGCCGTAGCGTGCCGCCACCGGGTCGGTGACACCGGCGATGGTGAGCGCCGCATCGCCGCGTCGTACCTGCAAATGACTGTTCTCCAGCACCTGCATGTGCAGCGCGCGGAACGCCTGCATCCATGCCTGGTACTGCGCGTAATACTCGTGGTTGCCGGTAATGGCAACGACACCGTCCGGCGCCCGCAGATCGGCCAGGGGTCGCGCGTCGTCGCGACGGGCCTCGACGCTGCCGTCGATCAGATCACCGGTGATCACGATCAGGTCCGGCTTCAGCGCGTTGCCCTGGTCCACCACCCTGCGCACCCAGTCACCTGTAAGCAGGCGGCTGGCATGGATGTCGGTCAGCTGCAGCACGCGATAGCCGTCGAACGCCGCTGGCAGCCCGGCAATGCTCACCTCGATCTGCCGCGGCTGGGGCACTGCCATGCCCTGGCTGACACCATAACCACTGACCAGCAGGGCCAGCACGCCGGCCGCCGGCCGCAGCTGCGGTGCACGCAGGGCCGATACCATGCGCGGCCAACGCAGCAGGCGCGAAACCAGCAGGCCGGCGTCCAGTACCAGCATCACCAATGCCAGCAGCAGCACCGCCGTGGAGCCGGTGGCCAGCGTGGCGATGGCCAGTTTCGGAATTTCCGGCGACGCCATCGTGCCCCAAAAGGTCGCCACGATGCGCAGCTGCACGGCCACAGCCACCATCAGCAGCGACAGCACGACCTTCAACCCGATGGGCATGCGCAGCGGCCAGAACAGGCGCCAGGCCACATACAGGCCCATCAACAAACCGATCGTACTCAGCACTGCAACCATCCATGACAGAAAGCGGGCCCGCCATGGTGACGGCTGCGGGCCATGTTGTGTAGAGCCGAGCCATGCTCGGCTGCATCCCCGAAGCCCAGCATGGGCTCGGCTCTACAACGGCTGGTCGAGGTGTTCCACCCGCAGGCGGGCAATGCGGCGCTTCTCCATCGCCAGCACGGTGATGCGCACACCCGCCACCTCCACCGCATCGCCGGTGTCCGGCAGCCGGCCCAGCTGCTCCAGCACCAGCCCGGAGATGGTCATGTAGTCGGCACTGCGTGGCAGCGATACGCCGGTCAGCCGCTGCAGGTCGTCCAGGGTCAGCGCACCGTCGGCCTCCCACTGGTCCTCGCCCTGCGCGACCACGCCATAGCGCTCGTCCTGGGTATCGACCAGATCGCCGGCAATCGCCGCCAGCAGATCGTTGGCGGTCACCAGGCCTTCCACGCTGCCGTACTCATCCACCGCCACCGCCAGCGGTACCGGATGCTGGCGGATCAGTTCCAGCGCCTGCAGCGCACTGGCGCTGGACAGCACGTACTGCGGCTCGCGCAGGTTGCCTTCCAGCTGCAGCGGCCTGCCCTGCAGCAGGTCAGCCAGCAGGTCGCGGCTCTGCACCACGCCACGCAGGCTGTCCAGGTCACCATCGCCCACCAGCAGCCGGGTGTGTGGCGATGCCACCAGGCGGGCCACCACATCCTCCTGGCCCCGCGCCAGGTCGATCCACTGCACATCGGCGCGCACGGTCATTACGCTCGACACCGGACGGTCAGCCAGGCCGAGCACGCTACGGATCATCTCGTGCTCGGCCGGCTGCAGGCGCTCTTCGGCATCTACCGGCTCGTCCACGCCGTCATCGGAATGGCCGTTGGCCGGGCGCGCCCCGAGCATGCGCAGCACCGCATCAGCGGTGCGCTGGCGGAACGGCTGGCGGCGCTCGTTGCGCTCACGATTGAAACGCACCCACTGGTTGAACGCCTCGACCAGGATCGAGAAGGCGATCGCGGCGTACAGGTAGCCCTTCGGGATCTTGTAGCCCAGGCCCTCGGCCACCAGGCTGAAACCGATCATCAGCAGGAAGCCCAGGCACAGCACCACCACGGTGGGATGCTTGTTGACGAAGCGGGTCAACGGCTTGCTCGCCAGCAGCATCAGCGCCATCGCGATGGTGACGGCGGCATACATCACGCCCAGGTTGTCGACCATGCCGACCGCGGTGATCACCGAGTCCAGCGAGAACACCGCATCGAGCACCACGATCTGCGCCACCACCATTGCGAAGCTGGCGTAGACCTTCTTGCCGTCTTCGTGGTGCGCGCGGCCTTCCAGCCGTTCGTGCAGCTCCATGGTGCCCTTGAACAGCAGGAACAGGCCACCGCCCAGCAGGATCAGGTCACGCCCGGAGAAGCTGTGCTCGAACAGCGTAAGCAGCGGCGCGGTCAGTTTCATGATCCAGGCCAGCGCCGCCAGCAGCACCAGCCGCATCAGCAGGGCCAGTGCCAGGCCGATCACCCGCGCGCGGTCGCGCTGGTGGGGCGGAAGCTTGTCGGCAAGGATCGCGATGAACACCAGGTTGTCGATGCCGAGCACGATCTCAAGCACGACCAGGGTTGCAAGGCCCATCCAAATCGAGGGGTCAGTCAACCATTCCATTTCAGGTCCGTTTCGTCATTGGGCAAGGGAGAAGAAGAAACACTCAGTCTGCTTCCTGCGCCCGCGCCGGGTCGTACCCGAGCAGGTCGCCAGGCGTGCATTGCAGCTCCCGGCAGATCGCATCCAGCGTGGAAAAGCGGATGGCGCGCGCCTTACCGGTCTTCAGGATCGACAGGTTCGCCAGGGTGATGTCGATGCGACCGGCCAGCTCGGACAGGGTCATGCCCCGTTCCTGCAGCACGCGGTCCAGGGTGATGACGATTGCCATCAGATGACACCGTCGAGGTCATCGCGCATCGCCGCGCCCACGGCGAAGACGCGTGCCAGCACGAACAGCATCAGCACCGCCACCAGCCCGGTGATCGACATGCCGCCGCCCACCTCCATCCAGCTGAAGTCCGGGCCCATCCAGGCCGCGTAGGCGCCGATCAGGATCGACAGCAGCTCCATCGCCAGCATCAGCCACGCCATGCGTTGCAGTCGCTGCGCATTGGCGTGGGTGAACGGCCTTTCGCGCGCCGCCGATTTCAGCAGCCGCAGCAGATGGCGCAGGAACAGCAGGCACAGCACCAGCAGCGCGACGATCACAGCCAGCCCCAGGCAGAAGTGCAGGAACAGGGCGTTGCCGTGCGCAGCAGCGGCAGCGGCATCGTGGACGCTGTCGAGCAGCCAGCGACGGTCGTGCGCGACCAGCGGCACGGCCAGCAGTGCGGCCAGGATGCCCAGCCAGCACATCGCCCGGACGGCCTGGACGGCGGCCTGGGCCAGGGTGAACAAGCCTCGCGCGGATCTGGCGCGGGCGGGACGAGCGGTCAAGCGGCCTCCGGCATTGGGGCGGCCTCGCCGCCCCGGGGTGTATTTATCGATAAACGATATATCACAACCAGCGTGAAAGGCTGAATCGCGGGCATGGGCAGCCTGCGCGGCGCGGGGCCAGCGTTACCGACTGGGTGCAGCCTGTTCCAGCATCGCTTCGCCCGGCGTCACCGAGGCCATCGCCTGCACGCCGGCCTCGGCGGCCTGCCGCGTGACCAGCCGGAAACGCACCTGCAGCTTGGCCTGCCCGGGCGTGGCCCAGCCGTACTGGATCGCCACCTGGTCCGCCGACAACGGCCCACGGCCTGGCAGCGAGCGCGCCTGCAACGGCGTCGGCGCCGCCTGCACCAACCGGGCAAAGCCCTTCTGCACGACCGCCGCGTCGGCCTTTTCGGCGTAGACCGTGCACGTGCCATCGTCAGCCCAGCTGACTGCATAGCGGCCGCTGGCCAGCGGCACCATCCAGGCCACGCCCGACTGCCCCTGCAGCAACGTTGCCGCCTCGGCAGGCTGCAGCGGTGACAGCCCGTTGGATTCCATCAACGACTGCAACCGCGCTGGCGCGCCGATGTGCTGCATGCAAGCGGTATCGAACAACTCACTGAAAGGGTCCTGCGCCTGTGCGCTGGCCTTGGGTGCACGCGCAGGCTGCGCCGCCACCAGGGCAGGCAGCAGGGCCAGGATCAGCCAGGAGGCAGGGCGCATTGGAACTCCAATGTACGGAACGCAGCGGGGAGGATGGCAAAGCCCGGGCGTGGCGTGCAACGGCCGCGTTGCCGCCGGCCTCCCCGCACCGGGATCAGGCTGTGATTTCGCCCTCGTCCTCGCCATCCCAGTAGTGGATGCGGCTGGCGCGCACATGGATCAGTACCAGTCCTGGTGTATCCACTCCCTGTTCGAACCACCGCTCCAGGTCCTTCACCCAGTGCTCGCGCATCGTGGCCCGATCGCGCACCAGCGCTGCCCTTCCCTGCACGTGCACGAACAGCGGCGGCTTGCCCAGCAGCGACTTGCTGCCGGAGAAACCCAGTGCGACGGCAGGGTCAGCCTCGATCTCGCGCACCATGTCGGTGTCTTCCATGGTGAAGAACCAGCTGTCACCGTCATAGTCCACGTCACCGTTGTTGCTCATGGGGCGACCGGCAATTTCTCCACCGGCGTGGGTCTGCAGCATCGTGAAATCGATGCCGGCCATTTTCTTGGCAAGTTCTGGGAGGGTGAGCTGGGTCACGGCGTGGTCCTTGATCGGAGGGACGCCCAGCGTCTGCGCAGAGCGGTGACCGGAAAGTGGAGGAGCACTTGCGGCCTCTTCACGGGAAACGAGATACGGCGCATGGTCCGTGCGTGACGCACTCCACACCACCATACCCACGTTAAAAGCAGATGGAGGAACGCCCCTGCGAAGCACCACAGCCGGCTAACAGGGGGCTGCCGGAGAATCGCGCAACCCCGTGGCACGACCGGCGTGGCAGCCGGCATCCGCGCGGCGACTCCTTCGCAACCGCATGGCCTCCACATGGATCTGTTCGCCTGGCTCGCGTTCGGCTGCTACCTGTTGGCGTTCTTCATTGTCTCGCTGTTTGCTGCAGCCTATCTGAAGCGCTCCGACTTCATGCCCTACCACGGGCAAGCCGTGGGCGTGCCGTGGGCGGAGATCGAACCGCGCATGCAGGTGCTGCTGATGGCGCTCATCCGCGTGGTCGGCGCCGGGTGGATCGCACTGGCCGGTGCCGGCGTGATGCTGGCCTGCCTGATCTTCTTCGGCGGTCACTTCGCACTGCCGCAGCTGCTGGCGTTCCAGCTGTTCTGCCTGGTCGCCACGCTGCCGCCGGTGCTGGTCGCCTCCGGTGTGCGGCGGCGTACCGGCGCACGTACACCGGTGCCCGCTGGCGCCGCGGTGGTGCTGCTGTCGGTCATCGGATTCGTGCTGGCCCTGTTGTCGCTACCGCAGTGAGTCCCCTTTCTCTCCCCTCCCCCCACGAGGCCCCACAATGAATCCCGAATCGATCTTCTACAGCGTGGTCAACGGTGATCTGCCCCCCTCCCAGGCCGGCACCCTGCTCGGCTGGCGCTTCGTTGGCTACGACGATGCATTACGCCGCATCCAGGTCGAATTCGAAGCCGGCGCCGTGCTCACCAACCCAATGGGCAATGTGCAGGGCGGTTTCCTGTCAGCGATGCTGGACGACTGCATGGGGCCGGCGATCTACGCCACCCTGCCCGCCAACCGCATCGCGGTCACGGTGGAATCCAAGACCAGTTTCGTCAGCCCGGCGCGGCCCGGGCGGATCATCGGGTGGGGCGAGGTCGAGCACAGCAAGGGCAGCATCGCCTTCACCCGCGGCTGGCTGACCGACCCGGCCGGCAAGGTGCTGGCCACCGCCAGCGCCACGTTCCGGGTGGGTGCACTGCGCTGGCGTGGGCTCTCGGTGCCGCGTCCCATCGCGCGCCGGATGATCGCGCGCACGCTGCGCCGCGTGCATGCGCGGATCGGCTGATGGGTGCCGTCAACGTGCCTTGCGGCCGCCACCGGCCACGCGCACGCGGTCGCGCCCCTGTGCCTTGGCCTGGTACATGGCCGCATCGGCGGCACGCAACAGGGTGCGCCAGCCCAGCGCATCGGTGCCACCCGCGGCCACGCCGAAGCTGGCGGTGACCCGCAGCACGTTGCCACCGGCCAGTGCGATGTCCAGCTGCCGCAGTGCCATGCGCAGCGACTCGGCCAATTGGCGTCCGCCGGCCAGGTCGCCGTCGGCCAGCAGCACCAGGAACTCCTCGCCACCGTAGCGGGCGATGCTGTCGCTGCGGCGCAGGTGGCGCTGCAGCAGCTGCGCCACCTGCACCAGCACCTGGTCGCCCGCATCATGCCCATGGCCGTCGTTGATGGCCTTGAAGCGATCGACATCCAGCAGGATCACCACCGCACTGTTGCCGCCGTCGGCATGCCGCTGCTGTACCCTTTCTTCCAGCGCGCGCCGGTTCAACAACCCGGTCAGCTCATCGGTGCCGGCCAACTGGCGCAGCTCGCTGGTCAACGCCGAGCGCTCGCGCGACTTCTCGCGCAGCACTTCAATGGCATCGAACAGGCGCTGCATCTCGGCCAGCGGGTGGGTCACATGCTGCTCCGGGCCGGGCGCTTCCGAGGCGATCTGGATGACCTGCTTCTGCGCCTGCAGCAGTGGCCGCAGGATCTGCAGGTGAGCAATGCGCAGCGCCACGCCAAGCACCACCAGCGTGCCCAGCACCGTCGCCACCAGCACCACCAGGCGCGTCGCTTCGCGGTTACGGGTGCGCTCGAAGCGGGCGATGGACACGCTCAGGTAACCGTCGCGCAGCGCCTCCAGCGACTGCAGGGTCGGCACGTAGCGCGTGGTGAACTCGGCGGCGGTCCACGGCGGCGGCACGCCACGCCGGCCATCCTCGATCAGCTGTTCGATCATTGGCAGCGATTCGCCGAAGAACTGGCGGCGCGCCATATCCCAATGCCAGGACAGCGCCGGATCACTGCGGAACACCGCTTCATGGCTGCCTGCCAGCCGCCACAGCTCCAGCAGGCGGCCTTCGGTCTGCAATGCAGCCCGCACCTGTTCGTCACGCCAGGCCCCCGGCACCGCGACCGGCGCCATCACGTTCGAGGCCAGGCGGCCACCATGCTCGCGCAGGTCGATCAGCACCTGGCCCTGCATTGCCGGGATCGCCGCTTCGCGGTCGGCACTGACCAGCACGCCGATCTGCGTCGAGGTCAACACGTGCAGGCGATCGACCACGGCGAACATGCTGCTGATCGCGCGCTCCACGTCTTCCACCCGGCGCGCGTCGTGCGACTGTGCCGCCACCTGGTCCACTGCGGCCCGCGCCGACTGCAGGCGACGTTGCACGTCGGCCAACAGCCCATGTTCGCCGACCACGCCGGGATCGGCCTTGAACACGGTGTCCAGTTGCAGCAGGGCGGTGTCGACCCGCTTGCGCGCAAACGCCAGCTGCGCGGTCAGCCGGGCCTGTTCGGCCGCATCGGCCGTATTGGCTCCCAGCAGGCTGTTGGCGGGGCCGCGCTCGGCCGACACCTGGTTGGCCAGGTCGAAGGTCTGCTGCAGCCGGCGCAGGCTGACCAGGTTGTCCTCGGCGGCGGTGAAGCGCAGCGTGCCCTGCACCAGTGCGATGGCCATCAGCGGCAGCGTACAGACTACGAACAGCCCGGCCAGGATCCAGACCCAGGTCCGCAATCCGATGGGCGACGCCTTGCGGGCCATGCACATTTCCCCTGTCGTGCGGAACACTGTAGCGGCCGCCGGCACAGGCGCCAAGCCGCTGACGGGCCAACCGTGGCCGTGGGTACACCGTGCGCGCCGCGAACGCACCGACAAGGCCGCGCGGACGCTCGAATCGGGACAAATACGTCATGCCCCGCCGCGTCAGATCCAGCGCTGGTCGACCAGTTCGCGCTTCACGTAGGCATAGAACACCGGCGCGGCGACCAGGCCCGGCAGGCCGAAGGCCGCCTCCATCACCAGCATGGCCAGCAGCAGCTCCCAGGCCCGCGCCTGGATTTCGCCACCCACAATGCGCGCGTTGAGGAAGTACTCCAGCTTGTGGATCACGATCAGGTACAGCAGCGCCGCCACCGCCACATAGAACGAGACCGACAGTGCGACGATGGTGATGATCGTGTTGGAGATGATGTTGCCCACCACCGGCAGCAGGCCGGCCAGGAAGGTGATCAGCACCAGGGTCTTGGACAGCGGCAGGTGCACGCCGAACAACGGCAGCACGCCCAGCAGGAAGATCGCGGTGAACACGGTGTTGAGCAGCGAGATCTTCACCTGCGCGAACACCACCTGACGGAACGCGGTGGCCAGGCGGCTGGTGCGCCCGACCAGCTCCTGCGCCAGCGGACCCATCTTCGGCAGCGGCAGTTCGTCATACAGTGCGATCATCGCACCCAGCACCATGCCGATCAGTACGCGCACACCCACCTGGACCACCGAGGTACCGGCCACGCCCAGCTGGCGCTGATGCTCGGCGGCCCAGTCGTTCAGCGCCGCGCGCAGCGCTGGCATGTCTTCGGGAATGTAGGGTTGCAGCAGCGCCGGCACCTGGTGCCGCGAGGTGTTGAGGATCTCCATCAGGCGCGCCAGCAAAGCGTCCGGGCCACCGGTCTCGTTGCGGAAGAACGAGGCCACGCCGATCCCGGCCAGCACCAGCGCGCTGATGATGATCGCCGACAGCACGATCACTGCGATCGCCCGTGCGCGTCCCGGCGGCAGCCTGCCTTCCACGGTGGAGGCCAGCAGGTGGGTCAGCTGGAACACCAGCAGGCCGGACAGCAGGGTGACCACCAAGCCCAGTTTCAGCGCCAGCCACATGCCCAGCAGCATCATCAGCCATGCCGCGATCCTTGGGATGGGGGGCTTGGGCTGGGCAACGAGAGCGTCTTGCATGGGAGCGCGTCCGGGCGGGGTGGCCCATGGTAGAGGATTGGCGTGCTGATTCCGCGTGCAGGATGAATGGGCATTTCATCCGCGTTCGGCGGCAGCCGTGCCGTCCCCACGCGCGCTCACTCGCCGTAGCTGGCGGTGTTCTTGCCCTGGCGCTTGGCGTGGTACAGCGCGCGGTCGGCCAGTGCCAACCAGTCCTCGACACTGCCGCCACGCGGCGTGGCCGCAATGCCGATACTGACGCTGAATTCCACCCCCGGCGTGGCCTGCCGCGCGGCCTCGAGCAGGTGCAGGCGCACCCGCTCGGCCACCTGCATTGCATCGACGGGCGCGCAGTCGCGCAGCAGCACGACGAACTCATCGCCCCCCAGCCGCGCGGGCGTATCACCCGGGCGGGCAACGGTGCGCAATGTCGCCGCGATATGCCGCAGCACCTCGTCACCGGCGCGGTGGCCGTGCGAGTCATTGATGCGCTTGAAGTCGTCCACATCGAGCATCAGCAGGCAGGCAAAGCCGCCCTGGCCCTGTGCCCGGTCCAGCGCCTGCTGCGCACGCAGGATCAGGAAACCGCGGTTGGCCAGCTCGACCAGCGGGTCCATCCGGCTGAGACGCTGCAGCTGGCGGTTCTGCGATTTGACCCGGCGCGCCAGCTGCCAGCTGAGAATGCTCAGGCCGATGCCATACACGAACAGGAACGGGACACTCAGCATGATCGTGCGCTGCGAGGTGACCGGCTGGTAAGGGAAGCCGAGCGCCCACCAGGTGAGCGCAAAGCCCACCAGCAGGGCCAGCGTGGCGCGCATCGCCAGGCGAACGCCACCGGCAGCGATCTTGTCGGCCACCAGCAGTGCGGCGAACAGTGCACTGGGCACCGCGCTCAATGCCATGAAGGCGATCCAGCCACCGCCGAACAAGGAGTCGGCCACCATGCAGCGGAACTGGACGAGCGCGGGCTGGCCGGAGCGCTGGGTCAGCTTCAATGCCAGCGCAGGCCACGCCAGCGCGTTGAGCAGCAGCAGGACCCATGCCAGCGGCCCATCGTGGCGCTCGAGGATGATCGAAGCGATGGGGATCGCCCCCAGCCCATTGCCGACGAAACGCATCCAGCCGATGCGACGTGCCGCGCCAATGCCTTCGACCGCGCCTTCCGCCGAATCGGTAAAGAATGGCATTGCCCCCCCCTGCGCGATCGCACCCGCTGCTACGGCCCTTGCCGGGCTGCCTGCGATGAGTCTGACAGCTTTGCGTCAATTCGGGATCAAGGTCGCGGGACGACGCGCGGGCCGGCCGCCCCGCTCCGGCTGCCCTGCCTCGCCTCCGCTACCGCCGAGGCGCCGCTGTCGAACCGCGCAGCATGAAGCTGAACTCCAGCGTCTGCTGAAGCGGTACATCGACCTGTTCAATGATGGCGAGCAGCAGGTTGACCGCGCGCTCGCCGATTTCACGCATCGGCTGCTGGATGGTCGTCAGCGGCGGGGTGAGGTAACGCGACGAGGCCAGGTCGTCGAAGCCGACGATGGAGAGCGCTTCCGGAACGCGGATGCCCCGGTCGCGACAGGCCGCCAGTGCCCCCAGTGCCATCTGGTCGCTGAAGCAGAACACCGCGGTCGGCACGGGCGTGCCGTCCAGCAGCGCCATCACCGCCGCATGCCCGGACTCAACGGAAAAGTCCCCGGGCACGATGCTCAGCTGGCGCAGGCGACCCCGCGCCTTGCCGGCGGCCCGGACCCCTTCCAGCCGCTGCTGGTGCAGGGGGTTGTCAGGTGGCCCGCCGACCACGGCGATCCGTTCGTGCCCCAGGCCGTACAGGTGCTCCATCACCGCGCGTGCGGCGGCCGCGTTGTCGATATGGACGCTGGGGATGCCCAGTGCGGGGTCGAACTCGCATCCATTGACCACCGGCGCAGCTGCGCCGCGCTGCTCGACGATCTCGCGCGCGGTCGGTGGCAGGCGATGGCCCAGCACGATCATGCCGTCTGCCTCGTTGCGCCGGAGCATCTGCGCGTAGCGCTCCTCACGATCGGGTTGATGCTGGGTATCGCCCAGCAGAACCGCGTAGCCGACCGCCTGCGCGGCCTCCTCCGCACCCTGCAGGATCTGTGCGAAGAACGGATTGGCGATGTCCGGGACGGTGACCAGGATCTTGCCGCTGCGCTGGGTCTTGAGCGTGCGGGCCACCGTGTTGGGCACATAGCCCAATGCGACGGCGGCCTGCTCGATGCGCGCACGGGTAGCCGGCAGCACCTTGTCCGGCCGGGAAAGCGCCCGTGACACCGTGCCTGCGGAGACGCCGACGTGCCTGGCGATGTCGTAGATGGTGGCCATGGCGTTAGTTCTCCTGTCCGCTGTGCAGTGCACAACAGGTCCTGCGTGCGCCCCTGCTAGGATAATGCAATCGATTGCATCGAGGGCGAATCACGTTGAAGACGCTCAAGGGTCCAGCGCTGTTCCTGGCGCAGTTCATCGGCGACACAGCTCCTTTTGATCGGCTGGACACGCTGGCCGGATGGGCCGCGGGTCTGGGCTATTCTGGCGTACAAGTTCCCACCTCCGCGCCCTACCTGTTCGATCTGGCCGCGGCGGCACGCAGCCAGGCGTACTGCGACGATGTTGCCGGCATGCTGGCCGGGCACGGCCTGCAGATCACCGAACTGTCGACCCACCTGCAGGGGCAGCTGGTCGCGGTCCATCCCGCCTACGACAGCCTGTTCGACGGATTCGCACCCGCCGACGTGCGCGGCAACCCGCCCGCGCGCCAGGCCTGGGCCGTGGAGCAGCTGCGGCTCGCCGCGCAGGCCAGCCAGCGCCTGGGGCTGACCGCGCACGCCACCTTCTCCGGTGCGCTGGCCTGGCCCTACTTCTATCCGTGGCCGCAGCGCCCGCCGGGCCTGGTGGAAGAAGCCTTCGCCGAACTGGGCCGTCGCTGGCGCCCGATCCTGGATGTGTTCGACGCCTGCGGCGTGGACCTGTGCTTCGAACTCCATCCCGGCGAGGACCTGCACGACGGCGCGACCTTCGAGCGCTTCCTCGATGAGGTCGACCATCATCCCCGCGCGAAGATCCTGTACGACCCCAGCCACCTGCTGCTACAGCAGATGGACTACCTCGGCTTCATCGACCGCTACCACGCCCGCATCGGCATCTTCCACGTCAAGGACGCGGAGTATCGCCCCAGCGCGCGCAGCGGCGTGTATGGCGGCTACCAGGACTGGATCGATCGTCCGGGCCGGTTCCGCTCACCCGGTGACGGCCAGATCGACTTCAAGGCGATCTTCTCGAAGTTCGCCCAGTACGACTTCCCCGGCTGGGCGGTGCTGGAATGGGAGTGCTGCCTGAAACACCCGGAGGACGGCGCGCGCGAGGGTGCCGCCTTCATCCGCGATCACATCATCCATGTGACCGAACGCGCCTTCGACGACTTTGCCGGGAGCGACACGGACGCTGGATCACTGCGCCGCATGCTGGGAATCTGAGCCACGACCGCCCCGGGAGGGCAAGCCATGACGCACGCCATGTCGCGCCTGGGCGCGATGATGTTTCTGCAGTTCTTCATCTGGGGGGCGTGGTTCGTCACCCTGGGTACCTACCTGGTACAGGGCCCGCTGCAGGCCAGCGCAAGCCAGGTGGCAACGGCGTTCCTCAGCCAGTCCATCGGCGCCATCGTGGCGCCGTTCCTGGTCGGCCTGATCGCAGACCGCTACTTCGCGGCGCAGCGCATCCTGGCGATACTGCACCTGGCAGGCGCGGTGCTGATGTGGCTGGCGTCCACCGCCACCAGCTTCAGCATGTTCTCCGCCTGCGTGATGGGCTACATGCTGCTGTTCATGCCGACGCTGGCACTGGCCAACAGCGTCGCCATGCGGCACATGCAATCGCCGGAGAAGCAGTTCCCGCTGGTACGCGTGGCCGGCAGCATCGGCTGGATCATCGCCGGGGTGCTGATCGGCTGGCTGGGCTGGGAACAGGCGCACCGGCTTGAACTGACCTTCCGCATGGCCGCATTGGCATCGCTGGTGCTGGGCCTGTATGCGTTCACCCTGCCGCACACGCCGCCGCTGGCGCAGCAGCGCGATGCCGGGCTGGGACAGATCCTGGGGCTGGATTCATTGCGGTTGCTGAAGTCGCGCGCCTACCTGGTGTTCTTCCTGGCTTCCATCGCCATCTGCATCCCGCTGTCGTTCTACTACAACTTCACCAATCCGTATCTCAACGACCTCGGTGTGCACGGCGCCGCCGGACTGCAGTCGCTGGGCCAGGTCTCCGAAGTGCTGCTGATGCTGGCCATGCCGTTCCTGTTCGTGCGGCTGGGGGTGAAGACCATGCTGGCGGTCGGCATGGCGGCCTGGGTCGTGCGCTACGCGCTGTTCGCCTTCGGCGATGCGGGCAGTGGCTTCTCCCTGCTTGTGATCGGCATCGTACTGCATGGCATCTGCTACGACTTCTTCTTCGTCACCGGCCAGATCTACACCGATGCCCACGCCGGCCCCGCCGCGCGCAGCAGCGCGCAGGGCTTCATCACCCTGGCCACCTATGGCGTGGGCATGCTGATCGGCACCTTCCTGTCCGGCGCGGTAGTGGAGCACTTCACCACTGCAGCGGGCCCGGACTGGCAGCAGATCTGGTTGTTCCCGGCCGGCGTCGCACTGGTGGTGTTGATCGCCTTCCTGCTGCTGTTCCGCGACCGCCCGGTAGCTGCGGCCGCGTCGTCCACCCCCTGAGGAGACCAGCCGATGCCCCCGCTTGGAATCGCCATCATTGGTACCGGCATGATCGGTGCGGTGCATCGCCGCGCGGCACTGCTGGCTGGCGCCGAGGTGCGCGGCGTGGCCGCCTCGTCGCCGCAGCGCGCGCGCGAGGTGGCGCACGCGTGGAATGTCCCGCGCGCCTATCGCGATATCGAGGACATCGTCGCTGATCCCCAGGTACAGGTCGTGCACATCTGCACGCCCAATCATCTGCACCGCACGATGGCGCAGGCCGCACTGGAAGCCGGCAAGCACGTGATCTGCGAGAAACCGTTGGCGACGACGCTGGACGATGCGCAGGCGCTGGCGGCGCTGGCCGCCTCGACCGGATTGATCGCCACCGTCCCCTTCGTCTACCGCTACCACCCGGTGGTCCGCGAGGCACGTGCACGCATCGCGCAGGGCGATCTGGGGCCACTGCACCTGATCCATGGCAGCTACCTGCAGGACTGGCTGCTGGACCCGGCCAGCAACAACTGGCGGGTTGACCCGGCACTGGGTGGTACATCGCGCGTGTTCGCTGACATCGGGTCGCATTGGTGCGACCTGGTTGAATGGGTCAGCGGCGAGTGCTTCGCCGAAGTGAACGCGGCGTTTGCCACGGTGATCGCCGAACGCAGCGCAACCACCTCCCAGAGCTTCAGCACGCCGGCGACAGACGGCGCAAAGCAAGCGGTCGAGAGCGAGGACGTGGCCGCAGCGATGTTCAGGACCGGCGCGGGCACGCTGGCGTCATTGACGGTCAGCCAGGTCTCGGCCGGACGCCACAACCGGCTCTGGTTCGAGATCGACGGCGCCAACGCCAGCGTGGCGTTCAACCAGGAGGATGCCGAGCGGCTGTGGATCGGCCTGCCCGAACAGCGCGAGGAAATCTTCGTGCGCGGCCCGGGCGCCGGCAGCGCCGAACAACGCCGGTTGTCGCCGCTGCCAGCGGGGCACGCGCAGGGCTACGGGCAGTGCTTCGAAGCGTTCGTGGCCGATACCTATCGCGCCATTGAAGGCGAGCGGCCGCAGGGCCTGCCCACCTTCGAAGACGGCCTGCGCTCGGCGCGGATCGTTGATCGTGTCATTGCATCGGCCAGGTCACGCACCTGGACCACCATCGGTTGAATCCCGGGAGGATCTGTTGATGAACATCCCTGTCCGTAGAACTGCAACCCTCGTCCTGCTGCTGCTCGCAGTCCTGCCCGCCTTCGCAGGGAACACAGCCGGTGCGCAGAAGCCCATCGCCGTGCAGATGTACACGCTGCGCAACGCCGGCCCGCTTGACCAACAGCTGAAGATCGTCCACGACGCGGGCGTGCGTGCGGTGGAAACCGTCGGTACGCAGAATGCAAGCGCTGCGGAACTGAAACAGTTGCTGGACCGTTACTCGATCAAAGCGGTTTCGTCGCACGTTCAGCTGGCCGAGCTGCGCGACAACCTGGATGCCGTGGTGGCCTTCAACCGCTCGATTGGCAACAGCACGCTGGTGGTGCCCTACCTGGACCAGAAGGACCGCCCGCGCGATGCCGCCGGCTGGACCGCATTGGGACGGGAGCTGGGCCGGATTGCCAGGCAGGTGCGCGGCAGGGGGATGCAGCTGGCCTACCACAACCACGACTTCGAGCTGGTCGACTTCAATGGCAGAACCGGACTGGAGCTGCTGTTCGACGCCGCCGGCCCCGAGCTGCAGACCGAACTGGACCTGGCCTGGGTCGCGCGCGCGGGCCTGGACCCGGCCGTGATGCTTGGCAAGTTCCGCGGCCACGTATTTGCGGTACACGCCAAGGACAATGCGCCCAAGGGCCAGGCCGAAGACGAAGGTGGATTCGCTGCGGTCGGCCAGGGCGTGCTGGACTGGAACGCGATCCTGCCAGCCGCCGCCAACGCTGGCGTGCAGTGGTACATCGTCGAACACGACCAGCCACGCGACCCCGCCAAGGTCATCCAGGCCGGCGCGGACTACCTGCGTGAACACCTGACTACCAACCCGCCCACCCGCGCCGACCGCTGACGCATCAAGGAGCCCCACATGAAAATGATCCTGGCAGTGGCCGTGGCTCTGGGCGGCATGAACGTTGCGACGGCAGCGTGGGCCAAGGACGACCCGGCCGCGGGTGCGAAACTCTACGCCCAGCACTGCACTGCCTGCCACGGTGCTGAACGCACCGGTGTACCACCGACGTTCCCGGCGCTCACCGATGTCGGCAAGCGGCTGCAGCCCGCCCAGGTCAAGGACAGGATCAGGAAGGGCGGCGGCCTGATGCCACCCTTCCCGCAGCTGTCACAGCAGGAGATCGATGACATCGCCAGCTACCTGGCGAAGTAGCCGGTGAGCGCTACAGCTCGCGCACCCAGATGTTGCGGTAGCTGACCTTGGAGTCATGTTCCTGCAGATACAGCGGCGCGCACCCATGCGGTGCGTACGAAGGCGCACCGATGTATTCGGTCCTGCCCGCCAGCACGGTGTCGTCCTGTACCAGCACGCCGTTGTGCAGCACGGTGATCCGTGCGGGCGACGTCAGGCCGCCGCCCGGCGAGAAGCGCGGGGCCTTCCAGATGATGTCGTAGACCTGCCACTGGCCCGGTGCGCGCGAGGCGTTCACCCGTGGCATGGCCTGCTTGTAGATGGAACCCGCCTGGCCATTGGCATAGGTCGGGTTGTGGTAACTGTCGAGCACCTGCAGTTCATACAGTTCCTGCAGGAAGATCCCGCTGTTGCCCCGGTTCTGGCCGTCGAAGCCCTTCGTTTCGGTGGGCGTGCGCCACTCGACATGCAGCTGGACATCGCAGAAGCGTTGCCGGGTGCGGATGCCCTTGCTGCCCGGAACAACCGTCATGGCGCCATCGGCCACCTCCCAGGGCACGCGGCCACCCTGCTCCGCCTCCCACGCGGAGACATCCTTGCCATCGAACAGCACGATCGCATCGGACGGTGCCTTGCCAGGTGGCGTTGCCACGGTCGCGGGCACAGGGGTCCACACTTCCGTCTTCTTCGGGTCACGCACAGCGTCGGCATTATCCTGTGCGAACGCAGATGCAGCGGCCAGCAGGCCGGCGGTGATCAACGCAGGGCGGATCATCAGGTTGGTGTCCATCAGCTGGTCCCCCAGGCAGGTGTGCCGGGGACATAGGCGAGGTCACCGTCGTAGCGCCCCGGCACGGCGACGTACTGCAGCACCCCGGTCGCACCGACCTTGGAGGTGAAGAAGCCGAAGATGGCCAGCTGCTTGATCATCGTGAAGTAATGCGGCATGGCTTCGCCCTCTTCGGGCGTTCCGGTCTCGGTCACGTCTGCGTTGCGCGCCTTGGCTTCGGCATCCAGTGTACGCAGCAACCCGGTGCGCGCCTCCGGCGTGAGCGACACGAAGCGGCCACCGGCGCGCTTGTCGATGTCCGCCAGCCCGGCGCGGAACACCGCCTGCTGCCTGGCGGTGTAGCAGTCGCTGACGAACGTCGCCATGAACGCACCGGCGCCCGCGTCCTTCGCCCCGGGTGTCCGGGTCCGCGGCAGGATGGTTTCGGCAATCTCGTCCAGCGTGCCGATTTCGGCATCGGAGAACGCGGCCATCATCCCGGCCGCTGGTGCTTTGCCATGTACCAGCGCTGGCAGGCCAACCATCGCCGCACCGGTGGCGGCGACGATCATCTTCAGCAGTTCGCGGCGATCCATCACAGGTTCCCCGCTTTCAGTTCGCGTACCGCGTGGTCGGCCGCGCGCGCGGTCAGCGCCATGTAGGTCAGCGACGGATTCACGCAGGCGCTGGAGGTCATGCAGGCACCGTCGGTGACGTACACATTGGGCGCATCCCACACCTGGTTGTGCGCGTTCAACACCGAGCTCTTCCGGTCACGTCCCATACGCGCAGTCCCCATCTCATGGATGCCCTTGCCCGGGGCGTAGTCGTTGTCGTGCATCTTCACGTCCTTGACCCCGGCCGCCTCCAGCATCTCGGCGGCGTCAGCGGCCATGTCCTTGCGCATCGCCAGTTCGTTGGCACGCATGGCAACGTCCATCGCCAGCACCGGCAGCCCCCACTTGTCCTTGCGGTCGCGGTCCAGGCGGATCGTATTGTCGTGGTGCGGCAGCATTTCACCGAACCCGGTCATGCCGATGCGCCAGTCACCCGGCACGGTCAGCGCCTCCTTCAGGTCGGCACCGATGTTCAGCTCGGCGATCTCGCGCGACCAGCCGGTGCGGCTGGCACCGCCCTGGTAGCCGAATCCGCGCAGGTAGCCACGCTTGTCGGCGGCGACATTGCGGAACCGCGGAATGTAGAAGCCGCACGGACGGCGGCCGAAGTAGTACTTGTCTTCGTAGCCCTCGACCCGGCCCGAGGCGCCCGCACCGAAATGATGGTCCATCACGTTGTGCCCCAGCTCGCCCGACGAAGAACCCAGCCCCCCCTCCCAGACATCGGTGGCCGAGTTCATCAGCAGCCAGGTCGAGTTGAAGGACGATGCGTTGAGGAAGATGACCTTGGCCGTGTACTGATAGGTCTGCCCGGTCTCGGCGTCGATCACCTCCACGCCACGCGCGCGCTTGCGATCCTTGTCGTAGAGCACTTCCTTGACGATCGAGAACGGCCGCAGGGTCAGGTTGCCGGTCTTCATCGCCGCCGGCAGCGTCGCCGACTGGGTGGAGAAGTAGGCACCAAAGGGACAGCCCAGAATGCACTTGTTGCGATACTGGCAGTTCACGCGCCCCTGCTCGGGCATCGGCTGGGTGATGTTGGCAGTGCGCGAGTGGATCATGTGCCGCGTGCCACCAAAGGCCTTCTTGATCCGCGCGGCCACGTCCTTCTCGACGATGTTCAACGGGATCGGCGGCAGGAACTCACCATCCGGCAGCACGTCCAGTCCCTCGCGCGTGCCGGCGATGCCGGCGAACTTTTCCACATGGTCGTACCACGGCGCGATGTCGGCATAGCGGATCGGCCAGTCGGTGGCAATGCCATCCTTGAGGTTGGCTTCGAAGTCCAGGTCGGAAAACCGATAGCTCTGCCGGCCCCACATCAGCGAGCGCCCACCCACGTGGTAGCCACGGAACCAGTCGAAACGCTTGGTTTCGATGTAGGGTGAGTCCTGCTCGTTGGCCCACATTCCTTCCAGGTTCTCGGCGAGGCCGTAGTCGCGCATCAGCACCGGAAAAGCGGCCTTCATCGCCTGCGTTGGCCGATTGCGGTGCGGGAAGTCCCACGCCTCCTTCATCGCGTTGACGTAGTCCTTGACGTGCTCGATGTTACGGCCACGTTCCAGCATCAGGACCTTCAGGCCCTTTTCGGTCAGCTCCTTCGCCGCCCAACCGCCACTGATTCCCGAGCCAACAACAATGGCGTCATAGTGATTATCTGCCATGGGTTTCTCACCTGGGTGGATATCGTTTCAGACGTCGCAGAGGCGGATCGCCTCGCGCAATGAGGCAACGGCATCGGGCGCGGCAGGCGTGAACTCCTGCGCCAGATACCCCTTGAAACCGGTGTCGCGGATCGCGCGACAGATGGCCGGATAGTTCAGCTCCTGCCGGTCCCCGATCTCGTTCCGGCCGGGCACGCCTGCGGTGTGGTAATGCTTGAAGCAGGCGTGGTGTTTCCCGATGGTGGCGATGATGTCGCCTTCCATGATCTGCATGTGGTAGATGTCGTAGAGCAGGCCGAAGTTGTCCGAGCCGAGCCGCTGGCACAGCTCCACGCCCCAGGCAGAGTGGTCGCACAGGTAGTCGCGATGATCGACCCTGGAGTTCAGCAGTTCCATCACCAGCACCACACCGCGCTTCTCGGCATGCCCGAGGATGCGCTTGAGGCCGGCCTCGGCATTGGCCATGCCGTCCTGCGGGTCCATACCGTTGCGGTTGCCGGAGAAGCAGATGAGGTTGCGGTAGCCGGCATCGGCGACCAGGTCGATGTGCCGCGTGTAGCGCTCCACCAGCGGGTCGTGGAATTCGCGGCCGGCAAAGCCCTTGGTCAGGCCCAGCTCCGCGCCATTGCACATCGAGCTGTAGACGCCGTTCGCCTTCAGCGTGGGCCAGTCTTCCGGGCCGACCAGGTCGATGGCGGCGAAGCCGATGTCCTTCACCGTCGTGCAGAGCTGGGCGACCGACAGCTGCGGGAAGGTCCAACGCGCCACGGAGTGCTTCAGGTTGCCCTTGAGCGCTGCGGTGGCGGCGAATGCAGGCAACGCTCCCGCAGTACCCAGGGCTACGCCTCCAGCAACCGCCATGCGCAACGCATCACGCCGCGTGAGGCCCGTCGCCGGAGCCGGTCTGATCGAATGGATGGACATCCACCTGCCGGCCTCCCAACCGGTATCAAACGCAACGATTCACAGCAATGCAATCGATTGCACCATAGGGGATGAAATTGGATGCTTGCAAGTTGCGGTGCACGAAAATTGATGCTGCGAAGCACAATGCCAACGACATCGCGCAGAAAGAAAAGCCCCGCATTGGCGGGGCTTTCTTTTCTAACCAGATCAGTCGCCTGAGATGAAATCTACTGGCTTTTTTCTCAAGCGAGCGAGCAAAGTCAGTAGAACTTCGATGCCCCGAGCCAAGGCATTGGCCCTATTCTCAGAGGCATTGAATGATCACCGGGCGTTCGTAGCCTCACGAACCATATCAGCCAGTTCCTGGATGTCTTCGTTCTGCATCCGGGTGCACCCCACCGCCAGGGCCCAGCCCTGCCTCGGAGCCGGCGGATTGCAGAACTGTATAGCTCGCGACGTCGAGCGACATTAGTCAACCAAGCCAAGGCTTCGCGAATCACGTACGCATCAGCTTTTTCCGACGACCGACTCAGAAGCCGTCACATTCACCGCCTGCATTGGCTAGCCGGACAGCTTCACGCAGGGATCGCTGGATGTCCGCCACTGAGCTGCAAATATTCTCGGGCGCCACGTCGAACTTTGCAGCGCCGGCCCGACGTTTGAAAGCAGCAAGTTCGGACATGCATTGCCCTGCCAGCTTTTTGGCATCCAGCTTCGACGCGGCCTGAACCGTTGAATTGCCATGCGCGGCGAGGTAGCACTTGTAGTCCTCGGAAAGCGCTCCATCCATACGAAATCGCGACAGCTCAACCAAGTGCCGAGGAGCGGCAGCACTCCTGCTGCCCCCTATCAAGGCGAGACCAAGCTCAGCACCGTCTGCTCCTACACAAGCATATGGCGTCTGAGAGCACAGTGACTTGCTCTCGGAACTTTTGTGCACCACCAGCGAGGCAAGAATAGAGTGTTCGGCCATCTCAATGTCCGCCGCGAGTCTCTCTGCAAGCGGCCGCGCGGACACGGAAGACCCAAGCAGAACGCAAAGGATGAGGCACGAAATTTGCGCAGTGGTATTCATCGGCTCACCAGAAACGTGGGGGAAGACGGACCAAAAGGCGTTTGCACAGCTGTGTGACCTTATCAGGGATCTGCCAAATGTATTGGTTCCTTGAGCGGGCTCCAAGGCTCGGCCATTGGGCTTGCTTTGGTGAAGAACAGCGCAATTGGGCATAGGCCCGCGGTGACCGTGTCCGCAGGATCTGCGACAGTCCCGCGCCAGTTCGCCAGGCTTATGGCCGTCCTTCGCACGCCGTCATCAAGACCCGCCGAGACCCTGCACAGATCCATAGTCGAAACGGGCCGATGCTGATGATTGCCTCCCCGGCCAGCGATGGACTCGAGCAGACTTCTTCCCGTACTGCTCTCCGTTCTCAAATCTGATTAGCTCAGATGTTTCGTCCCTCATCCATCAACATCTCGCCGTAGGTAGAAGGCTGGGGCACGACCGGATACTGCCAAACGAAAAAAGCCCCCTTTCATAAAGATGGGGACCTCTATCAACACTAAAAGTGTCCAGTAGGAATCAGAACGGTTGTGACTACCAAACGTGTAAACAAATCCTCGCTGGTCAAGCAAGACAGGCGTTCTGTTCGATTGAGCCTGTTCGAACGTAGTCATCTGCACTCGTCAGGTGCACCCGCCAGTCAAGAGCATCGACACAGCCCGGCAGGCGCGCGCCAGGGATATCCCCGCCTTCTAGCCATTCCTTTACTTCATCCAGGCCCAAGAACTTCGCCATCCTCATCATCCAAACCAAGGCAACGCCTGCCTTGGGACGAATCAAAAATAATGTACTCGCGCAAAAGCTTGAGAAATTCATCGAAGACAACGCTGCCAGCCACGCACGGCTGGGAGAGCAACCTCATCAAGGCGTAGAGCTCGTGACGTCGAGCGAAAGTAATCGATCAAGCCAAGGCTTCGCGATTAGCGAACGCGTCAGCTATTCGTCTTCGTCACCTGCAGCCTCAACGATATCGTTGATGAACTGAAGGGCCCTGCGATGCTCTTCGAGGACTGCGTCATGGGCGGGTACACCAGGACAAGCAATCTTGGAGAAGGCATGAATGACCTCCTTAGCTTCCTCATATCGTTCCAGCCGAAGCAGGCAGTCCACGAGTCCAGACGCGACCAACACATCGCGAGGACGAAGCTTCTCAAGCGCACGAAGCGCCCAGAGGGACAACTCCGCATCATCGCTCCGAAAACCAATCCCAACAAGAAACAACCACGCGACCGCACTAGCGGGATCGCGCCTTACAAGATCCAAAAGGTGGTGACGCGCGCCATTGTCGTCACCCGCCTCAAGCATCTTGGTAATTTCATTAATATCCATCAAGGTCGCTCTGCTTCATTAACTTCTGACACCGATAGGGAACGCACCCAAGCATGCAGCGTGCCAAGTTCCCACCCCAGACGCCCGGCTGATCGAAATCAACCTTAGCGCGCGTGCAGGTAGTCTTACAGCCCTGAATATGGCTTTGGCAGTCAGCAATGAAGTCATCGTCATCCCCGTCGGCACACGCAGATCTGATCAATGCAACAGCCATCCGCGACGCTGGGCTATTCGGATTCAGAATGCCGTTCGGACCTGCCCCCAACATCTCACCCACCTTAACGGCATTTCTGAGGCTATCGCTGTTGATCTTTGGGCCAAAACCCCAGTTACCGTTCGGGTTGCTGAGGTCTGTCCCATTGTACGCCCCAACGGCACCCGGGCCGCCCGTGACCGCGGGGGGCGGGGGCAGCAAAGGAATTGCCTGCATCCCATCGGGGTCAATCGAGGTAAGCGGGTTGCCCTTCACGTAGCCATAGGTGCTGATTCCCCCCTGCAATCCGAGCGGGTCTGACGTCACGAAGCGGCCACTGGCGGGATCGTAGTCACGCTGAAGGTTGTAGTGAAGGCCGCTTTCAGCGTCGTATCGCTGCCCAGGGAAGCGCATTGCGAACTCAAAAAGCGTGTCGTCCTGGTCCGGATCCTCGTTTGGTGCCGTCGCACCGAACGCTTCCCCCTTCAGATCCCAACTCCAAACTGCGACGTCACGGGTTGGGTCAACGACAACGCGAGGGGTGCCCAGATGATCCGGCTGAACGTAGTAGAGGGCGCTGCCCTTCAACAATCCGACGGGCAGGTTGTCCGACCAGATCACCTGCTGAAGTGCAATACCCGGTCGCCGAAAGCCACCGACGCGGCCCTGGAGGCGTCTTGATTGCTCAAGCTGAAGCGCCTCCTATTGACAATCAGATGACTGGACCTCAACCAGGAGAGGGAATGCCCCTCTCCTGACATCTTCAATCACCGCTCCCAGTTCGGCCGTCACCCAACGACGGCTGCTCCGCACGCATTCGCTCTTCAATCAAACTCAGTGCGTCCTCGTGTTCTTCCAAGACTGCATCGTGGAAGGGAGCGCCTCTTTTGGCCACCTTACGGAAGGAGAGGATTACCTCGCGGGCCTCCTGGTAGCGCTCGATACTCATAAGTGCATCGACCAACCCAGACGCCACATAGGCATCGTGAGGGCGGGTCTTTTCGAGTGCCCGAAACGCGCGAAGGGACAATTCTGCGTCATTCGCGCGCATGCCGATGGCTGCGAGAAGTAGCCAAGCCCCTTCCGTTTCATGACCTTGGTCAACGAAATCAATCAGCCAAGCGCGCGCTCTAGGAACGTCTCCCGCTTCAAGCCAGCTTTTTACTTCATCGAATTCCATTGAGGTCATCTTCAGTTATTTTGTCTTGGCAACGCCAAGATACGCATCCAGTAAGGCAACGGGCCCTGCTTCCACCCCATACTCCCTTAAGGTCGGGATCCCTGCGGGCGCGACTGCAGATTGACACGCAGTGCTCAATCTCCTTCCTGCAGTCCTCATCCTTGTCTCTGTCCGAGCAGGCTTGCTTCAGCACTGCCAATGACATCTGCGACGTAGCGCTATTGGGATTGAGCAAACCGTTGGGACCGATCCCCATCATTTCTTGGAGCATCAAGACATTCTTGAGGGAGTCCAAGTTGATTTTCGGACCAAAATCCCAATTGCCGTTCGGATTGCTGAGGTTTGTCTCATTGTACGCCCCAACGGCACCCGGGGCGCCCGTGACCACGGGGGGCGGGGGCATTAAAGGAATTGCCAGCATCCCATCCGGGTCAACCGAGGTGAGAGGGTTGCCCTTCACGTAGCCATAGGTGCTGATTCCCCCCTGCAATCCGAGCGGGTCTGACGTCACGAAGCGGCCACTGGCGGGATCGTAGTCACGCTGAACGTTGTAGTGAAGGCCGCTCTCAGCGTCGTATCGCTGCCCAGGGAAGCACATCGCGAACTCAAACAGCGTGCCATCCTGGTCCGGATCCTCGTTTGGTGCCGTCGCACCGAACGCTTCCTGGCCATCCACAGATTGCCCAGTGCAAACAGCATCATCAGGCGATCGGTGTTCTTCTGCAGGCCCCGGTAGCGCACTTTGGCGTAGCCAAACTGCTGTTTGATCACTCGAAACGGATGTTCCACTTCCGTCCGCACGCTGGCTTCGATCTTCTCGGCCTCATCCAGCAGCTGGTGCTGTGTCTGCTTGAGGTCCAGTGCCTTGCGCTTGCCTGGGCGCATGGCCGCGTGCTATTTCGCCTTGCTGCCCTACAGTTCCTGGCGCTTGTCCACGCCTTGGTAGCCCGCATCGCCCCACGCATGCTTTTCCTTACCGTGCAGCAAGCCCACTGCCTGCGTCACGTCGTTGACGTTGGCCGCCGTGCCAATGACGGTATGCACCAGGCCTGTGTCGGCATCCACGCCAATGTGCGCCTTCATGCCGAAGTACCACTGATTGCCCTTCTTGGTCTGGTGCATTTGCGGATCGCACTGCCCATCCTTGTTCTTGGTCGAGCTGGGCGCGGCAATGAGGGTGGCATCGACAATGGTGCCGGTCTTGAGCATCAAGCCTTGCTGAGCCAGGCCGGTGTTGATTGCAGCCAGTATCTGCGGGGCCAGCTGGTGTTTTTCCAGCAGATGGCGAAAACGCAAGATGGTGGTTTCATCAGGCATGCGTGCTGCGCCATCAAGGCCGGCAAAGCGCCGATACAGCGGCCGCTCGTGCAGTTCTTCCCCCATCGCAGGATCACTCAGGTTCCACCACAGTTGCAGGCAGTGAATGCGCAACATGGGCTCAATGGGAAACGGCGGGCGCCCGCCCAAGACTCGGTGCGCACCGCGAGCGAACGGGGCAATGAGGGCCACCAGTGCTGCCCAGGGCACAACCCGGTTCATTTCGTCGAGAAAGACTTGCTTGCGGGTCTTCTTGGGCAGTGGGTCCAAGCTCAGGGTGATTTGATCCATAGAGCAATTGTCATGGATGCTTGACGTTAATTACAGATCTGCCAGGGGAGGTTTTGCAGACTTTCCCTAAGCGACCCAGGCAAGTTCTACCCGTAGATCTGCAACTGTTGCCTGGGCCTTACCGAATTCTGAAGGAGGGCTTGGGCGCCCCTGCGAGCGTTCGCATCGGATTCCATTTGGAATTACCCTAAAGCCCTCACCGCTCGGATCAAACAGATGACCATTGATGTCAGCGGCCTGTCGGCCAAAGAACTCAAAGCCCTCATCACTCAGGCAGAAAAACAGCAAACCAAAGTGCTGACTCGGCCCAAAGCCGCAGCCATGCGAGCTAAGATCAACAAATAAGTCAAGGATCATGCTTACACGATAGAGGAGTTGTATGCCCTCCCCTCAGCAGCGACGGCAGACAAGCCAAAGAATGCAAAAGGTCGGAAAATCACCCAAAGCCGTAAGTTGGGCAAGGTGGCTCCGAAGTATCGCAATCCGGCGAATCCTGAAGAGACCTGGACTGGGCGCGGAAGGCAGCCTAAGTGGATGGCCCTGCTGGTTGCTAAGGGAGCATCGCCTCAAGATTTCCTGATTAGTTAATCCTGCCACCAACCAAGGCGGCCGGCTACTGCATTGCATGCAGCCGGCCGATGAATGACGCAGGACCAGCTGTCAGGGTGAGCCTGAGCTCCTGTCTATAGCCTCAAGTCTATCGTTGATGAACTGAAGTGCTCTGCGATGTTCTTGCAGCACGGTATCGTGAGCAGGAATTCCAGGAACGGCTGCATCCGAAAAGGCGCGAATGACCTCCTTCGCCTCGCCATAGCGCTCCAGCTGAATCAAACAGTCCACCAACCCAGAAACAACGAACGCATCACGCGGTCGGGTTTTTTCAAGCTGGCGCAACGCTTGCAGCGATAGATTCGCGTCATTTGTTCGAAAACCGAGGCCGACCAACAATAGCCAAGCGCGCTCGGAAGAGGGATCACGCTCAACGATCTCCAACAGTTGCTTACGAGCACCATCCAAGTCGCCCGACTCCAGCAGCAACTTGGCACTCCTAATATCCATTGACATCGCTCTCCTTGATCAAGTCTTGACAGCGGTGCGGGACGCAGCCGGTCATGCAACGAACGAAGCTTCCCCCCCACACACCAGGCTGTCTGAAGTCACCGCCTGCGCGCGTGCATGTCACTTTGCAGGCTTGAATGTGCTCTTGGCAGTCTGCCTCAAGATCATCCTCCCCATCCGCACATGCCGACCGAATCAACGCAACCGCCATCTTGGACGCGGAACTCTGCGGGTTCAGGATACCATTCGGTCCAAGAAGACCGTTTGGCCCAACCCCCAGCATCTCACCCGCCTTAAGGGCATTACTAAGGCTATCGCTGTTGATCTTTGGACCAAAATCCCAATTGCCGTTCGGATTGCTGAGGTCGCCCCCATTGTACGCCCCAACGGCACCCGGGGCGCCCGTGACCACGGGGGGCGGGGGCAGCAAAGGAATTGCCTGCATCCCATCGGGGTCAATCGAGGTAAGCGGGTTGCCCTTCACGTAGCCGTAGGTGCTGATTCCCCCATGCAATCCGAGCGGGTCTGACGTCACGAAGCGGCCACTGGCGGGATCGTAGTCACGCTGAACGTTGTAGTGAAGGCCGCTCTCAGCGTCGTATCGCTGCCCAGGGAAGCGCATCGCGAACTCAAACAGCGTGCCGTCCTGGTCCGGATCCTCGTTTGGTGCCGTCGCACCGAACGCTTCCCCCTTCAGATCCCAACTCCAAACTGCGACGTCACGGGCTGGATCAACGACAACGCGAGGGGTGCCCAGATGATCCGGCTGAACGTAGTAGAGCGCGCTACCCTTCAGCAATCCGACAGGCAGGTTGTCCAACCAGATCACCTGCTGACGCGCAATACCCGCCTGGTCGTATTCCCCCAGCCATTGCCCGCGCTCATCGTAGAGACTCAGCGCTGAGGCATCTCCGGCCTTACGGGCGATCTGCTGGCCAAGATCGTTGTAATGGTATTCCGCAGCAACCGCGCCGTTTCGCTTCACCGCACTCAGGCGCCCCATTGCGTTGTAAGCAAACTCGCGTTCTACGCCTTGGATCGAAAGCGTGTTGCCAGCCGCATCGTAGGCACGCGACACGCCCCCGACGCTTTGCAGGCGATGACTGTCTGACGGATAGACGTAGGCTTGATCAACTCCATTGACCTTCGCGGACGTGCGATTGCCCGTGGCGTCGTAGGCGTAGCTGTCGATGATCGAGCCAGTCGCCGCATCCTTGAAGGCAGTCAGTCGGCTCAATGCGTCATAGGTCATCGATACGGACGTTGCCCCGGTCCCTCCGGAGGTGAGGCCGGTCAACTCGCCCACGGCACTGAACGAGAAGGCTGCATTCAGTGCTCCCGAGCCACTGCCGATCAACGCTGACGGACGGTAATCCTGGTCAACGTCTCGCGCCAGCGTACGCCCGTTGCCGTAGGCCCAGCCTGCAGTGGGGCCGAAGGGATGGCGCTTTGCACTGGAAAGCAACACGACACGAGCAGCACCCGGTCGCGTCACGCCGATCTCGGTGACCATGCCGGCTGCATCTCGCTTGTAGTCCGCCACCATTCCGTCAGGATAGGTGACAGAACGAAGTCGGCCAGCATTGGTATAGGCATAGCTGACGCCTACGCTCTGCCCCGATGACGTCTGCACCTTGCGCGTCACATTGCCGGCGCGATCGTAGCAATACTGGGTTTTAGCGCCGTCATCCTGCATGGATGAGAGCCGCCCGCTTGCAAACGACTCACCAGCTGAGCAGATGTCCTCGACTTGGTCATACACGTATGACGCAACAATCGCTTGGTCCCCATAAACCTTGCGCACCACGCGTCCCAGGGCATCGTATGTGTAGCTGCTAGCCGTGCCGTTGGCGTCAACCTGCTTCGCCGGCTGCCCTGCACCGTTGTAACTGGCAGTGGTTGCGCCCGTGTCAGGACTCTGGCGGCTCAACAAGTCGCCCAGCCCTGAATAGCCGTAAATGGTCGCCAGGCCTTTGGGATCGACCACCTTGGTGGTCCGGCCTTCGACGTCATACTCGTATCGCGTCTCGACCGCCATTCCGGAAACGTCCTGAAGCACCCTGCTGGGCCTTCCATAGGGATCGTAGTCAAACTGCGTCTTGCGCTTCAGGGCATCGGTGATGAGCTGGACGTTGTTCGCCAGGTCATACGTAAAGTCGGTTGAATTCCCCGCTGCCGTCTTCTGGGACACCAGTTGCCCCAGCTTGTTGTAAACGCGAGAGAGCGAACGCTTCAGTCCACCACCTGCGTCGAACACCTCCTCTTTGGTGCGATTGCCTGCCACATCGAGGGTGTAGCGAATGTTGTTCCCGGCCCCGTCATTGATCTGGACGAGACGGTGCGCATCATCGTAGGTGTAGCTGAGGGATACTCCATCGGGGTCAACAAGCGATGCGACATTACCTGTCGCATCATAGGAAAGGGAGGTCACTCGATCGTTGGTAGACGCAGCTCCGTCCACGCTGTTCCGCTCAGTTATCGAGGTGAGCTTGCCTCGAGTGGAATAGCCAAAATCATGGATCGTGCCGGTCGCGTCTCGAAGGCGGCTGACACGTCCATTTCGGTCGTAGGCCAGCCGTGTCGTCACTTGACCGAGAGCATTGATCTCGGACTGAAGGTCACTAGCGCGGTGGCAGGAGCCCCCGAGAACGCCGCAACCCGACTCATCCGCGGTCAGGTAGTAGGTGTACCTGGTAACGTCCTGAACATCGGACCGCGGCCCGTCTTCGGCAAGGACAAGACCCACTTGCGGGCATTGGGTGGCATCCACCGCCGAGCAGTAGGCGGTGGTCCATTGGCGAACCCCAGCGGGCGCATTGGTCGCAGCTCCGCACGCATACCCGACCGCAGCCGAATTGGCAGGATCCACCTCGCACCGCGCGACCTCCAGGCCCAACGCGTTGTACTTCCATGAACTGCTGGAAACGGCCACGCCCGCAGAGTTCTTTACCACCCGACTCAGGGGCAAACGGAGTGCGCTATCCCACGTGGTCGTCGTGGTGCGCTGCTGTGGGGTGTCGGCGGCGTCAACCTGTTCGGCCAGTAGCCCGTCTGCCGTGTACGTGGTCCTTGTGGTGATTCCCTTGAAGTCCGTGACCGACGCCGGGTAGCCGTTCGTGTCATAGGTCATGGCTTTGTAGGGTTGGTTGCACTGGTCGCCACAGGGGGCCGAACCGCCCGCGGGCATCAAACGCCCCTTTCCTGTATCCACGAAGCCCAACTTGGAAGTGGCTCCGAGCGGCCCCTTGACGGTTACTGGCAGCGTTCCCTTCCAGGTGGAAGCGGCGTAGTCCAAGGTTGTGGTATCAACTCCGCCAGCGAACTCTGCGTGATAGGCGCGATGGTTGTAGTCGAACTTTATGGTCTCGTAACGGACGCCTTTCTCATCCACAATTCCTGTGAGGAAGGACGTGCCTGCGACAGTGGGACTGTTTGCTGTTTCGTTGTAGATGTAGCCCTTGCTTGTGGTATCCGGATAGGTCACCGAGGCAAGCTGTCCTGCGGGGTTGTAGCCAAACGTTTGCGATGCACCGTCTGGCAACATCATCGTGGTCAAACGCGATGATGCATCATACTTAAAGTTCAAGGTGCGCCCGCTGACGTCGCCAACAGTCAACAGGAGCCCAGCGACTGGCGCTACGTCTGCCGGCGTGGTTGCGTCTGAATACTGCAAGGACAGAAGCTTCCTGCCTGCAGAGTCATAGACCTCCTTCAGCAAGCCTGTTGCATCGTAGATTTCGGTCTGGCGGTTGGCCGCTAACTGCAATGCATAGCCAGTGCCCGCCTCTCGATCGACGAGCACGTCTGCGACATCAGCATCGACGATCCAGCCGCTCGGGGTTCGAGTGAACAGCTCTGAACTGCCATCCGGCCGAATGGCACGGATGAACGTGCGGTCTCCGGCCGCTCCCGTGGTGGGTGCAAGCACTTCGAGTCGCCGATCAAAAAGATGGCGCCACTGACGACCCAAAGAAGAACCCGGGGCACGAGCAGAACTGTTGTAGAACCGCCGGAACATCAGGCCTGACGGAGACTCGAAGTCCGTTTCCTGCCGATAGAAGTTGCCAGTGGAGGTATTGATCGGATCACCCTCAAACGGGCTTCCTGGATCACGGGCGTTAGCCTTTGAAGCACTGTCAGCAGCACCTCGAGCACCAGTTCCATCGGTAGCGGAGCCAAGCCCGGCCGAACAACGCTTCTGGCACCCGCCGAAGTTCTTCTGGGGCTGTCCAATCAGTATCTCGGAAGCAAAAACGTTGTCACTAACACTTCCATTGACGTAGATCGTCGCAGCCCAGCCGTCGGTGCCGTATCGCACCGTGACAACGGGCGGCTTGGTGCACTTGGGGTCCTGTTGGCAAGGGGCTTGGATCTTCCCAACCAGGAAATTGACCGCAGCACCGATGCTCTCAAACGAGCCAACCCCGCGAAACGACTGGACCTTGTAGGGAGGACCGTAGTAGGTGGCTGCACTTGCCGTCGATGTGCCGCCTAATGCCAGGCAGAAGGAGAGAATCGCGGCAGCCTTGTGACTGCGCAGGGGCATTGCAAATGCCATTGGTACACGCTCCATGTGAAATACAGCTGGCAAGTCCGGCCAAAGGACTCCATCCGACATCAATCCTTAATGCGCGGAACGAACATCTTCTCTCCCCCAACCTTGCTGGGGATGGGCAAATCCTAGAGCAAGCTAATGACAGATTTTGTGCGCCAAAACAAGCTTTGGAGAAGCACACCGCAATTGAGCATAGGCCCGCGGTAACCGTGTCCACAGAGTATGCGACAGCCCCGCGCCAGCTCGTTAGGCTTATGCCTGTCCTTCGCACGCCGTATCAAGACCCGCCGAAGCCATGCACCAGCGATGGGCTCGAGCAGACGGCTTTCCCGTGTCGCTCTCCATTCTGATTCGCTATGGTGTGTCGCCAGTCATCCATCAACACCCTGCCGCAAGTAGATGGTTAGATCACGGCCGGATTCTGCCTAACGAAAAAAAGGCCCCCATCCACAACGATGAGGGCCTCTATCAACACTAAAACCGTCAAGTAGGAATCAGAACGGAATATCGTCGTCAGCGAAGTCGTCCATCGGCGGCGCCTGCTGCGGCTGCGGACGCTGGTTGCCACCCTGGTTGCCGTAGCCGCCGCCCTGGTTGCCGCCCTGGTTGCCATAGCCACCGCCCTGGCCACCACGCTGGCCGCCGCCACCGCCGCCATACTCCTGGCGCGGCGCCTGCTGGCGCTGCGGACGATCGCCGCCGTAGTTGCCGCCACCACCGCCGCCGCCTTCACCGCGGCCGCCCAGCATCTGCATTTCATCGGCGATGATGTCGGTGGAGTACTTCTCCACGCCGTCCTGGCCGGTGTACTTGTCGTAACGCAGGCTGCCTTCGACGTAGACCGAGCTGCCCTTGCGCAGGTACTCGCCGGCGATCTCGCCGAGCTTGCCGAAGAACACCACGCGGTGCCATTCGGTGCGCTCCTGCTGGTTGCCGTCCTTGTCCTTGCGGACGCTGGTGGTGGCCAGGCTGATGCGGGTGATCGCCATGCCGCCCTGGGTGTACTTCACGTCCGGGTCGTTGCCGAGATTGCCGACCAGGATGACTTTGTTGATGCCGCGCGCCATAGGTACCTTCGTCCGTTGTCCAGGGGCAGACCGCCAGTGATAGCACAGCCCCGGGCGGGGTGCAGTACGCTGGGCCGCCCCTGGTGAAATTTGGGGGAATGCGAGAACGACGCATCTTACCATTGCCGCCGCCGTCCGCCCGGTCAGGAGACCCCGACCGCACCGAAGGATCAGGCTGATTTCCTTGTCCGGCAATGACTTACCTTCGCCCCGACCGACGTCCAGAGAGGCATTCGCGTCTGCGCATGGCATCATGCCCGGGCACCTTCCACCTGCCCGCTCCGCCCGCCCATGACGATCAAAGGCAAAGCCACCTCCCTGGACATCGCCCACCTGGCCGGGGTCTCCCAGCCGACCGTGTCGCGGGCCCTGCGTGGCAGCCCGATGGTCAACGCCGAGACCCGCGAGCGCATCCTGCGCATCGCCCGCGAGCTGAATTACAAGGTCGACAAGAACGCCTCCAGCCTGCGCCTGCGCAATGCCGGCACGCTGGCCCTGCTGTTCTTCGAGGATCCGACCAACGACGATTCGCTGATCAACCCGTTCTTCCATTCGATGCTGGGCTCGATCACCCGCGCCTGCGCCCTGCACGGGCAGGACCTGCTGGTGTCGTTCCAGCAGCTGTCCACCGACTGGCAGGCCGATTACGAAGACAGCAACAAGGCCGACGGCATCATCCTGCTCGGTTATGGCGACTACCACGAATCGCGCGACCGCCTGCAGCGGCTGGTTGAACAGGGCACGCACTTCGTGCGCTGGGGCGCCGCCCTGCCCGGCCAGCCCGGTGTCTCGATCGGCAGCGACAACTTCCAGGGCGGGCATGACATCACCACCCACCTGTTGCTGCAGGGCTGCCGCCGCATCGCCTTCCTTGGCCATGCCTCCAGCCACTACCCCGAATTCCAGGAGCGCTACCGCGGCCATGTCGCGGCGCTGCAGGACCACGGCCTGGCTGCCGAACCGGCGCTGCAGCACGATGCGATCACCACCGAGGCCTCCGGCCAGGAGGCCTGCCAGGCGCTGCTGGCGCGCGGCGAGCCGATCGACGCGATCTGCGCGGCCAGCGACCTGATCGCCATCGGTGCGATGCGCGCCCTGCGCGAGGCCGGGCTGCGGGTACCGCAGGACGTGGCGGTGACCGGCTTCGACGACATCCCGCTGGCCGCTTCGGTATCCCCGGCGCTGACCACCGTGCAGCAGGACACCAAGCAGGCCGGGCAGCTGCTGGTGGAGCGCCTGCTGACGCTGATCGGCCGGCAGCCGGTGGACAGCCAGAGCATCCCGGTGAAGCTGGTCGTGCGCGAATCATCCCTGCGCGGGTAGGCGCCGCTGGGCCGGCGCTCCGGCCAACGCACGATGGCGGGATTCTCCCCCCATGACCAACGGCGGATGACGCCTGCCTGCTCGTAAGCGATAAACACGACGCACGTGTGGCATATCGGTGGCACCCCTCCTGAACTGCCAGCTGGTGGTCGAACGGGAGCCCATCGCATGCGATCCGGTGTTGCAGCCCTGCGCCTGCAGGACATCCGCGAAGATCGGTGATCTCTGGGACATGTCCTATAGGACGTTGCAGCTGCACGTCCCAGAGTTTCAGCCTTCAAGGCCGGCAACCCGATTTCAGGTCGCCCGGTCGATTCCACCTCGGTCCGCCTCTTCTCCTGGAGCTGCCAAGTGCTGAAGATCGATTCGCTGTCCAAGACGTACGCCAACGGCGTGCATGCCCTCAACAACGTCACCCTGGACATCCCGCGCGGCATGTTCGGCCTGCTCGGCCCGAACGGCGCTGGCAAGTCGTCGCTGATGCGCACGCTGTCCACCCTGCAGGAGGCCGACAGCGGCACGGCGACGCTCAGCATTCCGGGCGAGGCGCCGATCGACGTACTGCGCGACAAGGAGGCGGTGCGCCGCCGGCTGGGCTACCTGCCGCAGGATTTCGGCGTGTACCCGAAAGTCAGCGCGCTGGACCTGCTGGAACATTTCGCGGTGCTGAAGGGCCTGACCCAGCGCGCCCAGCGTCGCGAGGTGGTCGATGGACTGCTGCAGCAGGTGAACCTCTGGGACGCGCGCAAGCGCAAGCTGGGCACCTACTCCGGCGGCATGCGCCAGCGCTTCGGCATCGCTCAGGCGCTGTTGGGTGACCCACGCTTGGTAATCGTCGACGAACCCACCGCCGGCCTCGATCCGGAGGAACGCAACCGCTTCCTCAACCTGCTGGCGGCGATTGGCGAGAACGTGGCGGTGATCCTGTCCACCCACATCGTCGAGGACGTGACCGACCTGTGCCCGACGATGGCGATCATGAACAAGGGCCAGGTACTGCTGACCGGGCGACCGGCCGATGCCATCGATGCCCTGCAGCAGCAGGTCTGGCGCAAGCAGGTCGATCCTTCGGAACTGGCCGACCATGAAGCACGCTACGTGGTGCTCTCGACCCGCCTGGTCGGGGGCCGCCCAGTGATCCACGTGCACAGCGCCAACGACCCCGGCGATGGCTTCGCGGCCGTGGCTCCCGACCTTGAGGACGTGTACTTCCAGCGCCTGCGCCTGCAGGCCCGTGCCCGCGCGGCAGCCTGAGCGGAGCACACCATGATCCTCGATTTCTTCCGTTTCGAGCTGCGCGAGCAGCTGCGCTCCCCGCTGCTGTGGCTGCTGGCCGGGCTGTTCGCCCTGCTCGCCTTCGCCGCCGCCTCCAGCGATGCGGTGCAGATCGGTGGCGGTAGCGGCAACGTGCACAGCAACGCGCCCACCGTGATCGCGCAGATGCTGGGCATCTTCACCCTGCTCGGCATGCTGGTCACTGCACTGTTCGTCAGCAATGCGCTGCTGCGTGACTTCGAACTGGGCACCGCCGAACTGATCTTCGCCAGCCCGGTGAAACGCCGCGACTACCTGGCGGGGCGCATCGCCGCTGCCCTCGCCGCCGGGCTGCTGGTTTACGTGGTGATCGCGTTCGGGCTGTGGCTGGCACCGTTCATGCCGTGGGTCGATCCCGAGCGCATGGGCCCGATCAGCTGGCAGGGCTATGCGTGGACGTTCGCGGTCATCGTCATTCCGAACCTGTTGTTCACCACCGCACTGCTGTCGCTGCTGGCGGCACTGACCCGCTCGATCCTGTGGGTCTACATCGGCCTGGTGGCCTACCTGGTGCTGTACGGTGCCAGCGCGGCCCTGCTGCGTGACATCGACAATACGTGGATCGCGGTGCTGAGCGAACCGCTGGGCATGCGCGCCCTCGGCCGCACGATCCGCTACTGGTCCACCGCCGAACGCAACAACGGGATTCCCGAGCTGGCCGGTTACCTGCTGGCCAACCGTGCTCTGTGGTTGGGTGTGGCTGCCGCGCTGTTCGCCGCCACCTTCGCGCTGTTCCGTACCGAACGCAGCGGCAGTGGTCGTCGGCGCTGGGGCCGCAGGCAGGCGCAACCGGTTGCCGATGCCGCCAGTGTCCGCCCCACCCGCGCAGCACTGCCGCGCGTGGTGCCGGCGTTCACCGCCACCACGGCGTGGCGGCAGTTCCTGCGCCAGGTGCGCTTCGATACACGCGGCGTGCTGCGCAGCGTGCCGTTCATCGTGCTGCTGGTGCTGGGCCTGGCCAACTTCCTGCCCAGCGCGCTGTTCCGGCAGACCCTGTACGGCACCTCGATCTGGCCGGTCACCTCGCAGATGATCATGGCCCTGCAGGGCGCCTTCAGCTGGCTGCTGGTGATCATCGTGCTGTTCTTCGCCGGTGAACTGGTCTGGAAGGAACGCAGCGCGCGTATCAACGAAGTGACCGATGCCATGCCGGTGCCGAACTGGGTGCCACTGCTGGCCAAGTTCACTGCGCTGCTGGCGGTGATCGTCTGCTTCCAGGCCGCCGGTGCGCTGGCCGCGATGGGCGTGCAGCTGGCCAAGGGCTACACCCATCTGGAGCCGCTGCTGTACCTGCGCAGCCTGGCGCTGGATTCGGTGGTCTACATCCTGATGGGGGGCCTGGCGCTGGTGCTGCAGGTACTCACCAACAACAAGTTCGTCGGTTACGCGCTGCTGATCGTGGTGATGATCGGCCAGGGCGTGCTCGGCCTGCTCGACTACACGCAGCACCTGTACAACTTCGGCAGCTGGCCCAACGCGCCCTATTCGGACATGAACGGCTACGGCCACTTCCTGCCGGGGCAGCTGGCCTTCCAGGGCTACTGGGCGCTGTTCCTGCTGACGCTGATGTGTCTGGCGTCAGCCTTCTGGGTACGCGGTGTCAGCCAGGGCCTGCGCCAGCGCCTGGCGCTGGCTGGCCGTCGCCTGCGCGGCCCTACCGGCGCCTTTGCGGCGCTGGCAGCAGTGGCGTTCGTCGGCGTGGGCGGCTGGCTGTACTGGAGCACCAACATCCGCAACGAGTTCATCCCGCCCGACCAGCAGCTGGACCTGCAGGCCCGCTACGAGCGCGAGCTGTCGAAGTACCGCAACCTGCCGCAGCCGCGCATTGTCGCCGTGGACAACCGCGTGGACCTGTTCCCGGAATCGCAGTCAATGGTGATCGATGCGAACTGGACCATCCGCAACCTGCACGCGCAGCCCATCCAGGACCTGCATGTCTCAATGGGCGACGACAAGCAGCTGCTGGCCGCCGACCTCGGCGGGCAGAAGTTGACCTTCCACGACAAGGATCTCGGCTACCGCATCTACCGGCTGGACAGGCCGCTGCAACCCGGTGAAACCCGCAGCGTGCATTTCCGGGTGGTGCAGAAGCCCAACGGCATCACCGCTGGCCAGGCACCGAGCAACATCGTCGACAACGGCACCTTCTTCAACAGCCGCGTACTGCCGTCCTTCGGCTATAACGAGGGCGCCGAGATCAGCGACCGCAACGAACGCCGCAAGCGCGATCTCGGTGAACCGCGGCGCATGCCCAGGCTGGAAGACGAGGCAGCGCGGGCCAACACCTATATCTCCAATGATGCCGACTGGCTCGATTTCCGCACCACGGTGTGCACCGCGCCGGACCAGGTCGCGCTGGCGCCGGGCTACCTGCGGCACGAGACCACGGTGAATGGCCGGCGCTGCTTCAGCTATGCCATGGACCGGCCCATGCTGAACTTCTACGCGTATCTGTCGGCACGCTGGGAGGTGCGCAAGGCGAAGTACAAGGACATCCCGATCGAGGTCTACTTCGACCCGGCGCACGGCTACAACGTGGACCGGATGATCGAGGCGGTGCAGAAATCACTGGCCTACTACGAGGCGAACTTCACGCCGTACCAGCACCGCCAGGTACGCATCATCGAGTTCCCGGGCTATGCCCGCTTCGCGCAGTCGTTCGCCAACACCATCCCCTACTCCGAGGCCATCGGTTTCATCGCTGACCTGCGTGACCCGGACAAGGTGGACTACGTGTTCTACGTGACCGCGCACGAGATCGCACACCAGTGGTGGGCGCACCAGGTGATTGGTGCCAACGTGCAGGGCGCAACGGTGCTGTCCGAATCGTTGTCGCAGTACTCGGCGCTGATGGTGATGGAGCAGGAGTACGGCCGCCAGCATATGCGCCAGTTCCTCAAGCGCGAGCTGGACGGTTACCTGTCCGGCCGCGGCGGCGAGGCCATCGAGGAACAGCCGCTGGAGCGCGTGGAGAACCAGCAGTACATCCACTACCAGAAGGGTTCGCTGGTGTTCTATCGGCTGCGCGAGGAAATCGGCGAGCAGGCCCTGAACCGGGCGTTGAAGCGCTTCCTGCAGGACAAGGGCTACCAGCAGCCGCCGTACACCACCTCACGCGAGCTGCTGGGCTACATCCGCGCCGAGACCCCGGCTGACCGCCAGCAGCTGGTCACCGATCTGTTCGAGAAGATCAGCTTCTACGACAACCGGGTGATGGCCGCCAGCGCCCGCAAGCGCGATGACGGGCGCTACGACGTGACCCTGGACCTGCACGCCGCCAAGCAGTACGCCGATGGCAAGGGCAAGGAGAGCGACGCGAAGATGGATGACTGGGTCGAGATCGGCGTGTTCGCCAACGGCCCGTCGGGCAAGGAGCGCGACCAGAAGGTGCTGTACCTGCAGCGCCACCACATCACCAGCGCCGAGCCGAAGATCACGGTGACGGTGGACGAGAAGCCGGATGAAGCGGGCTTCGATCCCTACAACAAGCTGATCGACCGGGTGAGCGATGACAACCGGCGCAAGGTGACGATGTGAGGGAGGGGGCGCCGGCCTGTGCGCCGGCGCTCCACGCAACGCGTGCGGGCTTGGCTCGGCCTTGCTGTGGTGCCGAGCCCTGCTCGGCACCTTGTCCAGGACAGCCGGCGAAGGTTCAGCGCACCGGGGACTTCGGCCCCAGCAACGCCAACAGCACATAGACCACGATCGAGGCGACCGTACCTAGCGCTGCCGGTACCCCGAACGCCCAGCCCGAGCGCCCCTGCTGGCGCGCCCACTGGGCCAGATGCCAAGCCGCGCCCAGGTTGATCAGCCAGGCGATGACAAACACCGGCCACTGCACCATGCCTACCGCGCGCAGCAGGGGCATGGCCACCAGCGCCGCAACGATGGCCACGATCAGGAAGATCAGGGCCGAGCGGGAATGGCGTACCGTGGATGCGCTCATGCGGCCAACCTGCGCACCATCACCAGCACGCGATAGCTGCGGTTGTCGGCTTCCTGCACCGGCTTCCAGCCCAGCCGCGCATACAGACCACCATCCAGGGCCTCGGTCTGCAGGTACAGGTCGGAAACGCCCATCCGCGCGGCCTGTGCCGCAGCCTGTTCGACCAGACCACTGGCCAATCCGCGGCCGCGATGGCTGTCGGCCACGAATACGCTGCCCAACCAGTACTCGTACTGTGGAAAGGCCTGCATCTCGCGGCGCTTGAGCTGGACTGCACCGACCACCTGCCCATCTTCGAAAGCGGCGATCAGGTGCGGGAAACCTTCAGCATCCTGCGGCGGGTCGAGCCGTTGCAGTTCCTGTTCCAGCGTCAGGCCGGCGTCCCGGCCCCATTGCGCGTGGTACCACTGCGCCAATTGCTGTCGTTCCGCTGCGTCTGCAGGCAATACCCTGAACTCCATGACCAGGCCTCGATCCCGATGTCGCCCAAGGGGATCACGGACGGCGTTCGAAGGGAAGCCTTCTGTAGCGTCGAGCCTTGCACGACTGAGCGGGCATTGCGCGAACGGCAGCCGAGCATGGGCTCGGCTGTACAGGACAATCAGCCCTGGGCGAAGTCCTTCAGGATCTCGCCGATGCCGCTGGGCGAGATCTCGAAGCCCAGCGGGGTGCCCGGATTGATCACCACGCCGTAGCCACCCGGCACGCGGCGCAGCACGTCCAGCATCAGCCAGCGGATCTGGTGTTCGGCCTGCTGGCTGTAGATGCCCACCCGCGATGGATCGGTGAACACGGCCACGTGCAGCGTGCCCTGCTTGTCGAACAGCAGCGGGTCGAAACCGCTGCCATCGGGGGTCACCAGGCTGCCGGTCTGCAGCACCACCTCGGAGGCGACGAAGGCTTCCATGAAGGCGCGGATCGGCACCGCCCCGTCCATCGCCGCCTTCAGCAGGGTTTCGATCGGGGTCTGCGGGACGAGGTCGGTCATGGCGGTACGGCAGGGCGTGAGGGGTGCCTATTGTGCCGGATGTGGTCCCCCCGGTAGTGCCGGCCGCTGGCCGGCACCTGAAGGGACCATGGATTCATGAGTTGCCGGCCAGCGACCGGCACTACCGCCCCAGGCGCTGGTCCCGCGCCTTCTGGTCGGCCATCGCCTTGTCCAGTTCGGCCTGCAGTGCCGGCTGCTGCACGGTGGCGTCCAGCACATAGACCTTTACCCCATGCGCCGGCACGTCAGTCTTCAGCTGCTGCTCGACCTTCACCGTGCCGCCATCCAGCGCATCACGCCACGTGCCAGCCTGCAGGTAGCGGTCCACCTCGAAGGTGCGCGCCGCATCACCCTTGTTCAGCAGCACCAGCGCGGTCTGCGTCACGTCACCGTGCTGCAGCACGCGGAAGAACACGGCCTCATCGCCCTGCAGCCGCTCGTTCACCTGCAAGCCACGCTGCAGTGCCGGGGTCGCTTCACGCAGTTTGGCGATACGCTGCAGCGGCGCGAAGATCGGGCTCTGCGGCGCAGCGTCCACACGCGGCTGGCCGAAGTAGGCACGGTTGCCTGCGTGCTCGGCGCGGCCACGCATGAAGCCGGTCTCCGAGCCGTAATAGACCACCGGAATGCCGCGCGCGGTGAACAGCCAGTTGTGCGCGTCGATGAAGCCATTGTCGCTGGCCTGCAGGCGCGGCATGTCGTGGTTGTCGTAGAAGCTCATCAGCTCGTACGGATTGGCATACGGGCCACCGCTCAGGTGAAGCGGCTCGGCCAGGGTCTCGAAGCCCTTGCCGGCGGTGCCGAAGGTCTGTTCCAGTGCGCCGCGCAGCGGGAAATCGAGCACGCTGACATTGGCATTGGCCGGCCAGGTGTGCTCGGCAATGGTCGTCGCGTTGTAGTCGAAGGCTTCGCCGAACATGAACATGCCCGGGTGCTCGGCGCGGATACGCTTGACGAATTCATGCCACCACGGGTGCGGCAGCCAGCCGATGGTATCGATGCGCAGCGCGTCCACGCCCTGCGCGGTCCACTGCAGGTAAGCGCCGACCAGGTAATCCATCACCGCCGGATTGTCCTGGTTGAAGTCGGACAGTTCGGCGAGGTTGCCGTCGAAGATCGAGCCGTCCTTGCTGTCGACCGGGCCGATGTTGTTGTAGAACGCGTGCAGCGGGTTGTGCTTCGGGTCCAGCTTCTGCGGTGGCAGGTTCTGGTGGTCGGCAATCAGCGTTCCGTCCTTGTCGAAGATCTGGCCAAACTGCGGCTGCCGTATCGGCATGGTCCAGGCCGGCGAACCGTGGTTGCCTACGATGTCCAACACCACCTTCAAGCCGGCACCGTGCAGGCCCCTGGTCAGTCCGGCGAAGTCCAGGTCCCTGCTGGGCAGGTGCTCATCGAGTCTGTAGAAGTTGATGCCCCAGTAGCCGTGGTAGCCGGTCTTGCCGCGGTCGGTCAGCGTGCTGGTGCAGCTGATCGGCTTGCTGCCGGTGAAAGCTTGGTCAGGGTTGTCGACGATCGGCGTGATCCACACCGCGCCGAAACCCAGGTTGCGGATGTACTGCGCATTGTCGAGCACGCCACGGAAGTCGCCGCCGAGGTAGCCGATGTTGCCGTCCACCTTGTCCGGGCATGGCACCGGGATGTCGAAGGTGCGGTGCGCGCCACCCTGGTCGCGATGATCGTTGGATGGATCACCGTTGACGAAGCGGTCAGTGACCACGAAGTACACCGCATCGCTGGCGAACGGTTCGGTGGTGCCGACGTAGTCCGGGCGCGGCGTGGCCACGGCCTGGCCGGCGAACAGGGCAAGGGAAACAGCAACAGCCAGGACACCACGCATCACACCACCTCCGGACGGGACGGAACCCGCAGCACGCACAGGCCGGCGACGAACAGGCTGCAGCCGCCCAGCACCAGCACATGCATCGGCTGGCCACCCAGCCATGCGCGCAGGGCAAAGCCGAGCGCACTGGCCGCCACCAGCTGCGGGATCACGATGAAGAAATTGAAGATGCCCATGTACACACCCATCTTCGACGCCGGCACGCTGTCGGACAGCAGTGCATACGGCAACGACAGGATCGATGCCCAGGCAAAACCCACACCCACCATCGACAGCAGCAGCCAGTGCGGGTCGCGGATGAACATCAGCGAGACCAGGCCGGCAGCGCCCAGCCACAGGTTGACCAGGTGGCTCCAGCGCAGGCCGATCGCACGCACCATCGGCGGAATCAGCACCGCCGCCAGCGCAGCGAAGCCGTTGTAGGCGCCAAACAGCACGCCCACCCAGTTGGCACCTTCGTTGTAGGCCGCCGACTGTGGATCGGTCGAACCGAAGTGGGTACCGGCCACCGCAGCAGTGGTGTAGATCCACATGGCGAAAAGCGCGAACCATGAGAAGAACTGCACCCACGCCAGGCGGCGCATGGTCACCGGCATCGCGCGCAGGTCGCCGACGATGGCGGCCAGCATATGCGTGGCCGGCAACGCGCGCGCGGCCGCCAGCAGCAGGCCGTAGCCGGCGCACAGGCCTGCCAGCACGTACAGCATCCTGTCGCCTTGCCGCCAGGTGATCAGCAGCGCCAACAGCACACCCAGCCCTAGCCACAGGGCCACCCGCGTCCATGGCGCCGGGCCGTTGATCACCGCTCCCGCATGATGCGCCGGCGGCTCGGCATCATCGAAGGCAGCCAGTTCTGCTGGTGAATATTCGCGGGTGCTGACCACCGTCCAGGTGATCGCCGCCAGCAGCACCGCCGCGCCGAAGTAGAACGCATAGCGCACGGTGTCCGGCACCTCACCGGCGGCGGCCGTATTGGCAACGCCGAAGTGGGCCAGGATGAACGGCAGGAAGCTGGCGACGATGGCGCCCACGCCGATGAAGAAGCTCTGCATCGCATAGCCGGCCGGACGCTGGCGTGGCGCCAGCTGGTCGCCGACGAAGGCTCGGAACGGCTCCATCGATACGTTGATCGAGGCATCGAGCACCCACAGCGTGCCGGCCGCGATCCACAGCGTCGGTGAATTCGGCATCACCAGCAGGGCCAGCGTGGTCAGCACCGCACCGATCATGAAGAACGGACGGCGCCGCCCCCAGCGCGTCCAGGTGCGATCGGACAGGTAACCGATCACCGGCTGCACCAGCAGGCCGGTCAGCGGCGCGGCGATCCACAGCCCCGGTACCGCGTCGATGTCCGCGCCCAGCGTCTCGAAAATGCGGCTGGCGTTGGCATTCTGCAGGGCGAAGCCGAACTGGATGCCGAGAAAACCGAAACACATGTTCCAGATCTGCCAGAACGACAGCTGGGGTTTGGCGGGGCGATTCATCGTGCGCCCTCTACAGCCACGGGCGCCACCGTCAGCGCCTGCACCTGCGCCTGGTTGAGCACGCCGTCGCGCCCGCCCTTGCCCCCGGTGTAGTGCGCGAAATGCTGCAGTGTGCTCATGTTGAAGCCCTCTTCAAGCGTGACCGTGCATCGGCCCTTCGGCACCGGGAACGTCGCCGAGGTCGAGTCCTGCACGGCCACGCTGTGCGGCAGGGTGACGGTGTGCCGCTGCAACGGCTGGCCCGGGCACTGCAGCACCAGCTGCTTCACCGCGGCGGTCACGCCCGTGTTGATCGGCCCATTCGCGTTGCTGTATTGCAGGCGCAGGCGCACCTGCCCCGCCTTGGCCGAGGTGAACTGCCAGCGCTCGGCACCCTTCAATCGCTGCTGCGGACCGACGCAGACCATCGGACTGTGCAGCGATTCCAATGCGCCGTCGCGCCGGGTCAGGCTCAGACAATGCTGCAGGCCATCGTCACCGATGCGTGCCAGGCCATTGCTGGCGGTGAGCGCCCGGCCGTCCTGCCACAGCACCTGGCCGGCAGCGACCTCGATGTTCCAGCCCCTGCCCTTGCGTCGCGCCTGCGGTGCGGCCGGCGTGGCCGGTGCGCGCGCATTGGCGTCGGCCGTCGTCGCCACGCTGCGCGGTGCCGCTGCGGTGGCCACCAGCTGCACGGTGGTGGTGGCACCACGCGTCTTTACCTGGCCCGCCACCAGCAGGCCATCACCCACCTGCTTCGGCCGCTCCAGCACATAGCGCTTGCCATCGGCCTCCAGGGAGATGCGGCGCTGCTTGCCGAACAGTTCGGGGACCAGCGCGGCTGGCAGCTTGGGCTGCACGCGGCCGTCAGCCTGTACGCCGAATACGCCTTCGAGCACCATCGACAGATACCCGGCCACCGACCACAGCTGGCGCTCCGAATTGACCACCGGCCCGCTGAGCGCGCCTTCATCGACATGCACGGCCTGGCTGACCAGCTCGTAATTCTCCATGTTGGAACCGGCCAGCGCGGCACCCTGCATCAGCGAGCGGATCTCGGCGGCGATGCGCGGCGCATCGTCCAGCTGCCGCGCCGCACGCAGCGAGTAGGCACTGACGAACGGCCAGATCGCCCGGTTGTGATAGATCGGCTGTTGTGCTTCCTGCGGCCAGACCACCGGGCTGCCGGCTGGCCCCATCGGATACGCCGCCAGCGCACGCCGCGTGCGCTCGGGCGGCAGCACCTGGGCGAGAATGCCCAGCGAGAGGCCGAGCAGATCGACCTTGGCGTACGGCACCGGGTGCGCCGCTTCGCCGATGTAGCTCATGTACTGGCCGATATCCTCGCGCCAGAAGCGCGCATCGATCTGCTGCGCCAATGCGTCGGCCCAGGCCTTGTAATCGGCCGCGCGGGCATCGCCGTGCTGCCCGGCCAGGCGTTCGGCCAGGCGCAGTGCCTGGTAGTGCAGCACGTTGGTGGACAGTGCATAGGAATCACCGATGAAGCGCACGTCCTCGCGGGTCCAGTCCGGATAGGTCTGCTCGCGCCAGTCCAGGAACGAAGTCTCGCCACGGTACAGGCCCATCTGCGCGTCGAACACCATTGCGCGGTCCTGCGCCAGCGTGCCCTGCAGCGCCTGCCAGACCTGGTCGGCAAATGCGCGATCCTCCAGCAGCTGGCGAGCCGCCAGGAACCACACCACGCGGTCGCTGCTGATCGGCCAGCTGCCACCGGAACCGGTGTCCTGCGCCACAAACAGGCCGGGCGTGTGCCCGTCGCGCGCCGCCGACAGTTTGAACTGCAGCGACTGCCGGGTGCGCTTCGGGTCCAGGCGTGCGAGCGCCAGATCGGCGGCAAAGCTGACATCGCGCGTCCACACATAGGGCCAGCGCGCGCCGGTCTGGAAGCACTCGCACGGCACCGGTCGGCCTTCGTCGAACGCGGGATCGCGAATCGCGTCCACGCGGTCCTGGTCCATCTCCTGCTGGGCCAGCGCGAACAGGGCATCGAACATCACGCTGCCGGTCTGGCTGCGCATCGGCATCGGCGCGATACGCACATCGCCCTTCGGCGCATGCAGCACGAAGCTGCCGTTGGCAGCGGCTTCGGCGCGCGCATGGCGGCCGTCGAATTGCAGGTCGGCCGCCTGCGCGGTCGTCCCCAGCGCTGCCCCCAGGGCAGCGGTCAGGCAAATGATCTTCAGCATCGAAGCGGCGGACCGGCTCGCGCCCGTCGGCCTCCCTCCCTCTCTGCACGCGTTGTAGGTCCGCACCGTCGTTGCCGGCGGGCGGGCGCGGCCCCTCCCTCAAGGTGCCCTGGCGCCATGGTAGACGCGGGGCTGTCGGCTGCGTCCAGTTGCATACGTATTCATGGCGTCGCGCAATAGCGCACCCGCCGCGCTGGCTTATGGTCCGGGTCTGCCAACGGCGCCTTGGGAGGGGAAATGCCGATGTCACTCACTGCTGTACGTACCGCGCTCGCGCATTTGTTCGGTCTGGCGCTGCTGGGAATAGCCACGCTGGCGCAGGCCGCGCCGCAGGTGGTCAGCGTCGACTCTCCGGGCAAGGTGTTGAATGTCAGCCTGGTGCTGGACGGCGGCACGGCCCGCTACCGGGTCGAGCGCCTGGGCGACACTGTTGTGGAGGATTCGAAGCTCGGCTTCACCCTGCGCGACGGTCGTCTGGACCGCGATTTCACCCTGCTGGGCCAGCAGCGGCGCAGCGTCGATGACACCTGGGAGCAGCCGTGGGGCGAGCGCCGGCTCACCCGCAACCATTTCAACGAGCTGACCGTCCAGCTGGCCGAAACCACCGGCAGCAAGCGCCGGCTGGATGTAGTGTTCCGCGTCTACGACGATGGCCTCGGCTTCCGCTACATATTCCCCGAGCAGCCGAATCTGCGCGAGGCGATCATCGATGACGAGCTGACCGAGTTCGCCATCGCACAGGACTCCACCGCCTGGTGGATCCCCGCCGGCGAGCCGATCCACTACGAGTACCTGTACCAGCGCACCCCGCTGCGCGAAGTACCACTGGTGCATACGCCGATGACCCTGCGCAGCCGCGATGGCCTGCATGTGGCCATTCACGAGGCCGCGCTGGTGGACTACGCCGGCATGTGGCTGCGCCGCAGCGAGGGGCAGCGCCTGCGCGCGCAGCTGTCGCCCTCGGCCGAAGGCTGGAAGGTGCGCCGCACCCTGCCCTTCGCCACGCCGTGGCGCACGCTGCAGATCGCCGACCGTGCCGGCGGCCTGGTCGAATCGGACCTGATCCTCAACCTCAACGAACCCAATGCGCTGGGCGATGTGAGCTGGGTGAAACCGGCCAAATACCTGGGCGTGTGGTGGTCGATGCACCTGGACAACGAGAGCTGGGCGACCGGGCCGAAGCACGCGGCCACCACCGCCAAGACGAAGAAGGTGATCGATTTCGCCGCTGCACACGGCTTCCGCGGCGTGCTGGTGGAAGGCTGGAATCCGGGCTGGGACGGCAACTGGGTCGGCAATGGCTACGACTTCGATTTCACCCGTGCCACGCCCGATTTCGACATCGAAGCGCTGTCGGCGTATGGCCTGAACAAGGGCGTGCACCTGATCGGTCACCATGAAACCGGCTGCGCCATCGAACATTACGAGGCCCAGCTGGGCGCCGCGCTGGACCTCTACGCACGACTGGGCGTGGACCAGTTCAAGACCGGCTACGTCTGCGACGACGGCCAGGTCGACCGCCGCAATCCCACGGGGGGCCCACTGTGGCGCGAGTGGCATGACGGGCAGTTCATGGCCCGCCACCATCTGAAGGTGGTGCAGGAAGCGGCGCGCCGCCATCTGTCGGTGAACCCGCATGAGCCGATCAAGGATACCGGCCTGCGCCGCACCTATCCCAACTGGATCTCGCGCGAAGGCGCACGCGGCATGGAGTACAACGCCTGGGGCCAGCCACCGAACCCGCCGGAGCACGAGGTCAACCTGGTGTTCACCCGCATGCTGGCCGGGCCGATGGATTACACCCCCGGCATCCTCAGCCTGAAGGGCCGCCACGGCCAGGCCATCCCCAGTACGTTGGCCCGCCAACTGGCGCTGTACGTGGTGCTGTACAGCCCGATCCAGATGGCCGCCGACCTGCCCGAACACTACCTGCAGCATCGCGAGGCGTTCCGTTTCATCGAGGACGTGGCGGTGGACTGGGAGCAGAGCCGCGTGCTCGATGGCGAAGTGGGTGACTACGTGACGATCGTGCGCCGCGACCGCAACAGCCGCGACTGGTTCCTCGGCAGCATCACCGACGAGCACGGCCGCGTGCTGCCGGTATCGCTGGGCTTCCTGGAATCGGGCGTACGCTACCGCGCCGAAATCTACCGCGATGGCGAGGGAGCGGATTTCCGCAGCAATCCATTCGCGTTCATGCGTGAAACCCGCGAAGTGACCAGCGCCGATGCACTGACGCTGGTGCTGGCACCAGGCGGTGGCCAGGCCATTCGCTTCACGCCGCTGTGAATGCCCGGGTAGTGCCGGCCGCTGGCCGGCAACCCGGTGAACGCGATTGCCGGCCAGCGGCCCGCACTACCGCAAGCAGCACCTGAAAGCGATTACATCCCTGCAGACGCCATTGAATACGTATGCAGGGTGATTCCCGCGAAGAACGCGCTGCCTACCATAGCGGCGACGACAGCGGCCACCGCGTCGCACGTTCACGGCCCCGCCGGAACGCTCACAAATCGATCTGCAACATTGCCTGGGAGGGGAAAATGTTGAACCACAAGCGCAGCGCGCTCAGCATCGCGCTGGCCGTTGTCCTGGCGCCGACGCTGGCGTCGGCACAGTCCACGCAGAGCACCACCACGCCGGCCGGCACCGCCGCCACCAACCTCGATACGGTGCAGGTCACCGGCATCCGCCGCGGCATCGAGAGCGCGATCGCGGTCAAGCAGGACGCCACCTCGGTGGTCGAAGCGATCTCCGCCGAAGACATCGGCAAGCTGCCCGACGTCAGCATCGCCGAGTCCATTTCGCGCCTGCCCGGCCTGGCCGCCCAGCGCGTTGCCGGCCGTGCGCAGGTGATCAGCGTGCGCGGCCTGTCGCCGGACTTCGCCACCACCCTGCTCAATGGCCGCGAAGTGGTCAGCACTGGCGACAACCGTGGCGTCGAGTTCGACCAGTATCCGTCCGAACTGGTCAACGGCGTGACCGTGTACAAGACCCCGGACGCGGCGCTGGTCGGACAGGGCCTGTCGGGCACCATCGACATGCAGACCGCTCGCCCGCTCAGCTTCGGCGAGCGCGTGATCGCGGTCAGTGGCCGCTACCAGAAGAGCTCGCTGGGCCGCGCCGCCAACACCGATCCGTACGGCAACCGCTTCAGCGCCAGCTACATCGACCAGTTCCTGGACAAGACCCTGGGCATCGCCATCGGCTATGCGCACAGCGACATGCCGATCCAGGAGAACCAGGTCGGCCTGTACGAACCGTGGACCACCGAGCACACCGACAAGGGCGACCGTCCGGGCGTGGGTGCCGGCACCTACTTCTCCGATGGCATCAAGGCGCTGCGCCGCACCGGCAACAACAAGCGCGACGGCGTGATGGCCACGATCCAGTTCCGGCCGAACAACAGCTGGACCAGCACCTTCGATGCATTCCACACCGAAGCCGAGCAGATCGACACCGCCAACCAGTTCGAGCTGAACCTCAGCAACTACAACGGCAACTACACCCCGGGCCTGCTGGTCAGCAACCCGCAGGTCAACGCCAATGGCTCGTTCACCGGTGGCACTGCCAGTGGCGTGTATCCGCTGGTTCGCGGCATGTACAACAAGCGCAAGGACAAGATCGATGCGTTCGGCTGGAACAACGAGTTCAACTTCAGTGGCGTCAAGCTGGTCGCCGACCTGAACTACTCCAAGGCCACGCGCGACGAGCTGAACCTGGAAAACAACCTGCAGCTGACCCCGATGCCGCAACTGGATACGGTCGGCGTGACGATCCGCCAGGACGGGTTCTCGCAGATCAGCCCACAGCTGAACTATTCCAACCCCGACGCCCTGTTCCTGACCAACACCATCTACGGTTCCGGCTACGGCAAGGTGCCGAAGGTGGAAGACCGCCTGAAGGGTGGCAAGCTGGCCGCCACCATTGCCCTGCCCGATGCCCTCGCGTCGTGGGCGCCGGACATCGACATCGGCGTGAACTACGCCGACCGCCGCAAGGTGAAGACCCAGTCCGAAGGCAACATCCTGCTGGGTGCGCAGGGCGACGCCAACATCGCCTCGGACCTGCAGTACCGCCCGGTCAACCTGGGCTTCGCCGGCCTCGGCACCATCCCGGCCTGGAACGTGCCCGCTGCGGTGGGCCGCTACATGACCTTCAACCCGGTCGACAACCTGGACTACCTGATTCCCAAGTCGTGGACGGTACAGGAGAAGATCACCACCGCCTGGGCGCGCCTGAACATCAACGCCGACATCGGTGAAGTCGGCGTACGCGGCAACATCGGCGTGCAGATGCAGCACACCGACCAGAGTTCGGATTCGCGCTACTGGGACAGCTCGCAGTCGGCCGGCAACAACGTGCAGCCGTACTCGAACGGCCGCACCTACAACGATTGGCTGCCGAGCCTGAACCTGGCCTTCCTGTTCCCGCACCAGCAGACGCTGCGCTTCGCCGCTGCAAAGCAGGTCGCACGCCCGCGTGTGGACCAGATGCGCGCCGGCCTGGAGTTCGGCGTGGACACCGGCACCGGCCGCCCCGGCGGCAGCGGCGGCAATCCGCTGCTGGACCCGTGGCGTGCCACCGCGCTGGACCTGTCCTACGAGAAGTACTTCGGCGAGAAGGCCTACGTGGCTGCCGCGATCTTCTACAAGGACCTGAAGAGCTACGTCTACACCCAGTCGGTCGACAACTACGACTTCACCGCGCTGCTGGGCAGCTACGTGCCGCCGCCGGGCATGACGGCACCGGTGCTGACCACCGGCACCTTCTCCGCCCCGCAGAACGGCAAGGGCGGCACGCTGAAGGGCCTGGAACTGACCGCATCGTTCCCGCTGGAGATGCTGACCGACAGCCTGCGTGGCTTCGGCGTGCAGGCCAGCGCGACCTTCAACAAGAGCGACATCACCATCCTGGACCCGGAGAGCGCCTCCAGCGTGGGCAGTGATCCGATCAGCCTGCCGGGCCTGTCCAAGCGCGTGTACAACTTCACCGCCTACTACGAGCGCAGCGGCTTCGAAGCACGCGTCAGCCAGCGCCGGCGTTCGGACTTCATCGGCGAGATCGGCAACTTCAACGGCAACCGCAGCCTGCGCTACGTTGTCGGCGAGAACGTGACCGATGCGCAGGTCAGCTACACCTTCAGCGACAGCAGTGCCCTGCGTGGCCTGACCCTGCTTCTGCAGGGCAGCAACCTGACCAACGAGCCGTACCGCACCTACGCCGGCAGCAAGGACCGCCCGCTGGAGTACATCGAGTGGGGCCGCACCTACATGCTGGGCGTGAACTACAAGTTCTGATCACGGCCGGGTCGTGCCGGCCGCTGGCTGGCACCCCGAACCCGGTAGCGTCGGCCGCTGGCCGGCAACACAAAGGGAGCAGGACCGGAAACCCGCTGCGCAGGCAGCGGGTTTTCTTCTGCGCGAATGCCGGCAGCGGATCGGCAAGGCCCATGCAGCGACGCTCCAACCCGTAGATCCACGCCATGCGTGGATGCCGTTCTCTGGAACTCCACCCACAAAAAAGGGACGGGGCGCTTCGGCCCCGTCCCCGCAAGTACCGCCACCGGAGAAAACGGTCAGCTGCGTCGGGCGCAATACACCGCGCGCGGCGGCAGCTGGAGTTCGTTGCCCTGCACCGTGCCCGCATCCGGGCCCGGTACCGCCACCTGCTGCCAGTTGCCCGGCGGCAGCGGATGGGTCACTGCCTCGGCCGACAGGTTGAAGGCCAGCAGGAGGGTTTCATCTGCAAGCATACGCTCGAACAGCAGCACTGGCTCGGCGCTTTCAAGGAATCTGATGCTGCCATGCAGAAGCGCCGGCTGGGTATGCCGCCAGGCCAGGAACGCCCGGAACGCCGCCAGCACCGAGTGCGGGTCGCGTTCCTGCACAGCCACCGCCGCCGCCCGGTGCTCGGCCGGAATCGGCAGCCAGGGCTGGCCGCTGGTGAAACCTGCTAACGGCGCATCGGTCCACGGCAGCGGGGTGCGGCAGCCATCACGGCCCTTGAAGTTCGGCCAGAAGGTGATGCCGTAGGGGTCCTGCAGGGCCTCGAATGGCACCTCGGCCTCGGCCAGGCCGAGCTCCTCGCCCTGGTACAGGCAGACCGAACCGCGCAGCGAGCACAGCATCGCCACCAGCATCCGCGCCAGGCGCGGGTCAGCCGGGTGGCCGCCCCAGCGGCTGACCGCCCGCTCCACGTCGTGATTGGAAACCGCCCAGCACGGCCAGCCTTCGGTCATCGCCGCTTCCAGCCGCGAGACCGTGTCGCGGATGTAGGCCGCGCTGTAGTCATCCACCAGCAGCTCGAAGCTGTAGCCCATGTGCAGGCGGCCTTCGCGGGTGTACTCGGCGGTGGTCGCCAGCGAGTCCTCCGAGGAGATCTCGCCCAGGCTGACCGCGCCCGGATACTGATCCAGCAGCGCGCGCAGGCGCTCCAGGAACGGCAGGTTCTCCGGCTGGGTGTTGTTGTAGTAGTGGTACTGGTAGGCGTACGGGTTGTCCGGGCTGAAGCCGCGCCCCACCCGCTTCTCCGCCGGCTTGGGCGGGTTGTCACGCAGCTGCGCGTCGTGGAAGCAGAAGTTGATCGCATCCAGGCGGAAGCCATCCACGCCGCGATCGAGCCAGAAACGTACATTGTCCAGGGTGGCCTGCTGCACGTCCGGGTGGTGGAAGTTCAGGTCCGGCTGGTCGACCAGGAAGTTGTGCAGGTAGTACTGCTCGCGGCGCGGCTCCCATTGCCAGGCACAGCCGCCGAACAGTGACAGCCAGTTGTTGGGCGGGGTGCCGTCCTCGCGCGGGTCGGCCCAGACGTACCAGTCCGCCTTCGGATTGCTGCGGTCCTGGCGGCTCTCGCGGAACCAGGCATGCTCGATCGAGGTATGGCTCAGCACCTGGTCGATCATCACCTTCAGGCCCAGGCCGTGGGCCTTGGCCAGCAGGCGGTCGAAGTCGTCCAGGCTGCCGAACAGCGGGTCGACGTCGCGGTAGTCGGCGATGTCGTAGCCGAAGTCGGCCATGGGGGACTTGAAGAACGGCGAGATCCAGATCGCATCCACGCCCAGCGCGGCAATGTGGTCCAGGCGCTCGATGATGCCCGGCAGGTCGCCCACCCCATCGCCGTTGGCATCGAGGAAACTGCGCGGGTAGATCTGGTAGATGACGGCTCCGCGCCACCATGGATAGTGCGACATCGACAGCCCCCCTCCGGGCATGCGGGACCCGCCGGCAGCGGGCCGAAATCCTGATCCGGCAAGCTTAGCGGTGGCCTCGCGGGCATGGCGCAACCTGCATACGTATTCACGCGAAGGGCCGCGCAGGCCGGGCTGGAATTGCCGCTCGGGCCGGTTTGCGCCCGAATTCACGGCCAGCGCCTATAATCGATGGTGAGCCTGAAAGCCTGATCGCATGACCATCACCGAAGACACCCGTCCCGCCCTGGGCCTGCCCCAGATCCAGTCGCTTGCCGCGGCCGACATGGCCGCCGTCGACGCCCTGATCCGGCGCCGGCTGTCCTCGGACGTCGTGCTGATCAACCAGATCGCCGACCACATCATTTCCGCCGGCGGCAAGCGCCTGCGCCCGATGCTGGTGATGCTGGCCGGCCACGCGGTCGGCCAGGCCGGCCCGGAGCACCACCAGCTGGCGGCGATCATCGAGTTCATCCACACCTCTACCCTGCTGCACGACGACGTGGTGGACGAGTCCAGCCTGCGGCGTGGCCGCAGCACCGCCAACGCGCTGTGGGGCAACGCGCCCAGCGTGCTGGTGGGCGACTTCCTGTACTCGCGCAGTTTCCAGCTGATGGTCGAGCTGGAGCGCATGCCGGTGATGCAGATCCTGGCCGATGCCACCAACCGCATCGCCGAGGGTGAAGTGCTGCAGCTGCTGCACGTGCACAACCCGGATACCGACGAAGCCGCCTACCTGCGCGTGATCGAGCGCAAGACCGCAGTGCTGTTCGCCGCCGGCACCCGCCTGGGCGCGCTGGCCAGCGGCGTGGATGAAGCCACCCAGCAGGCCCTGTTCGACTACGGCATGCACCTGGGCTACGCATTCCAGATCGCCGACGACGTGCTGGACTACTCGGCCAACGCCGAGGAGCTGGGCAAGAACCTGGGCGACGACCTCGCCGAGGGCAAGGCCACGCTGCCGCTGATCCACGCGATGGCCCACTCCGATGACGCCACCCGCGAGCGCCTGCGCACCATCGTGCAGGACGGCGACGCCTCGGCAATGCCGGAAGTGCTGGCCGCGATCCGCGCCACCGGCGGCCTGGAGTACAGCCGCCGCCGTGCCGAGGAATATGCCGAAGCCGCCGAGCGTGCGCTCGATGGCCTGGGCGACAATGATGCCGTGGCGGCCCTGCGCGGCCTGGCCCGCTACGCGGTGCAGCGCTCGCATTGATGGGTTGAGGTGTGCCGACCAACGGTCGGCACCCACCCACCGGCATTCCGGTGGGTGCCGGCCGCTGGCCGGCAACCTCATGATGCTGCGGGTGTCACGGGAATGCCGGCCAGCGGCCGGCACTACCACTGCACGGCTCAACGCTTCTCGAACCGTTCCTCGAAGAACTCATCCAGCGCCTTCAACGCGCGCTTGGCCGCCCGTTCGTTGTACTGGCAGCCCGGCGGGCTGTTGGCATCGCGCTCGGCGAAACAGTGCACCGCGCCGCTGTAGTTGGTGAACTCCCAGTCGACCTTGGCCGCGTCCATTTCCTTCTGGAAACCGGCGATGTCCTCGGCGGTCACGCTCTTGTCGTCGGCGCCATTGAGCACCAGCACCGAAGGATGGCTGCCACCGGCCTGCGCCGGCAGTGGCGAGCCCAACCCACCGTGCAGGCTGACCACAGCGGCCAGCGGCGCACCGGCGCGGGCCAGCTCCAGCACCGTGGTGCCACCGAAACAGAAACCGACCGCACCGATCCGGCTGGCATCCAGCGGCACCTTGCCGGCCTGCGCCTTGAGCACGTTCACCGCTTCCAGTGCACGCGCACGAAGCAGCGGCCGGTCATTGCGCAGCTTGCTGGCCACCGGCCCCGCCTCCGCATCACTCTTCGGCCGCACGTCCTTGCCATAGACATCGGCCACCAGCACCACGTAGTCATCACCGGCCAGCTGCTTGGCCTTCTCGATGGCCGACTCGTTCACACCCTTCCAGTTCGGCACCATCACCAGGCCGGGGCTCTTGTCGTGCCCACCATCGTCATAGACCAGCACGCCACTGAAGGTCGTGCCCTGGTGCTTCCACTCCACCGGCTGCGTCTTCATCGCCGCCCAGGCCGGCATCGCCGCCAGCCCCAGCATCATCGCCACACCGCATCGCCAACGATTCATGCGCCTGCTCCGCAAGAAAAAGGGGACGGAGGGGATTAAGCCGTATTCGCCCCTCCCGCGTCGCATTCTGCATTGGCGGCGTGACGCAGGTGTGGTTGGATACGACTTAATCCCCTCTGTCCCCTTTTTTCGCATGAATCCTGTTGATCGCTTTCTGTCTGGCCTGATCCCGCGTTTGCCTGCCGAGGATGCCCCGCAGTGGGCACATGTCCAGGGCGCCAGCGCCGAGGACCTGCAGCGCCTGCGTGTGCAGTGGCCGCAGGTGCCGGACAGCCTTGTGGAACTCCTATCGCGCGTGGATGGCACCCACTACCGGGAGTACCCCGGCGGCAAGGTCTGCGTACTGATGCTGGGCTCGGACGTGGAGGACGGTGGCTACCCGTACTACCTGCGCTCGGTCGCGCAGATCTTCGAGGACCAGCAGCAGTGGGACGACAGCATCCGTTCCATCTACGAAGAGTGGCTGGATGAGGAGCCGGAGATCCTGGGTGAAGGCATCGACGGTGATCTGCCGATGAGCAGGCGCCTGTGCTTCTCGCACTGCATGAACAACGGCGGCACCTCGATGCTGTACCTGGATTTCGATCCGGCACCGGGTGGTACGGTCGGCCAGGTGGTGCGCTACCTGCACGATCCGGACAGCTACGCAGTCATTGCGCCGAGCTTCGATGCGTACCTGCAGCAGCTCATTGACGGCGGTTACGCGTTCATCGACGAAGACGAATGAAGGCCGCCGAGCGTGGGCTCGGCGCTACAGTAGAGCCACGCCATGCGTGGATGAATTTCCCCGCAGGTTGCCGGCCAGCGGCCGGCACTACCCACGCTCGATCCAGTGCAACGTGCCCGGCTCGAATGCCAGCAGATCCGACGCCGCCAGATGCGCGCGCGACCAGCGCCGTTCCGGCGGCTTCGGCTGCCGGGCACCCACCGAACCGTCGTAGTCGCGCACCAGCAGGCCGATGCGCGCGGCCCCAGCCTGCAACAGCGCGTCGATACGCTGCAACCACTGGCCGGAATCATCCAGGGCTTCATCGCGGCGTGCCTGCTGATCCTGTTCATGCCGCGCCAACTGCGCCGCCAACGCGCGCGCGATCTTCGCTTCGCTCCAGCCCTTCCTGCGCCAGCGTTCGGCATCATCGCCGTTCCACTCACGAACCGCCTGCGCCGAGGCCAGCGACGTGCCGCAATCGCAGTGCGCGGCACTCAGCCACGGCTGCCAATCCGGGCCCACCGCTGACTGCAGGCTGGGCGAATCCTGCGCAAACAGGCGCCGGCCACTGCGCTGCATGATCGCGGCGGCTTCAACGTGCGATAAGGATGCGGGCAGGAACAGGGTAATGAAGGTGCACATGCGGGCATCCGGGTCCGTCCGGGGATGCCTGCATGATAAATGCACGATGGGGTCAGAACCCTTTCCTGCGGAAAGGGATCCGACCCCGATCCCGCCGGTCAGGCGATGCCCAACCCCGGAATCGCGCTGATGCTGTCCGGATCGAACCCAGCCAGTTCGGCGAAATGGCGTCCGCGCGCCACGTAATCGCGGTAGGCCCCGAAGCTCGGCGCACCCGGCGACAGCAGCACCACCCCGCCCTGTGCGCCCAGCGCCGTGCGCGCCAACGCCATCGCCTCGGCGAGATCGCCCGCAGCGTGCAGGCCAAAGCGGCCGGCATCGGCCAGCGGCTGCAGCATCGCGTGGATGCGCGGGCCGTTGCTGCCCATGGTCACGATCTCCACCGGCGGCACATCGTGCGCCATGTGCTGCATGAAGTCGGTCCAATCCAGGCCACGGTCGTGCCCGCCCACCAGCAGCGCGATGCGCTGCCCAGCAAAGCACTCCAGCGCGGCCAGGCTGGCATGCGGCGTGGTGCTGATCGAATCATTGACGTAGGTCAGGCCATCGGCCACGCCGATGCGCTGCAGGCGGTTCGGCAGCGGGCGGAAATCCTGCACCGCCGGTGCCAGCGCCACCGCGTCCAGGCCCAGTGCCTCCAGCGCGGCCAGCACCGCGCACAGGTTGCCGCGATTGTGACGGCCCGGCAGCGGCGTGTTACGGGTATCGAACACGGCCTGCTCACCGCGATGCACGATGTCGCCCCGCATGTGCCAGCCCTGCGGCTGGTTGAACCAGACCACCTCACTCTCGGGCAGCGACAGTGCCGCCAGGTGCGGATCTGCGGCATTGAGCACGGCGATGCGCGGCGCAGCTTCAGTCACCAGCCGCAGCTTGTCCTCGATGTAACGCTGTTCGCTGCCGTGCCAGTCCAGGTGTTCCGGGAACAGGTTCAGCACCACGGCCACCTGCGGGCGGGCGCCACTGCGCGCCACCTCACCGGTCTGGTAGCTGGACAGTTCCACCGCCCAGTACTCGGGCGCGGGCTGCGGATCCAGCACTTCAAGCAGCGGCAGGCCGATGTTGCCGACCAGTCCGGTGCGATGCCCGGCGGCCCGCAGCAGGTGCGCGACCAGCGCTGTGGTGGTGCTCTTGCCCTTGGTGCCGGTCACGCACACGGTGTCGTGCACGATGCCATCGTCAGCCGCGTGCTCCGCAAACCACAGCGCGGTGCCGCCGATGAAGGTGGTGCCCTGCTCTGCCGCCGCCAGCGCGATCGGCTGGTAAGGGCTGATGCCGGGCGACTTGATCACCACATCGAACGCGGCCAGCGCTTCGGCCGAGGGTTCGCCAAGTACCTGCAGCGCGCCCTGCGTTTCCGCACGCGCGGCTTCGGCTTCAGCGGCCGGGCAGAACAGGCTCAGGCCAAGCGTTGGCAGGCGCTCACGCAGCACCGCAAACGCGGCGCGGCCCTCGCGGCCCCAGCCCCACAGCGCGACGCGCTTTCCTTCAAGCTTCGAAATCTTCACGCACCCGGTCCCACAGCGCAGCCGGAACGCGGTGCTCGCCCTGCAGTTGCAGCAGCGGTACCAGCTCCAGTTCGGCGGCATCCAGCTGCGGCTGGATCTCGTTGCAGAAGCGCTTCACCAGCACGTCTTCCTTCCACTCCGGGCGCTGCGCCAGCGTCGCCATCGCCGCACGCGATTCGCGGCCTTCACCCACGCACTCGAACGGCTTGTGGTCCTGGAATTCCAGCAGCGCATCGAAGCCACCGGCCTGCTCGGCATCGTCCAGCAGGTTGCGGCCGAAGATGCGCACCAGGCGCGTCTTGGGCATGAACGGGGCCAGCGCCAGGAACACGAAATGGCACTTCGGGCAGACGCCACACCAGCGGTTCACCGGGCGCTCGCCGAGGATGTGGAAATTGCGGTTGCAGCTGGAGAAGTGCGCGTCGTAGAAATCAGTCTTGGCGAACTGGCGGGCCACCGCCAGCTCGGACATCGGTCGCAGCAGCGAGTAGTACTGCAGATCCGCCGCCACGTACTTCCGCACATGGCTGCCGAACGCCTGCTCGCAGGCCCAGCCCTTGGACCACTGGTGGTTCACTTCGCCGGTGCCCGGAATCTGGCTGCCGTAGCTGGCCGAACGCTCGTTGGAGAACACGACCTGGTCCACGCCGTGCAGCAGGGCGGCCAGCACCATGATTGCCGAGTTCACCACCGTCACCGGGATATGGCCGTTCCAGGCGCCCTGGCGGTTCAACTCGAACAGTTCCGGTGCCAGCGTGCGGCCCAGGTTCAATGTCGGCAGGCCGGTGCGCTCGGCGCACGCACGGATCAGCTGCGAGCCACCGATCCAGGTCACGGTCTCGTCCACGCCGGCACGGCGCAGCGCTTCGATGCTGACCAGCGAATCCTTGCCGCCGCCGATGGCCACCAGTGCGTGCGGCTGCAGGCCCAGCGCCGGCGCCTGCACGGCCTCGCCCTGCACCGGCAACCGGAAGCGGCCGCGCAGGTTCAGGCCGTTGCGGTAGGCAAATTCGCCCAAGCCATTGAGGTAAATGGTCTCCACCAGTGCGGCCGTATCGGCATCGATGCTGTAACTTTCGATGCTGACCGTATCCGGTACGCCGGCCTTGTAGTAGCTGACGCCGGCAATCAGGTGCAGCAGCTGCAGCGCACGCTGCACGGCAGCGGCGCGCGCCTCGTCCAGCACGAACGGGGCACCCGGCACGGTGATGGTCTCCACCATCTCCGGGCCGTCGTCGAAGGCGTAGACCAGCCGGGCCACGCCGGTATCCGCTGCGAAGTCGCAGCGGACGAAGCGGAAGCGGGAAACCTGGTGTTTGTCGAAAGCAGTCATGGTGTATCCGGTCAGGCACGGGCCCGCGCGAGGGCGCGGGGCGTGTCGGTGGGCGGGTGCAGGGCGCGGGCGGTGGTCATTCGATCACGTCTTCGCGCGGCAGCATCCGCTGGTTGTAGGTGTTGGCCATCACATAGCCGTAGGCACCGGCATCTGCGATCAGCATCACGTCGTCCGGCGCGGTCGACACCGGCAGCTTGCGGCGCTTGCCGAACACATCGCTGGATTCGCAGATCGGCCCGACCACATCGAACGCCGCTTCGGCATAACCGCCTTGGCGGCTGAGGTTCTCGATGTCATGCCAGGCGTCGTACAGCGCCGGGCGCATCAGAGCGTTCATGCCGGCGTCCAGGCCGACACGGCGCACGCCGTCCTTTTCCACCACCTGGGTGGCATGGGTCAGCAGCACGCCCGATTCGGCCACCAGGTAGCGGCCCGGCTCGATCGCCAGGCGGAATGCCGGGTGCAGTGCCTTGACCTCGGCCAGGCCCTCGGCCCAGGCGTCCAGGTCGAAGGGTTCGTCTTCGTCGCTGTACGGAATCGGCAGGCCGCCACCGATATCGATGGTCTGTACGCTGCCGATGCGGCGAGCGAAACCGGCCAGCTCATCGCACATCAGGCGCCAGTGCTGCGCGGTTTCCACGCCGCTGCCCAGGTGCGCATGCAGGCCCACCACGCGGCTGCCCAGTTCGGTGGCCGCGCGCACGAACTCGTCGACGCGGGCGATCGGCAGGCCGAACTTGGACTCCTTGCCACCGGTACGGACCTTGGCGTGGTGGCCCTCGCCCCGGCCCAGATCGACGCGCAGCCACAGCTCGCGGTTACGGAACAGGTCCGGCCAGCGCTGCAGCGCTTCCACGTTGTCGACGGTCACGGTTACGCCCAGCGCAAACGCCGCCTCGTACTCGCTGCGCGGGCAGAAGCTGGGGGTGAACAGCACGCGCTTGGGCGACAGTTCCGGCAGGTGCTGGAACACATGCTTCAGCTCGCCATGCGACACGCACTCAAGGCCGAAGCCTTCGGCTTCCAGCAGCTGCAGGATGGCCGGGTGGCTGTTGGCCTTGATCGCGTAGTAACGCTGGTCGATCGGCTTGATTGCGGCCAGTGCACGGGCGCGGGCGCGCACCGTCGGCAGGTGGTAGACGTAGCGCGGCGTACCGGCATCGGCCAGCTGCAGCAGGTGCGCACGCTGGCCGCGCCACCACGGCGTGCCGCGCGGGCGCACGGTGCCGGCAATCTCGCGCCAGCGCGGGCCGAACACTTCGGTCTCCTCCACCGGCATCGCGCCGCTGTCGATCAGCTCTGCGTGCAGCATCGGCAGCAGGCCATCGGCATCGGCCTCGTCGATGACGAAGGTCAGGTTCAGGTCGTTGGACGACTGCGAGATCATGTGTACGCGCTCGCGGCCGAAGGTCGCCCACACGTCCGACAGCTTGTGCAGCAGCGACCGCATGCCGCGGCCCACTAGGGTGATCGCCGCGCACGGCACGATCACCTTCACCTTGCAGATCTGCGACAGGTCGGCCGACAGCGCGGCCAGCACATCGGTGTTGACCAGGTTCTCGGACGGGTCCAGCGACACGGTGACGTTGGTCTCGGCCGAACCGATCAGGTCCACCGACAGGCCGTGCTTCTTGAACAGGTTGAACACATCGGCCAGGAAGCCGACCTGCTGCCACATGCCGATGCCTTCCATCGACACCAGCACGATGCCATTGCGGCGGCTGATCGCCTTCACCCCCGGCACCGGTGCGGCGCTGCCATCGATGCTGGTGCCCGGCAGTTCCGGGCGCTCGGTATCGAGGATGGCCATCGGCACGCCGGCATCGCGGCACGGCTTGATCGAGCGCGGGTGCAGCACCTTGGCGCCGGTGGTGGCGATTTCCTGCGCTTCGTAATAGTCCAGGCGGGTCAGCAGGCGTGCGTCGGGCACGTCCTTCGGATTGGCGCTGAACATGCCCGGCACATCGGTCCAGATCTCCACCCGGCTGGCGCCGAGCAGCGCACCGAAGTACGCCGCCGAGGTATCCGAGCCACCACGGCCGAGGATGGCGGTACCGCCATCGGCATGCCGCGAAATGAAGCCCTGGGTGATCAGCAGGCGGGTCGGCTGCGCGCGGAAGCGCTGCATCCACTCCGCGTCGGCGCGCCACTGGCAGTTCACCGACAGCCGCTGCGACCAGTCGCTCTGGTTCGGCTGCGGCGGCATCGCGTCCAGCCACTGGCGGGCGTCCATCCAGCCCATGTCCAGGCCCGAGGCGCGCAGATAGGCCGCGCCCAGGGTGGAGGACAGCAGCTCGCCCTGGCCCAGCACTTCGGCCTGCCAATCCAGCGGACGGGTAGCCGCCCGCGCATCGTCGAGCAGGCCCTGCAGCGCCGCCAGCCGTTCGGCCAACACCTCGCGGCCCAGGCCGAGTTCGGCCAGGAAGCCCTCATGGCGCTCGACAAGCGCTGCCACGCGATCACCGCTGTCCGGCGCGCCGTCGGCAATCGCGGTCAGTTCGTTGGTGACCCCGGACAGCGCCGATACCACCACCAGCACGCGCGATCCGGTCTCTTCCGCGCGTTTTTTCGCCAGCTTCCCGATCGTGTCCCAGCGGTGACGACGCGACACCGAAGTGCCGCCGAACTTCAGTACGATCCAACGATCGACAAGGGGGGAAGCTGACATGGATTGGCTATGTAGAATGTGGGGAAGCCGCCCTCGGGGGCGGAACCTTTGATTCTAAGCGCAATATCCCCGTAGATGGCCGTCCTCCGTTACCTGCAGCTCGACGTCTTCGCCCCCCGCCCCGGAACCGGCAATCCACTGGGCGCCATCCTGGACGCCGACGCGCTCTCCAGCAGCCAGATGCAGGCCCTGGCCGCCTGGCTGAACCTGTCCGAGACGGTGTTCTTCCTGCGCCCCACCGCGCCCGGCGCCGACTACCACATCCGCATCTTCACCCCGACCCGTGAGCTGGCCTTCGCCGGCCACCCCAGCGTCGGCGCCGCCTGGGCGGCGGTGACCTGCGGCCTGGCCCAACCGCGCGACGGCGCCCTGCTGCAGCAATGCGCGGCAGGGGTGCTGCCAGTACGGGTGAGCGGCCCGGCCGAGGCACTGGAGATCCAGCTGGCCAGCCCGCCGGCACGGCAACTGGACACGGAGGCAGACGGAGCGCCCGCCGCGCTGTTGGCGCTCGCTGCCGACGGGCAGGTGCCCGAACTCTGGGACAACGGCGCACGCTGGTGGCTGCTGCCACTGCGCGATGCCGCCGCCGTTCGCGAGCTGGCACCGGACATGGCCGCGCTGGCCGACTGGAACCTCGCCACCGACGCTACAGGCCTGGCCGTCTTCGCCGATGAAGCCGGCACCGGCCACACCCGCGTGGTGCGTGCCTTCTGCCCCGCTGATGCGCCCGCCGTGCCCGAGGATCCCGTGACCGGCAGTGCCAATGCACTGATCGGCGCCTGGCTGCGGCAGCGCAATGCCCTGCCCGGCCGCGAGGGCCGCTACGTGGCCAGCCAGGGCCGCGAAGTCGGTCGCGATGGTCGCGTGCAGGTACAGGTCGATGCGCAGGGCACGGTGTGGATCGGCGGCCAGGTGCAGCCGGTCATCGACGGCCAGATCCGTTGGCTGTAGAGCCGAGCGTAGGCTCGGCGCTGCAGCGGCGCGTTAAGCTGCGCGCCACCCGATCATGGAGTTTCGCCCCGATGACCACCCGCCGTTTCCTGCAGCTGGATGTGTTCTCCCCGCGCGCCGGCGCTGGCAACCCGCTGGCCGTGGTACTCGATGCCGAAGGCCTGGACGACGCCAGCATGCAGGCCATCGCACGCTGGACGCGCCTGCCCGAGACCACCTTCGTGTTCCCGCCCCAGGCCGCCGGTGTCAGCTACCGGCTGCGCATGTTCAGCCCGCAGAAGGAAGTGCCGTTCGCCGGCCACCCCAGCGTCGGCACGGCGCATGCAGTACTGCAGGCAGGCCTGGCCACACCGATCGATGGCGTGCTGGTGCAGGACGGCATTGCCGGCGCCCTGCCGCTGCGCGTCAGCGGTGAGGGCGCGCAGCAGCGCATCGCCATCCGCACCCCGCGCGCGCAGTTGGCGGAGACCGCTGAAGCCACCGATCCGCGCCTGCGGGCAGCACTGAAGGACTGGCCACTGGGCTCGCTGCCGCCGGCGCGCATGCAGGGCGGACGCAGCTGGTGGGTGGTGCAGGTGGCCGATGAAGCAGCACTACGCGCGCTGCGCCCTGACTGGAACGCGGTGGCTGCGCTGGCCGAGTCCACCGACAGCATGGGCGTGTTCGCCTATGCCTTCAGCGATGGCAGTGAGGGATTCGATCTGGCCGTGCGCGCTTTCGTCGGCAATGGTCGGCGCTTCGAGGACGCCGCCTCGGGGGCCGCCAATGCAGTGCTGGCCGCGTGGCTGGACCTGCGCGACGCGCTGCCACGTGGCCGTGCGCCGTTCGAAGTCAGCCAAGGCCGCGAAGTCGGCCACGATGCGCGCCTGACCCTGCGGGTCGACGAGGACGGCGAGGTCTGGTCGGGCGGCCAGGTGCAGACGGTGATCACCGGCACCCTTGATTGGTAAAGGGATACTGTAGAGCCGAGCCCTCGCTCGGCTGCTCCTCGGCCAGATCACGGGACCTGCAGAAGCCGAGCATGGGCTCGGCTCTACAGATGCGCCGGCTCAGCCCAGTTCGGCTTCCAGGCTGATCGGCACCGCGCTCAGCGCCTTGGATACCGGGCAGTTCTGCTTGGCGTCATCGGCAATGGCACGGAACTGCGTCGCATCGATGCCGGGCACCACCGCCCTGACCTTCAGGCGGATCTGCGACAGCTGCGGACCGCCTTCCAGCGACAGGTCGACCTTGGCTTCGGTGTCCAGCGAGGTCGGGGTGAAGCCTGCTTCGCCGAGCTTGGCCGACAGCGCCATGGTGAAACAACCCGCGTGCGCGGCGGCGATCAGCTCTTCCGGATTGGTGCCCTTTTCGTCGCCGAAGCGGCTGTTGAAACCGTAGCGGGTCTTCTCCAGCAGCCCACTCTGCGGCGTGCTCAACTGGCCCTTGCCCGTCTTCAGATCGCCTTCCCAGTGCGCGGTGGCGTGTCGCGAGATTCCCATTGTGCTGCTCCTGCGTGGCGGTGATGAACGGCTACCCTCGCACGCCACGCGTTAGCCCTGCGTCGCTCCGCCGCACGCCGGACGTCGTCCCCGAGCCCGGCGAGTGGACACTTCCTCGCCAGCCCGGAACGCATTTTCCTCTTGTTTTCAGTGGTTTCGCGCACCCCACCGATCGGCGGGCGCCGGCGATCGAACACGCTGGCGTGCCCCCATCCCCCACCGCCGACCATGTACTGAATCGGCCTGGATATGAAAAAACATGCACTTTCCGCGCTTCGGGCTATTGGCGGCGCCCAAGAGTTGCCCTACATTGCGCTTGCCGACGGGGTTCGGCGCCGACCAAACAACCAACCGTTCACGGAACAGGAAACCATGGCAAAGACCGCTAAGAAGGCTGCCCCGAAGAAGGCAGCGAAGAAAGTCGCGACGAAGGCAGCCGCCAAGCCGGCCGCTCCGAAGCCGATCAAGGAAGTGCTGACCAAGTCCGGCCTGGTTGCACACATCGCTGAAGCCTCCGGCGTCATCGCCAAGGACGTCCGCGCTGTGCTGGCCTCGCTGGAAAGCGCCGTCGCCTCCTCGGTGCACAAGAAGGGCGCTGGCTCCTTCACCCTGCCGGGCCTGCTGAAGATCACCACCGTCAATGTGCCGGCCAAGCCGAAGCGCAAGGGCATCAACCCGTTCACCAAGGAAGAGCAGTGGTTCGCCGCCAAGCCGGCCACCACCAAGCTGAAGGTGCGTCCGCTGAAGAAGCTGAAGGACGCCGCGCTGTAAGCGCGCGCCCCAACGTGGATTCCGACGGGACGGCTCTGGTCGTCCCGTTTTTTTTGCGTGCCCGGCGGTAGATCCACGCCATGCGTGGATGCGTCGCGCTGCGGCAATCCGCAACACAGCGTTGCCGCCTCCCCGGCAATGCCCGTACAGGCCCGTCGCCACTGGCCGAGCGCGGCTTGGGCAGGTGCTGGAACGTACCGGGTGGAACACTGCGTGCAGCGCCGGCCGTCGCCTCAGGCCGTGGCCTTGCCTATGGTGGGCACATCCTCCACAGCTACGGCGAGCACACCCTCATGGCCAGCCCCTCCACCCGCTACCGGATCTCGGTGACCCCCATCGAAAAGGACGGGCTGCAGTGCACAGGGCGCTGCACCATCGAACTGGAGCATCGCGCCAGCCGCGACCTGATGCGCCTGCTGGAGGCGGCCCCGCGTACCGCCGGTATCAGCGGCGACGAGCGTGCGACCCTGGTGATCGCCACCCAGCTGCTGCGCGATATCGTGCAGCGCCATGCCGAGACCGGCGGCCACGCACTGGCGGCCATCGCCGACCAGGTCCTGCCAGCGCTGGACGCTCTGGATCAGCTGCCCTCCTCCCGCTGATCCCGGCGCAATCGCTACACTGCCGCCCTCCAGGTTGCCTCGCGGAGGAGGCAGACATGCGCAGGAACCTGTTGCTGATCGCACCCTTGGTGCTGCTGGGCTGTTCACGCCCGGCAGCACAGACGACCGGCGACATCGCGGCAGCGTCCGCTCCCGTCGCTGCCACCGCAGCCGCGGACACTCGCACCGGCCCCGATCCCGCAGCAGTGCAGGCAAGTGAAATGCCGGTGCTGTCTGCTGTCGCCGACGGTGCCGAGCCGCCATCGACGATGCTCAACCGCTACATAGCGGCGTTGCTCAACCGCGACCGCGCCGCCAGCGATGCCGCCTGGACGATCCCGCCCAGCGACCCGCGGCATGCGGACGACGCCGCGCTGCGGCAGCTGCAGGACCTGCGCACCCTGCGCCTGCACAGCGATCCCCCGCTCGCCCGCGACGATCGGCAGCCACCGCAGCTGCTTGAAGTGCCGGTGCAGATCCGCGCGGTCACCGCCAACGGTACGTTCCGCTTCGGTGGCTGGTACCGCGTGCAACCCAGCAGCGATGGCAGCGCCTGGCAGATCCAGTCGGCGCAACTGCGTCCGATGCTGGACTGAACCGTTACAGCCGCATGCACGCGCGATTCAGCCTGCACGGCTACTCTTTGATCCATCCATTCCCTGCCATCGGTCACCGCCATGCGCCTGCGTTCCCTGATGACCCGCCTCGCTGCCTCCACCGTACTGATCGCCGCTGCGATCGGCGCGCAGGCGGCTCCCTCCATTTCCGGCCGCGAACTGTCGGTGGGTGCCAGCGACGTGCAGCAGTACCTCGATGGCAGCTTCCCGCGCACCCAGGACGCCCTTGGCGGCCTGATCTCCCTGACCATGAGCCACCCTCAGCTGAGCCTTCCGGCCGGCGAGCGCCTGAACCTTGGCATGGACGTGGCACTGGCCACCGCCGGCGGCAACCCGGCCAAACTGGGTACGGTGAAGCTCAGCAGCGGCCTGCGCTACGACGCGCAGACCCAGGGCTTCCACCTGCAGCAGCCCAGCGTGGATGACTTCACCCCGGCCAACCAGGGCGGCCGCCTCGACTCACGCACCCGCGGCCTGCTCAATGCCTGGCTGAGCGACTACGCCCAGCGCGAACCGATCTACAAGCTGGACCCGGCCGTGGCCGGGGTGCTCGGCGCGCTGCAGGTGCAGGCGGCACAGGTCAAGAACGGCAAGCTGGTGGTCACCTTCAACCAGAACCTGGGCAACCTGGTGCCGGCAGGCCTGCTGGGCAAATAAGGTAGTGCCGGCCGGGGGCCGGCACTACCGGCAAGGCATCACGCGGCGAGTGCCTTGACCACCGCCTCGCTGAAAGCAGGAATGTCATCCGGCTTGCGGCTGGTGATCACGTTGCCGTCGACCACGACCTCGGCATCGCGCCAGTTCGCGCCCGCGTTGGCCAGGTCCTGCTGAAGGGAGGGCCAGGAGGTCAGCTCGCGGCCATCTGCCAGCCCGCTGTTGATCAGCAGCCACGGACCATGGCAGATCGCCGCGACGGGCTTGCCGGCTTCATCCACTGAGCGGATGAAGCTGAGCACCGCGTCGTCGGTGCGCAGTGTGTCCGGATTGATGACGCCCCCTGGCAGCACCAGGGCATCAAAGCCCGCCGGATCCGCCTCGTCCAGCGGAATGTCGACCGCGACGGCGTCGCCCCAGTTCTTCTCTTTCCAGCCCTTGATGGTCGCCTCCTTTGCGGGCGACACCACGCTGACCCGCGCACCTTCCGCTTCCAGCAGCCGTTTGGGCTCGGTCAATTCGGACTGTTCAAAGCCGTGGGTCGCGAGGATTGCGATCTGTTTGCCCTTCAATCGCTCTGCCATGGGTGCACTCCAGTTGGGGGAGTGCACAGCGTGGACGAACGGCCCTTGCACGGCGGTGACCCTGCTGTGCACGGCAGGTGGAGAGGACCCGTGCCGGCCAGCGGCCGGCACTACCGGAAGGATCAACGCTTGGGCTGCAGCATGGTGCCGGTGCACTTGGGCGAGCCGCAGCGGCATTCCCAGATCTTCTTCAGCTTGGCGGTGTGGCGCTCGGCCAGCGTGATGCCGTAGTTGTAGGTCAGCTCTTCGCCAGCCTTGATATCGCGCAGCGCCTCGATGAACACCTTGTCGCCACGGCTGTCGCCGTCCTCATCCTCCTCGATCACCGCCTCGCAGTTCGGGTCGCAGCTGTGGTTGATCCAGCGCGCATCGTTGCCCTTGTAGTTGGCATCGATCACCCAGTCGTCATTGAGGGTGAACAGGAAGGTATGGCCGCTTTCGACGTCGCCGCTGTCATCGGCATCAACGTCGCCATGGCTGCGCAGCAGGCCCTTGTACTGGATCACGCGCTCGCCCTGCTTGATCGGGGCGACGGCGAACACGCCGTTGCCATGGATGGCGGACTTGCGGGCTTGGATCTTCTTCGGCATCGGCACGGGCTGTTTGCAGCGGATGGAACAGGGATTCTCGCCCATTCCGGGTGATTGCGAAAATCACCCGGTTGGCGCAGCATGGCGCCCCCGGCAGCGCCCGCTGGCAAAGCCTCCCGGCCCGGCCCCAGCGCCGGCTGAATGCCCGGGTTGGATGGTGGCGAATAAAAGCGTACAATTTCAGTCCGCTTTAAGAACCACTCGCATCCCCATGTTGCGCGTCACCAAGCTCACCGATTACGCCACCGTCGTGCTGACCGTGCTCGCCGCCCGTCCGGGCGAGGTGCTCAGTGCCACCGAACTGGCCGAATTCACCGGCCTGGAGCCGCCCACCGTCAGCAAGGTACTCAAGCCGCTGGCCCAGGCCGGCCTGGTCGAAGGCCTGCGCGGCGTGCGTGGCGGCTACCGGCTGACCCGCCCGGCCATCGAGATCTCGCTGTTCGAAGTGGTCGAAGCGATGGAAGGGCCGCTTGCCCTGACCGAATGCAGCCACGACCACCACCAGTGCGGCATGGCACCCAAGTGCGGCGCGCGCAGCAGCTGGCGGTTGATCAACGACGTGGTCTCCGAGGCCCTGCGCGACGTCAGTCTTGCGCAGATCCTGCCCCCCCTTCCCCTTGCCGATGACGAACAGCGCCGCACCATCGCTGTTGACGTCGTCTCCTGATCCACAGGCAGCCCCCCCATGGCCACCGAAACCATCGAAAACGTCGCCCACGACGACACCCCCAACCGCGAGATCCACGAGCAGCTCGGCCGCAAGTATTCGGCCGGCTTCATCACCGAGATCGAGTCGGACTCCCTGCCGCCGGGCCTGGACGAGGACACCATCCGTGCCCTGTCGGCCAAGAAGGACGAGCCGGAGTGGATGACGCAGTGGCGCCTGGACGCCTACCGCCACTTCCTGACCATGCCGATGCCGGACTGGGCCAAGCTGGAGATCGCCCCGATCGACCTGCAGGCGCTCAGCTACTACTCCGCGCCGAAGGGCCCGAAGTACGCCTCGCTGGATGACGTGCCCAAGGAGCTTCTGGACACCTACGACAAGCTGGGCGTGCCGCTGCACGAGCGCGCCAAGCTGGCCGGCGTGGCGGTGGATGCGGTGTTCGACTCGGTGTCGGTCGGTACCACCTTCCGCAAGGAACTGGCCGAGAAGGGCATCATCTTCTGCTCGATGTCCGAGGCTATCAAGGAACACCCGGAGCTGGTGCGCCAGTACCTGGGCACCGTGGTGCCGGTGGGTGACAACTACTTCGCCGCGCTCAACTCGGCGGTGTTCTCCGATGGCAGCTTCGTGTTCATTCCCAAGGGCGTGCGCTGCCCGATGGAACTGAGCACCTACTTCCGCATCAACGCCGGCCACACCGGCCAGTTCGAGCGCACCCTGATCGTGTGCGAGGACAAGGCCTACGTGTCCTACCTGGAAGGCTGCACCGCGCCGATGCGCGACGAGAACCAGCTGCACGCCGCAGTGGTCGAGCTGGTCGCGCTGGAAGATGCGGAGATCAAGTACTCCACCGTGCAGAACTGGTACCCGGGCGACGAGAACGGCGTCGGCGGCATCTACAACTTCGTCACCAAGCGTGCCGAATGCCGTGGCGCGCGCAGCAAGGTCACCTGGACCCAGGTCGAGACCGGCTCGGCGATCACCTGGAAGTACCCCTCGTGCGTGCTGCTGGGCGACGATTCGGTCGGTGAGTTCCACTCGGTCGCGCTGACCCATCACCGGCAGCAGGCCGACACCGGCACCAAGATGATCCACGTCGGCAAGCGCACCAAGAGCAAGATCGTCAGCAAGGGCATCAGCGCCGGCCGCGGCCAGAACACCTACCGCGGCCTGGTGCGGGTGGACCGCAATGCCGATGGCGCGCGCAACTACACCCAGTGCGATTCGCTGCTGATCGGCAAGCAGTGCGGCGCGCACACCTTCCCCTACATCGAGGTGAAGAACCCGGGTGCCACCGTCGAGCACGAGGCCACCACCTCGAAGATCTCCGACGACCAGCTGTTCTACTGCCGCGCCCGTGGCATCAGCCAGGAAGACGCGGTGTCGATGATCGTCGACGGCTTCTGCAAGCAGGTGTTCCGCGAACTGCCGATGGAGTTCGCGGTGGAAGCCAAGAAGCTGCTGGAAGTCTCGCTGGAAGGTTCGGTGGGCTGACCGCCCGCCCCTGCCCCTCGCAAACGCATTCTCTTTACCGGCGGGCCGCGGCCCGCCCCACGGAAACCCCACCATGCTGAAGATCGAAAACCTCCACGCCCGCATCGGCGACAAGGAAATCCTCAAGGGCCTGTCGCTGGACGTCCAGCCGGGCCAGGTGCACGCCATCATGGGCCCCAACGGCGCCGGCAAGTCCACCCTGGGCAATGTCCTGGCCGGCCGCGACGGCTACGAAGTGACCGAAGGCAGCGTGCAGTTCGACGGCGTCGACCTGCTGGAGCAGGACCCGGAAGCGCGCGCCGCTGCCGGCCTGTTCCTGGCGTTCCAGTACCCGGTGGAGATCCCGGGCGTGAACAACACCTACTTCCTGCGCGCGGCACTGAACGCCCAGCGCAAGGCACGCGGTGAGGAGGAACTCGATTCCATGCAGTTCCTCAAGCTGGTGCGCCAGAAGCTGGCCGTGCTGCACCTGAAGGACGAACTGCTGCACCGTGGCGTCAACGAAGGCTTCTCCGGCGGCGAAAAGAAGCGCAACGAGATCTTCCAGCTGGCCGTGCTGGAACCGAAGCTGGCGATCCTGGACGAAACCGACTCGGGCCTGGACATCGATGCACTGAAGAGCGTGGCCGATGGTGTCAACGCACTGCGCGCTGCTGATCGCTCGTTCCTGGTCATCACCCACTACCAGCGCCTGCTGGACTACATCAAGCCGGACGTGGTGCACGTGCTGGCCGATGGCCGCATCGTCAAGAGTGGCGGCCCGGAGCTGGCACTGGAGCTGGAAGCGCACGGCTATGATTTCCTGAAGGACCGGGTCGTGCCCGAGGCGGCGGTCTGATGAGCGCCCTGCTTGATTCGATGGCCCAGGCCTTCTGTGGCAGCGATGCGCGCCGCGAAGTGCTGGATGCGGCCCTGCGTGACGGCCTGCCGGCCGCCCGCAACGAAGCCTGGAAGTACACCTCGCTGCGCCAGCTGGAACGCCGTGCGTTCGCGGCTGCACCGCTGCAGGGCCCGGCGCTGGACGCCGCCCTGCTGGAGGACATTCCGGCACCGCGCCTGGTGTTCGTCAATGGCCGCCTGGACGCCGCACTGAGCGACGTGCAGGCCCTGTCGGCCGGCGTGCAGCTGCAGCCGCTGTCGGCTGCACTGGCTGCGGGCGAGGACGCCGTGCGTTTCCTCGGCCGCCGCTACGAGCGCAGCGAAGAGATCTTCGCCCGCCTCAATGCCGCGCTGGCCGATGAAGGCGTGGTGCTGCGCGTGGATGAAGGCGTGCAGGTCGAAGCGCCGCTGCAGCTGGTGTTCGCCAGTGTGGCCGGCGAGACCGACCTGGCCTGGCATCACCGCCACCTGATCGAACTGCGTGCCGGCGCCAGCCTCGGCGTGGTCGAGCACCGCTTCAGCGTGGGTGACTCCGCCCACCTGGACAACACCGTGCTGCATGCCCACGTCGCGCGCGACGCCGTGCTCAAGCACGCCCGCGTGCAGGCCGGCAGCGCGCGCCAGACCAGCTTCCTGCGTACCGACGCGGTGCTGGCCCGCGACGCGCAGTACCACCGCGTCGACCTGGAACTGGGCGCCGCGCTCAGCCGCCATGAACTGAACGTGCGCCTGGAAGGCGACAACGCCCAGCTGACCGCCAACGGCGTGCTGCTCGGCAATGGCCGCCGCCACGTCGAGACCCGGCTGGGTATCGATCACATCGCGCGCGATACCGCCTGCGAACTGCTGTGGCGCGGCGTTGCCGCCAACCGCAGCCGCGTGGTGTTCCATGGCGGCATCCAGATCCGCGAAGGCGCCGACGGCACCGATGCGAACCTGTCCAACAAGAACCTGCTGCTATCGGCCGACGCCGAGATCGATACCCAGCCGACGCTGGTTATCGACGCCGATGAAGTGAAGGCCGCGCATGGCGCCACCGTCGGCCAGCTCGATGCCAATGCGCTGTTCTACCTGCGCTCGCGCGGCCTGCCGCAGGCACAGGCGCAGGCGCTGCTCAGCGCCGCGTTCTGCCATGAGCCGCTGAAGATCCTGCCGGAAGCCCTGCGCGAGCAGCTGGCACGCCGTTTGGACAAGGCCCTGGCCGAGGCGGGTGTGGCATGAACCTGTCCACGCCGCGCCCGATCGAAGAACGCACCGGCGCGCCCGACTGGGACCGCGTCCGCCTCGACTTCCCGCTGCTGATGCGCGAAGTGCACGGCAAGCCGCTGGTCTATTTCGACAATGCCAACACCGGTCAGAAGCCGGTGCAGGTGATCGGCGCGGTGGACGAGTTCTACCGCCGCTACAACGCAAACGTCAGCCGCGCGGTGCACGCGCTCGGCAGCGAAGCTACCGACGCCTACGAAGGCGCGCGCAACACGCTGGCCCGCTTCCTCAACGTGCGCCCCAGCGACCTGGTGCTGTGCAGCGGCACCACCTTCGCCATCAACCTGGTGGCGTATTCGTGGGCGCTGCCGCGGCTGAAGGCCGGCGACGTGATCCTGGTGTCGCGCATGGAGCACCATGCCAACATCGTGCCGTGGCAGCTGGTCGCGCAGCGTACCGGTGCCACCATCCGCGTGGCCGAGATCACTCCCGATGGTGCGCTGGACCTGGATGCGCTGCGCGCGGCGATGACCCCGGAGGTCAAGCTGCTGGCGGTCACCCATGTCTCCAACGTGCTGGGCACGGTCAACCCGGTGCGCGAGATCTGCCGCGAAGCGCGCAAGCGCGGCATCATCACCGTGGTCGATGGCTCGCAGGCCGTGCCACACCGCAAGGTCGACGTCGCCGCGATCGGCTGCGACTTCTACGCCATCACCGGCCACAAGATGTGTGGCCCGACCGGTACCGGCGCGCTGTGGGCCCGCCGCGAGCACCTGGACGCGATGCCACCGTTCCTCGGCGGCGGCGAGATGATCAAGGAAGTCAGCTTCGACGGCACCGTGTTCAACGATGCCCCGCACAAGTTCGAAGCCGGCACCCCGAACATCGCCGGTTTCATCGGCCTGGGCGTGGCCGCCGACTACCTGCAGCAGCTTGGCCAGGACAACGTGGAAGCGCGCGAAGCCGAACTGCTGGCGCACTTCACCGAGGAACTGCGCCGTGTCGACGGCCTGCGCATCATCGGCCAGGCACCGGAGAAGGCGGCCGTGGTCTCGTTCCTGATCGATGGTGCGCATGCGCACGACCTGGCCACCCTGCTCGACCTGGAAGGCGTGGCCGTGCGCTCGGGCCAGCACTGCGCACACCCGCTGCTGCAGTACTTCGGCGTCGCCGCCACCTGCCGTGCCTCGCTGGCGTTCTACAACACCCACGCCGAGATCGAGCGCTTCATGACCGCGCTGACCAAGGTGCGCAAGCTGCTGGGGTAAGACTCACAGCGCAGCCGGAAGCAACGAGAACGCCGCGGGAAACCGCGGCGTTTTTCATGGCGCCGCCAAGGGCAGGATGGAAGACACGCAGAGCTCCGCAGGCCATTGCCCAAGGTGCCCCTTGCCGTAAGGGAACGCGGGTTGGCCCGCCGATACGATTCCGGTGAGTTCAACCGCCTGCTCCGACGGCAGCGCCGTGACGGGAATTCCATTCACCCACACGCCGTCGGCCGCCCATGGATCCTGCACCGGTGGCCCCGGGTGCAGCGCAGACATTTCGAAGCTCTCAACGTAGGCACCCCGTACGCGCACCAGTCTGCCGTGATAACGCATGGGATCGGCACGCAGCGCCTCCACCGTCACTGGCAACGCACGGGACGCACTGAAACGCGGGCACCCCAGGCCGTTGGGCGCGACGCCGCCACTCTCCTCGTGCGCCGGCAGGCAAGCCAGAAGAGCCACAAGCAGGACAGTTGCGGCCAGCGCGATTCCCTTCGGTATGCCCACCCCTGCACTCCGCCTGGCATTTGAAGAATGCACGAGCATAGCGGTTGCCAGGACCGCCGAGGGTCTCCCCCATTTGCGCTCGCCCACTGCCCACCTAGAATGCCCCCATGAGCACCCTGACCTTCCGCGCCGCCACGCCGGCCGACATCCCCGCCCTGATCGCCCTCGTCACCTCGGCCTACCGTGGCGACGCCAGCCGCGTGGGCTGGACTACCGAAGCCGACCTGCTGGATGGCGCCCGCATCGACGCCGAAGGCATCCAGGCCGACCTGGACCGCCCCCGCTCCACCATCCTGCTGGCCGAGCGCGAAGGCGTTCTTGTGGCCTGCGCCCACGTTGCCGACGTTGAGGGCAAGGGCTACTTCGGCATGTTCTCGGTCGACCCCGCACAGCAGGGCGGCGGCGTCGGCAAGCAGCTGATGGACGCCGCCGAAGCCCACGCCGCACGCGAATGGAACGTGCCGGTGATGCAGATGACGGTGATCGACGTACGCGACGAACTGATCGCCTTCTACGAGCGTCGTGGCTACCAGCGGACCGGCATCAAGAAACCCTTCCCATATGGCGACGAACGCTTCGGCATCCCCAAGCGCGACGACCTGCGCTTCGAGATCCTGGAAAAACCGCTGGCCGGAGCGGCCGCGTGAGCGATACCTGGACCTTCGTGTGCGCCAGCAACGAGCTGCTGCCCGGTGAAATGAAGAGCGTGTTCGACGAGGTGACCGGCACCCCGATCGTGGTGTTCAACCTCGACGGCGAGCTGTACGCGCTGGAAGACCAGTGCACGCACGAGGAATTCGAGCTGTCCTCGGGCGAGTTCAACACCGCCGAAGGCAGCGTGGAGTGCGTGCTGCACGGCGCGCGCTTCGACGTACGCGATGGCCGCGCCCTGTGCGCACCGGCCTATACCCCGGTGCCCAAGTTCCCGGTGAAGCGCGAACACGACGCCGTCTGGACGCGCGACGACCGGGATTGAGGCGGCGCCCCGACCTGGGGTACCCACCCATGGGCTGGATCTGCAGGAGGCCCCGCAAGGGCCTTCGCAGGGCGTTCCCCGGCCGCCCCGGCGTCCCGCAGCACCCCGTACATGCGAATCATTATCGTTGATGTTATTCTACGTAACATCTTCGTAACGACTTCGCCCTCGCGCCATGGCATCGCCCGCGCCCACTGCCACGTTGTGCCAGCTCGCCCGCCAGGGGTGGCCACTGGCCGTGGCCGTGCTGCTGACGCTGCTGCTGGGCTGGTCGGCGCTGCACGAAGGACGCAGCAACGCCCCGACTACCCAAGGGTGGCAGGCACATGCCGAAGGGTTGCGCCAGGTCATGCCATTGCCGGCGCCGTCGGCAGACGAATGCCCGCAACATGCTGCACCTGCACCGGAGCCGCCGCTTGATGGTGAGGGCAACACGCCCTGCACCGGAGTGGCACCCCTGCGCGCGCCCCTGGTCGCACATATCCCGCTATGGCGCTCCGATGCCCTGCGCCGGCAACTGCACGATCCCGCACTGCGCTTGAACCCCGGCCACGCACCGCCCGCACCGCACGCCAGCTGAGGCGCCCTGCGGCTGTTGCCGTGCGCCTGAAGTCGTTCGCCGCATCGCCGGGCATCAGCTCGGCTCTACAGAAGACGCTCCCTCCCTGTCGTCGCGCTGTCTGCGCTTCGGCCTTCGCCGTTTCCCGATCCACGCCACTACCCAAAGCCATGACCCACATCACGTCCCGCAAGCACGCCCCGCGCGTTTCCCTGCTCGCCACCGCCACCCTGGCCGCAGGCTTCGCGCCGCTGGCCGCGCAGGCTGCCGACAGCGCTGATGCCGCATCCAGCAAGGCCACCGACCTGGACAAGGTGCAGGTGCGCGGCAGCTGGTTCAATCCGTCCTCGCCGAAGTTCACCGCCGAACTGCTGGACACCCCCAAGTCAGTGTCGATCGTGTCGGAGAAGCTGATCGCCGAAACCGGTGCGACCAACCTGCAGGATGCGCTGCGCATGGTGCCGGGCATCACCTTCGGTGCCGGCGAAGGCGGCAACCCGACCGGCGACCGCCCCTTCATCCGTGGCTTCGATTCGCAGAGCAACGTCTTCGTCGACGGCCTGCGCGACGTCGGCTCGCAGACCCGCGAGATCTTCGACCTGGAGCAGGTGGAAGTGGTCAAGGGCCCGAGCTCGGCCTACGGTGGCCGTGATTCCGGTGGTGGCAGCCTGAACCTGGTGAGCAAGACGCCGAAGCTGAAGAACGAGACCAGCGCCAGCATGGGCATCGGTACCGACAGCTACGCACGCGGCACCGTGGACGCCAACTACGTTCTGGGCGACGGCATCGCCGCGCGCCTGAACCTGATGAAGCACGAATCGGACATCGCTGGCCGCGACGCCGCCAATGTCAGCCGCTGGGGCATCGCACCGTCGATCGCGTTCGGCCTGAACGGCCCGGCGCAGCTGATCGCCAGCCACTACCACATGCAGAGCGATGACCTGCCGGACGCGGGTGGCTTCCCGTATGGCAACCCGAACGGGGCGCCGGCCTCGAAGTGGGTCGACGGCCGCCCGATGGTGCCGGACCGCAACAACTACTACGGCCTGGTCGACCGTGACTTCCAGCGCACCCGCGCCGACATCAGCACGCTGGATGCCAGCTACGATTTCGGCGGCCACAAGCTGCGCAACATCGCGCGCCTGGGCAACACCAGCAACGACTACCTGTGGACCCAGCCGGACGACAGCCAGGGCAACCCGAACAACTACGGTACCCTGTGGCGCCGTACCAACGCCCGCGCCGTCGACGTCAAGAGTTTCGCCGACCAGCTGGGCCTGACCGGTGCCTTCCAGACCGGTGCGCTCAAGCACAGCTACAGCGCAGGCGTGGAGTACAGCGACGAGAAGATGACCCGCGGCAGCTACCTGATGACACCGGGCACCAGCAACCCGCTCACCGGCAACAGCAAGTGCCCGACCACCGGCGCGGCCACTGGCTACAACTGCACCGATTTCGCCAATCCGGATCCGCGCGATCCGTGGGCAGCCACCCATTCGGTGTACCGCAGCGACAAGGCACTGGACGTCGAGCAGCGCACCAGGACCACCTCCGCCTACGTGTTCGACACCATCGAGCTCAATGAGCAGTGGATGATCAACCTCGGCCTGCGCTACGACGACTTCCGCACCACCCTGACCACCCCGGTGGCCGGCAAGGCACCGACCCGCGTGCGCAACAGCAACGACTTCCTGAACTACCAGGCCGGTGTGGTGTTCAAGCCGGCCGCCAACGGCAGCATCTACCTGTCGTGGGGCACCTCCTCGACCCCGCCGGGCATGGACGGTGGTGACGGTTCGGACGGCCTGAGCGCCGCCGTGGCCGACCTCAAGCCGCAGGACACCAGGAACCTCGAACTGGGCACCAAGTGGGACCTGTTCGACCAGCGCCTGAACCTGACCGCAGCGATCTTCCACACCGTGATGAACAACGCACGCGTGACGGTCGACAACGGCACCAGCCAGAACGCCGGCAAGAAGGAGATCAACGGCTTCGAACTGGGCTTCACCGGCCAGCTGACCGACGCCTGGAGCCTGTACGGCGGCTACACCTACCTGGACTCGGAACTGAAGGACAACGGTTTCGTCTGTGGCGCACCGGTGGGCCGCACCTGCCCGTCCAACGTGTACGTGCCGTCGCCATACAACGGCAACGTGTTCCCGAACACTGCCAAGCACAGCGCCAACCTGTGGACCACCTACCGCTTCCCGATCGGCCTGACCATCGGCGCCGGCGCGTTCTACTCGGACAAGCAGTACGGTGATGTCGCCAACACCAAGTGGATCCCGAGCTACACCCGCTTCGACGCGATGGCCAGCTACGCGATCCAGGACAACATCAGCCTGCAGCTCAACGTGCAGAACCTGACCGACAAGACCTACTTCACCAAGGCCTATGCCTCGCACTACGCGAGCATCGCCCCGGGTCGCTCGGCCACCCTGGCACTGAACGTCAAGTTCTGATGTAACGGCGCTCCACCACGGCGGCAGGGGCTCCTGCCGCCGTTTTTGTTTCCGGCGATACTCACCCCATCATGGCACCCCGTACCCCCATCGACAGCGACGCCCTGGCCGAGCTGCTCCAGCACGATCCACAGGCTGCGTTCGCACGCGTGCGCGACGCCGCACAGGCCGGGCAGGTCGATGCACAACTGCTGCTCGCGCAGATGCACATGGAAGGTAAAGGCACCGCGCAGGACGCCTCGGCTGCGCTGCTCTGGTACGAAACCGCCGCCAACAACGGCGCGCCGATGGCGATGAACATGCTCGGCCGCTGCCATGAGCTGGGCCAGGGCACCACGCCCGATCCCACGCTGGCCGCGGTGTGGTACCGGCGCGCGGCCGACACCGGGCTGGACTGGGGCCTGTACAACCTGGCCAACCTGCTGGCCACCGGCCGCGGCGTGCCCCAGGACCGCGCGCAGGCACTGGCCCTGTACACCCGTGCCGCGCACCTGGGCCATGCCAAATCGATGAACCTGCTGGCCCGGCATCTCGAAGACGGGCTGGATACCGCGGCTGATCCGCAGGCGGCGCTCGCCTGGTACCAGCGCGCGGCCGAGGCCGGTGATTTCCGCGGCCAGGCCAACTACGCCTCGATCCTGCTGCAGGCCGGCCAGGTCGAGCAGGCCGTGCACTGGCTGCGGCTCGCCCTGGCGCACGGCAGTCCGGCGTTCATGGCGCACATCGTGCCGGAACTGGCCGCGTCGCCGCATCCCCAGGTGCGCGCCCTGATCGCACCGCCGTCCCTCTGAGGAGTCCCGCATGCTGCTGCACATCCCCGACATTCTCAGCGCCGACCAGGTCGCCGGCTTCCGGCGCCGCCTCGACGACACCGATTGGACCGATGGCCGCGAAACCGTGGGGCATCTGGGCGCACAGGCCAAGCACAACCAGCAGCTGCCCGAGGCTTCCCCGCTGCGCCGCGAACTGGGCGAGATCATCCTCGTCGCGCTGGCCCGGCACCCGCTGTTCTTCAGCGCCGCGCTGCCGCTGAAGTACCTGCCGCCGCGCTTCAACCGCTACAGCGGTGGCGGCGCCTATGGCTACCATGTCGATGGTGCGGTGATGAACCTGGCCAATGGCGAGCAGCTGCGCTCGGACATCTCCTGCACCCTGTTCCTGTCCGCGCCCGAGGAGTACGAAGGCGGCGAGCTGATCATCAGCGACACCTACGGCGAGCACGAAGTGAAGCTGCCGGCCGGCGACCTGGTCGTGTACCCGTCCAGCAGCCTGCACCAGGTGCGGCCGGTTACCCGTGGCGCACGCGTGGCTTCTTTCTTCTGGGTGCAGAGCATGATCCGCGACGACGTGCAGCGCCGCCTGTTGTGGGAAATGGATGGCTCGATCGAGCGCCTGCGGCAGACCGGCGGCGACGCCGAGGCGATCCTGCAGCTGACCGGCGTGTACCACAACCTTTTGCGGCGCTGGAGCGAAGTCTGAGCCTTGCCGGGCCGGCCTCCGGCATTTTGGCAATCATTCTCATTTGCAACAGCTAACGGCTCTCATTACAATCACGCCCCGTTGATGCCGGCCGCTGCCGGCAGACCCCTGGGGACCCCTGCTTGCTGCGTCCGCTTCGCCCTCGCCCACTCATCCATCGCAAGATGGGCACCGCCATGCGCGGCCAGCGTCCGGCGCTGGCCAGCCTGCTGGCATGGGTGGCGATGCTGGCGTTGCTGCTGGGCACCCTGCCACTGCTGCCACAGGCCCAGGCCGGAATGGCCATGCAGATGCCGCTGGAAGAGCGCGGTGGCGAAAGTCCCCTGCAGGAAGAGGCGCCGGCCAAGCTGCGCCGCTGTGCCGCCACCCCGGTGAAAGCGGCCGAGCAGGCACACCCGCCGTTGCTGCTGGCCAGCCACTGGCTGCGCACTGAACTCGAACTCGTACCCGCCACGCCGGCCATGCCCGGCGTGCGCCCGGACTGGCCGCTGGCCGCTCCGGACACGCCCTGGGCCGATGCGCCCGGGCGCCGCCAGCAACGCGGCCAGGCGCCGCCGCTCGCCTGATCCACGGCCTGGCGTGACCGCCTGCGCGGTCGCGCCTGCACGCCGCTGTCTGCTTCATCCCTGCCGCCCCTGACCGGGCCTTCCGTGCCTGCCGCGCCCTTCGCGCACGGCATCGCGCCACCCTGCATCCTTCGAGGTAACTGCCATGGCCCAGCGCCATCGTGTCCGTTCGTCCCTGTCCCGTACCCTGCTGACCAGCGCCGTGCTGGCGGCTTTCGCCAGCCCCGCCTTCGCCCACGGTGACGCCGCCGGCGCACCGCAGACGCTGGACAAGGTGGTGGTCACTGCCTCCGGCTTCGAACAGAAGGTGATCGATGCCCCGGCCAGCATCAGCGTGGTCAGCCGCGAGGAACTGAGCAAGCGCCCCTATACCAGCCTGGTCGACGCGCTGCGCGACGTCGAAGGCATCGACGTGGGCCTGGAAGCGACCGACAAGAACGGCCGCGCCACCGTGTCGATGCGCGGCCTGCCGTCCGAGTACACCCTGGTGCTGATCGACGGCCGCCGCCAGAGCAATGTCGGCCAGATCTATCCGAACAACTTCGGTGGCGGCCAGTTCGCCTACCTGCCGCCGCTGGAGGCGATCGAACGCATCGAAGTCGTGCGCGGGCCGATGTCCACGCTGTACGGCTCGGACGCGATGGGCGGCGTCATCAACATCATCACCCGCCGCAACCAGGACAGCTGGCACGGCTCGGTCAGCCAGAGCTTCACCGTGCAGCAGGACGACCAGTTCGGCGATGCGCGCACCACCGACCTCTACCTCAGCGGCCCACTGCTGAAGGACCGCCTCAGCCTGGCGGTACGCGGCAGCTACTACGATGCCAAGGCATCGAACCCGGAATGGGATGCATTGTCCCTGCCCGACGGCAGCCTGTGGGAGCGCAGCATCGGCTTCGGCGGTGGCGGCAAGTCGGTCGCCAACACCAACTGGAATACCGGGGTGCGCCTGGACTTCCGCATCAACGACGATCACGAACTGTGGCTGGACTACGACGTGTCGCGGCAGAAATACGACAACAGCGAAGGCCAGACCGGCACGCTGGACAGCCTGGCCAGCCTGTGGCGCGTCGGCAATGCGGTGATCCCCAACCCGAACGGCAGCGGCACCGTCACCCGCCGTGTGGTGCAGCCGCGCGTGGGCTACACCGCCTACCAGCGCTACGAGCGCGATCAGCTATCGTTGACCCACCAGGGCCGCTACAGCTTCGGCACCTGGCAGACTTCGCTGACCCACAGCAAGAGCAGCAATCTCGGCCGTTCTCTGCCGCTGACCCTGGACGAGCGTGCCAACCTGCAGACGCTGTGGAATGACGTCTGCCGTCGCACCGGCGCTTCCAACAACTGCGCGGCCGGCCGTGGCAATGCGCTGGCCGCACTCCATCCCAGCGAGATGGCGCGCCTGCAGGCGTTCCTGCCGCGCCCGCTGCGCACCATGGAACTGGAAGGCTACGTGCTCGACACGATGCTCGACCTGGACTTCGGCGCACACAAGCTGACGGTGGGTGGCCAGTACAACAACACTGACATGGTCGATGGCGTGTTCGGCATGGATGGCGCCGGCTACCGCAGCAACGTCAAGCAGAAACACCGCATGTGGGCGCTGTTCGCCGAGGACAACTGGGCGCTGACCGACACCCTCACCGCCACCTTCGGCCTGCGCTACGACGACCACAACGTGTTCGGCAGCCACGTTAGTCCGCGTGGCTACCTGGTGTGGAACGCCAGCGATGCGTGGACCTTCAAGGGCGGCGTCAGCACCGGCTACAAGACCCCGCGACCGGACCAGCTGTTCCCGGGCATCACCGGCTTCGGTGGCCAGGGCGTGCTGCCGTTGGTGGGTTCGCCGAACCTGAAGCCTGAAACCAGCACCAACTACGAGCTGGCCGCCTACTACGAGGGCCAGCGCTGGGGCTTCAACGTCACCGGCTTCTTCAACACGTTCGAAGACAAGATCGCCAGCGGCGGCACCTTCCCCAACTGCGAAGTGGCGCGCGCCGGCAGCGGCTACTGCGTGGACATCGGCCCGGGTTGGGCGGCACTGGGCTACAGCACCTTCACCCAGAGCGTGAACATCGACAAGGCCGAGACCCGCGGTGCCGAACTGGCCGCGCATGTCGACCTGCTCGACACTCTGCAGCTGCGCGGCAACTACACCTGGACGAAGAGTGAGCAGACCAGTGGCGCACAGAAGGGGTTGCCGATCAGCGGCACCATGCCGGCAAGACACATGGCCAACGCCAGCCTCAACTGGCAGATCAATGAAGCGGTCAGCCTGTCGCTGATCGGTGAGGGCCGCTACGACCGCTACCGCGACACGCTGCTGGATGCCAACGGCGCCAGCCACACCCGCTACTACGAGGACTACACGATCTTCCATCTCGGTGGCAGCTGGAAGGCCACGCCCTGGCTGACGGTGAACGCGCGGGTCAACAACCTGCTCGACAAGGATTTCGTCTCGCAGTCGTGCCTGTTGATCAGCCAGAGCGAATTCAACTGCGTGGACGACTATGCGACCAAGGACCAGCGCCGCAGCTACTGGATTTCGCTGAACGCGAAGTTCTGATCGCCGCGCCCTGCTCCTGCTCCACGCATGGCGTGGATCTACCGATCGGTAGTGCCGGCCGCTGGCCGGCCCCCCGGAATGCCTGCTCCGGGATACAGAACGACACGCAATTGCGAGCTATTCTCATCAATGATGTAATGGGCAGTCCCCGTCCGCTTCGAACCGTGCCGTGAGCCGTCCTGCCTCTTCCACCGTGCAGCAGCAACAGAACCGTGGCTTCTGGCTGCGGACGCTGCACCAGTGGCACTGGATCAGCTCCGCAGTTTGCCTGATCGGCATGCTGCTGTTCGCGGTGACCGGCCTGACTCTTAACCATGCCGCGAAGATCGAGGCCAAACCCCAGGTGCAGAACCAGCACCTGGAACTGCCGGCCGCGCTGCTGGGCCAGCTGGGCACGCGCGAGGACGGCAACGCGCCGATTCCGCGCCCGGCCCGGCAATGGCTGGACACGCAGCTGGGCATCGCCATCGGTGGGCGCCCGGCCGAGTGGTCGGCCGAGGAGATCTACCTGTCGCTGCCGCGCCCCGGTGGCGACGCCTGGCTGAGCATCGACCGCGAAACCGGCGCGGTGGAGTACGAATCGACCTCGCGCGGCGTGGTCTCCTACCTCAATGACCTGCACAAGGGCCGCAACGCAGGCCCGGCGTGGGGATGGTTCCTGGACCTGTTCGCCGTGGCCTGCCTGGTGTTCTGCATCACCGGCCTGTTCCTGCTGCACCTGCATGCGCGGCAACGGCGCATGACCTGGCCGCTGGTCGGCCTCGGCCTGATGATCCCGCTGTTGATCGCCCTGCTGCTGATCCACTGACTTCCACCGTGAATTCCATCCGTTCCTCCGGAGCCGCCCCATGCGCGTCACCCTGACCATCGCCCTCAGCGGCCTGCTGGCCACCTCGCCGGCCTATGCCACCACCCTCGACATCAACGTCGAAGTGCCCAAGCTCAACGTGGCCGAGTACCACCGCCCGTATGTGGCGGTGTGGCTGGAAGGCGCCGACCAGAAGGTCGCGGCCAACCTGTCGGTCTGGTACCAGCAGACCAGCAACAGCGAGGGCCACGGCACCAAGTGGCTGCCCGACCTGCGCCAGTGGTGGCGCAAGAGTGGCCGTACCCTGCAGGTGCCGGTGGACGGCGTGACCGGCCCGACCCGCCCGGCCGGCAGGCACGCACTGTCGTTCAGCGACAGGCAGCCGGCACTGAAGCAGCTGGCCCCAGGCAACTACACACTGGTGGTGGAGGCGGTGCGCGAAGTCGGCGGCCGCGAACTGCTGAAGATCCCCTTCACCTGGCCGGCCACCGCCGCGCAGAACGGCAAGGCGCAGGGCGCCACCGAACTGGGTCAGGTCACCCTGTCCGTCAAACCGTAATTGTCTGAGCCGGGGTCGGATCCCTTCCACAGGAAGGGCTCTGACCCCATCGCCACATCCCCGGGATCAGAGCCCTTTCCGTTGGAAAGGGATTCGACCCCTTCCAACTGGAGTCTTCCGCATGAAGCGCACGCTCGTCCTCGCCGCCGCCCTGGCCGCTGCCCTTCCCTTCTCCGCTCTGGCCCACAAGGCCTGGCTGCTGCCCTCGCAGACCGTGATCGCCGGCAACGCACCGTGGATCACCGTCGACGGTGCGGTCTCCAACGACCTGTTCTACTTCAACCACGTGCCGCTGCGACTGGAATCGCTGGTGATCACCGCGCCGGACGGCAGCACCGTGCAGCCGCAGAACGCGACCACCGGCAAGTACCGCAGCGTGTTCGACATCGAACTGAAGCAGCCGGGCACCTACCGCATCGCGTCGGTCAATGACGGCCTGTTCGCCACCTACGAGCAGAACGGCGAGCGCAAGCGCTGGCGCGGCAGCGTGGCGACCCTTGGCGAACTGCCCAAGGACGCGAAGAAGCTGGAACTGAGCCAGTCGGTGGGCCGCGTGGAGACCTTCGTCACCAACGGTGCGCCGAACGACACCGCGCTGAAGCCGACCAACCGGGGGATCGAGCTGGTCGCTGTTGGCCACCCGAACGACCTGTTCGCCGGCGAAGAAGCCACCTTCCGCGTGCTGGTCGATGGCAAGCCGACCGCCGGCCTGGAGTTCGAGATCGTGCGGGGTGCCACCCGCTACCGCAACGCACAGGACGAACTGAAGCTCACCAGCGACGCCAGGGGCGAGATCAAGGTGACCTGGCCGGAAGCCGGCATGTACTGGCTGGAAACCGGCACCGAAGACAACAAGACCTCGGTGAAGCAGGCCGCCAAGCGCCGCCTGAGCTACGTCGCCACGCTGGAAGTGTTGCCGCAGTAATAGATGTGGACCGCGATGCCGGGCAGGCCCCGGCATCGTGCCTGCGGTAGACCACCATGACCGATCCCCAGCTCGACATCGCCCGCCTCGGCGGCACCACCATGGGCACCACGTGGAGCGTGTCGCTGGTCGCGCCGCGCCAGCGCGACCTGCATCCACTGCATGCCGGCATCCAGGCGCGGCTGGATGCGGTGGTGGCGCAGATGAGCACCTGGGAGCCCGGCTCGAACCTGAGTCGCTACAACCGCGCCAACGCGGGCCAATGGTGCGTGCTGCCGGCCGAGACCCGCCACGTTCTGGCCTGCGCACAGGCCATCGCTGCCGCCAGTGGCGGCGCCTTTGATCCCACCATCGGTCCGCTGGTTGCGCTGTGGGGCTTCGGTGCACACGCCGGCGAACGCCGCCAACCCGATGCCACCTCCGTACAGGCCACGCGCGAGCGCTGCGGTTGGCGGCGCCTGCAGTGGCAGGGCGATGCGCTGCTACAACCGGGTGGACTGCAACTGGATCTCTCTGCGATCGCCAAGGGCTTCGGCGTCGATCACGTGGCTGCCTGGCTGCGAGGGCAAGGCATTGCGGCAGCGCTGATCGAGGTCGGCGGCGAGCTGGCCGGCTACGGCCGCAAACCGGATGGCCAGCCGTGGCGCGTGCTGGTGGAGTCCGCACCGGAAGAAGATGCGCGGACCGACACCCCGCCTCGCGTGCTGGCACTGGATGGCCGGGCGGTGGCCACCTCCGGCGATCGCTGGCACCAGTACCACGCCGATGGCGAGGCTTACAGCCACAGCCTCGATCCGGGTACTGGCAGGCCGGTGCGCCAGGTCGCTGCGGCAGTCACGGTGGTGGCCGGCGATGCGATGCACGCCGATGCCTGGGCAACCGCGCTGACCGTACTCGGTCGCGACCAGGGCATGGCGCTGGCCGAGCGCGAAGGCCTGGCGGCGCGCTACCTGCATCGCGCAGCGGATGGCCCACTCGAATTTCTCAGCAGCGCCTTCCAGCGCCTGCTCGACGAGCAAGGCGCATGAGCACCCGTCCGTCGCGCGCGTGGCTCGGCAACGCTCTGGTGCTGTTCCTGCTGGCAGTGATCGGCTGGGCGCTGCTGCGGCTGCATCTGGGCGAAGCCTGGTGGCAGGGCGCGCCACCGGCGCGGCAGTCGCAGATCGCGGTGCTCGCTACGGCGTTGTATGCGCTGGCCTGCGCCGCACTGTGGTGGCGTGGGCGACCGCGCGACCATGCTGCCTCTGGCGATGCCGCACCGATCCTGCTGGTCTGGTCCAGCCAGACCGGCTTCGCGCGCGAGCTGGCCGAACGCAGTGGCGAGGCATTGCGTGGTGCCGGCGTGCCGGTGCGCGTGCGCGGTCTGCATGAGGTCGACGCCGCCTTGCTGGCCGGCAGCCAGCGTGCATTGTTCATCGCCAGCACCACCGGTGAGGGCGATCCGCCTGACCACGCGCTGCCGTTCCTGCGCGATGTCATGGTCTCGCCGCCTTCACTGCAGCACCTGCACTACGGCGTGCTCGCGCTGGGCGACCGCAGCTACGGCCACTTCTGCGGATTCGGCCACCAGCTTGACCAATGGCTGCGGCAGCACGGCGCGCATGCGCTGTTCGATGTGATCGAGGTCGACAACGCCGATCCGGCAGCGCTGCGTCATTGGCAACAGCTGCTGGGACAACTCGGTGGTGGCGCCAGTGAAATGCCCGACTGGAGCCCGGCCGAATACCAGCCGTGGACGCTGCTGCAGCGCGAACATCTGAACCCGGGCAGCCCCGGCGGTCCAGTGTACTGGTTGCGCCTGCGGCCACCGGCCGGCGCAGATGTGCAGTGGCAGGCCGGCGACATCGCCGAGATCGGCCCGCAGCATGCGTCGCACACCGTGCGTGCCTGGCTGGACGCACAGCGCTTCGATGCGGACAGGGTGCTGGATGACGGGCAGACGTTGCTGGCACGCGTCGCGCACTCGCACCTGCCTTCATTGGTCCCCCCGGGCGATCTGCCCGCGCTGCTGGCGACCCTGCAGCCGCTGCCGCATCGCGAGTACTCCATCGCCTCAGTGATGGCCGACGGCGCGGTGGAGCTGCTGCTGCGTCGCCAGCTACGCGCCGATGGAACACCCGGCATCGGCAGCGGCTGGCTGTGCGACCACGCCGCACTTGGCGAACCGGTGCAACTGCGCCTGCGCCGCAACGACAATTTCCATGGCGTCGCCGCCGAGGTACCGCTGCTGCTGATCGGCAACGGCACCGGCATCGCCGGCCTGCGCGCACACCTGCACGAACGCGTACGCAGTGGCGCGCGCCGTACCTGGCTGCTGTTCGGCGAGCGCACCGCCGCGCATGACTTCCATTTCGGCGAAGAACTGCAGGCGATGCTGGCCGATGGCACGCTGGCGCGGCTGGATGCAGTGTTCAGCCGCGATGGCGGTGTGCATCGCTATGTGCAGGACCGCCTGCTGGCCGAAGCAGCAACACTGCGGCAGTGGGTGGATGAAGGCGCGACGATCCTGGTCTGTGGCAGCCTGCAGGGCATGGCCCCGGCGGTGGATGCGGTGATCGAGCAGGTGCTGGGGACTGCGGACAAGGAAGCGCTACTGCTGGCCGGTCGTTACCGGCGCGATGTGTATTGAGGTCGCCCCATCCACGCATGGCGTGGATCTACTGAACGGCGTGTCCAGGCAGGGTGGCAACCGCAGTGCAAGTAGATCCACGCCATGCGTGGATGGTACCCACCGGCGCCCAGGAATCATCCCGCCGCCGCACTGACCCGGATCGCCAGCAACTCGCCCCCGCCCTGCAACGCATGCCTTTGCCGTTCACCGGCCGCCAACCACGCGGTATCGCCAGCGTGCATCGGCGGCAGACCGCTGTCAGCTCCAAATTCGGCATGACCGGCCAACAGGTAAAGCGCCCAGGCCACGCCTGGTTCGCAGAAGAAGAACATGCTGCCCACCAGTGGCCGGTGCAGGAGTTCGGCCTGCAGCAGGTCGCGCTTCCACATCAGGTTGAAGTCGTGGGTGGTGCCGTCGACCAGTTCGCCGTGCAGCGTTTCCTCGCCCGCAAAGCGCACGCGCCCATGCGGCGGCAGGACTTCGGCCACGCGGCCATCCTCGAAGCGCAGGCGCACGCCATTGCCCTGCAGCAGCACCAGCTCGCGCTCCACGCCGGGAAACGCGGAGAACGCGGCGTCCAGCTCGATCTCGGCCACCGACAGGCGCAGCGCCCAGTCGTCGCCCTGCGCGGGCAGGCGCAGGATCTCGCGGGTCCAGCCCAGGCCGTTGCGCCAGCGTTCGCGGCGGTAGTCCAGGCGTGAGATGACCTGGCTCGGAGTGTGCAGCAGGGAGTCGACGTTCATCGGCGCATTGCATCACGCCGCGCGCCATCGTGCATCACCGCGTGGCGAGCGTGCCCTGGCCGCCGCACCCGCCGGCCAGCAGCTGCGAGTGTTTCAACCAGTCCTGGTCGGGGTAATAGGCGAACACCATCGTGCCGCCACGCAACGCATCGATCAGTGGCTTGGCCACCGACAGGCGCACCGCCGGGCAGCCCAGGCTGCGGCCCAGCCGCCCCTGCAGCTGCGCGGTGGCCGGGTTCACATACGGCGCGCCGTGGATGACGATCGCGCGATCACGCGCGCGGTCATTGAAGCCCGGCTCCAGCCCGGCCAGGCGCAGCGAATAGCCGTTGCCGCCCATGTAGGTCTCCTGCGCGGTGAACGCGCCGAGGCTGGACATGAAACTGCCATCGCGGTTGGAGAAGTGCTCGGTGCGGTTCTCGCCGCTGTTGCGGCCATGCGCCACCCATTCCTCGAACAGCAGGCGCTGGTGGGCCAGGTCGAACACCCACAGGCGCGGCTCGGTGGACGGTCGCGAGTAATCGATAACGCTCAGTCGGTCACCGTTGATGCCAAGCTCCGGCCGCTGCAACGCACAGCGCATGGCGCGCGCCGCCAGCTGCAACACGTGGCGGTCGGCCTTGGGCGCACTGCGCGACAGCAAGGCAGCCAGATCTTCGGCACTGGTGGCGAGGGCGGGCGTCTGTGCCAGCGCCGGGGCGCTGGCCGAGGTCGCCAGCAGGCCGAACGCGGCCAGCCGGCACAGGCGGGATGCAGTCATGGGCACAACGAAGGGACTCAGTTGCCCTTGAGGGTGGACCCTGGCGGCTCGGATTCCAAGACCGGCTGCATTCCGGATTCAGCCGGGCTTGGGCGGACCGCCGGCAGCGAGGTCACCAGCAGGGTCGTGCCTGGCACCAGCACCCGGTACAGCTGGCGGGCGAACTCGGCCGGCAGCGCCATCGGCAGCGAGGGCGTGGCCAGCAGGTCCGGCGTGGCCTGGGCGCGGTCCTGGCCCAGCAACGGGTAGGCCGTCCACTGGTGCAGGCGCTGGTTCGCGTCCAGCGGGCTGGGCGTATCGCTGAAACCCTGCCCCATCACGAACAGGGTGGTGCCCTGGAAGGCCGGCAGCGCGTCGGCCTTCAGCGGCGACTCGCCGATCATCACGCCATCGCGCAGCACGTACAGGCGCTGGTCGTGCAGGCTGACCAGGATGCCGACCTGCCCGGCCGGCGCCGCGCTGTCGTTCCACCAGGCCTGTGCCGGCGCCCCACCCTCCGTCTCCGGCAGGGCCTGGCCGCGTGCATTGACCGGTGCCAGCACCGACGGATAGGCCAGGGTCATCGGCGAGCTCTTGGCATCGGCCACCACGACGGTATCGCCGCGCTGGGTTTCGCTGAACAGCTTCTGCGCGAAGGCCTGCGGCAGGCGCACGCAGCCGTGCGAGGCCGGATGCCCGGGCAGGCTGCCGCCATGCAGGGCGATGCCGTCCCAGGTCAGCCGCTGCATGTACGGCATCGGCGCGCTGTTGTAGAGGTTGGACTTGTGGTCCTTGTCCTTCTGCAGGATGGTGAACACACCGGTCGGTGTCTCGTGCCCGGCCTTGCCCGAGCTGATCGTGGTCAGGCCGATGGCAATACCGTTGCGGTAGACGTAGGCACGCTGCTCATCGAGGCTGACCACCAGCACGATCGGGCCGGTCGGCGAGATTTCCGGATGCCACAGGTATTCGCCCGGTTTCAGGTCGGTCGGCCCGCGCACCTCGGCGGTGCCGGCAGTGGCAGCTGCGGGCTTGGCAGCCGGTGCCGGCGCAGCGGCATGGGCCAGCAGGGGCAGGGCCAGTGCAAGAGCGAGCATCAGAGTGGTTGGACGGTGCAGAAGCATCCAGCGGGGGTCCTTTCCATGCGGAGCCGCCACCGTACACCATCGGCCCGTGGTGGCCGCGGCAAAACCTGGCGCCGGAAATGAAACTGCCCGGCGACACAGCCATGTGTCGTACCGGGCAATCGTTACGTCCTTGTCGGCCTGCTGCCGCCCCCTCGCATCCTGCGCTGTGGGGGAAGCGTTGCGTCCTGCACGCGGCCGCGTCTGTCCTGTTTGTATCTCAGCCCCTTCCACAGGTCTGTGATGCCACCATCCTGGTGATTGGTGCCGCATCCTGCGGCGGTCGGTGGTCACGGCCGTCCTGTCCGTGACCGCTGAACCAGCCTCCTGCCGGTTCCGACGATTCCTGCTGTCAGCGCCTGGGTACGGTCCGCACCGGTACCGATCCGGGTACCGGATCCGCCGGCAACAACCTGTTGCCTACGGTGATCCGCTGTCGATTCCGTTCGACGATCGCTTTCCCTATCCCCTTCACCTGCGCCAGGTCCTCGACGCGATGAAACGGGCCGTGTCTGCGCCGGTGCTCGACGATCGCCTCGGCCTTGGCGGCTCCGACCATCGTCAATCCCTGCTGCAGCGCCTGGGCATCGGCGCGGTTGATGTCGATCGGTTCGGCGGCATGCGCCCCAGCGATCCCCACTACCAGCACCAGTGCCCTCAACACGACACTCCAAGGCACGACGTGTATCTCCCTGTGATTCTGGCCGCCCCGACCGGCAATCCCGTCGGCAGGAACAGTGTCCGTCACCACATGTGCACAGCCTATCGGTTTCCCGGATTTCCGTAAGCCAGCCAAATACCCGACGTGATGTAGGAAAAACCCTACCCGTGGCACAGGCGTAGAATGGCCGGATCAGCCCATGCAACCGGAGTTTCAGATGGACAGCGCCAAGCTCGGCCAATTCGTCAATGACAAGTGGGACAGCGAAATCGTCCCGCAGTTGGTCGACTACATCCGCATTCCCAACAAGTCGCCGATGTTCGACGCCAATTGGGTGCAGAACGGCTATATGGAACAGGCGGTCACCCTGATGGAGAACTGGGCCAGGGCCCAGCAGCTGCCCGGCCTGAAGGTTGAAGTGGTGCGCCTGGAAGGCCGCACGCCGCTGATCTTCCTGGAAATTCCAGCGACCGGCGCCGAAACCGGCGACGACACCATCCTGCTCTACGGCCATCTGGACAAGCAGCCGGAAATGACTGGCTGGGATGACGATCTCGGCCCGTGGACGCCGGTCCTTCGCGGCGACAAGCTGTATGGCCGCGGCGGTGCGGACGACGGCTACGCCATCTTCGGCTCGCTGGCCGCGGTGCTGGCGCTGCAGGCCCAGGGCCTGCCGCACGCCCGCTGCGTGGTGCTGATCGAGGCCTGCGAAGAGTCCGGCAGCTACGACCTGCCGGCCTACGTCGACCACCTGGCCGAGCGCATCGGCAAGCCCTCGCTGGTGGTCTGCCTGGATTCGGGCTGCGCCAACTACGACCAGCTGTGGTGCACCACCTCGCTGCGCGGCCTGACCGGCGGCAACTTCACCGTGAAGGTGCTCAACGAAGGCGTGCATTCCGGCGATGCCTCCGGCGTTGTGCCGTCCAGCTTCCGCCTGCTGCGCCAACTGCTGTCGCGCATCGAGGACCAGGACACCGGCCGTATCCTGATCGACGGCATGAACGTCGAAATCCCCGCCGAGCGCCAGGAACAGGCCAGGCGCGCTGCCGAAGTGGTCGATACCGAGATCTTCGAGAAGTTCCCCATGGTCGACGGCCTGCGTCCGATGAACGAGGACCTGACCGAGCTGGTGCTCAACCGCACCTGGCGCCCGGCGCTGTCGGTCACCGGCGTGGGCGGCATGCCGCCGCTGGAATCGGCCGGCAACGTGCTGCGCCCGCAGACCTCGGTGAAGCTGTCGCTGCGCCTGCCACCAACCGCCGATGGCAAGACCTGCGGCGAGCTGCTGAAGGAAGCGCTGCTGCGCGATCCGCCGAACGGCGCGCAGGTCACCCTGGACCTGGAAAAGGCCTCTACCGGCTGGAACGCCCCGGCGATGGCGCCGTGGCTGACCCAGGCCATCGACGACGCCAGCCAGGCCTTCTTCGGCAAGCCGGCGATGTACATGGGCGAAGGCGGCTCGATCCCGTTCATGGGCATGCTGGGCGAGAAGTTCCCGGGTGCGCAGTTCATGATCACCGGCGTGCTCGGCCCGCACTCCAATGCGCACGGCCCGAATGAGTTCCTGCACATCCCGATGGGCAAGAAGGTCACCGCCTGCGTGTCCAAGGTGATCAGCGAGCACTACGCCGCCAGCCTGCGTGGCGAGACCAGCGGTTCGCCGGTGGCTGCCGACAGCGGCACCCGCCACGGCGACCACGGCTGCTGCTGATCCGGCACCGGTGACGGACGCAGCCTGGCCTTGCTAGGCTGCGTCCACACTCAAGCGGAATCCGCGCGCATGAATGGTCTGTTCGGCAGCAGCAGCTGGTTGTACATCCTGCTGGTCGGCTTCTTCGTCGGCCTGCTCGGGCGTTTCTTCATGCCCGGCAACAACCGCATGGGCTGCCTGCTGACCATCGTGCTGGGCATCCTCGGTGCGCTGCTGGCCGGTTGGTTCGGCCAGTACATGGGCTGGTACGCCCCCGGCGAACCGGCCGGCTTCCTCGGTGCGGTGGTGGGCGCGGTGGCCGTGCTGGCCGTCCTGCGCCTGTTCAGCGGCCGCCGCTGACCCCGTCCCCCTTCCCTTCCTGTTCCCGACGTTGGCGCGCCCAGCGCCCCCGGATATGCCCGCATGACCGAACCCGCCTCCGATCCCCAGCGCAGCGCGCGGCGCCTGCAATGGGCCCGTACCCAGCTCGACGATGCCAGCGCGGTGGTCGAGCGCGCTTCGGTCGATGCCGGCATGCGCAGCTACTGGCGCACCACCAGCACCCGTGGCAGCCACATCGTGATGGACGCCCCACCGGGGCTGGAAGATCCGCGGCCGTGGCTGCGCATGCGCGGCCTGCTGCACGACCACGGCCTGCGCGTGCCCGCGCTGTTGGCACAGGACCTGGAGGCCGGCTTCCTGCTGCTGGAAGATCTCGGCGGTCCGACCCTGGCCAGGATCCTCGACGCGCGCAATGCCGATGAATGGTTTGGCCGCTCGATCGAACAGCTGCTGCGCCTGCAGGCGATTGCGGTGCCAGCCGACTTCGGCCAGTTCGGCGAGGCGCTGCTGCAACGCGATGCCGGGCTGTTCGACGAATGGTTCCTGCAGCGGCACCTGAACCTGGAACTGGACTGCGGTGAGCTCGAGGGGCTGCAGCTGGTGCATCGCCGGTTGATGGACAACGCGCTGGGCCAGGCCCAGCTGATGACCCACCGCGATTACATGCCGCGCAACCTGATGCCGGTCGACGACGGCCCCGCGGTGCTGGATTTCCAGGACCTGGTGCGTGGCCCGATCGCCTACGACGCGGTGAGCCTGTTCAAGGACGCCTTCCTGAGCTGGCCGCTGCAGCGCGTTGACGAGTGGCTGGCGCAGTACCACGAACGCGCGCGCGACGCCGGCCTGCCGGTGCCCGACCGCGCCACCTTCCTGCGCGATGCCGACTGGATGGGCATCCAGCGCCACGTGAAGATCCTCGGCCTGTTCTGCCGCCTGCGCTACCGCGACAACAAGGGCCATTACCTGGACGACGCACCGCGCTTCATCGGCTATCTGGATGAAGTGCTGCCACGCTATCGCGAGCTGGCCCCCCTGCAGCAGCTGCTGGAAAACCGCATCAAGCCGGCGCTGGCCGACCTCGGCGCACCAATGCGCGTGGCCCGATGAAGGCGCTGGTGTTTGCCGCCGGGCTCGGCGAGCGCATGCGCCCGCTGACCCTGCACACACCCAAGCCGCTGCTGGAAGTGGCCGGCAAGCCGTTGATCGTCTGGCACCTGGAACGCCTGGCGGCGCTCGGCGTGCGCGAGGTAGTGGTCAACACCGCGTGGCTGGCCGAGCAGTTCCCGGCGACGCTGGGTGATGGCAGCCAGTGGGGCCTGCGTCTGCATTTCCTTTACGAAGGGCAGACCCCGCTGGAAACCGGCGGCGGCATCCTCAACGCATTGCCGGTGCTGGGCGATGCTCCGTTCCTGGTGGTGAACGGCGATATCTGGACCGATTTCGATTTCGCCACGCTGCCGCGCGAGCCGCAGGGCCAGGCACACCTGGTGCTGGTCGACAATCCGGCGCAACACCCCAACGGTGACTACCGACTCGATGCGCAGGGCCTGCTGCACCACGACCACGCAGGGCCGTGCCTGACCTATGCCGGCATCGGCGTGTATCGCCCCTCCATCGTGGCCGACTGGCGCACGGTGATCGGCGATGCGCCGGGTAGCGAGCGTGTTCCGCCGAAGTTCTCGGTGGTGCCGCTGCAGAAGCGTTTCATGGCGCAGGGGTTGATGACGGGGCAGCACCATCGCGGGCGTTGGACCGATGTGGGTACCGTGGATCGCCTGCGCGCGCTGGATGTGGAGTTGGCAGCGAACGGCTGAGCCCCTCGTGGCTGGATGTTTTGAGAGCAGAAGCCTTGCTTGGCCGGGCGGGGTGGATTCGCGGGGGACGCCATGAACCCGTCCCTGGGGGCTTGGCCGCGGCATCCATGCCGCGGACACCCCCGCGAACCCACCCCGCCCGGCCTCTGACAGTTTCCGTGCGCGTCCAGCCACGGAAGAAAGAAAGAAGAGCAAAAGCGTGTCGCTTCGCTGCGCTTGCTCCAGTGACGACCAACGGTCGTCACCCACCACAAGCAAGACACGTGTCGACCAAGGTCGACACCCACCAACAGCAGTGCAGTACGCAGTCCCGGCAGACCGCGGGAAGCTGTCGAAGGCGGGGTGGGTCCGGTTGCGGGGGCGTGAGCCGCATGGATGCGGCGACCGAGCTTACATGGACGTACTTGCAGCGTCCCCCGCAACCGGACCC